>JBQTKD010000077.1:0-39187 GCA_052386455.1 Sporichthyaceae bacterium
GGCCGGGGCGACGCTCGCGGGCGGGACGTCGGCGGCGCCCTCGCCGTTGTCATCGTAGCCGAGTAACCCCACGCGCGCGCCGAGCAGTGCGCCGCCCGCGCGGGCCTCGGCGGCACGCAGCTCGCCCAGGGTTGCGTGCCCGGACAGGTCGGCGGGTACCTCGCCGCGTTCCCCCGAGGTCGCGAACACGACGGTCACGTCGTGGCCCGCGTCGGCGGCGGCCGCCATCAGCCCGGCCGTGGCGATCGCCTCGTCGTCCGGGTGGGCGTGCAGGAACACGAAACTCGCCACGTGTCCCACCGTACGTGGCGTTCAGCCGGTGCCGGCGTCCACCCTGCGGGCGACGTATACGGAGTCCATCGGGTCGTCCGGCACCGGCGCGACCGAGAGAACGTCGAAGCCCGCGTCCGCGAGCATCTGGCGCGCCAACTGCTCTCCCCAGACGGTTCCAAGACCTTCGCCGCCCAGCGCGAGGGACACCGTCATGCAGTGCAGGGTGCTGATCCCGTAGAGCATCGGCGCGAACGGGTTGCCGATGTTGTCCTCCAGCGCGGTGTTGGCGCGGATGTCCATCATCACGAACTCGCCGCCCGGAACCAGGGCCGCGTGGATCGCGGACAGGACGGCGGCGGGATCGCGCTGGTCGTGGATGGCGTCGAAGGCGAACACCACGTCGAAGGCGGCGACGGGCAGCGCGGTCGCGTCGCGAACCTCGAAGGAGACGTTGCCCAGGCCCATCGCCTCGGCCTCGGCACGGGCTGCGGCGATCGCCTCGGCGGAGAAGTCGAACCCGACGAACTCCGACGCCGGAAACGCCTGCCCCATCAGGTTGACGGCGTGCCCGGTCCCGCAGCCGACGTCGGCCGCGCGCAGGCCGGCGCTCAGCCGCGCGGGCAGGTCGCCCGCGAGCGGGAGGATGCCCTCGATCAGCTGACCGTCCATCAGACCGCGCGAGAGCCCGTCCATGACGGCGGTGAACTCGGGCCGGAACGCCTCGTACGGAACGCCGCCACCCTCGCGGAACGCGGTGGCCACGGCCGGCACGTGCGGGGCCAGCAGCGTCATCATGCGCGCGAGCGGCGCGACGTTGCCGGACCCGCCCCCGGTCAGCACGGCCGCGTGCTCGGCGGGCAGGGAGTAGACGGGCACGGCGTACTCGACGATTCCGGCGGTGGCCAGGGTGCCGAGGCACTCCCGGACGTAGCGCTCCTGCAGGTTCGCCCGTTCGGCGAGGTCGGCGCTGGTGCCCGGCCCGTGCGCCAAGACGTCCAGCAGCCCGGTCCGGACGGCCAGGTCCACCTGCAGCGTGACGACGCCGCCGGAGAAGGTCTGGAACATTTTCTTGCGGAACGCGTCCGCCCGCTGTTCGTCGAAGTCGCTCACGCGAACGTGCGCACGAGGTCGAGGACGGCGTACCGGTCCGGGCCGTACGCCTCGAGGCCGGCCTGGTCTCCGGGGATGCGGCGGGCCGCGATCTCGCAGAACAGCTCCGCCGGGCCGCGGATGGTGGTGAGCGAGCGGCCTTCCTCCTCGCTGAACACCCAGAGGCTGCCGTCCGGCGCGATGAGCTCCAGGGTCACCCCGGCCACCAGCGTCTGCCCGGCCTTCTTCAGCGCGTACGGCAGGGTGCGCCAGGCGAGCCGGGCGATGTGCCAGAGCCGGTCCGTGGGCTCGAGCTTGACGCCGAGGGCATGGGCGATGTCCCCGCTGTGGATCCACGCCTCCGCGAGGCGGGTGGTGGCAAGCGTCGGCGCGGAGAGCTGCCCGGCGACCCACTGGACCCGCGCCTTCGGGTCCACGGCGCCGAACCCGGCCATCGAAGCTCTGGCGGCTGCGGTCCAGCGGGCCTGCACGTCGGCCGGCTCGGCACCGCGCTGGGCACGGACCGCGGCGTCGGCGGCAGAGTCGACGTCGGGGTGCAGCGTGCCCCAGCCCGCGTCGTCGAGCGCGGTCGGCAGCCGGTTCTGCAGGGAGGCGAGCGCGAGTTCCTCGGTTTGGGCCAGGTGCAGGAGGACGTCGGAAACGCTCCAGCCCCGGCACCTCGACTCGAGCCGCCAAGCGTCCGCGTCCAGCTCGGCGATCAGTTTCGCGAGCTCGGCGTGCTGGGCCGCGAGTGCCGCCGTGATCTGTTCCAAATCTGGCCTCCCGGGAGAAACGGTACCTGTAACCAACTTCACAGATACGGGGCCTACGTTCTGTGCATGGCGATGCGGGATTACCTGGTGGGCGAGGTGGCCGAGGAGTACGCGCACGGGCTCCTCGATCGACGCGAGGCGGTGCGCAGGCTCGGCCTGCTCGGGGTGGGCGCGGCGGCCGCGACGTCGCTGCTCGCGGCGTGTGCGGAGGACTCCGGCGCCGGCGCGAAGGGCGCGCCGCCGGCTCCGGTGCCCAGCCCGACTCCGACGCCCTCGCTGACGCCACCACAGGCGACCCCGCCGCCCGGAGCGGACGTGGGCGAGCTCGTCTCGTACTCGGCCAACGGTGTGACCTATCGCGCCGCGTGGAAGGGCGCCACGGGCACCGCCAAGGGCGCACTGCTGGTCATCCACGAGAACAAGGGCCTGACCACGCACTTCTTCGAGCTCGTCGGCCGCTTCGCGAAGATCGGCTACGCCGCGCTGTGCGTGGACCTGCTGTCCCGCACCGGCCCGAACGGCCTCGCGGGCTTCACCGACCAGGCGGCCGCGACCGCGGCCCTGTCCGGCATTCCGAAGGACGACCTGCTGACGGATCTACGGGCCGCGGGCGACGAGCTTCTGCGCCGGGCGGGCGATCTCAAGCTCGGCGCCATCGGGTTCTGCTTCGGCGGAGCGATGACCTGGAGCCTGCTGCAGGCCGGTCCGCTCCAGGAGGAGCGGCTGCGCGCCGCCGTGCCGTTCTACGGCCCGGCGCCGGACGTCCCGGACTTCACCGGCTCCCCGGCGGCGGTGCTCGGCATGTACGCGGCCAACGACGCCCGCGTGAACGCGACCCGCGACGCGGCCACGGCGGCGCTGCAGAAGGCCGGGCTGACGCACGAGGTCGTCACCTACGACGGCGTCGAGCACGCGTTCTTCAACGACACCGGCCCGCGCTTCAACGCCGTCGCGGCGGATCAGGCGTGGGCCAAGGTGCAGAGCTGGTTCGGCACGCACCTGGCCTGAGGCTCAGCGCACGGGCCCCATTTCTCGCCGATAGCGCAGTTGGGGCTCGCAAATCGGCCGAATCGCGTACCTGGAGTGCACTATCGGGAGTGTTCGGGTGCGGGGTGGGTGTCTCGGTCGCCGGGTTGTCCACAGGGGACGCAGGGTGCCGGTTATCCCCAGACAGAAAACCTTCCATTGGCAGGCGCCGGCCGTCCGGCAACCGTGCCGGCATGGCCAATCAACCGTCCTTCCCACTCGCTGGGCCCTTTCTGCGACGCGAAGCGAAAAAGTCCGGCCTGAGCCGGCGACGCCTCGACAGCGGCGACTACGCTTCCTGCTTCCGCGGCGTCTTGTTGCCGAGCGACCGCCCCGTCAACATCGAGGATCGCTGCCGCGCGGCACGTCTCGTCGTCCCGGGCCGGAGTCTCTTCAGTCATCACACCGCTGCCGAGCTCTACAAGATTCCCGCACCTCGGGACACGCTCATCCACCTGAGCCTGATCTCCGAGATCGAACCCAGAATCCAAGGCATATCCGCCCACCGCGTCCTGGAGCTGCCGGCACCCCACTGGGTTCACGGACTTCCCGTGACCTCGCCGGGTCGGACCTTCGTGGACTTGGCCAGCCGGCTCGACCTACCGAACCTCGTCGCCGCCGGAGACGGGCTCGCCCGCCTCGACGGCACCACCGACAACATCGCCGACGCCATTTCCGCTGGTTCGAAGCGACGCGGCATCCGCCTCGCCAGAGAGGCCTACCGCTACCTCGACCCCCGCGCGGCGTCGGCTCCGGAAAGCCACCTGCGCCTGTTGCTCACCCAAGCAGGCTTTCCGCCGGACCTGGTGAACGAGCCGATCGCCGACGAGAACGGTTTGTGGATCGCCGAGCCCGACCTCGGCTACTGGGTTCGCCTGGCGCTCGAGTACGAGGGGCGACACCACCAATCCGACCACAGGCAATGGGAGTCCGACATCGATCGCGACGCCCGCTACCAAGCGTCGGACTGGCACTTGATCAAGGTGACGAGCACGATGCTCTACCACCGCCCACAGCAATTGGTCGCGCGAGTCGCGAACGTCCTTCGAGCCCGCGGCTTCCGCCCCGCCCGACCCCTCCGCTGAGCCCAAATACTCCCGATAGTGCACTTGGGGTACGCAATAGCGGCTGGAGGCGTACCCCGAGTGCACTATCGGCGAAGAACCGGAAGGATCGGTTGCGTCATAGGGCTCTGCGGACGAGGTACTAGGTGTGGCCGCCGGCCCTTCCCGTCATCGCCAGCCGATCACCCACAAACCCGACCGTGCCGGTGATCGCCAGCTGCGCCGATTCGATGCAGCCGACCAGGCCCGTGAGACCGCCGGCCAGGAGCAGCGAACTACCGGAGAGGACCCAGCGTCCCTCCGTGCCGTTGCAGCCGTCGGACGCCGCGAACCGTCCGTCTCGGCGGAACTCGATGAAGGGAACGTCACTGCTCCGGTCGGTCCGGCGGTCTGCAAGAACCCAGCGCCCAACCAGTTCCTCCGCCGAAGCCGAGCGCAGGCCGTGCGGTGGCGCGGGCGGGTCCGCGTCGAGTTCGGCTCGGGCCGCGTCGTCGAGGATCGGGGCCGGGAAGTCCTGGGCTCTGGCCGCGGGCACCTCGCCCGGGCGCAGGGTCGCGACGACGGCGCCTGCCCCGTCCAGGAGCCGGCGCTCGTCCCCGGAGATCTCGAACCGTTCTGCCCGCCCCATCCAGGCCGGGGTCCACCCGGAGCCCTCCATGAAGCACCCCGGCACACCCGCGTACGTCCCGGCGGCGATGGCACCGCCGGGGAAGGCGGCCCAACCGCCGTGCAGCACGCCGCATTCGTTCAGGAGTTCGAGGCTGCGGAACCCGACGCGCATCGACGTCTTCGGCCCTACGGCAGGCCCGAGCACGTCCCACTGCCCGACCAGCGCAGACGGAAGCGCGCGGGGAGCGCCCGCACGCGTGCTCGCGGGAGGCTCGACGCTGTGACTGACCTCGGCACAACCGGCAACGATCACCAGAACGGCCACTACTGCCGTTGCTCGCATGGCCGAGATTGTGCCGCGACGGTTCAGGCGGGGCTAGCGGTCTCCTCCGGCTCGGCCGGCGGCTCGACGTCTTTGGTCAGGCGGCTCAGCTCGGTGCCGTCCTTGCCCACCAGCACGAGCTGATCGCCGGCGAAGCCGACGGCGACGACGCCGCCCATGACGTCGACCGACGTGCAGCCGTCGGTGGACTGGACGTCCTTCGTGGCCAGCAGGGCGGCGCCCTGGAGGATCCAGAGACCGCCGGTCCCGGTGCAGCCGTCCGACCCGCCCCACATGCGGTCGGGCAGGAATTCCACGCCCGGTTCGCCCGGGCCCTCTTCGTCGTCCGCCACCGGAGCGGCCGTGGCTCCGGGCACCAGCCACACGCCGATCAGTTCCTCGGCGGTCGCCGGACGGAGCCCGGCCGGCAGCGCGGGCACCGCGACGTCCAGGGCCGCCAGCGCCGCCGAGTCCGCCACGGGCAGCGGCTCGACCGTCGCGCCGCCGTTGCCCGGCGTGAGCGTGGCAAGGGTCTGCCCGCCCGCGTCGAGCAGGCTCCGGTTGGCGCCGTCGACGGCGTAGCCGGTGGCCTGGGCGACCCACGCGGGCGTGGGGTCTTCGACCTCGGCCGGGAAGCACGCGTCGTCGCCCCCGCTCAGCTCGGCGAGGAACCCGCCGCTGCGGGCGGCGGCCCACGCGCCGTCGAGCACGCCGCAGGCTCCGAACACCTCGATGCCGTCGGTTGCCAGGTTCAGCACGGTCTTCTCCGGGATGCCGTTGCCGGTCACCGCCCACTGCCCGACCAGCCTGGAGGGCAGGAGGGACCCCGCCGCCGGAGCTGGCTGCCCCGTGGCGGGTGCGGACGACGCCGCGGGTTCGGTGACCGGCGGCTCCGCAGCCCCGGACGTACCTCCACATCCAGCCAGCGCAGCAATCGCCGCCGCCCCTGCCGCCGCTCGAACCCACATCTGTCGCTCCCCTCGCCGTGTCCCTGGACCGTTCTACGGGGGCGGGGCGTGCCGGGTTCGCGGCATTTGCGATCTCACAGGGTTCCCTCAGTAGGGGACGTGCCAGCCCTTCGTCCCGGTGGGGCGGTCGAGGTGGAAGTAGGCGTACGGATCGTCGGGGAACTTCCCGCCGTCGCGCCCCATGGCGAACGCCAGCAGCCCGGCCATCAGCAGGCCGCACCCGCCGAGGATCAGCGCGAGAACGACGACGACGACGAAGATCGCCGTGGCGGAGACCTCGAAGAAGTACAGGATCGGCACGGCCGCGAACAGCAGCACCGGGCTGTAGAACGAAACCCAGGCGTCGATCACCATCACCCGGCGCAGTTGGCGTCCCTTCATGCCCCCAGAGTGACCGGCTTCGGTGCACGAAGCGATTACCCGTCGGGTAACCGCCCTACTTCACGACCACCTTGGCGACCATGTTCGGGTGCGGCGAGCAGAAGTACTCGTAGACGCCCGGCTTGGTGAACGTGTACGAGAACGACTGGCCCTTCTTGAGCAGCTTGGACGCGAACTTCACCGGCGCCTTGCTGGTGGTGACGTCGTGCATGGCGAGGTCCTTGTTGGTCCACCGGACGGTGTCGCCGACGGAGACCGCCACCGTCTCGGCCTGGTAGCTGTAGTCCTTGATGGACACGGCGGTGCTCGCCGCCGACGCCGACTCCTGCGGCACGAGGACGGCGGCACCGAGCACCGCCGCCACCGCGAAACCCCGTACTGCTCGTTTCCCCGCCATGTCGCTCCTCCGCTCGAACTGTTCACGGCGGGTTCGGGGCGGCAGGGCCCGCGGACGCCGACCGCGTGGCGGGCAAAAGCCCTACCCGGTGGGGGCATCCACCCGCCCGGCCGTCGGCACTGGGAATCGACGCGCGGTCTATCGACAATGAATGTGATTTTTCGCAAAAGCCCCGCGGCATCTCCGTAGACCGGCGTGTTCGGCTGCGCGAATCGATCACGTCGCGCGACAGTGGACGGGTGAGTTCGGAGTTGGAAACGCGATCGGCGCCGCGCGAACGCGGAACGACGCCCCACCAGGAAAGCCGCCTCGGGCTGCTCCTGCTGTGCGCCTCGCTCGCCGCGCTGCTGTTCCTGTCCGGCCCGCTGCGCGAGTTCTTCGACCGGCCGGCGCTCGCCACGTGGTCGACGGTGTTCGTGTCGATCGTCGTGCAGGCGCTGCCGTTCCTGGTGTTCGGCGTGCTGCTCTCGGCGAGCATCACGACCTTCGTCCCCGAGTCCTGGTTCAAGAGGGCGTTGCCCGGCAAACCGGCGGCGGCGGTGCCGGTGGCCGGGATGGCGGGAGCGATCCTGCCGGGCTGCGAGTGCGCCTCGGTCCCCGTTGCCGCGAGTTTGATCCGTCGCGGCGTCCCCGCGGCGGCGGCGTTGGCCTTCCTGTTGTCGGCCCCGGCGATCAACCCCGTGGTCCTGACCGCGACGGCGGTGGCCTTCCCGGACGCACCCGAGATGGTGGTGGCGCGCTTCCTCGCCTCGCTGCTGGTCGCCGTGGTCATGGGCTGGCTGTGGTTGCGGTTCGGCAGGGCCGACATGCTCGAGCGGGTCCATCGCCGCGCGACCGGGCAGGACGCCAACCGGTGGACCACGTTCGTCGGCAGCGTCCGGCACGACCTCCTGCACACCGGCGGGTTCCTCGTGGTCGGCGGCCTCACTGCGGCGACGCTCAACGTGGTGGTGCCCCGCGAATGGATGGACGCCGTCGCGGGCAACCCGGTCCTGTCGATCCTGTGCCTCGCACTGCTCGCGGTGGTGCTGGCGATCTGCTCGGAGGCCGACGCGTTCGTCGCGGCGAGCCTGACGCAGTTCTCGCTGACCGCGCGCCTCGCTTTCCTCGTCGTCGGCCCGACGGTCGACGTGAAGCTGATCGCGCTGCAGGCCGGAACCTTCGGGCGGCGCTTCGCGATGTGGTTCGCCCCGACGACGTTTGTCCTGGCGATCGGCGCGGCGGTTCTCGTGGGCGAGGTGCTGCTGTGAGGCGCGACGTTCAGGCAGTGCTGCTGCTGCTGTTCGGAACCGCGTGCATCCGCATCGGCCTCGACGGCTCCTACCTGTACTACGTGAAGTCGATCCTGCGCTGGCCGCTCGTCGCGTCCGGTGCCGTCCTGGCCGCGCTCGGTGTGCTCGGGGTGCTCGCCGCGTTCCGGCGCTCGCCTGCGGCGGAGCACGGCTGCGGCGAGGAGGGTTCGCACAGCCACGTACCCCGCGTGGCCTGGCTGCTGACGCTGCCGGTGTTCGCGATCCTGCTCGTCTCCCCCGGCCCGCTCGGCGCCTATGCGGCCGCGCGCGACCCGGGCACGGTGGCGCGGCCCGCCGGCGACAGCGACTTCCCGGCCCTCCCGCCAGGCGACCCGGCGCGCATGCAGGTCTCCGAGTACGCCGTGCGCGCGACGTGGGACCAGGGCCGCACGCTGGTGGACCGCACCGTCGCGCTGACCGGATTCGTGAGTCAGAACCCCGCCGGCGGCTGGTATCTGACGCGCATCGAGTTGGCGTGCTGCGCCGCGGACGGCATTGCCACGAAGGTCGAGATGCGCGACGCGCAGCCGATGGCGAACGACACCTGGGTCGAGGTCGTCGGGACCTGGGAGCCGTCGACGGCGCCGCATCCGGACGACGCGATCGCGGCGATGCGCGCCGAGTCGATCACCGTGGTGCCGATCCCGGCCGATCCCTACGAATAGGCACAGCCCTACGAGTGAGCGCAGGCCGGGCAGAGCCCGAAGATCTCCACGGTGTGCGAGACCTCGGTGAACCCGTGTTCGGCGGCGATCTTGTCCGCCCACCGCTCGACCGCCGGGCCCTCGACCTCCACGGCCCGCCCGCAGGTGCGGCAGACCAGGTGGTGGTGGTGGCCGTCGGAGCAGCGCCGGTACACCGATTCGCCGACGGCCGTGCGCAGGGTGTCCACCTCGCCCTGTTCCGCAAGCGTCTGCAGGGTTCGGTACACGGTGGTCAGGCCGACGTTCTCCCCGCGGCCCTTCAGCAGGTCGTGGAGTTCCTGCGCGCTGCGGAAGTCGTCGACCGAGGCCAGTGCGGCGGCCACGGCGGCGCGCTGCCGGGTTGACCGTTGCACCGCCGGGCGGGCGCTCGCCATGGGCTTGACCACGGGCTGAACGATAGCCGCCGTCCACACCCGCGCCGACCGGAGCAGGACGCGCATACCGCGTAAGCCAAGCCTGCCCTACGCCGGGGAAGCCTTTCGTATCCGAACCCCCGTGCGGTACGCCCACCGCCGCCGCTCAGCAGGAGTGAACATGCTGCTCGACGCGCTCAGGTGCTGCGCGAGCTGGTCTACCGGGCCAGACCCGGCGCATGATCCACGAAGAATGGGCGCAGGTCGTCGTTTTTGCTGCTCCGGGCTAAGGTAAGCCTCACCGACTTTCTCGTCAGTGAGGATCTGCCGTGACCGTCCTCCGTGCCCTCCCGACCGCCGCCGTCGCCGCCATGCTCTGCCTCCCGTTGAGCGGGTGCGGCGGGGACGACGAAAAGCCCGCCGCCTCGGCCTCCGGCGCCGCTCGCGAAGGCGGCTACGAACAGGTCAACCTCGTCGCCAACGACGCCTCCTACCGGCCGCAGATCGTCGAGCCGGACATGCGCAACGCCTGGGGCATCTCGCTGCGCCCGGCCGGAGCCGGCGGCCACTTCTGGATCACCGCCAGCGCCACCGGGAAGTCCATCGAGTACGTCGGCGACGTCGGCGAGAAGAACCTGTTCCAGGACGGGCTGACCGTGGTCTCCGTTCCGGGCGTGGAGAAGCCCGAACAGGGCACCCCCACGGGCACGGTGTTCAACGAGAAGGGCCCCGGCTTCGTCATTACCCAGCAGGCCGGAACGGAAAAGATCACCGCCCCGGCGAAGTTCTTCTTCGCCACCGACGAGGGTCTGCTGACGGCCTGGACCGAGCGCAAGAATGCCGACGGGACCTTCGCGTGGCCCAGCGGCTCGGAGGTCGTGTTCGACCGGTCCAAAGCCGGTGGCAAGTTCTTCGGCGTCGCGATCTCCCCGGCCAACGACCGGCTCTATCTCGCCGACTTCGGCGAGAAGCCGAGCGTGGTCGTCCTCGACGAGAAGTTCGCTCCCCTGCCGGAGGCCGGTTTCGCCAACCCCTTCGAGAAGGAGTACGCACCGTTCAACGTCCAGACCATCGGCAACTCGGTATTCGTCGCCTACGCGAAATGGGCCGAGGCGGGCGAAGAAGAACCGGCCCCCGGCGACGGGCGTCTCGCGGAGTTCTCCCCGGACGGCGAACTGATCGCGACATGGGACGGCGGGCGGTACCTCAACGCACCCTGGGGCATCGCCCAGGCTCCGAGCACCGGGTTCGGCAAGCACAACGGTGCGCTGCTGGTCTCCAACTTCGGCGACGGCACGATCGTCGCCCTGGACCCAGCCACCCGCAAGGTCACCGACTTCCTGCGCCGCCCCGACGGACACCGAGTGGAAATAGACGGGCTGTGGGACGTCAAGTTCGGCAACGGACAGAGCCTCGGCCAGGCGAACGCGCTCTACTTCGCCGCCGGTCCCGGACCAGAAGCGGACGGAATCTTTGGACGACTCACCTGGGTGGACTGACCTAAGGTAAGGCTCACCTGGTTCTTCGTGGAGACGAGGATCGTATGTCCGCACCGCGTGCCCTGTCGGTCGCCGCCCTGGCCACCACGGCCGTCCTGACCCTTGCGGCCTGCGGGGGCGGAAGCGATGCGCCCGCGACGGCCTCGGCGAGCGGTTCGGGCTCCGGCTCGGGATCGGGCTCCACCGAGATCGTGCTGCCCTCGGCCAACCCGTCCGCCTCGGTCGGTCCGCAGGAGGCGCAGGCCGTCAGCAGCTACAAGACCTACCTGCGCGCGCAGGTCGCCGACTCGATCGCCAAGACCAAGGAGTTCGTCGCCGCGGTCAAGGCGGGCGACGTCGCGAAGGCGAAGTCGCTGTACGCCCCGTCGCGCGTGGGCTGGGAGAGCATCGAGCCCATCGCCGCAGCGCTCGGCGACATCGACCCGGCCGTGGACCTGCGCGAGGCCGACCTCGAGGCCGGGCAGACCTGGACCGGCTGGCACGTCATCGAAAAGGCGCTCTGGAAGAACGACACGACCACCGACATGGGCCCGGTCGGAGACCAGCTCGTCAAGGACCTCGAAACCCTGCCGCCGCTGCTCGACACCATCGAACTCGACGTGGACACCATGGCGCTGGGCGCCAAGGAGCTCATGGACGAGATCGCCAACGGAAAGATCACCGGCGAAGAGGAGTTCTTCAGCCACACCGACCTGTGGGACTTCAAGGCCAACCTCGACGGCGCCAGGAAGGTGTTCGAGCTCCTCACGCCGATCGCGCAACCGATCGACGCGGCGCTGATCACCACGATCACGACCGAGTTCGCCGACGTCGAGAAGGAGCTCGCCAAGTACAGGGAGGGCGAGGGCTGGATCTCCTACGACAGGGTGACCGAGGACCAGCGCAAGGTGCTCACCGACGTCGTCAACGCCCTCGCGGAGCCGCTGTCCACGCTCGGCGGCGTCATCGCCGGCGGTGCCGGCGCGAGCGCGTCCCCCGCGGCCACCTCGTGAACACCACGCCCGAACCGAACGACTCCGCCGGCCTGAGCCGCCGGCGCGCGCTCGGCATGGCAGGTCTCGGCGTTGCCGCCCTCGGCGGCGCCGGGGCCCTGGGCTATGCGGGGCACGCCGTGGCCGCCGACTCGGCGGGCCCGGTGACCGGCGGCGGGCTCGACGCTCCGCGCGGGCTGCCCGTCGCATTCCGGGGTGCGCACCAGGCAGGCATCGCCACCCCGGTGCAGGACCGGTTGCACTTCACCGCCTTCGACGTCCTCACCTCCGACCGTGCGGAGCTGATCAAGCTGCTGCAGGCCTGGACCCGCGCCGCCGAGCGGATGTGCGCGGGGCTCGACGCCCTGGAGTCCGGCTCGTTCCCGGCGGTCGTCCAGGCGCCGCCCGGCGACACCGGCGAGGCGATCGGCCTTCCCCCGTCCCGGCTCACCGTGACGATCGGGTTCGGCCCGAGCCTGTTCGAGAAGAAGGGCAAGCCGCGCTTCGGCCTCGACGGCTTGCGCCCCGCGGCGCTGAAGACGTTGCCGCACTTCCGTGGAGACACCCTCGACCCCCGTGCCTCCGGCGGAGACCTCGTGATCCAGGCCTGCGCGGACGACCCGCAGGTGGCCGTGCACGCGGTGCGCAACCTCGCTCGCATCGGCTTCGGCACCGTGTCCGTGCGCTGGTCGCAGCTCGGGTTCGGCAAGACCTCCTCGACCACGCCGGAGGAGCAGACCCCGCGCAACATGTTCGGCTTCAAGGACGGCACGAACAACATCGCCGGCGACGACGTACCCGAACTGGACAGGCACGTGTGGGTCCGCGGCTCGGACCAGGCGTGGCTCGACGGCGGCAGCTACCTGGTGGCCCGTCGCATCCGCATGCTCATCGAGACGTGGGACCGCACCTCGTTGGCCGAGCAGGAGAACATCGTCGGCCGAGACAAGAAGGAGGGCGCACCCATCGGCGGGACCCTCGAGCGGGACCCGGTCGATTTCACCAAGCAGCCCGAGTTCTCCCACGTCAAGCTCGTCGCTCCGGAAACCAACGACGGCATCGCGCTGCTGCGGCGCGGATACTCCTTCGTCGACGGCTCCGACGGCCTCGGCCGCCTCGACGCGGGCCTGTTCTTCATCTCGTTCCAGAACCACCCGGACAACTTCGGCACGATCCAGCAGAAGATGTCCGCCAACGACGTGATGAACGAGTACATCCGCCACACCGGCTCCGGCGTGTGGGCCTGCCCGCCCGGCGTCACCGGCGCGGACCGCTGGTGGGGCGACGCCCTCTTCGCCTAAGCCCTTACGTCCGAAGGAGTGGGCGCTATAGCGCCCACTCCTTCGGACGGTGCGAGGTTTAGCCGGTGAAGCTCGCCGGGTCCGCCGCGCCCTTGGTGGTCAGCGCCGCGACCGGCACTGGATACTCGCCGAGCACGAAGCTCAGGATCGCCGAGTGCATCGCCTCGACCGGCGCGATGGTCGCCGCGGTGGCGATCCCGCCCTTGTCCGAGACCGCGCCGATCGCCAACAGGTAGGTCGCCGCCGCCTGGTCCTCCAGGGTCAAGGCCAGCTTCGCGACCTCGCCGACGTCCTTCACCTTGCCCAACGCGTCCAGCGTCGCCTGGTGGGTGGACAGCGGCACCCCGGTGATCTCGGGGAGGTTCTGCGCCTTCAGCACCGAGTTCCACGCCAGGGCGTGCTCCTTGTGCTGCTCCATCGCCGTCGTCGCGAAGGCGCCCACCGCCTTCGGCACCGTGCCGAGCGCACCGTCCGCGGCCGCCTTGAGCGCAGCGCCGTAGGCCACGACCGCCTCGTTCTCCAGTGCGGCGGCGAAGGCGACGATCTTCAGGTCGCCTTCGTAGGTGGCCTTGGCCGGGCTGTCCCCGCCCGCTGCGGGCTGCTGCGCCGCATCGTCGGAGTCGTCGCCCCCGCACCCGCTCAACGCGAGGGTCGCACCGATGGCACCGACGCCGAGCAGGAAGTTCCGGCGGCCCACGTTGGCCCGATGAAACTGCTCTCGCAACGACTGCCCGTAGGCGGCGGCCTCCGCGTGCATCCGCGGCATGGCCTCCCGATGTGCCTCGTCCAGGTCCCGAGTCATGGCCGTCAGTTCGGCCTCGGAGATCTGCAGATCCCACTTCTTCCGACGCCGGATCACAGCGCACCCCCATCGATCGCCGAAGCGTCCTTCTGCGAGTAGAAGGAATCGGGAAAGCCGACCGAACCCGCGGCCTCGGGCAGCTTGTCCGCCTTGGGCGGCAGGGCGATCAGGTCGACGGCGCCGCCCTTGACCAGGGCCTGCACCGCCAGCAGGATCGCGCGCTGCTGTGCGTGGACGGGCGCGATGCTGCCGAACAGCGACCGCAGTTCCGGGGTCGAGGCCTTGCCGACGAAAGCGGTGAAGGTCTGCGCCGCGGCGTCTTCCAACTGCAGCGCCAACGCCACCACGTCCGCCGGGCCCTTGATCTTCGGCAGCGCCGCATCGACGAGCTTCTGGTAGGCGGGGTGGGTCTTCGTCTGCTTCTTCCCGCCCGCCTCGACGGCTGCGGCGTTGAACAGCTTCGCCTGCTCGGCGTGCTGCTCGGCCGTCTTCGCGACGAACGCCGCAACCACCTTGTTGCCGTTCTTGATGAACGGCAGCGTCCCCGCCTTGGTGTAGACCGCCACCGCCAGGTTCTCGATCGACGCTGCCGTTTGCAGCGCCTGGATATCCGATTCCTCTGCCACGCAATCCCTCTCACTGGTCGATTCGGGCGAAACTCGACACCACTGACCGCGTCAAACTAGGGGGTATTCCGCGCACCGAACAAACCCCCGTTCAAGGGTGCGACAAACCGTAACAAAGCCGTGTTGCGGGCCGGATTCCCCTACGGGGTAGGGGAATACGACAAAAACCGCGCCCCCTTGTTGGGCGTGCGGTCGGCCGCAATACCCCACCCGGGTTATCTCGCTGGACATTGTCGAAGAATCTCGAACTTCGTGGAACCAATGCGGGCATATCGGACGACACGTGCACCATCTGACCGCCGTTTCGCACCAGAGGGGAGCCGGAATGTCGATGCGCGGGTTCCGCCTCGCCGCGCTGGGCGCCTCGGTGGTCGGAGCTGCGGTAGCCGTGGTGGCGGGCGCGGGGCCGAGCGAATCTGCGGGCTCCTTTGTCGCGGAGTCTCGCCCCGCCCCCACGGCACCGTCGATCGAACCCCTGGAGGACACCTCCTGGCGGTTGGTCGCAGTTACCCAGCATGCCCGCACGACCCGAGCGCCGCACTCCGGCGAACTGACCTTGCGCGTCTCGGAGGGGCGATTCACCCTGCGGACCTGCAATCTGATGCTCGGTCAGGCCGTGCAGTCCGCGGACCGCCTCGTCCTGCGCAGCGAGTGGTCGGCGAGCCGGCGCTGCACCGGGATCGGCGGACGCCTGGACTCGGCGCTGCACGAGGCCGCACGCGAACCGTTCCGGATCCACCAGGAGCCGGGAGCGCTTCGCCTGACCTCGATGGCCACCGGGACCGTCCTGCGCTTCCGTGTCGTGGAGTCCCCGCGGCCACCGCTGCACGCCGTCCAGATCGGCGAACTCGACGGCGCGCGCGGCAACTGCCGTGTGCTGGCGGCCCGGACCGAGCGCGGCCCCCGCCTCTACGTCCTGGCCCGCACCCGCCCCGGCGGTCCCTGGCGGCTGCTCCCCGGCGGCCCGGCCACCCCGGACGACGGAGCCGTTCGGACGCGAGCGCTCGATTCGCTGACGCCCGGATCCGCATCGTCCTGTGTCACGGGCTTCGGCCCGCAGGGCCCCTATGTGAAGGCTAGCCGGCCCGCCGTCGGTTCGTGAACGCGTCGGTACAGATCGGCTGCGGCGCGCGTTCAGCGTGGTGCCGGCACTCCCCGAGCTTCCTCGAGAATCTGACGCATCGTCTCCCACAGCGCCTCGGCGTCGGCGTCCGTCCACTTCTCGGGACGGGCGGCGATCTGCTCGCGCGCCCACTGGGACCACTCGCTCAGCAGGGCGTAGAAGTCGCGATAGAGCCTGCCGATCACGGCGAGATCCGCGACGTGCTCGGCCGGCGGGGGGAAGCGCTCGAACCAGCCCGCCATCGCGTCGATGTTCTGGTTCGCCAGGACGGCGATCTGCGACTCGAGTTCGATCAGGCCGGCGATGAGGTCTTCGCGTTCGGCGAGGTGGCCGAAGGTCAGGCGGACGATGGCCTCGGACTCGAAAATGGGCGGCGCGGCGGGCTGTTTGAACCAGCCGGCCAGCGCCTGGCGGCCGGCTTCGGTGATCGAGTAGACGGCCTTCTTCTGACGGCCCTTCATCTGTACGTCCACTGCGGCGTAGCCGAGCGCGACCAGGTTCTTCGGCTCCCGGTACAGCAGGGTGGCGGATCGGGGCATGCACTGGGACAACGCCGACTTCATCTCCATGGTCAGCTCGTACGCCGAGTACGGCCGCCTCGCGAGCAGCGCGAGCACCGTGTACGACGTGCCGGTCAGCTTCGCCATCGGCTAGGAGACGGGAGAGCCCGCGGCGGTGAACTTCAGGCGGTTGCCCAGGTAGTCCGCGCGCACCCGCTCGTTGGCGGTGATCTCCGACGGCGTGCCGGAGGCGAGGACCTTGCCCGCGGCGAGCACGTGGACGTAGTCGCAGGCCTCCAGTACGGCGGTGACGTTGTGCTCGATGAGCACGACGGTCAGGCCGAGGTCGGCGTGCAGGTTGCGCAGCAGGTCGAACATCGCCGCCTGCGAGTACGGGTCCAGGCCGGCCGCGGGCTCGTCGAGCAGCAACAGCCGCGGAGTCGTCAGCAGCGCCCGGCCGATCTCGATCCGGCGCTTCCCCGAGAAGGACAGCGTGCCCGCGCGCTGATACCAGAACTGCTCGATGTTCAGCAGGCGGGCAACGGCGCGTGCCGCGTCCTCGGCCCCGGCCGCCCTGTCCCAGGCGCTGCGCACCCCGGCGAGGTACAGCGCGGGGTTGACGTTGATGCGGTGGTGCGCGCCGAGCATCAGGTTGTCGGCGATGGACAGGTCGTCGATCACGCGGGTGGACTGGAACACCCGCGACATGCCGTTGGCCGCGCGGCGCCACGCCGCCTGGCCGGTGACGTCGGTCCCGAAGAGGTGGATGCTGCCGGAGTCCGGCGGGCGCACGCCGCTCACGACGTCGAACGTGGTGCTCTTGCCCGCGCCGTTCGGCCCGATCAGGCCGACGAACCCGCCCGCCGGAACGTCGAACGACACCCCGTCCAGCACGGTCAGGCCGTCGATCTGGACGCGGACGTCGTGCACCTCGAGCGCCGGCCGATCCGTGGAGCGGGCCTCGCCCAGCCACTGCTCGACGGTGACCTTGACGTCCTTCGCGGTGGCCCGGTCCGCGGCCTTGGTCTTGGCCAGGTGTGCCCGGTCGCTGTCGCCGAAGAAGCGTTCGCGCAGGTCGAGCCAGGCGCCGCCCAGGCCGCGCGGGCCCACCAGCGCGCCGCCGATGAGGCCGACGCCGGCGAGCAGGAACGCGTTGATCCGGAAGCTTTCGACGGCCACCGGCAGCACGTGGAACATCGCCGCGACGGCCAGCACCCAGGCGATCGAGTCGCGCCCGGCCAATACCGGAATCGCGAGCATCAACAGGGACGTCGGCGCGAAGTACTGCGTGAACACGGGCGGGTTGACGTACAGCCAGCAGGCCAGGACGCCGCCGAGGCCGGCCAGCGCGCCGGACACTCCGAACGCGGCCATGCGATAGCGCAGCGGGTCGATACCGACGGCGGCCGCGGCCTGCCGGTCCGCACCCACGAGCATGAACGCCCGCCCGGCCGGGCTGTGGCGCAGCCGCACGAGCAGCAGGATCACGACCGCGAGCCAACCGAGCAGGAAGTAGTACATGGTGGTGTCCGGCCGCAGATTCATCCCGAAGAAGTACGGGCGCGGGTTCGTGATCGACTGCCCGAGTTCGGTGCCGCCGGAGATGCCGCCGGTGTACCGGCCCTGGGTGAAGAAGGCCTTCTCGATGGTGATCTGCACGCCGAGGGTGATGACCACGAGATAGATGCCGGGCAGGCGGACGCTGGCGGCGGCGACGATGACCATCAGTGCGGTGACGACTCCGACGGCCAGGATGAGCGCCGGCACCCACGGGATGCCCTTGCCCAGGTTGTCCTGCCGGTTGAGGAAACCGAACCAGTACAGCCCAACGCCGAAGAGGGCGGCGCTGGCCAGGGACAGTTCGCGTGCCCACCCCTGCAGAACCAGCAGCCCGAGACCTGCCACGGCGAGCGGGATCGCGGCCGACGCGGTGAAGATCCAGTAGTCGGGCGCGGCGAAGACCCAGACGAGCGCGAACAGCGCGACGGCCAGCGAACCGAACTGCGAGCACGTGGCCCGTAGCGGCCGGGTACGGGTGGATATCAGCGTGCTCGCTCTGCTCGATTGTTCGCTCGCAAGCTCGCTCACGATGATCTCCCCGAGGACTGGTGCACGATCACTCGCCCGTTGTCGATGACGAGGATTCGGTCGCTCGCCTCTTCGCGGACCTGCTGAAACTGCTCCGCGATCAGAATCGCGACGCCACTGGCCGCGATGCCGGCGAGCGCCTCGTAGACGCGGTCGACGATGACCGGCGCGAGGCCCTGGGACGGCTCCTCCACCAGCAGCAGGCGCGGCGCGGACATCAGCGCCCGACCGATCGCGAGCATCTGCTGCTCGCCGCCGGACAGCGTGCCGGACCGCTGCGCGAGCCGCCCGGACAGTTCGGGGAACAGTTCGAGGACCTGCTTCAGGCCGGCCCGCTCCGCCGACTTCGGCCGCGACGAGGCCCCGACGAGCAGGGTGTCCTCCACGCTCAGGTTCGGAAACACCCGGCGACCTTCGGGGCTGAAGGCGATCCCGGCCTGGATGCGCCGGTACGCGGGCCACGCGGTCACGTTGTGTCCGGTGAGCACCAGGTCGCCGGAGATGATCGGCAGGGTCCCGATCGTCGACTTCAACAGGGTCGACTTGCCGGTGCCGTTGAGGCCGACCAGCGACACGATCTCCCCGGCGTGCAGGGTCAGTTCGATGCCGCTGAGCACGACGTACTGCCCGTACCCGACGGACAGGTTCTTCATCTCCAGGATGGGGGCAGCGTCGTTCACAGGCTCTGCCTTTCGAGCATGTAGAACTGCTTCGGTCTGGCCTTCGCGACGGCGAGGATCATCGCGAGCAGGATCACGGACAGGATGAGTTCCTGCTTGCCGATCGAGTACGAGGCGCCGTCGCTGGTGCCGACGATGCCGACGACCAGGGCGCTCTGCACGATGCCCAGGACCACCGCGGCGGCCAGCGCCAGCGGCAGGCTCATCAGCCCGCCGACGATGGCGACGGTGAGACCGCGCAGCAGGAAGATGATGAGGTTGACCGGGTCGGGCCCAGACTGGGCGGCGATCAGTGCTCCGGCCAGCGCGGCGATCGCACCGGCGATCGTGTGGACGCCCGCGCCCACCTTCGCCACCGGGACGCCGCTCCAGGCGGCGGCCTCGAGGTCGTCGGAGATCGCCTTGAGGTGCCTGCCCGTTCGCGACGTCGCCAGGTACAGCGCCAGCGCCACGCAGAGGACGACGGCGATGAGCAGGGTGACCCACCGGAGCTTCGTCAGCACCACGCCGAACAGGGTGGCCGCGCCGCCGTTCCCGAACGGGCTCGGCGGAATCGACTCGCCGGGCACGTCGAGGGTGGTGGAGAAAATTCCGATCGCGATCATCATCGCGCCGAGCGACGCCACGGTCAGCGTCATCTTCGGCAGCGCCGCGATCTTCGGCGTCGTCATCGCTATCCCGTACGCCAGGCCCAGGCTGGCGCCGATCCCGACGACGACCAGGAGCCCAACGAACGGCGGCAGTTCCGGCCGGTAGCCGGGGACGGCGGGGTTGTCGAAGACGACCCACCAGTACAGCAGCGCGGCCGAGGCGGCGATACCGCCGTGGACGAACGCTATGGTTCGGCTGACGCGGTAGGACAGCACCAGCGCCACCGGCAGCAGCATGTACAGCCCGGCCTCGGCCAGACCGATGACCAGGACCTGCTTCCACAGGTCGAAATTGACGCTCACCTGTGTCTCACGAGCTCAGGCTCCTCACTCGTTCCTCGCTCGTCGCGTTCGCTCACCGGACCAGCCTTCTTCCCGAGACACCGGCACGACGCTTGCCGGCAGGCTTCTGACGCTTCGTCACCCACGTCGCGACCGCCTTGGCGGCGTCACGGACGAACGGAACGAGACTGCGGGGCAGCACCCAGGCGCGGACTCGGTCCGGAGGTGGAGCGGCGGCGGCCAGTTCCCACCGCACCTTGACCACGGCCGAGCGCATCGCGAAGGCGTCCACCCGCATCGACGCGGGCGGCGCGTAGCGCACCTGCTCGACGTTGTGCAGCAGGTCGTCGAGCACCGCGACGGTCTCGGGCGTCAGGTGGCCCTTCTCCGTCAGCTCGCGGCCGGCCTGCCGCGGCGTGCGGGTGGCCGGCCAGGCGTAGCCGAGGTCCACGGCGGCGTCGCGCAGTTCCAGCCACGCGATGCGGGTGATCACGGCGCCGTCGGTGCCCTTGGGGCGCACGCGGACCCAGCGCCGCCGCGTGATGGCGGTGCGGAGGATTCGCGGCGCACACAGGAGCAGCAGCAGGAACAGGCTCCCGAGCATGACCCGCAGGGCCGTGTTCGGCTCCCCGGGCGGCGGCGGGGGCGGGGCCTCGTTCGGGAGCGGCTCCACCTGCGGCGGCAGCGCCTGCGGAGGGGGCGGTGGCTGCTCCTGCGGCTTCTCGTTCGGGGCCGGCGGCTTCTCCTTCGGCGGCGGAAGGAGCCAGTGCAGCGGCTTCGGGTTGCCGGGCGCCCGCGCCGGAGTCGGCTCGAAGCGCGTCCAGCCCACCTCGGGCAGGAACAGCTCGGGCCAGGCGTGCGAGTCGTGCGCGGAGATCTTCCACGTGCCGCCGGGGCCCGCGCTGCCTGCCGTGAAGCCGACCGCAAGGCGAGACGGAACGCCGAGGAGGCGGGCCATGACCGCCATCGTGGAGGCGGTCTGCTCGGCGTAGCCGTGCTTGGTGTTCAGGTACGCCAGGATGGCGTCCTGACCCGAGCCGGTGACCTCCTGGTCGTAGAAGGTGTTCTTCGGGTTGGCGAAGTAGTCCTGCAGCCTGCGGCCGATCTCGACGGCGTCCTTGGAGCCCTTCGTGATCCGACGGGCGTCCGCGAGCAGGATCGGCGAGAGCGTGGGCAGCTGCAGATACGGGGCGAGGAGCGGGTTGTCGGTCGGCACCTTGCCCTTGATGGCGTTCGCGTCGGGGTCGCGGTCGAAGCCGGTGACCTTCCAGGAACGGTCGCCGATCTGGTCGACGCCGTCGGCGCTCAGGATGTCGCTCGTCGTCGGAGTCAGCCGCCAGTCGCCCTTGATCTCGATGCGCTGGGCGGGGCGCGGCATCGGCACGTAGTCCTGCTGCGTGTCGGGCAGGCTCGTGACCTCTGCCTCGAACGGAACGGTCGTGACGGTGGGGCCGCTGCCGACGGTGTCCGGGATGGCGCCGTCGAACCGCTTGACCGACGGGTTGCCGGTGACCCACTGCCTGCCGTTGAACTCCTGCAGCGTGACCGCGTGCAGGTACTGCTCGGACGGCCACGCCGAGTCGGTGGTCAGCCCGAACATCTGGACGTCGCCGACGCGGACGAGCAGCTTCCGCATGACGGTCAGCGGGTCCAGGGGCTTGATCGGTTCCTGGACGTGCAGGCCGATTCCGGAGTTGTTGAACAGGCTGCCGGTGACGGCGGTCGTCGCCGGGGGAAGAGTCAGCGAGAGAACGATGATCGTGGCGCCGATCTTGACCGAGCGCCGCGCGCCTCCGCCGGTGTCGACGATGGTCTCGTCGCCCCAGGTGCGAATGCGGTCGGAGTTGCCGTTGATGGCGAGCAGCAGGAAGGCGATGGCCGGCAGCACGAACCAGCTGCCGCGCCAGCCGTTCGGGAGAGTGGCCGCGGGTACCGCGTAGACGACGACGAGCACGAGCCCGGCGAGGTCGGGGCGGCGGTAGCTCGCGGCGCACGCGTCGACGACGATCGCCGTGACCACGGCGGAGACCACCAGCACCGTGGTGATGCCCACCGACGGCTTGTCGGGCGGGATCAGCCGCGTGAGCTCGCCGATGCCGTCGTTCCACTGCGTCCCGAAGAGGTCCTCCAGTGCTCCGGGGCCGGGGACGAAGTTCCAGGTGGCGTCGGTCGAGGCCTGCATCGCGACGACGACGCACAGGCCGACGACGGCCTGCAGCCCGGCGACGACGGGGCGCGGAAGGCGCAGGGCGCGGCCGGCCGCACCGAGGACGAACATCAGCCCGGCAACCGCCAGCGCCTTGGGCAGCCAGGCGCCGAGCTCCACGACGGCGACGAGCGCGGTGACGCTCAGGCCGGTCGCGAACGCCGCGAGCAGGAGGCGGCGCAGGTCCGGGTGGACGCGCGGCTCGGCTGCGTGCCCTTCCGCGACCGGCAGTCGGGTGTCGAGAAGTGTCATGCCGCACCTCGCGGGTGCTGCTCCTCGGCGTCTGCATGGGACGCCGCGCGGGAGCCGGCCGTGGCCCTGCCCCAGGCGTCGGCGACGTCGTCGCCCTGGCGAACGACGACCACGTTCCAGCGACGCTGCCGCAGGACGGCGGCGCGTTCCTCGGCAACGCCGGCCTTGCGGCCCTTGGCCTTGCCGTCCCAGCCGGGAACGTCCAGCACGACGGCGATGCCCATGGTGCCGGAGCGGCGGCGCGCGGCGAGGTCTTCGACGTCGGCCTGGGACATCTCGCCGACGACAGCGATGAGGACGGCGTCGGAACCGAGTCCGGGGAGCTTGCCCGGTTCGGTCAGGCGTTTGGTGTTCGAGGTGGTGACCTTGGCCAGACCGTCGAGCAGCATGCCCTCGGCGGCGGGGCCGGGCGCGAGCAGTTCGGGGAACAGGCCGCCGAGGCCGGCGCCGTTCTCGTTGCACAGCCGAAGGGAGAAGCGGCGGTCGAAGAGGTGCACCGCGACCGACGCGACGGCCGTGATGGCCCACTCCAGCGAGGCGTCCGGGCCCTCGCCGCGGTGCGCGCCGGCGCGGGTGTCGAGCAGGATCGCCGCGCGCGTCTGCGGCGGGTGCTCTTCCTGACGGACCATCAGTTCACCGCGGCGAGCGGTGACCCGCCAGTTCACGCGGCGCAGCGAGTCCCCGCGGCGGTACTCGCGCACGCTGAGGTCGTCGGAGCTGGCCTGCGGCAGGGCGTTGCTTCGGGTGTCCGCGGATGCGCTGGAGTCCGGCCAGCGGCGCAGGTCCGGCAGGGCGTGGACGGCGGGAACGACGACGATTTTCTCGCTGCCGGTCATCGAACGGTCCACCGCGCACATGCCAAACGAGTCGGCCAGGCGCAGGCTCAGCGGACCCACGTCGTGATGCCCGCGCACGACGCCGTGCACGGTGTACTGAGCCTCGCTCACTGCGGCGGCCGCGAGGCTGCGGATCACGAAGCGGCTCTGCCCGGACAGGCCGATCGGCAGGCTGTCTCCGGCCAGCAGCAGGCCGGCGCCCCGCAGCGAGTTGTTCTCGACCGCGATGTGCACGGTCGCGTCCTCCCCCACCGCGATGCGCGGGGGAACGATGCGGCGCGTGGCACGCAGCTCGTGCCGAGTGCGCCGCACCAGCAGCAGGCACACCAGCGGCAGGAAGAGGAACAGGACGGCGACGCGGACGAAGATCAGCTGGCCCAGCGCGAAACCGATCACGATGGAGACGGCACCGAGGGCCACGCACAGGCGGCCCCGCCAGGTCAGCTGGGCGAACCAGCGCTCGATCGCAGCCCTGGCCGCCGGCGGCGAGAGCCGGAGCCGCCCAGACACCGTCACCGCATCTCCGGCAGCGGCACCTTGCGGAGGATGTCGGCGAGGACCGCAGCCGCTCCGCGGTGCGCAACCTGCGACTCCGAGGTGAGCATGAGGCGGTGCGCGAGCACCGGCTCCGCGAGCTCCTGGATGTCGTCGGGTAGAACGTAGTTGCGGCCCGCGAGCGCGGCGGCGGCGCGGCCGGCACGGATGATCTGCAGGGTGGCGCGCGGGGAGGCCCCGAGCTGCAGGTCCGGGTGGTTGCGGGTGGCGGTGACGATGTCCACGACGTACTGCACGACCTCGTCGGAGACGTGGAAGTCCCGGATGGTCTCGATGACGCGCATGACGGTCGGGGCGTCGGTGACGGCCTGCATGGCGTCCAACGGCGAGGTCTGGCCGTGGCCGCGGACCATGGCGATCTCGGTGGAGGGGTCCGGGTAGCCGAGCGAGAGGCGGACCATGAAGCGGTCGCGCTGGGCCTCGGGCAGCGCGTAGGTGCCCTCCATCTCCACCGGGTTCTGGGTGGCGACGACGATGAACGGACCGGGCAGCACGTGCGTGGTGCCGTCGACCGTGACCTGCGATTCCTCCATGGCCTCCAGCAGCGCCGACTGGGTCTTCGGCGAGGCGCGGTTGATCTCGTCGCCGATGACGACGTTGGCGAAGACGGCGCCGGGCTGGAACTCGAACTCGCGGCGGTCCATGTTCCAGATCGAGACGCCGGTGATGTCCGACGGCAGCAGGTCCGGGGTGAACTGCACACGGCGCACGGAGCAGTCGATGCTCTTCGCGAGGGTCTTCGACAGGAGCGTCTTGCCGACGCCGGGGATGTCCTCGATCAGCAGGTGGCCCTCGGCCAGCAGGGTGATCAGGGAGAGCCGCACTGCGTCGGGCTTGCCGACGACGATGGCTTCGACCGCCTCGCGGATGCGGCCGATGACGCGGCCGACTTCCTCAATGGACAGCGGCTCGGCGTGGGGGTTCGTGGAGGTCACCACGGGTCCTTCTTCCTTAAATCGCCCGACGGCCGGCTCGCTGGGGACAGCCGACAGGGCGTTACTTCGACGGGGGGACGGTTCGCCAAAGACGCAACTAGTGCACAGTGCAGTAAATCGAGAGTACTCCTGCGTACACCCGAGGCCAATGTGAGTCAGGCCATCGTGGCGCGGTCCCGAGGCTCGGCGCATCGGCCAGGCGAAGTAACCCATTACCTCCGGCGAGGTATCCCGGCGCTTCCGCACCCCGCATAGGCTCGCGCGCACCGTGAAAGTTCGTGGCGCAGCCCTGCTCGAGACCGTCGTGCCCCTGACGGGCGTGGTGGTCGTGTTCGGCGCGGGCCTCTACCACCGGGACTCCTCGCCGACGGCGCTCGGACTGGTCCTTTCGGGCGCCGCGTGCCTGACGCTGGCGCTGCGGCGCGCACGGCCCTGGGAAACCGTCGGCCTCACTGCCGCATTGACGCTGCCGGTCCTCGCGTTCGACGACGTTCTCGGTCCCTACGCCCTGCTTCTCACGGCCGGGGCGCTGTTCTCCCTGGGGTTGTCCGCGTCGCACCTTCGCCGAATCCTCGGCGGTCTCGGCTGCATCGGAGTGATCGTCGCCGCCCGCTTCGCCGACCCCGACTCGCTCGCCACGGCACAGCACGTCGCGATGATGCTCGGGTCGATCCTCGCGGTGGAGGCCCTGCGCACGCAGAGCAAGTACCGTTCCCTGCTCGGGGAGCGTCGAGCACTGCTGAACACGACGCGCGAGCAGGAGACGCAGCAGCGCCTGCAGGAGGATCGGTTGCGCATCGCGCGCGACCTGCACGACGTCGTCGCGCACACGTTGACGACGATCAACGTGCAGGCCTCGGTGGCGGTCCATCTCCTCGACACCCGGCCCGAGCAGGCCCGCCACGCGCTCGCCGTCATCGAGGAGGCGAGCCGGGACGGAATCGACGAACTGCGCGCCATCCTCGGGGTGCTGCGCTCGTCCGAGGCGGGCGCGTCGAAGGCGCCGACCCCGGGGATCGACGACGTGAAGGATCTCGTCGACCTCGCCAACGGCGCCGGCCTGCGGGCGCACTTCGACGTCGCCGGCGAACGCCCGAAACGCCTGTCGGAGGCGGTCTCGCACGCGGTGTACCGGATCGTGCAGGAGTCCCTGACCAACGCCGCCCGGCACAGCACCGCCGCGAACGTCTACGTGCGGGTCGCCTTCGAGCGCGAACACCTGCAGCTCACGGTGGCCAACGCGAGCCAGGGCCAGGCGAACGGCTCGCGGCCGGCGCCGACCGACAGTTCCGGCGCCATGACGTTCAACGGCGTCTCGTCGAGGGTCGGAATCGTGGGAATGACCGAACGCGCCGAGGCCGTCGGGGGAACTCTGACGACCCGTCAGTCCGCCTACAGTTTCCTCGTCTCGGCCAAGCTCCCCTACCGCACAGGTGCCGCCCAGTGATCAGCGTTCTGATCGTCGACGACCAACCGGCCGTCCGCCAGGGCTTCGCGGCGTTGATCGACGCGCAGGAGAACATGCACCTCGCCGGCGAGGCCTCCAATGGCCGCGAGGGCGTGGACATGGCGAAGCAACTGCAGCCGAGCGTCGTGCTGATGGACGTGCGGATGCCGGTGCTCGACGGCGTGGCCGCGACCGCGGAGATCTGTGCGGACCCGCAGCTGGCCGCCACCCGCGTGCTGATGCTCACCACGTTCGACCTCGACGAGTACGTCCACGACGCGCTGCGGGCCGGGGCGAGCGGGTTCCTGCTGAAGGACACTCGGCCGCGCGATCTGCTGCACGCCATCGAGGTCGTCGCCGCCGGGCAGGCAATGCTGGCTCCCAGCGCAACCCTGCGCCTGATCCGCGAGTTCACTGCTCGCCGCTCGCCCACTCCGCGTCCGGACCTCGTCGGCGACATCACCGAGCGCGAACGCGAGGTGCTGGTCCTCGTCGCCCGCGGTCGCAGCAATCTCGAGATCGCCCAGGATCTGGTGATCAGCCCGGCCACCGCGAAGACCCACGTTCGCAACGTCCTGCACAAGCTGGACTGCCGCGACCGCGCCGCATTGACCGCCCTCGCCTACGAGAGCGGCCTTCTCGCCCCCGGCGACGGGCACGACTGACGCCGCGTGCGAGCCGATCCAGCGAGCTTTGGGAATCGCACGTATCGATGGCTGGGCAGGACGCATCCTGTGCGCGTGCGCAGTCTTCGGGTTCCGGTGGTCGTGGCGATTGCCGTGGCGAGCGCGCTCCTGGTCGTTGCCGGCGTCGCGACCGGGTCGGGCCCGGGTGCCGTCTCGGTGCGATGGGGCCCGGCGTACGCCCTGCAGGACGGTCCGCCCGACGTTCTCGCCCACTGCGAGGCTGCGGCGACCCCCTTGTACTTCACACCACGCCCGACACTGAGCGTGCCGGCGAAGCGCGAGAAGCGAGTTCGGTTCGAGGTCTACTCCGGTCGGCCGGACAAGGTCGACCCAGAGTTCTGGGCCAAGGCCTCCGTCGAACTGGCCGCCACCGGGACCGTCGCACCCGCGAACGTCGCCGGCGCCCGCCGGGCCGTCTGGACCGTTCCGGTCGATCTGCGGATGCCGGACGATCCGAAGGTTCGCCGAGATCCCGACGCTCCCACAGCCGTCCCTTCGGAGTTCGCGTGGCGCACCCGTGACGAATCGACGGACCGCGCCGGCGAATGGTCTGCGTGGCGGACGTTCGAGATCAGCCTTGTGATCAAGGCGGTCCACGACTGCCGCCTCACCTCCGACGACATCTATTACGCCTGGGCGTACGGCGGGGCGAGTGGCCGCGACTTCGGCGAGATGCGGTCCGAGTACGCCCACGCGCGCCGGCTGCGCGAGGCGTTCGAGACGATCCGAACGCAGCATCCCGGTGAGTTCACCGCCGCCGGCGACGGTCACTCCGCGAACCGGCCCGAGGACTACCTCGACGGCAGCGGGGAGTGGATCGTTTTCCGTGGGCCGGTGCCGCCGGAGGCCGCGGCCCTGCTG
Source organism: Sporichthyaceae bacterium (assembly GCA_052386455.1). Taxonomy (GTDB): domain Bacteria; phylum Actinomycetota; class Actinomycetes; order Sporichthyales; family Sporichthyaceae; genus JBQTKD01. The sequence goes on from JBQTKD010000077.1 coordinate 27,552, forward strand.
GCCGAGGTGAGCTCCCGCCCGTTCGACCAGGGCGGGTCCGCGCTGGAGATTCTTGCCGAGCGTGGCTACGACCAAGCAGGCGAGCAAACCCGCGTCCGGCTCGCGGAGGAAGCCGCTGGGAGCGTGGCCGAGCACCTGGACGCGAGAGGGAGGATGAACAGCCGCACCGGGGTGCTGGAGCTCGAGGTGACCTCGGCGCTAGACGACTCGCACTACGACGATCTGCGGCGCCGAATCGTCGAGGCCATCGCCGCGCGTACCGGGCTAAGGGTCGTCGTGGCAGCCCGAGACTCGCGAGGCGACGCGACCACCCTCCCGGTGCGTTTCCGCCTCGGCGAACACGGCGAGTTCGGCCACGGCTGACGCAGCGTCAGTTTGCCAGCCGGTTCAGATCGAGGACTGCGGGAAACGGTTCCGCGATCTCCATCGCGCCAACGAACGATCCCCATTGCCGGTAGGCGCCGTCGTCGAGTCGATACGCCGTGAGGCGGACGCTGCTGCCACGGGGCTACGACAGCTTCGGTCCATCAATCGGGGAGCTTCGGCATCTCGAATCCGGTGTGCCGGCCCAGAAGCGCCGCGCGGGTCAGCGCGTCCGTTCCGAACTTGCGCAGCACCGCGTCGCGCGTGAGGTCCAGGGCGACGGGGTCGGTCGCGCCGATCAGCGGCAGTGCGAGTTGTACGGCGTCGGAGTCGTCGAGGCCCGAGACCGAGAGGCCGATCATCGTCAGCCCGCGGCGTTCGCGGATCGTCGGACCGGCGCCGGCAAGCAGCGAGCGGGCGACCGCGAGCAGCACTTCGGTACGGGACGTCGCCTCGGGGAGCGTGTGCGAGCGGGTCGCTCGGGTGTAGTCGCCGAAGCGCAGCCGCAGGATCACCGTGCGGCCGATGCGGTCTGCCTCGCGCATCCGTCGGGTCACCCGGTCCACGATCGCGACGAGCGTGCCGTCGACCTCAACGGGGGCGAGAGTGCGCAGCCCGGTGGCGGACTGCGAGCCGATCGACCGGCGCCGCACGCCGACTCGAACGGGGCGTGGGTCGAGGTTGCGAGCGAGGCAGAACAGCTGGCGGCCAGCGGCCTTGCCGACCATCGCGGCGAGGTCCTCGTGGGTCAGCTTCGTCGCGTCCGCGACGGTGTGGATGTCCCGTTCGGCCAGCTCGGCGCAGGTCTTCGGGCCGACGCCCCAGAGCATCGACACGGGGAGCGGGTGCAGGAATTCCAGCTCGCTTTCGGGCGGAACGAGCAGCAGTCCGTCCGGCTTCGCCACCCGGCTGGCGACCTTGGCGAGGAACTTGGTGCGCGCGATCCCGACGGTGATCGGCAGCCCCACCTCCGCCATTACGCGCTTGCGCAGCGTGGCGCCGATCTGCGCGGGCGGACCGACGAGCCGGCGCAGGCCGGAGACGTCGAGAAACGCCTCGTCGATGGACATGGACTCGACCATCGGCGTCGTGTCGTGGAAGACCTCGAACACCGCGCGGCTCGCGGCGGTGTACGCCTCGAACCGCGGCGGTACGAACACGACGTCCGGACACAGCCGCCGCGCGACGTTCCCGCCCATCGCGGTCCGCACCCCGCACCGCTTCGCCTCGTAGCTCGCGGCCAACACGATGCCGCCGCCCACGATCACGGGCCGCCCCCTCAGCCGCGGATCGTCCCGCTGCTCGACGGAGGCGAAGAACGCATCGAGATCCGCATGGAGAATCGACGCTTGTTCGAGCATACGTTCGAGCATAGAGTCGAATGTGTCTGGACAGCCAGCCCACCGCCCCGCACACTGACTGCATGGAGCCCGCCGTGCCCACGTTGGACGAACTCGCCGCTCGCGTCGAGGCGCTAGAGGCTGCCCAGGCGGTCCACGACGCCACCGTGGACACCATCGCTCTCGCCCTTGCGCGTGTTGAGGTGGTCACCCGGCACCACACAACGCGGTTCGACCGGGTCGACTCCCGGCTCGATGCGCACGCCGAGCTGTTGAGCGCCGTGACCGTCGGCCTCGACGAAGTCAAAGCAGAACTGGCCGGAGTCGGGGAATCCGCGGCAATCACGGCTCGCACGGTGGCCGCGCACGCCGACACCCTCGACATGCTCCGAGAGTGGCTGGGCCGTCAGCCCTAGCACGGCTAGTCCGGAGGCGTCTGCGGCAGCTCGAACATCGGCCAGAGCGTCGCCACGTCGAGGAACGCGGTGAGGCCGGCGACGGCGCCGTCGCGAATCTCCAGAACGTTGATCGCCCACGGGAAATAGCTGCCGTCGGCGGCTTGGCGCCACTGGGCGTAGCCCGGCATGCCGTTGACGCTGATCGGCAGTGCCTTCGAGCCCCGGCACTCGTGGCCCTTGCCGAGCATCCACTTGCCGATCTCGTCGGCACCGCGCAGCCACAGCGGGAGGGGCGGCATGTTCATCGTGGCGTCGTGATGGAGGAGCCCGACGAGGGTCTTGATGTCGTAGGCGACGAAGGCGCTGACGTACTGCTCGAGGAGCGCGCGCTGCTCGGAGTTCGTCGGCTCGAGGTTCTCCCCCGGATCGCCGGTGCGCGCGTCCATCGTGGCGCGGGCCCGCTGCAGCGCGGAGTTCACCGACGCCACCGAGGTTCCGAGGAGTTCGGCGACCTCGGCCGCGGACCAGCGCAACACCTCGCGCAGCACCAGCACCGCGCGCTGGCGGGGCGGGAGCAACTGCAGCGCGGCAACGAACGCGAGCCGCACGGACTCACGGGCCAGGGCTACGTCGGCCGGGTCGCCGGAACTGGGCAGCACGCGATTGTCCGCGGCCGGCTCCACCCAGATGGACTCGGTAATCGGCGGCGCCAGGGGCGCGGCGGCGTAGGAACAGGGCCCGAGGTCCATCGGCCGGGCCCGGCGCTGCCGCGAGCCCAGCATGTCGAAGCAGACGTTCGTGGCGATCTTGTACAGCCACGACCTGACCGCGGCCCGGCCCTCGTAGCCGTCCTGGGCCTTCCACGCCCGGAGCATCGTCTCCTGGACGGCGTCCTCGGCCTCCGAACTCGAGGCGAGCATCCGGTAGCAGTACCCGGTCAAGGAGACGCGGTGTTCGGCGAACTCGGCAGCCAAGTCGGGCGCGACGCGATCCAGAACTTCGGTCATCTGCGTGGTGCTCCCTTGCCTCGACGTCCTCGCCAACGTACGCCCGACCGGGCTTGTGCGCACCACACAGTTCGGTCTCGATGCTTTGACGAAACGGGCCCATGGAACTCATCGCCATCCCGCAAATAGGGTCGAGGACGACCGCACCACGTTCTCGGAGGAGTCCCTATGGCAGTGACCGTCGTCCTCGAACTCACCATCGCGCCGGACAAGGCGGACGAGTTCGAGAAGTACCTCGGCGAGATCCTCGTCGACACCCGGCAGCGTCCCGGCTTCCAGAGCGTCGTCGTGCACCGGAACACCGAGGACCCGGCGGCGTTCCTCGCCTACGAGGAGTGGGACTCCCGCGGGGACTACGAGGCCTACCTCGGCTGGCGCACCGAGAACGGCTCCATGGCGACCATCGGCAGCTACCTCGCCGCCCCGCCGTCCATCCGGTACTTTACCACCAGCGACATCTAGGAAGAGGAACCCATGTCGGTCACCGTCACCCTGCTCTTCCCGACCAAGGCCGAAGCGGCGGAGGACTTCTACAAGACCCTCGTCTCGGTCCTTCCCGACACTCGCGCGTACGAGGGCTGCCAGAGCGTCACCACGCACCGCGATCTCGACGACCCAACCAAGATCTTCCTGATCGAGGTGTGGGACTCCCGCGAGGCTCAGCAGAAGTACCTCGGCTGGCGCGTCGAAACCGGCCTGATGGACGCGATCGGCCCGGCGCTCGCCGGCCCGCCCACCATCAGCGCGTACAGCAACGAAGGCGACTGAACCACCCCGAGGGACGTCTCGGCCGCGTTGCGGCGGGGACGTCCCTCGCGCTTGTTACGTTGGGCCGTGCCCAACGAGCGTCCTACGGTCGTCGACCTCTTCGCCGGCGCCGGGGGCTTGAGCCTCGGCTTCGAGCAGGCCGGGTACGACGTGACTGCAGCCGTCGAACTCGACCCCATTCACGCCGCGGTCCACGAGTTCAACTTCCCCTACGGCGCGACGCTCTGCCGCAACGCGCACACGGTGACCGGGGCGATGGTGCGAGAGCGCTCGGCACTCGGGGACCGGGAGCTGCACGCCGTCGTCGGCGGCGCCCCGTGCCAGGGCTTCTCGATGATCGGCAAGCGCGCGCTCGACGATCCCCGCAACGCACTCCTCGAGCAGTTCGCACGCATCGTGCTCGAACTGCAGCCGCGGTACTTCGTGCTGGAGAACGTCGCCGGCCTCACCGTCGGGGCGCATCGTCAACTGCTCGACGAGGTCGTCGAGGTCTTCGCCGGCGGCGGGTATCGAGTGCTCCTGCCCTACCGGGTGCTGCAGGCCGCCGAGTTCGGGACGCCGCAGAGCCGGCGCCGCCTGTTCCTGATCGGCGCTCGCGACGACGTTCCGCTCCCGGCCTACCCGGCGCCGACGCACCGGCTGCGCAGCACGAAGGGCGTCCCGACGCAGGGCGTCCTGCCGCTGGTTCCAAGCGTGTGGGAGGCGATCGGCGACCTCCCCGAGGCCGAGCACTACGCAGAGCTCCTCACCGCCGACACTGTGGCGGCCAAGCACGGGACGCCGTCGGCGTACGCCGCCGCGCTACGCGGGCTCGAGCGCGACCCGTCGGACCACTCGCGCCCACGGCCGATCGTCGAGGACTGGCTGACCTCCAGCACCCGCACGGTGCACACCCCGCTCAGCGCTCGCCGGTTCGCCTCGACCGCACCCGGGGAGATCGAGCCGGTAAGCCGCTTTCTACGCCTGCACCCCGACGGCATCTGCAACACGCTGCGTGCCGGCACGGCCAGCGACCGCGGCGCGTACACCTCGCCCCGCCCGGTGCACCCCTCCAAGCCCCGCTGCATCACGGTCCGCGAGGCCGCCCGCCTGCACGGCTACCCGGACTGGTTCCGTTTCCACGTCACCAAGTGGCACGGCTTCCGCCAGATCGGCAACTCGGTGCCGCCGGCACTGGGGCGCGCGGTAGCCGGCGCCCTGCTGGCCGCGGACGGCGTGCGGCCGGAAGCCGGCGCCGCCGTCGATCTCGGCTCGCCCGCCCTCCTGTCTCTCACCGCTAGCGAGGCCGAACGGCACTTCGGAATCCTCGAGCGGGTGATCCCCCAGCGCGGTCGGCGCACCGCGAATGTCTGAACCACGCGGCCCGGTCCCCTCGAGCGAGTCGGTCTCGCGGCGCTTCCAGAACACCCCGACGCGGGACACTCCCGCCGAACTGAAGCTGCGCAGGCTCCTGCACGCAGCGGGCCTGCGCTACCGCGTCGACTACCGCCCGGTCCCCGGCATCCGCCGCAAGGCCGACGTCGTCTTCACGAAGGCCAAGGTCGCGGTGTTCGTCGACGGCTGCTTCTGGCACAGCTGCCCGGTCCACGGCACGTGGCCGAAGGCCAACGGGGACTGGTGGCGCGAGAAGCTTGAAGGCAACTCCGCGCGCGACCGCGACACCGACGCCAGGCTCGCCGACGCCGGCTGGACCGTCGTGCGGATCTGGGAGCACGAACCCCCCGACGAGGCCGCGCGCCGCGTCAAGGACGCCCTCGGACGCGCATCCTCTGCACCGTGTCGCGCCCTACAACCGCGTACGTAGGGCGCGGCACGGTGCAGAAGATGGGGGTGTCGTCTTAGGGTGCCCTTATGTCTTACATCGCGATCAACGTGCTGTCCGTCGGCGAGGGCATGGGCCCGGTGCTCGAGGAGCGCTTCGCCAACCGCGCCGGAACCATCGAAGAGTCCCCCGGCTTCGAGGGCTTCCAGCTCATGCGCCCCGAGTCCGGGACCGACAAGTACTTCGTGCTCAGCAAGTGGGCGACGAAGGAAGACTTCGAGACCTGGCGCGACGGCCCCGGCCGCATCGCCCACGCCCAGGAGCGCGAGCGCGCCGCCGCCGCCGAGGGCGGTGCACCGGCACAGGGCCACGGGCATGGCCAGGGCGGCGGCGGCATGGCGGCCATGAGCGCCGAGCTCTGGACGTTCAACACCGTCCTGGACGTCTCCCCCCGCTGAGCGAGCGCGACGACCGAGGGACGCGTGAGGAGCCCGAGCGGTTATCGGCAGGACTGACGCGCCGTCAGGCCTGGCTCGGGCGGGCCTGCGCGGGCACCGGGACGTCTGAGCCGGCGAGGATCGTGCGGGCCACGCCGGCCGGGTCGTCCCACATCGGCATGTGGCCCCAGCCGCGCGGGCTGAGCCAGCGCGTGTGGGCTGGGAGCTCGTCGCGCACCCGACAGCCGCGGGCGAGGATGACGTCCCGGCTGCCGAACGCGACGGTGACGGGCACGTCGATGCCCGCGCCGCCTCCGAACCGTTGGCCCTCGGTCGAGGCCATCGCGCGCTCGAAGGCGGGCGATGCGACGAGGGCCGCGATGTCCGCGAGCATCACCGCGCGCGGCGTGCGCCAGGGGCGGCCAAGCAGGTTCGCGGTGAGCGCCATGCGCAGCGGTGGGATGCGCGAGATCGGGCCGAGCGTGGGGCCCAGCAAGGGCGGCAGCGTACGGAAGTTCGCGACCTGGCGGCGGGCGTAGAACGGCACGCTCCCCCGCCACAGCCCGGCGGGCGAGATGGCGGTGACCGAGGCGGCCGCGCCGGAGCGGGCCATCTCCAGCGCGATCCATCCGCCGAGCGAATTGCCCGCAAGGTGGGGCTTCTCCCAGCCGATGGATCGGCAGAACTCGACGAGGGAGTCGGCCAGCCCGCGGGGCGTCAGCAGCTGGTGCTCCGGCAGCGGGCTCGCGCCGAAACCGGGCAGATCGACGGCGATGACCTCGCGGTGCGCGGCGAGCTCGACGAGCACCGGATCCCAGGCCTCCTTGCGGCTGCCGATGCCGTGCACCAGCAGCAGCTTCGGGCCCGCGCCGAGGCGGGTGTGAACCAGTTCGACCATGCTCGCTGCCTCCGCGATCGTGGGAGATCGTTACGTTCGAGCCCCGCAAGTTACCGGTGAGTATGTTAGGTTACTCATAGTAGATCGCGCTTCCCGGCGCACGGTCTAAGCCACGAGGGGTTGGCCATGGGGCACTACAGGAGCAACCGGCGCGACATCGAATTCAACCTGTTCGAGTTCCTCCGCCGCGACGAAATCCTAGGAACCGGTCCGTACGCCGAGGTGGACGTCGATTCCGCCCGCGCGCTGCTCGACGAGATGGAGCGCCTGGCCGAGACCGACCTCGCCGACGCGATGGTCGATTCCGACCGCAATCCCCCGGTGTTCGACGCCAAGAACCACTCGGTGACCATGCCCGAGTCGTTCAAGAAGGCCCAGAACGCGTACATGAACTCCGAGATGTGGCGCCTGGACGTGCCCGTCGAGATCGGCGGGACCGCCGCCCCGTCTTCGCTGCGCTGGGCGCTGCAGGAAATGGTGCTCGGCTCGAACCCGGCCGTGCACATGTTCGCCGCCGGCCCCGGCTTCGCTGCGATGCTCTACCGCAACGGCACCCCCGCGCAGCAGCAGCTCGCGCAGTGGATCGTGGACAGGCGGTGGGGCGCCACCATGTGCCTCACCGAGCCGGACGCCGGCTCGGACGTCGGCGCCGGCCGGTCGAAGGCCGTGCAGCAGCCCGACGGCACCTGGCACATCACCGGCGTCAAGCGCTTCATCACCTCGGCCGAGCACGACATGGCCGACAACATCGTGCACTTCGTGCTGGCGCGCCCCGAAGGGGCGGGCCCGGGCACCAAGGGCCTGTCCCTGTTCATCGTGCCGAAGTTCCACGTGGACCCGGCCACCGGCGAACTCGGCGAGCGCAACGGCGCCTTCGTCACCAACGTCGAGCACAAGATGGGCCTGAAGGCCTCCACCACGTGCGAGCTGACGTTCGGGGACTCGATCCCCGCGGTCGGCACCCTGCTGGGCGACGTGCACGACGGCATCGCGCAGATGTTCCAGATCATCGAGAACGCCCGCATGATGGTCGGCACCAAGGCCATCGCGACGCTTTCGACGGGGTACCTGAACGCGCTGGCCTACGCAAAGGAGCGCGTCCAGGGCGCGGACCTCACCCGCGCCGCGGACAAGACCGCGCCGCGCGTCACGATCATGGCCCACCCCGAGGTGCGCCGGTCGCTGATGATGCAGAAGGCCTACGCCGAGGGCATGCGCGCACTCGTGCTCTACACGGCCAGCATCCAGGACGGCATCCACGGCGACCACCTGGCCGGGCGCACCCCGTCCGCGGACGCCGAGCGGCTCAACGACCTGCTGCTGCCGCTGGTCAAGGGCTGCGGCTCGGAGCGCTCCTACGCCCTGCTCGGCGACGCGCTGCAGATCTTCGGCGGTTCCGGCTACCTGCAGGAGTACCCGCTCGAGCAGTACATCCGCGACGCCAAGATCGACACCCTCTACGAGGGCACCACCGCGATCCAGGCGCTGGACTTCTTCTTCCGCAAGATCGTCCGGGACCAGGGCCAGGCCCTGACCGCGCTCGCCGAGGAGATCGAGAAGTTCGCGGCCGCGGACCCGACCGGTTCGCTGGGCGCCGAGCGCGCGCTGCTCGGGCACGCGCTGGCGGACGTGCAGGCGATCGTCGGCACGATGATCGGCTCGCTGACCGAGGCCATGGGCCAGGTCGACGAGATGTACAAGGTCGGCCAGAACGCCACGCGGCTGCTCATGTGCACCGGCGACCTGGTCGTCGGGTGGCTGCTGCTGCGCCAGGCCGAGGTGGCGCTGCGCGCGCTCGAGGGCTCGCCCGCGGCCCGCGACGCGGCGTTCTACCGCGGCAAGGTGGCGGCGGCACGCTTCTTCGCCGCCCAGGTCCTGCCCACGCTGCACGCGCAGCGGGTCATCGCGGCCGCCGTCGACAACACGCTGATGGACGTCGCCGAGACAGAGTTCTAGCCCCGAAAATACTTCTGGACGGCAGGTGTAATCCGTCGTCCCACCGGGTACCTACAGCCGTGAGCACGGCAGTCCAGCCGCGCCTCGAACGTCACGGACGGTGGCTGCAGACCTGGTGGGGGTTCGCGGCCACGGCTCGACCGCTGTCACCGGCACATGCGGCGGACGAGTCCGCGACAACGGGTGGAGCGCCCGGATCGGCAGCCGCGCGCTCCACCCGTTGTCCATTTTCGGGCCGAGCCTGTCAGCAGGAGCGGGATCCGCGGCTGTATCCGGCGTTGTAGCCGGCGGCGTACCCGCGCCCGTACGCGCCGTCGCCGCTGCTGCCGGAGCCCCTGGAACAGGAGCGTCCGTCGGCGGACCCGGCCGCGTACCCGGCCCGGTAGCCACGCCGAAAGTCGTTGGTTGCCGACACCGCGGGGCCGTTCGGCCTCGAGGTCACCGAGGCAGCGGCCGCGTCGCTGCTCGCGACCGCCGGGGCAGGCACGGGCCCGGCGAGCAGGGCCACCCCCGCGAGGGTCGCGGCGAGCGTCGATCGAGCACGCATGGGAACTCCAAGAGCCGGGGCTCGGGTTGGTAGATCGTAAACCGGAGGCGACAAAGCAAGAGCTGTGCCGAAAGCCCCCGTGCGGGTTCCGGCACAGCCCAAGCGTTCCGTGCGAGGTGGGTCAGTCGTCCCAGCCGCCGCCACGACGCCAACCGCCGCCGTAGCCGTGGTCGGAGTCGTCGTCGTACCAGCTCCGGCGCCGCCACATGCGGCGGTAGCAACGGCGACGCCGCCACCGGCTGCGAATGAAGCGGCAACGCCGGGAACCGTAGCCACCGCCTACCGTGGGCAGGGAGAACAGACTGCTGGACATGTGATCCCACCTTCGGAAAATGTGCCGCGGCCCCCGTGCGGGCCGCGGCGGTGCTTTCAACAGGTCCGATCCTTCGCGTTTTCCCGGGTTCGCCCCGGGTTGCTACCCGGTCTCCCGTTGGGGTGCCAGCACCCCATTGATCCACTCCGGGCGGGTACTGTCGCACCTCGTGATCGTGCGCGTGGTGGTCGCCGACGACGAGATGCTGATGCGCGAAGGCGTCCGCCAGTCCCTCGCCGCATGCGAGGACATCGAGGTCGTCGCGGTGTGCCAGGACGGCGACGAGCTCCTGGCGGCGATCGAGGCGCACGAGTTCGACGTGCTCGTCACCGACATCCGGATGCCGCCGACCAAGACCGACGAGGGCATCCGCGCGGCGCAGGCGGTGCGCGACCGCCGGCCGGAGGCGGGCGTCGTGGTGCTCTCGCAGTACGCCGAACCCGCCTACGCGGCCGCGTTGCTCGCCGGGGGCAGCGCGGGACGGGCGTACATGCTCAAGGAACGGGTCGCCTCCCCCGAGGACCTGGCGAACGTGGTCCGCGTGGTTGCCGGCGGCGGCTCCTTCGTGGAGCCGGCCGTCGTCGAGGCGTTCGTGAAGGACGCCGCCCCCGGCGCCGACCCGCTGCACGCGCTCACGGCGCGGGAGATCGAAGTGCTCTCCGAGATGGCGCTGGGCAAGACGAACGCGTCGGTGGCGCGCAGCCTGTTCATCGAGGAGAAGTCGGTGGAGAAGCACATCGGACGGATCTTCGCCAAGCTCGAACTCGGCGACGAGAGCGACATGCACCGCCGCGTGGTCGCCGTACGCCTGTACCTGTCCGCCGGCGATCGCCTCGCCCGCCGCCACTAGGCGCTACTCGCCGGCGTAGAGCCGTTCGAGGTCGACGATCTCCACGTCGTTGCCGATGGCTACGGGCGATGGAGCGCGGCCTGCGGTGAACAGGAGCAGCCGGGCGCCGGCGGCGCCCGGCGTGACGTCGCGGACGTGTCGCAGTCGCTCGACGTCGGCAGGCACGAGGGAGCGCCACTTCGCCTCGCCGAGAACCAGGATGCGGTCCCCGGCTCGGACCACCACGTCCACCTCGTGGCCGCGATGCTCGCGGCACGGCACGTCGGCCGCCCCCACAACCTGGGCGCGCTCGCCGCCGAGAGTGGCTGCGGCGGCGTGCACGAGACACCATTCGCGAGCCAGGCCCTCCAGGTGTGGACCGAGAATGCGGGACTCCACCGTCGCGGTTGCCTCGTCCCAGACCGTCGCCCCCAGGCGGCGGGCCAGCCGAGCCTCGTGCGGCGCGATCAGGACCTGATGGGTACGGATCATCGGTTCGGCGATGCGGTACGTGGACCGTCGCGCGTGCAGCGGATTGGGCACCCGGACGACGAGGCGGGTGTCCTCCAACGTCCGCAGCGGGTGCGCCAGCGCCGTCTCCTTGCGCCCGAGGACGGAGGCGATCTGTCCTCGACGGGTAGCGCCGGCGGCGATCGCCGCCAGCACCGAGAGGTACAGCGCCGGGTCGGCGGGTCCCATCTCCTCCGCCAGCCGATCGACGGCAGTTCCAGTACCGCGCCGGTCAGGTAGGGGAACTCGTCGAGCGCGACCGGCACGGGTGCCCGACGAAGTTCGTCAGAGCGTTCCACTCGGCTGTTCGGTCGAACAGGTCGGCTGGTCGATGCAACACACAGTTATTGTAAATCTATCTATGAGTGCTCCCCGCCCTTTACTGGCTCTTCCTACTTGAGGTGGGGGCTGGTCAGTCCGCCGCCGATGAGCAGCATGCGTAGTCGGTAGTTGTCGCGGTTGCGGAAGCCGCGGGCGATGCGCCGGTGCAGTTCGATGAGGCCGTTGA
>JBQTKD010000078.1:0-40865 GCA_052386455.1 Sporichthyaceae bacterium
GCCGTGCTCTGCGGCCCGGACCTCGAGAAGCGGTTCAACGCACCGGCCGGGAACGTCTACCACGTCGACCCGCTGATCACCCGCTTCGGACCGATGCGCCCGGCACCCGGGTTCGGTTCCTACCGCACCCCCGTGCCGGGGCTGTACCTGTCCGGCGCGGGCACGCACCCCACCGGCGGAGTCTGTTCGCTGCCGGGCAAGCTCGCCGCGCAGACCATGCTCGCGGACCTGGAGAAGCGCAAGAAGTAGCCGCCACCCCCGTACGCCAACACTCCCGATAGTGCAGTTCGGGTACGCCTCGAGGCCGATTTGCGTGCCTGGAGTGCACTATCGGCGCAGGACCGGGGTGGGCCGTCTTTGCTTCGCCCTCGTAGGCGGCGCCTGGGAATCCAGGTGCCGCTCCGGTGCTTTCGCGAGCTTGCGAGCAAAACAATGGCACGCTTTTCGGGCTGGACCTGGCGCCGTACATTGCTGCTAACATCTTGTCTGGACACACTGTCCGAGCAGTGAGGGAGCGGCATGAGCTTCGGGATCGTGGCCTACGGGGCGTACCTGCCGACCCGTCGGGTCGAGCTCGCCGAGGCCGCCGCCGCCCTGGGCGGCCGTGGCAGGGGATCGCGCGTGGTCGCGTCCTACGACGAGGACAGCACCACGATGGGCTTCGAGGCCGCACGGAACCTGCCGCGTGCGCAGACCCGTTCCCTGTGGTTCGCGACGAGCTCGCCCGCCTACGCCGAGAAGACCAACGCCACCGGCCTGCACGCGGCCCTCGGCCTGGACGCGAGCGCCTTCGCCGCCGACGTCGCCGGGTCCCCGCGCAGCGCCGTTGCGGCGCTGCGAGCCGCCGCCGGGACACCGGGTGGTCTCGCGGTGCTCTCCGACGTGCGGGTCGGCTTGCCCGGCTCCGCCGACGAACGCGACGGTGCCGACGGCGCCGCGGCCTTCCTCTTCGGCGAAGACGCCGCTCTGGTGCCGCTCGGTCACGGCTCCGCGACGGGCGAATTCCTCGACCGCTGGCGGCTTCCCAGCGAACTGACGTCGCGTCAGTGGGAGGAGCGTTTCGGGCAGGAGTGCTACGAGCCGCTGATCGCCCAGGCCGTTGCCGAGGCGCTCACCGCCGCCGGCGTCGGCGGTGCCGACATCGTGATCGTCTCCTCCGCCCACACCCGCACCGCCGCCGCCACCTCCGGCCGTTACGGCGCCGTCGACGCGCTCCCGCTGGGGAACGCCGGCGCCGCGGATCTCGGCCTGCGCCTGGCCGACGCCTTGGACCGTGCAGAGCCGGGGCAGATCGTTCTCACCGTGTGTGCCGCCGACGGAGCGGATGCGACCGTGTGGCGGGTGACCGACCGCATCGCCGCGGCCCGCACGAGCCCGCCGGTCCGCGAACAGCTCGCAGCCGGCCGCGACGTGCCCTACGGCGTCTACCTGAACTGGCGCGGCCTGCTGGACCGCGAGATGCCCCGCCGGCCCGAACCGGAGAGGCCCGCAGGCCCGCCCGCGGCGCGGTCCGCCGCGTGGAAGTTTGGCTTCGTCGGAAGCTGCTGCGAGAAGTGCGCCTTCGTCCACCTGCCGCCCGCCGGCGTCTGCGCGTCGTGTCGGACGGTGGGTCAGATGGCGCCGGTGCGCATGGCGGACACTGTCGGCACGGTCGCGACCTTCACGGTCGACCGGCTCGCGTTCTCCCCGTCCCCGCCGATGATCGACGCCGTCGTCGACTTCGACGGCGGCGGACGCACCCTGCTCGAGATCGCCGACGCGTCGCCGAACGACGTGGTGATCGGCCGCCGGGTCCGCCCGGTGTTCCGCCGGCTCTACACCTCGGGTGGCGTGCACAACTACTTCTGGAAGGCGCGCATCGATGGCGAGTAGGGGAATCGCCGACCGGGTCGCGGTCGTCGGCATGGGCTGCACCTCGTTCGGCGAGCACTGGGACCGGTCCAGCGACGACATGCTGATCGAGGCCGTCGGGGACGCGCTCTCCAGCGCCGGTCTGGCCCAGGCGGACGTCGACGCCTACTGGCTCGGCACCATGACCTCGGGCATGTCCGGGATGACGCTCTCCCGCCCGTTGGCGTTGGAGAACAAGCCCGTCACCCGCGTGGAGAACTTCTGCGCCACGGGCTCGGAGGCCTTCCGCAACGCCTGCTACGCCGTCGCGGCCGGTGCCTACGACGTCGCAGTCGCCGTCGGCGTCGAGAAGCTCAAGGACAGCGGGTTCTCCGGCCTGGTCCGCCCGCCGGTGGCCTCGGACGGCACCGCGTCGGAACTGACCCTGACCGCGCCCGCGGCGTTCTCCCTGCTGGATCCGGCCTACTGCGCGAAGTACGGCGTCGACCCCGGTGCGTTCCGCGAGGCGATGACGCACGTCGCGTGGAAGAACCACGTGAACGGCGCCAAGAACTCGCGCGCCCAGTTCCGCAAGGAGATCCCCAAGGAGAAGATCGCGGCCTCGCCGCTGGTCGCCGGGCGCCTCGGCGTCCTGGACTGCTCCGGGGTCTCCGACGGCTCCGCGGCGGCGGTGATCGTCCGGGTCGAGGACGCCCACCGGTACACGGACAACCCGATGTACGTGAAGGGCCTCTCCCTGGTGGCCGGCCCCGGCAGCGGGCCGAGCGACCCCGGCTACGACTACACGAGTTTCCCGGAGGTTGTGGCCAGCGCCGCCGACGCCTTCGCGCAGGCGGGCGTCGCGCCCGGCGACCTCGACCTCGCCGAGGTCCACGACTGCTTCACCCCGACGGAGATCGTGCTCATGGAGGACCTCGGGTTCTCCCCGCGCGGCGAGGCCTGGAAGCAGGTCCTCGACGGCGCCTTCGACCTCGACGGCCGCCTCGCGGTCAACCCCGACGGTGGGCTGAAGTCGTTCGGCCACCCCGTCGGCGCCAGCGGCCTGCGGATGCTCTTCGAGTGCTGGCTGCAGTTCCGCGGCGAGGCGGGCGAGCGCCAACTCGCCAACCCGAAACTCGGCCTCACCCACAACCTGGGTGGACGCCCGGGCTCGTGCGTCTCGTTCGTTTCCGTTGTCGGGAAGGAGATCGGGTGACCACCGTCGAATCGCGCTACCGCGAGCTCGTCCACCCGGACAAGGTCCACGGGTCGATGTACACCGACCAGGAGATCTTCGCCGAGGAGATGGCGAAGATCTACTACAACACCTGGGTCTACGTCGGGCACGAAAGCGAGATCCCGGAGCCGGACGACTACGTCGTCAAGTTCATCGGCCCGCAGTCGGTCATCATGACCCGCGGGCGCGACGGCACGGTGCACCTGATGCAGAACCGCTGCGCGCACCGCGGCAACCTGGTCTGCGCGGCTCCGAAGGGCAACGCCTCTGCCTTCCGCTGCAGCTACCACGGCTGGACGTACTCCAACGACGGCGGGCTCGTCGGCTTCCCGTACAAGAAGGGCTACGCCGGCGTCCTGGACAAGTCCGAGATCTCGCTCGGCAGGCTGCGTACCGCCTCCTACCGGGGCTTCGTGTTCGGCACCTTCGCCGCCGACGGGCCGACGCTGCTCGAGCACCTCGGCAACGCCAAGGACTGCCTGGACCGCCTCGTCGCCAACGCGCCCGGCGGCGAGATCTCGCTGAGCGCGGGCTGGCTCAAGCACAAGGTCAAGGCCAACTGGAAGATGCTGCTGGAGAACGAAACCGACGGCTACCACCCGCAGTTCGTCCACGCCTCGATCTTCCAGGTCGCCTCCAGCGGCATCGGCTCGCTCTACAGCGACAACTCCATCGCCGTGTGCCGCGACCTCGGCGGCGGGCACACCGAAAACGACCTGCGCCCCGCGTTCCGCCAGATCGACGAGCCCATGGGCTGGTTCGGCACCACCGCCGAGAAGGTCCCCGGCTACGTGCAGGCCATGCAGAACGCGCACGGCGCCGAGAAGGCGCGCGAGGTCATGATCGACGGCACGCCGCACGTCATGATCTTTCCCAACCTGTTCGTCGCCGAGATCCAGATCTTCGTGATCCAGCCCCTCGCAGTAGATCTGACGGTGCAGCACGTGACGTGTGTTCAGTTCAAGGACGGCGCGGACCTGAACCGTCGGCTGCTGCAGCAGACGATCGGCTCCGTCGGCCCCGCGGGCTTCCTGCTCGCCGACGACTCCGAGCTCTACGAGCGCACGCAGCGCGGCGTCGCGATCCGGACCCCGGAGTGGGTGCTGCTCTCCCGCGGCCTCAAGCGCGAGTACGTCGACTCCAACGGCCGGACGGTCAGCAACAACACCGACGAGACCACCCTGCGCGCCATCTGGCGGCACTACCTCGATGTCATGGAGCGCCCATGATCAGCCTGGAAGAGGCCGAGCAGTTCCTCTACCGCGAGGCCCGCCTCGCCGACAACCACTCCTACGACGCGTGGGAGTCGCTCTGGACCGACGACGCCATCTACTGGGTTCCGGGCGGCGGCAGTTCGGACACCGATCCCACCACGCAGGTCTCGGTCCTGTTCGACAACCGTCACCGCATCGGCACCCGTATCAAGCAGCTCAAGACGGGGGAGCGCCACGCGCAGGATCCGACCTCCAGCGTGTGCCGGCTGATCAGCAACGTCGAGCTGATCGGCGAGCACGAGGGCGACACCGTTGTGGGCGCCACGGGCCTGGTGGTGGAATCGCGGGAGCGCGGCACGACCTACTGGGTCGGACGCTTCGAGTATCGGCTGCGCAGAGTCGACGGCGAGGTGCGCATGTCCTGGAAGAAGATCACCCTGGTCGATCGAGACCAGCCGCTGTACACGCTCTCGTTCCTCATCTGATGCCCGACGAGCCGTTGGGCGTCGTCGAGAACGAGTTCGCCCGAGTCCGGCTGTCCATCGACACGTCTGGCAACAGCCCCCGGCTGCGCATCGAGGACCTGAGCAGCGAGCAGGTCGGCTACCTGGACGCACTGGTGCTGGAGGCCCTGGCCTGGGCCTCGCCCGGCCTGCTGCGGACTCTGTTGGACCCTTCTACCGAACGTTGGCACGACCTGGACTGAGCATGGCGGTACCGTTGGTGCCCACCGATACGGGAGGTGAGCGTGTGACGGAGCCAGTGAGTTCGCGCCGCCGCTTCCGCAAGAAGGTGATCCGCCGTCAGGACGGCGAGCTTTTCGACCTCACCCAGCGCCGTCCGATCACGATCGAAGAACTGCGCGAGTACCTGCGTTCCGGCGGGCTGTTCGAGGCTCGCACGCGAGAGACGGACCGCGACTGCACGTACGAGGTGCTGCAGAAGGTGGTCGCCGGGGGCCTGACCGACGGGCTGCCCGGGCTGTCCGGCGGCAACCTCGGCGGGCTGGGCGCGCTGGGCGGGCTCGCCGGCATGGTCGGCGGCGGCAACAGGACCGAGGCGGTCGTCGGCCTGCTGCGCCTGCTCGACGGCGCGAACGGGCGCGCAGCGAGCTACGCCGGTTGGGAAAGCGAAGGCTGGGACGGTCCGCCTCGCGAGCGTCGCCGGCGCGAGCCGCTCGGCTGGGCCGAGGACGAACCGTCCGACGACGAGTGGGGAGACGAATGAGTGGGTCGCGCGCCCAACTCGTCACGAAGGTGTTGGGCGGGGTTTTCGCGGGCGAGGTGCGCCGGACGGTCGGTCTGCGGACGTCTCGCGGCAGCCTCGACGCCGGCCACGAACGCGAGGTCCAGCGCGCCCGCGCCATCCGACACGCCTTCGAAGACCTGGGACCGCTCTACATCAAGGTCGGACAGATGCTGTCCACCCGCCCGGACATCTGCCCGGAGTACCTGATCACCGAGTTCGAGCACCTGCACCAGAAGGTCAACCCGGGACCGTTCCACGAGTTCGAGGCGGTGCTCGACGACGAGTTCGGCGGCCACTGGAGCAGGTACTTCCGCGACATCGACCCGGAACCGATCGGGTGCGCGTCCCTGGCGCAGGTCTACAAGGTGACCCTGAAGAACGGCAAGCCGGCGGTCGTCAAGATCCAGCGCCCCGGCGTCAAGAAGGACATGCTCGAAGACATGGCGCTGCTCGGCAAGGTCGTGCGGCGCATCGGCAAGCGATTCCCCGACATGAACGAGGTGTTCGACCTCGACGCGATGCTCGACGTCGTGTTCACCGCGATGCGAGCCGAGCTCGACTTCACCCTCGAAGCCGACAACATGAACGCCTTCCGGGACCGGGTCGCCGATTTCGAGACGCTGCGCATCCCCAAGGTGCGCTTCGCCAGCGAGCGGGTGCTGGTGCAGAGCATGGCGCCGGGGGCGTCGATCCGCGACATCGACAAGAGCAAGTTCAGCGAGGAGCAGTGCGAGGCGATCGGCCGCGATCTGCTCACCTTCATGTTCTGGACCTTCTTCGTCGACCGAAAGTTCCACGCCGACCCGCACCCGGGCAACATCTTCGTCTCCCCAGACGGCGAGGCGAACATGATCGACTGGGGGATGGTCGGCAAGGTCGACATCAACCTCTCCCTGTCGATGATCGTGATCATGCTCAGCATGTCCATGAACGACGGGCACACGCTCGCGCGCGCCTGGATCGACGCGGGCCGGGCCACGCGCCGAGCGGACGTTTCGGGCTTCCTCTCGGACATGGGCCGCTTCGTGCCCGGCATCGCCGGACAGTCGCTCGAGCGATTCAACTTCGGCCTGCAGTTGACCAAGGTGCTCACCTTCTCCAGCAAGCGCGGCATCGCGACCTCGCCTCAGATCGCCATTTTGGGCAAGGGATTCGCGAACCTCGAGGGCTCGATTCGCTACCTGGCCCCGGGCCTGTCCATCACCGACGTGTTCCAGGACGAGTTTCGCCTCATCATCCAGGAACTGGCGCGCGAGGCACTCGGCCAGGAAGCCGCGGCGCGCACGGCGGCCCAGGCCTTCATGCTGGCGTTCAACGGGCCGGCGCAGCTGCGCACGATCCTCACCGACGCCGCAAACCGCGACACGACGGTGCGCCTGGGCGAGGACATGAACAAGCGGTCGCGCCAGCAGGATCGGATCGACGCGCGATCGAAGCAGTGGCAGCGCTTCCTGGTTGCCGTGGCCGCCGGCTACGCGATTCACAGGAAGCGCAGCTGACCTGCCGTCAGTTGCCGAGCGACTCGTCCGCTCGGTGGCGCCGCTCCGCGCGCGCCTTCACCTGCTCGGTGAGTTCGTTGATGTGTTCCTCGAGCAGCTCGTTGATCATGCCGCGCAACCGCTGGGCGGTCCAACTGCCCAGATCGAGCTCGGCGCGGTACTCCAACTGCGTCTCGCCGGTCCCGGCCTGATGGACGGTGACCTCGGCGTCGTACTGCGAGCCGAGCGAGGGCGCGACGATCCGGTAGCTGATCTGCTGGCCCGGGGTGAGCTTGAGCAGCCCGACCTTGGCCGCGAGCTTGTGGCGGATCGGGCCCCAACGCAGGTCGCCCTGAAGATCCGCCGAGCGGCCGCTCTCGGCGATCTCGTGCGTCAACGACTTGGGCGTGCGCTTCAGAATCGCGTTCAGGGAGCCGACTTCCTGCCAGACGATGTGCAGGGGCGCACGGATGCGCGCCTCGCGCTGGAAGGTCGCCACCGTACTCATTTCGCCTCCATCTGGTGCAGCAGCGAGTCGATCGTCGCGGACAGCAGGCGGACTCGTTCGCCCATGGAGCGGAGTTCTTCGGTGCGGCGTTCGTCGCCGCGCATGGCTTCGGCGAGGTCGCCGGGGGTGCGGATCAGCCAGGTCAGCAAGGCGATGTCGTCCTCGGCGGGACGCTCCGCGAGGGAGGCGCCGAGGACACCGACGAGGACCTCGCTGGTGATGTCCGCGTCGGTCTCGTGGTCGATCACACGGATCTCGATTCCCTGCTTCACCAGGGCCTCGAGCTTGCGCTGCGACGTCAGCGCCCCGGCCCCGGTGTCGTAGAGCTTCCGGTTGGCGTACCGCTTGATGACGCGTACGTCGCCGCCCGTCACGTGGGATCCGCGCGCTGCTGCTCGGCGGCCTCGGCGAGGCGGGCCACCTTCGCGGTGAGATCGGCGATCGCCGCGTTCAGGTCCGCGATCTCCTGGCTCTGTCGCCCGGTGCTCTCGGCCTTGTCCTTCTTCTTTTTGGCGGGCGGATCGTCCACCACGCGCCGCGCCGTGCGCCTCCCGCGCGACTCCAGATCGCCGGCGCGGTCGATGGTGTCGTCGACCAGGTCCTTCGTGTCGTCGAGGACGTCGGAAAGCAGGCCCGCGATGCTGCTGCGGCGTCGGCTGCGCTGTGCGTCGGCCATTCCGCACCTCCTCGGTGTCTTCTCCCCAGTCTGCCTTACTCGATGCGTAGTTTTCGCGACGACATCAGGAACGGATGGTTCCGGCCTCGGCGCCGCGCCACCAACTCAAGCGGCGCGGTGCGACCACGACCTGCGCCGTCGCCTCGCCGCCGCGCGCGCGGGCGGGACCGATCAGCAGCACTCCACGTTTGTTGTTCAGGCGCGTCTTCGAGGTCTCCACGGTGACCGAGGCGCGCCCGGCGGGCAGCGCCCCGGACAGCGACAGAACCTCGGCGCCGACCTCGACGCTGCCCGATGCATGCCAGCGCGCCGGCAGCACCGCGGGGCCCTTGGGTCCGGCCCAGCCGAGCACGGCGTTCTCGGTGTCCTGAAGCAGATAGGGATGCAGCCGCGCGGGAAGGCCGCGCAGGGAGGGAGGCGCGGGATCCAGGGCGCCCGGCAGCAGCACGGAGCGCCCGCCCCACTTACCCCAGGTGTCGAGCACGCGATCGCCCGACACCAGGGCTGCGCGCTTGACGTCGACCCGGATCAGCACGCGGGAGACAGGCAGGGCAGCGGGGGCCTCGGAGTCGCGCACGACGCCGGAGACGTGGCGCTGATTGCGCGTCAGATAACCGACGGCCGCGAAGGGAAGCTCGAGGACCATGCCGGGGGAGAGCCCTCGCCCGGCGAGTGGGTCGACGACCGTCGCGCGGCCGCCGATCAGGAGATCGTGCTCCTTGCCGCGGATCAGACCGCCAACGCGGTCGTTGGCACGGATGGCCCGTACCTTGGCCGACTTTCGCGGCGCGACGAGCCATAACCGGTCGTCGGTGTCGTCGAAGACGATGGGGGTGACGTGCGGCCCATCCTCGGTGGCAACGCCCAGGAACAGCACGCGTCCGCCGCGTAGCACGCGGCGGACGCGGGTGTCGCTGGTCCACTTGCTGTTCAGATCTTGGCCTTCTGGGCCTCGGCCAGCGTGCCGACGGTGCTGGCGAGCTCCGCGACTGCGGCGTGCAGGTCGGCGATCTCCGCGTCGCGCTTCTTGGACTTCTTCTTCTTGGACTTCTTGTCCTTGGAGATCTTGCGAACCGCCTTGCGGGAGTCCTTCTCGACGTCCTTGGCGCGGTCCACCACGTCGTCGACGAGGTCCTTGGCGCTGTCGACCACGTCCTCGACGAACTTGGTCAGGGAGTTCTTTCGGGCCATGTGGGGCTCCTGGGGACTAGAGCGGCTGATCGTTGCCAGTGTGGCAGCGATCAGGCGACGACCTTGGCGGGGGTGGCGGTGGTCTTGGCCGGCGTGGCCGGGGCAGCGGCGGCGAGGGCGTTCACGGTCGCGGTGAGCTCGGCGATGGCGGCGTGCAAATCGGCCAGCTCGGCGTCGTACTTCTTCGACGACTTCTTGCCCTTGGGCTTGTCGTCGTCGATCGCGTTGCGAACGGCCTTGCGGCCGTCCTTCTCGAGGTCCTTGGTGCGGTCCACGACGTCGTCGACGAGGTCCTTGCCGCTGTCGACGACGTCCTCGAAGAACTTGGTGAACGAGCTGCTGCGCGCCATGTGAGGCTCCTTGAGGTGCGGCGGCCCCTGCGGGTCCGCCCGTTGGATTGTTTACGCGGTGCGTAAGAAGAGAGTTACACATCGCGTAAACGGTGTCAAGCCCCAGTCCTGCGGCCACCGCACAGGCGAGCGCTGCCGATCGGCGTGGTCCAGCCCTCCTCCGTCAGCAGTTCGACATAGGCGCAGCGGACCGGAGGCGCCGCGGCCTGGCCGGCGGAGAACGTGATCGGCGACGAAAGCCCGTCCAGCGTTTCGTTGCGGATCCGCCCGAGGCCGCGCAGCACCGCGGCGGTGTCGAGTTGTCCGTCCCGCGCCGCCGCACCCAACCGGGCGATCGCCGCCTCGAAGAGCCTGCCCGCGGCCCAGATGACACTGGCCATCCCGGCCGGCGCGACGCCCGGCGCGTATCGCGCGAACGCGTCGAGGAACTCCCGCTGACCCGGCGTATCGCGGCGCGTCCACGGCGCGTTGGAGTTGGTCGTCAGCAGATTGTTACCGCAGACCGCGGGGTCGGCGGCCTGCGCGTCGCTGATCACCAAGCCGTTGGAGATCAGCAGCGGGGTGTACCCCAGAGCGGCGCAGGATCGTGCGACCCGGCCGATCGCCGACCCGTCCATCGCGATCAGCAGCGCGGTGGCACCGGCGTTCTTCGCGTTCTGACACTGCGCCACGAACTCGGTCTGGGTCAACGACACCGGCGTGCTGGAGACGAGGTCCACTCCGGCCCGGCGCGCGATCGCCGGGAGTCGTTCGGCGTACTCCGTGCAGGCGCCCGCCTCGATGCAGTACAGCGTCGCGATCTTCGGGTTCCCCAAGGTCAGCGCGTAGCGCAGGCGCTCCTCGACGACGTTCGCCAGGGCGGATCCCTGCGGGTACAGCCAACGGTTCTCGTTCCAGGCGAACTCCGCGAGGTCGCCGCCGACGACGGGGATCTCGGCCTTCTCCACTCCGGAGACCATTCCGGCAAACGACAGGATCGCGACGGTGCCGACCAACGCGACGATTCCCTTGTCGGCCACCAGCCGCCCGACGGCCGCCGCGGCCCGCGACGCGTCCCCGCCGTCGTCGACCGCGTACACGACGACCGGACGACACGCCACTCCACCGCGGGCGTTCACCTCCTGCGCCCACACGGCCAGGGCCGTGCGCGCCCCGGCGGTGATCGGTCCGACCACCCCGCTGAAGTTGCCGATCTGACCCACCGCCACGGGTGTGCCGGGCTTCGCGCATCCGGCCGCAGGCTTTGTCGAAGTTGCTGCTGCGGGCGCCGCCGTGGTCGATGCCTTGGCCGTGGTCGTGCGCGCAACCGGGATCGCCGGAGCCACCGCTTTCGATTGGCGCTCCCGTGCCCGTGCCCGTTCCGGGGCCGGTGCCGAGCCTGTCGACGGCACCGCGAGGGCAGCTGCCGGGGGAGCTACGGCACGGAGTTGGGCCAGGACCTCGGGTGGCAGCTCGACCGGCCCGCCGCCGGCGCCCGCGACGATCTCCGTCCGGTCCACCCGAGTCCCGCACCCGCCGAGGAGAAACGCAAGCACGGCGACGGTGCAGATCGAGCGACGACGGCTGGGCACCGCATGCCTCCTCGACGGGAGCGAACTTGGCCGACGGTGTGGAACGTTAGGCAGGGAGGCTCGGGCGCGAATCCGTAGTTCCCCGGAACCGAACCCGGAACGCGGACGTTCACGTGGCCGGCGGGCCGACTCGGATACGGTCGACCACCGGCGGCGGGGCAGTTCGCCGAGTGTCGCCGCCGGTGCCCGCGGTCGATCAGGGGTAGAGCGTGAATGCGGCGACGTGACGAGGCCTGACGACCGGAAAGTGTCTGCGATCGAGCGTCGCGACGTCGATCACCTCTAGGCGTTCTGCGATAGCGACAACGGAGGCGTCGGTAGACCCCAACCCGAGGTCGGCATAGGTCTCCACCAACTCGACCATCCGGGCTATGTCCCGCGGCACGAGGTCGACCAGCGTGAAGTCGCCGTTGTGGATCGACCGTAGGAAACCGGCCTCGACCCCCGGACCGCCGTCGCGCATGAGCAAATAGCCGACTTCGGCCACGACCAGGGGCGAGAGGAGAAGTCTGCGGCGAGCCAACCGCAACCCGGTCAACAGATCGACGCATTCGCGGTGGTGGTCGTCGTCCACGATGGCCGCAGCAACGAGCGGCGCCGTGTCGACGACGACCACTCAGGACCTGCCGAAGCCCTCGGCGAGAAGCTCGTCCACCCGTGCCGCCGTGTCCGTGCGGCCCGAACGAATCGAGCCGAACCACGCCGGCGGCCAAGCCGCCGACGGCTCCGGTGCCGGGTCGAGGTGTCGACGGACTTCCGCGAGGACGGCGGGGACGTCCCGGTCGGGGAGATCCTCGACCAGACGTAGCAGTTCCTCGCGCTCCGGGCTCATACGCCTGAGTGTAGGCGCCGAGCCGCCGGCACGCGCGGTTTGCGGGTGTGGAGCGGATCGAGTAGGCGCCGAATCAGGCGAGACCGAGTTCCGTGCCTCGGCGCACTAGGTCGAGCTTGGAGTCCACGCCGAGCTTCGCGTAGAGGTTGCCGAGGTGGGTCTCCACGGTGCGTTCCCCGACGAACAACTGCGCCGCGATCTCCTTCACCGACAGCCCTTGGGCGGCCAATCGGGCGACGTCCCGCTCGCGGCGGGTCAGCGACTCCGGGCCCAACGCGGCGGCCAACGCCCGGCGCCCTGCGCTGCCCCTGCGGCCGACACTGCCCTGACGGCGCATCAGATCCAACACCATTCCGCGCCGCCACACAGCGCCGCACTGCTCGTAGCGCTGCGCCGCGTCCTGCAACACCGTGGCGGCCTCGGTGGGGGAGGTCTCCAACAGCGCCCGGCCGAGCACGTGCCGAGCGCGGGCCTGCAATGCGCGCCATTCGGTGGCGTCCGCGTGCTCTACGGCTGGGCGTCCCGCTGCGACGGCCGCTGCGACGTCGCCGTCCGCCAGCGCCGCCCAAGCCTCGGCGACGTCGGCGATGGCCGAAAGCGGCAAGCGGTTGGCCAACTCCGCGATCACGACCAGGCGCTCCGCCGCCCAGTGGGCCGGCCCGGCCTCGACGCAGCCGTAGGCCAGCTCGGCGAGGTCGAGCAAGGCCATGTGCCCGATCATCGGGGCATCCTGCAGGCCGCGCGCCGCGGTTTCCAGTTCCCGCAGCGCCGCCGTGGAATCTCCGGCCAGCCAGTTGAGCCGTGCCTCGACGTAGCCGAATGCGGCCAGGTACAAGTGCCAATCGCGCCCCTGCAACACGGTCGTCGCCCGATTGAGGTGGCGCCGAGCCTCGGTCGGATCGGCCGACTCGACGGCGGCGAGCGCGCCGGCGAACATCCCGTGCAGTCGGCGACGGCGCGGTCCCGGCGAGATCCGAGCCGATTCCCGTGCCGCAGCCAGCGCGGCGGGAAAGTCTCCGCCGAACCACTCGACGGTTGCCTCGGTATCCAGGTGCGAGGTATCGCGGTAGGCCGG
Organism: Sporichthyaceae bacterium; assembly: GCA_052386455.1. Classification (GTDB taxonomy): domain Bacteria; phylum Actinomycetota; class Actinomycetes; order Sporichthyales; family Sporichthyaceae; genus JBQTKD01. Next base: position 13,211 of record JBQTKD010000078.1, read on the forward strand.
ACGCTGGAGCTTGGTCTCCGCCAGCACCTGCCGGGCGGCGGCGATGCGGCCTTCGAAGGTCAGGAACATCGCCGTCTGATTCTCGGCCACCGTGGACCGGTACTGCGTGCCCGCGCCGTCCGCCAGTTCGCGCACGCGTTCGTTGGCGGCCGCCCCCTCGTCGAATCGGGTGCCGGCGATTGCGGCCGTCGCGAGCGCGGCCCAGCCGAGCAGGGCGGCACGCCGGTCGCCGGCCGATTCCGCGTCGTTGGCCAAGCGCTGCGCAGCCGTGCGCATCTCCGAGAATTCCCCGGCCAGGCCGCGGCTCCACGCGAGCTCGAATTCGGCGACCCGCGCCCGATGCGGATCCCCGGCGGCCTTGAACAGGTCCCGCGCCGCGGCGCACATCGCCTGGCCCCCCGCAATGTCGCCCGCGCCCCAGCCGAGGAAGTGGCCGAGGCGAAACTTGACCACGGCCCGCCGCGCCGGGTCGTCGGTGTCGTCGAGTTGCCCGTCGATCACCCGCAGGGCGGCGATCACGACATCGGCGTGGCTGTCGGCTCGGTGGTCGGTGATCCAGTCGGCTCGCTGCCGCATTGCGTCGAGCACGTCGAGCCAGCGCAGGTCGGTGGGCGGCAGCAGGTCGACGAGCGCCGCGAGCACGGTGAGCGCCTCGGCCGGGGCCTCGCGTTCCTCGGCCTCGCGCAGGGCGTCGACCAGCGATCCGACCGCCTCGGGATCTCCGGGCTCGGCCGAGCGCGCGTAGTGCCCGGCCGCCTCCGCGACCCGGCCCGCCTCGCGCAGCATCCGGCCCACCCGTCGGTGCAACACTCGCCGGCGGGCCCCGCCGATCTGTTCGTAGGCGGCGTCGCGTACCAACGGGTGCGCCAGCTCGTAGGTGAGCGACCGGCCGCGCTCGGTCTCGACGACACCGCGGGTGGCGACCAGATCGGTCAGCACCGAACTGGTGTCCTCCAGGGTGGACGAGGTCAAGGTGATCAGATCGGCCAACGCGACCGGCCGGCCGACGATCGCCAGCAGCTCCACCACGACGCGTTGCTCGGGCGGCATCGTTCGGGCCCGTACCGCGAGGCGTTCGCCCAAGCCCTCCGGAAGCCGGGTCAGCACGGGTGCGGACAGGTCGGCCCGCTCGTCCAGCAGAGCCCGCAGCAGCCCGATCGCGAACAGCGCGTTCCCGCGGGAACGTTCCACGAGCCAGTCCATCAAGGCAGGCGTTGGTTCGGCGCCGACGATCTGATCGGCCAACGCCCGCAGCCCCGACGGCTGGAGCGGCAGCAGCTCAAGCCGAGTCAGCAGCCCGTCCTGTTCCAGCTCGAACAGCACCGGCGCGGCGGAGTCGTGCTCGGCGAGCTCGACGGGCCGGGCGGTCAGCACCACCTGCAGCGGCGCGGCGTCCAGCCGGCGCGCGACCTGGTGCATCACCTCCCACGACGAGCCGTCGGCCCAGTGCACGTCGTCGAGCAGGATCACCACCGGTCCGCGCGCGCACAGCTCGTCGAGCATCCGCACCAGGCCGGCCAACAGGCGTGGGCGCGGCGGTTCGTGTCCGGCCGGGAGGGCCGACCACGGCCCGCGCAACGCGGCGACCCGGTGGAAGAGCCCCGACAGGTCGTCGAGAAAGCCGCCGCACAGCTGCGCGACTTCGTCGTCGGACAGCACCTGCAGCAGAGGATCGAGCACCTCGGCCCACACGCCGAAGGCGACGCCGGCGGACATCGGGTGCGCCCGCGCCTGCAGCACGGTGGCGTCGTCGGAGTGGCGCCGCAGAAATTCCGTGACGAGGCGGGTCTTGCCCACTCCCGCCTCTCCGCTGATCAGCACGCCCCGGAACTGATTGGCCGCGGCCAGCGCGAACTCCGCGTCCAGCGTCGCCAGTTCGTCGGCCCGCCCGACCAGCTCCGGGCCTCGGGGAGCAACCTTTCGCGGCCTGCGCGTCGACGCGCGAGTTGCCGGGCGACCCGCGGCGCGCTGGGAACCCCACGTCAGCTCCGCCGCGGGAACCGGGTCGTGCAGGCCCTTGAGCTCCAGCGGTCCCAACCCTTGGAAGGTCAGTCCGCCGCGGGTGCCGACCAGCGCGGCGAGCAGGTCGCCGCTCAGGATCTGCCCACCCCGCGCGGCCGCGCACAGCCGCGCCGCGACGACCACGGGCGTGCCGAAGTAGTCGCCCTCCTCGCGCACCGGCTCCCCGGCCTGCAGCCCGACCCGCACCGCCAGCTGCCGATCCGGCCGTTCCACGTTGTGCTCGGCGATAGCGGTCTGCACGGCGACCGCCGCCTCGGCCGCATCCACCGGAGAGGTGAACACGGCCATGATCCCGTCGCCGAGGTTCTTCACCTCCTCACCCGCATGCTCCGCGATCGCCTTGCGCAGCAGGGCGAAGTGCATCCGCCGCAGTTCCTCGGCGGCGTCCTCGCCCAGCCTGGCCGCCAACGCGGTCGAGGAGACCAGGTCGGTGAACAGAAACGCCACCACCCCGCCGCGCGAGTGCCCCGTTGTCACCGGACCCTCGCCTCAGCCGAAGAACTCGGGCATCGGACGGCGCCCCCACGCGGCCACGTTCAACGAGTCCACGAACGAGAACGCCGGATCCCGCAGCGCCTGGACGATGCGGGTCAAATCGGTGTCCGGGTCGAAAATGCGGGGCAGCGCCCCGTCGCGGACTCCCTCGCACGAGCGTGCGTAGAACTCCGCCTCCGGGCTGCCGCCTGCCCGCACGAACCGCAGTGCCTCGTCCCCGCGTTCGACGAGCCCCACGTCGGCCAAGAGCCCCGGCAGCTTGCGGCCAAGAGAGGGATCGATCGACCACCCGGCGGTGCCGCGGCGTTCCCACTCTCGTACCAGGCGGTCGAACGCCTCCGACGCCGCATGGCCGGGGATCGCACCGATGGAGGAGAAGTCGGCGTCCTCGACCAGCAACAGCCCACCCGGCCGCAGGGCGTCCACCATCCGACGAAGCGCAACCTTCGGATCCGTCAGGTGCAGCAACAGCGCGCGGCAGTGCACCAGGTCGTAGCACGACCGCTCCAACGGGTCGGCGACGATGTCGTGCCGGCGCACCGTCAGGTTCGGTACGTCGAGGCCGGACAGGAATCGCGGATCGAGGTCGAGGGCGACCACCCGCCCGTCCGGACCGACCGCGTCGGCCAGCACGAGGGCCACCGAGCCGGCCCCGGCGCCGACCTCCAGGCAGGCGCGGCCGTCCAGTGGGCCGGCCATCGCCAACCGAGCCCGGGTCACCGCGTCGTAGCGGCCCTCCAGCAAGCGCAACCGCTCGCGTTCGACGTCGAACGCGGTTTCCGCGTGCAGGTAGCCGGGGGAGGGAGTCACGACGCCGCCAGCGGAACGAAGCGCTTCAGCTTTCCGGTGTGCTCGAGCCGACCCACCCGATCGACCTGACGTACCGTCACCTCCGGATCTGGCACGCCCAGTCCCCGCAGCCCCTCGACGAGCTCTCCCTCAATTCGGGCGAGCTCGAGGTCGGAAGCGAGGCAGAGGTCGACCTCCGCGCCGCGAGCGGTTTGGCGGACCTGGTACTCCAGGATCTCGGTACGTCGGCTGAACGCCGACCGGAACACGTGCGGGTGGACGATGCGGTCCGCATAGCGGAATGTGTCGTCCAGCCGGCCCTGCACGTCGGCGACCGTCGGCGTGGTTTCCCCGCACGGGCAGGGGTCCGGCTGGACAGCGATCTCGTCGGTGATCTCGTAACGGATCGTCGGGAGGGCGTGGTTGAAGAGGTTGGTCGCGTAGATCTTCGCCCCGGTTGCCCCCGGCGGCACGGGCCGACCGGCGGCGCCGACGATCTCGACGATCCCGAGGTCCTGCGCCAGATGCATCCGGGCGGATCGACAGGCCGCGCCAAGGATGGCGACCTCGGTGGCGCCCCATACGTTGCACACCGGAACCGCCCAGACGGCCTCGAGAAGTGCCCTAAGCTCCGGCAACAACGGTTCGCCGGACACCACTATCCGGGCGGGCGCGATCCGCAGCCGACCGGCCATTGCCTCGTGGGCCAGCAGGGCCAAGGAGGAGGGGAAGCCGGCGAGCACCGTGGGCGCGGTCTCGTTGAGGACCGCCACCTGCTTCTCCAAGGGCCAGGTCACCGGACAGGGGATGCTGACGACGGCGGGGTTGTGAAATGTGCGGGCCATCGCCGCCGAGGCGTGGCTCGGATGCGCCGCCATGACCCAGGCCATGCTCATCGCGCCGGGCTGGGGGTGGGAGGTCCGGTCGATCATCAGTCGCCGGACGCCGGACAACCACAGCGTGGCGAACCCGTCGCGGTCGTAGACGGTCACGCCGCGCCTGCCGGTGGAGCCGCCGGTTGCCAGCGCGGTGTACTCGTCGAACAGGTACCCCCCGTCGCCGTGCTCGAGGTGTGCGTCGACGTCGGCCAGGCGCAGGCGGTCGTCGGTGACGATCTCGTCCCACTCGGCCATGAGCTCGGCCTTGGTCATGACCGGCAGCCCCGTCAGGTCGTCCGGGTCCAGCGCGTCGAGGTCGATGCCCTTGAGTCGCTTGCGGTGCCACGGCGACCGGTCCAGCGCCGTGGCCATCAGGTCGCGCAGTGCCCGCTTCCGATGCTCGGCCAGCGTCGCCGTGTCCCATTGCAACCGGCTCAGGAATTCCGGGGCCAGTTCCTGGGCCCGCGCCATGTGCGCCGCCCGCAGTTGCTCCAGTTCGGCCATCCCCGGCCTCCTTCGCGCCAGCCCGGCGTGCTTGCCGGGATCATGGCGCAAAGCCTGGACCTCCGCGAGGCCCCTCGCTTCCGGGATAGCCCGGAACTGGGCACGGAACGACGGATGGGCGGAAACGAGCGCGCTGCCAGCAACACCTTGAAATCTCGGTGCTCATCACCGAAGTTTCAAGGTAAAATCGCCGGGTGTTGCCTCGATTGCGCCATCTCGTCGACTGTCGGCGCCTCCTCGACACCACGCCGTGCGTGGCGATACTCGGCGCGCGCCAAGTCGGCAAGACCACGCTGGCAGCGCAGCTCGCGCAGGCGTGGGACGGGCCGGTGCACCGGTTCGATTTCGAAGTCCCCAGCCACGTCGCGCGCATGGCGGATCCGGAGCTCGCGCTCCAGAGTCTCGACGGGCTGGTCGTCCTCGACGAGATTCAGCGGCGCCCGGACCTGTTTCCCGTGCTGCGGTGGATGATCGATACCTATCCCGAGCGGCGGTACCTGGTGCTCGGCAGCGCAGCGCCCGAACTGCTGCGCCAGTCGTCGGAGACGCTCGCCGGTCGCATCTCCTACCACGACCTCGGTCCGCTGACCGCGGACGAGGTCGGGCCGGAGACCCTCGATCGCCTGTGGATCCGGGGCGGGTTTCCGCGGTCGTTTCTCGCCGCGGAGGAATCGACCAGCGCCCGCTGGCGGCGGGACTTCGTTCGAACCTTCGTCGAGCGAGACCTGCCGGCGCTCGGGAGTCAGACCTCGAGCGAGGTGATGGGTCGTTTCTGGCGGATGCTCGCGCACGTCCACGGCCAGGTCTGGAATTCGTCGCGGTTCGCGTCGTCGTTCGGGGTGGCGGACACCACCGTGCGGCGCTATCTCGATCTGCTCACCTCCGCGTTGGTGGTCGCGCAACTTCGGCCCTGGCACGAAAATGTCGGCAAAAGGCAGGTGCGCTCCCCGAAGGTGTACCTCGCGGACAGTGGCCTCCTGCACGCATTGCTGGACCTCCCCGACCGCGCCGCCGTGGAATCCCACCCCGTCCTCGGTGCGTCGTGGGAGGGATTCGTGCTCGCGCAACTCGCCGCGGTCACCGGCAGCAGGCCCGACCAACGCTATTTCTGGGCGACGCACGCCGGTGCGGAACTCGACCTGCTCGTCGTCCGAGGCACCGAACGGGTGGGGTTCGAGATCAAGCGCACCGCCGCCCCACGGCTTACGGCCTCGCTTCGGTCCGCCATCGAAACGCTGCATCTCGACCACGCGTACCTGGTCCACGCCGGCCCGTCGAGCTTCCCTCTCGCAAAAGGAGTCGAGGCCGTTGCCGCAGTGGACCTGGCCGCGCGCAGCGAATGGTGAAGTAGCCGAAGAGCTAGCTCCAGCCGTCGGTCAGCGCGGCTCGCAGCGCCAGGCCCACGGGGCGGCTGCCCGCTCTCGGGTTGGTGGAGATCTCGAAGTCGCAGAAGCCGCGGCGGCCGTCGTCGAGCTGGACCTCGCAGAGCGAGTCGATCCACACGACGCCGTGGTTGCCGGTGACGACGCCGTTCACCACGGTGCACCTGGCGTGGAGTGACGTTCCGTCAGCCAGCTCCCACGTGACCTCGCCGCCGCGGTGGGTCAGGGCGTCGACCTCCATGAACGTCACGACGTCCACGCTCGTGGCGAGGATCAGTTCGCCGGCGCGGACGACGTAGCCGATCTGCACGACGCTGTCGTCGGAGGCGTGCCAGGCCATCGAGCCGAAGGACAACTCCGGACCGATGGAGCCGGAGACCCAGCGGTGCGAGAGCAGCATGTCCCAGCGCCGCGGGCCCCAGGAGTGGTCGCGGTGGCACAGGCCGTCGATCTCGTACTCGCGGCCCTTGAGGACCGCCGTGCCGACGATGCGCCCGGAGGTCTCGTAGTGGTGCTTGGCGAAGTCGTCGACCATCGAGCCGCCGGAGGGGAAGAAGTCGGTGAGCGGATAGAAGTTGTCCATCCGCAGATCGAGTTCGAGGCCCTCTTCCTTGATGCGCAGGCGCGGCAGGTCGTTCTCGATGTCCCACGCCGAGCCGGCGGCCCGGAAGCCCCGCGGGGTTTCCGGGGCGAGCAGTGGCACGCGGCCCACGCGCCGGTACCGGCCGTGTTCGTCGAACACGAAGCAGCACAGCGCCGCCTCGCCGCCGTTCGCGTGCGGTTCGTGGCCGATGCGGTGCACGCCGCCCACGCCCTGGCGTTCGTCGTACCAGTGGACGAAGACGCTTTCCTGCCACCACGGGTCCGGGCCCGGGGAGTGGTTGCCCTCGTCCTTCGCGCCGTATTCGTACCCGCCGCCCATCAGCGCGCGCCGACTAGCACGGGCTCCTCGTGGGTCGTCTGCGCGCGCGGTTCGGACTTGATGGCCTTCAACGTCGTGACGTACATGACGAACACCCAGATGAAGAAGTCGGTGGCGACGACCCAGAAGCCGAGGACGCCGTTCCAGGCGAACGGCCCGTCCTTGAAGAACGGGATGAGCACGCCGATCGCGATGCCCGAGCCGCACATCATGTTCACGTAGCCGACCCAGCGCGGATAGACGCTGCCGTCGGAGCCCAGTACGCACAGGCCGATCGCGAAGTTCTGCAGGATCGCCGAGGACGCCGCGCCCAGCAGCATGAACCACGCGAGGGCGTTCAGGGTGACGATCACCGACAGGTCGACCCCGTCGTAGTAGGAGATCGCGAGCCACAGCGCGCCGGGAATCATGATGAACAGGCAGCCGATCGCGGAGATGAGCATCTGCGCCTGCGCCAGCACGGAGCGCTCGCCTTCGATGCGCCGCAGCTGCGCGGCGAAGGCGACGGAGGGATACACGAACAGCGCCCCGCCGAAGAAGAACAGGGCGGCCGCGATGCGGACGTTGTCCTGGTTCTGGAAGTTCGCGGCCAGCTCTTCGAACGAGCCGTCGGGGGAGAACGGCGGGATCCAACCCGCCACCGCGAAAGCGCCGCCGACGAGGCCGACGAAGAGCCAGGTGGAGTGGATGCAGACCAGCTGCGCGAACCGGTTCATGGACGCCCTTGTCTCTGCGGGATCGGCCGTATCGCGATCGTTCCACCGAACGTTTTTAGAGTCAACGTTCAATATTGAAAGCAGACTTCAACTGAAGTAGCTTGGGGCCGTGCTGCTGCTCGAGGACGTGCGCGCCGGATACGGCGGAACCGCCGTGCTGCATGGGACAACGCTGGCCGTGCCGCCGGCTTCGGTGGTCGCTCTGCTCGGTCCCAACGGAGCCGGGAAGACCACCCTTTTGCGGGTAGCCTCCGGTCTCCTGCGGGCGACTGGTGGGCGGTTGCTGCTCGACGGGGCCGATGTGACGCGGCGTCCGTCGCACGAACTCGCGGCGCTCGGCGTCTGCCACGTGCCCGAGGGCCGTGGCGTCTTCCCGACGATGACCGTGCGGGACAACATCCTGCTGCAGGCCAAGCCCGGCCACGAGCGCGAAGCCGTCGAGCGCGCGACCACCGCGTTTCCCAAGCTGGGGCAGCGAATGTCGCAGCTCGCGGGCACGATGTCCGGCGGCGAGCAGCAGATGCTCGCGCTGGCCCGCGCCTACGTGCAGCGCCCGCGCGTGGTGCTGCTCGACGAGGTGTCGATGGGCCTCGCGCCGAAGATCGTCGACGAGATCTTCGAGTTCCTCGCCGCGCTCGCAGCCGAGGGCACGAGCCTGCTGCTCGTCGAGCAGTACGTGACCCGCGCTCTCGAGGCCGCGGACTACCTGTACCTGCTGGACCGAGGGACCGTCAGTTTCGCGGGGGAGCCGGGAGAGCTCGACTCGGCGGCCATCTTCGCGAGCTACCTGGGAGCGCACGCGTGAACCGACTGCTGCGGACGAGTGCCACGACCCTCGCCGCCGGCCTGTTCTGCGCCGGTGCGCTGCTGGTCACGGCGGGTACCTCGCGCGCCGAGACCACGTTCGACGCCTCCGCCGCCGCCTACGGCGTGCTCGTCACGATCGCAAATCCGAGCGCCCCACTCGGCGTGGTCCCCGAGGGCTCCGGTCCGACCGCGCAGGCTCGACTCAACGCCGTGCCGCGGTCCTCGTCGCTGGCGAGCTTTCCCTACCCGGGCGACAGTTTGGTCGGTCTGCCCGGCCTGATGGGCGCGCTCGTGCCGGGTCTGCCGCCGCTGCCGGACTATCCGCTCTACGCCGGCAGCGAGCTCGGCGACGAGGCCGAGTCCGTCACCGCACCGGGCGTCGAACTCGTGGCGGAAAGCTCCGATCGCCTCGCCGCCTCGCGCGCCCAGTCCCTCACCGCCGCCAGCGGCTACCTCGCGACCGCGCGAGTCGAGAAACTCAGCGACGGCAGCGTGGTCGCGGTCGCCGAGGCGCACCAGTCCGCGATCGCCCTGGCGGGTCTGGCCACCCTGGACGGCGTCCGCAGCGTCGCCAAGGTGACCGCAGGCTCGGACGCGAAGCTGACCCGCCACAGCTCGTTGGAGATCGACTCGTTCCGCCTGCCGGGGATCAAGTTCACCGGCCCCGACGGGACCGCGTTCGTCGGCCCGGACTTCGGATTCCGCGACGGGGAGTTCCACCTGAATCCGCCGTCGGGCGAGGGCCAGGCAGTCCCGATTCCCGCCCGGGGCTTCTTCGCCGCGCTGAACGCGGCCGGCATCACCGGCAGCTACCAGGCGGCGCAGCAGACCAAGTCCGGCGTCATCGCACCGGTCCTCTCCCTCGCCGCGCTGCTGCCGTCCCCGCCGGACAACCCGCTGGGCCTGGCGGGCGCCACCAGGGTGACCCTGGATCTGGGCCAGTCCATCGCGTCCGTCGCCGCGCAGGTCATCCCCGAGGTTGCCGCCCCTGCACTGCTTCCGCCGGTTGCCGACGACAACCCGCCGGCCGTCGCCCCGCCCGCGGCCGAGCTTCCGGCCGTACTGCCCGTGGCGGACCTGCCGGCCGTCGCCCCGCGTCCGGTCGCGGTCCCCGCCACCGACGTCACCTCGCTGACCGTCGCCACGGGAATCCTCCCGGCCAACGCGTTCGACGACCTGCGCCGCAGCGGCGTGGGCGGGCTCTATCTCGTACTGGCCGGTGCGTGCCTCGCCGGCGTCCTGGTCACCGGTCTCGTCCTGCGAGGGGTGCGCACATGAGCAAGGCGAACAGAGATCTCGGCACGCTGCTCAAGGCCCAGTGGGACCGAGCGATCGCGGTCGCGTGCATCGTCGCCGCCGTGGTCCTGCTGATCGTCGGATACGTCGGGATCAGCGGAACGCCCTACGTCGCCGAGCAGTTGCCGTACCTCATCTCCGCCGGGGCCGTCGCGGTCGTGCTGTGCGCGGTCGCCGGGATGATGTGGGTCTCCGCGGACCTGCGCGACGAGTGGCGCGAGCTCCGAGCCCTGCGCCGGCAGCTCGCGGAGGACTCGTCGGCCAGATGAGCGAGCTTGCGAGCTCATCAATGAGCACTGTGAGCAGTACGAGCCTGACGACCCATCACGTCGTGCGTGCGCGGAGCGTGCGCCGGGCGGTCTCCCACGACGTCCTCTGGGCTCCCACGGACCGCCTGGTCGCCGGGATCCTGCTGCTCGTCGGCAGCGCGCCGATCCCGATCGCCTGGGTCGGCGCCAGTGGGACCACCCAGTGGGACACCCAGCTGCGCTGGACCGCGCTGGCGATGGTCGGCGTGGTCGTCGTCTGCATCGGCGTCGGGGTCTGGCTCTACCGAGGCTTCGTCCGAGTACGCGCCGAGGCACGCGCCCTGCGCGGCGTGCTTCGGGCGCGGCTCGCCGAGCCCGCCGTCCGGCCCGGGACTCCGGGCGGCGGGCTCGAGCGGGTCACGGTCACCGGCATGGCCCACCACCACCGGCCCGACTGCCTGCTGGTGGTGGGCAAACCGGTGCACCCCGCCACCGAGGACCTCGCCCCGTGCGGAGTGTGCGCATGAACTCCTATCTGCCCTTCCTGGTCATCGGCATCACCGTCGGGTCCATCTACGGCATCGCGGCCATGGGCCTGGTGCTCAGCTACAAGACCTCCGGCGTCCTGAACGTCGGACACGGCGCGGTGGCGGCGATGGCCGCCGTCTGCTTCCACCAGTTGCGTCAGGAACACGGCATGGCGTGGCCGCTCGCCGCGGCGATCTCCGTGCTCGGCTTCGGCGTGGTCGCCGGGCTGCTGATGGAGCAGCTCGCGCGAGCGCTCGCCGGGGTACCGACGGCGCAGAAGCTCGTCGCGACGGTCGGGCTGGTCGTCGCCGTACCGGCTCTGGTGGCGCTGCTGTTCGGCTCGTCGGCCAAGCGGTTCGATCCGCTGCTGACGCAGGAGACGGCGTTCACGATCTCCGGGGTCAACGTCACCACGGAGAACGTCGTGGTCGTCGTGTTCGGCGCCGCGTCCGCGATCGCCCTGTACGTGTTCTTCAACCGCTCGCGGCTCGGCCGGGCGATGCGCGGCGTCGTCGACGATCCGGACCTGCTCGGCCTGACCGGCGTCGGCCCGGCCCGGGTGCGGCGGATGGCCTGGCTGATCGGGTGCTCGTTCGCCGCCGTGTCCGGGATCCTGCTGGCCAGCGCGCAGCAGCAACTGGACGTCGTTTTCCTTTCCCTGCTGGTGGTTCAGGCCTTCGGGGCCGCCGCGATCGGCGCGTTCACGAACCTGCCGCTGGCCTACGCCGGCGGCCTGGCGATCGGCGTTCTGCAGGCGGTTCTCTCCAAGGAGGCCGGCGCGCACTCCTGGATGCAGGGCCTCGACGTCAACACCCCGTTCCTCGTCCTGTTCGTCGTTCTGCTGGTGCTGCCGAAGCGGAAGCTCGTCGAACTCGGCCGCCAGGTCCGTGGGCGTGCTCGGACGAAGAGCCGCCCGGCGTGGCAGCAGCTGGCCGGGTGGGCGATGGCCGCCGGCGCAGCGGTGCTGGCCCCGACCTACTGGGGCGTGCACCAGTCCTCGTACACGGTGGCCGCCACCCAGGTGTTGCTGTTCCTCTCGTTGGTCCTGCTCGTCCGGATCTCCGGGCAGATTTCCCTGTGCCAGGTCGGATTCGCCGCCATCGGTGGAGCGATGGTCGGCCAACTGCTCGACAACGGCCTGCCGTGGCCGCTCGCCGTGGCGTGCGCGGTCCTCATCGCGCTCCCGGTCGGCGCCGTCATCGCGATCCCGGCCATCCGGCTCTCCGGTCTCTACCTCGGGCTGGCGACCCTGGGCTTCGGCATCTTGCTCGCGCAGTACGCCTACTCCAAGGACTGGTTCTTCGGCACCCAGGGCCAGGCCACGCGCCGACCCGAGGGCTTCGTCGGCGACACCGCCTACTACTACCTGGTCCTCGCCGTCTGTGCGGTCGCGCTGGTGGGCGTCGCGGTGCTCGAACGCTCTCGGCTGGGACGTCTGCTGCGCGGCATGGCCGACTCGCCCGTGGCCCTGTCCACCCTGGGCGTCAGCGTCAACGTCACCCGCACCCTGGTGTTCTGCGTGTCCGCGGGCCTCGCCGCACTGTCCGGCGCCCTGGGCGCCTGCGTGTTCGGCTCGGTGAGCGCGGACTCGTACAACTACCTGAACTCGCTGCTCATCCTCGCCGTGCTCTCCCTCGCCGGCGCGGGGACGCTCTCCGCGGCGTTCGTCGCGCCGGTCCTCAGCGTGATCCCGCTCGTCTACCTGGACGGCGAGAATGCCGCCCAGTGGCTGCAGCTCGCGTTCGGTCTCGCCGCCATCCTCACCGCCGCCGACGTGCCGCGGCGGCTCGCCGCAGTGCTCGCGCGCGGCGCCCAGGCCTCCACCTACCGACTCGACCAGGGCGGCCCGATCGGCGGCCGCCTGGCGCCGGTCCCCACACCGGTCCGCGAACTGGTCTCGCAGTGAAGGAGCATCACGTGACGCCCACTCGTTGCCACGCCCCCCGCGCGGTCGCCCTCGGCGCCGTCGTCGTTCTGCTCGCCGCCTGCGGCGGCACCCGCGTGGACCGCGCAGAGGTCGTCGCGGCCGAGAGCGGAGGACTCGCCGCACGCCTCGCGGAGGTCCAGGCCCGAACTCCGACGACGGCTCGGACCGTCGCCGACGGTGCGGTCGTCGACGGCACCGCCGCCGCGGCCCCCGTCTCCGAGACCGCGGCCGCCCCCATCGCCGCCCCGGACACCGCCGCGGACACCGTCGCCGCACCGGTTGCCGCCGGCAAGCCGAAGGCGTCGACCACCGTGCCCGGGCCGAAGCCCACGGCCGCGGCGCCGGTCGCCGCCGGCTGTGCGAAGCAGGGACCGCCGGTCGTGATCGGCCAGGTCGGCGCCTTCAGCGGCCTGGTCGGCGCCAACACGCAGGGCGCGGTGCAGACCCTGCCGGTGTGGGTACGCGACGTGAACGCGCGCGGGGGACTGGGCTGTCACCCCGTGACGCTCTTTCAGAAGGACAGCGCTTCGGACCCGGCCAAGGCCGAGGCCGCGGTCAAGGAACTGGTGCAGGTGCGCGGGGCCGTGGCGTTGGTCGCCAGCTATGCCCCGTTGGACATTCAGGGTTTCCGCAAGGGCGTCGAGGCCGCGAAGATCGTGTCCGTCGGCGGCGACCAGGTGACGCCGGACTGGCACCTCTCGCCGTACCTGTACCCGGTCGGCGGCATCGAGAAGGCCCAGTTCGCCGGATCGGTCAAGGCGCTGTCGGCGCAGGGCGTCGACAAGCTCGCGATCTTCTACTGCGTGGAATCGCCCGCCTGCACCGCCTTCAAGGACACCTTGGACCGGGACGGCTACGCGCAGAAGTTCGGCATGGAGCTCGTCTACCAGACACAGGTCTCCCTGACGCAGAACGACTTCACGGCCGCTTGCCAGGCTGCGAAGGCCGCCGGGGCCAAGGCGATCGTGTTCGCCGGCGACGCCGGAGGTGTGGCGCGTACCGCGCGATCCTGTGCGACCGTCGGGCTGAAGGTGCCGATCGCGATCACCGCCAGCCAGGCGACCTTCGACCCGAGCGACAAGAACCTGCAGGAGGCCACCGTGTCCATGGCCTCGCCGACCTTCCCGTTCACCCAGGGCGCGGACAACGCGGCGCAGAAGGCCTACCGGGCCGCGGTCGCGCGCTACAACCCGACCGCCCCGATCAACAACGCCGCGGCGCTGACGTGGTCGAGCGCCAAGATGCTCGAACGCGCCGTCGAGCTCCTCGGCCCGTCCGCGCGCGACGTGCCCCTCACTCGAGAGCTCGTCATCAAGGGGCTCGGCATGGTGAAAAACGAGACCCTCGGCGGCCTCATCCCCGCCACCACCTACACCGCCGGCCAAGCCAAGGCGACGGAGAACCTGTGCTATTCGGCCGTGGCCTTCGACCGCCGCGGCTTCTACGCCCCCCGCGCCTCGAAGTTCGACTGCATCTGACACCCATCTTCTGCACCCATGCGCACCCCAAGACCGCGCTCGTAGGATGCGAAACGGTGCAGAAGATGGAGTGCCGGGGTCAGATCGCGGCGACGCGAACGTTGGAGCGTCCTGCGGCAAGGCTGCGCAGATCGTCGGGATCGTGAGTGAGGATCAGCCCGCCGCCAAGGCGAACCGTGGTCGCAACCACCAGGGCGTCCACGGCGTGCTCGCTGCCACGCTCCGCCGCGGCGAGCAGGTGTCCGGCGATCCGTGCCGTCCGAGCGCCGGTCGTGACGACGCGTGCGTGGCCCCGGCCGAGTTCGGTGTCGATGGCCTCGTCGGTGCCGGAGCCCCGATAAAGCTCGAGCAGAACGGCGGAGGGGATGCGAACCTGTTCGCCGCGCCGTTGCGCGGATCGCAAGGCGGCACGGACTCGTAGGTGTCGTTCGGGGTCGGAGCGCGGGCGGGCCAGGGCCGACAAGGCCTCGCTATCGAGGACTAGGGCCACAGTGCGTCGAACTCGTCGATCACAGTTTCGGGCACAGGTCCGAACTCTGCGTCGAGTTCGTCGAGGTAGTCGCGCAGGGCGTCGCGTTCGAGTTCGTGCTCCACAGCCCGCGCGACGAAGCCACTCAGTCCGCGTTCGCCGACATGGTCTTCGACCTGGCGCGCGAGGGCTCCGTCGATGCTCACCGACCACCGCCGAATTGCCATGGGCAAATAATACTCGAGTATGAATCTCTGATCTAGAGTCGGCGGGAGTTGCCCGCTCTACCGCTGCGTGTACGCCACCCGCTAGTCGGCGGGCTTGAGGACGGTGACCGTGCCGGCGGCGCCGTCGACGCGCAGCAGGTCGCCGGTGCGCAGGGCCGAGGTGCCGTTGCCGGTGCCGATCACGCAGGGGAGGCCCATCTCGCGGGCGACGATCGCGCCGTGGGAGGAGATGGAGCCGACGTCGATCACAGCCGCGGCGGCGAGGTGGAAGGCGGAGGCCCAGGACGGGTCGGTCGTGTGGCAGACCAGGATCTCGCCGGATTCGAGGTCGTCGCACTCGTCGGCGGAGGCGAGGACGCGGGCGTAGCCCTCCACGACGCCGTGCGCGGCAGGAGTGCCAACGACCGAGTCCGCGCGCTCGACGAGCTCGACGGCGTATACGGGATCGGGCTGACCAGTCCAGTGGTCGGGGAGGTCGAACTTCTCGTACTCGGCGCGCAGCGCCCGACGCTCCGCGACGACGGCGCGGGCGTCGGCGGGAAGGCGCGAGGCGATCTCGTCGTAGGACAGGTAGAAGACGTCTTCTTCGACGTCGATCAGACCCATCGCGACGAGCTCGCGGCCGCGGGCCCGAACGGCGACGCGCGTGCCGTCGAAACCCTTGGCCAGCATGGCCTTTCCCTCTTCCCGCATCGGGATGAAGGTGCGAGCGAGGCGCAGGAGCAACTGGGCACCGGGGCGCTTGGCGCGGGGGAGCGCGTCGAGCAGGTCGCGCTCGGCAGCCTCGCGGACGGCGGCCCGCTGCCGAGCCTGTCCGGCCGAGTCCGGACGCTCGGCACCGCGGTACTTGGCGGCCAACTTCTCGATGAGTTCGGGCTTCTCGCGCCAGGTCGGTTGCGACAGCTCGATCTCGCCGGCGCAGCGGAAGCCGTACTCGGCGAGGAACTCCGCCATGGTCGCCTCGCCGTGCGCGACGCGGTCCAGCAGCGCCACCAGCTCAAGCTCGGCCATCTGCCCGAACCCCGTCGCCAACTGCAAATGCAGGCCCGGCTTGTCGACCGAAGCAGCCAGCCTCCCGAGTCCGTCGAACACGCCCTGCGCGACGAAGCAGACGACCATGTGGACGCGCATGACCTCCTCGAGCCGCGACACCGCCTCGCGCAGTTGCGGCATCGCCGGGCGAGCGGCCGCCTCGGCCGTCGTCGCGTACCGCCACCACGCGTCGGTCCGCGCCTCGGTGGCGTCGAACCGACGGCGAAGCCCGGCGACCGCAGCCGGTGCCTTGAGAACGACGGCCGGGTAGCGGTGACGCGAGCGCGCCGCAGGCGCCAGATTGGACGAGGCGAAGTACTGCTCCTCGAACGATGCGCCGGAGTTGCCGGGCATCACCTGAAGCACTCGCCGGAAGTAGCTGATCCCGGCTGTGTACCGGCCGTAGAACACCGCCGAGCAGCGCGGGTCCCGCGCCGCTTCCGCGAGGATCCCGTCCGCCGGCACGGCGCCGATGTCCGCGAACGAACCGGCGACCGCCCGGTCGCACACTGGCAGCCAGAGACTGGCCGCCAGTGGGCTCATCACCCCGGCGTAGTTCTCCCGGGTGTTGACCGTCGACCACACGTCGTCCGGCCCGGAGGCGCCGTGCATGGGATTGGGCGCATGCAGATCCACGGGGTCAGGTTAGAGCGGGTTCCCGCGCGAGCGCCGGGACCACCGCACCTGCGGGTGCCGGCTCGCTGCCCTCCATGGCCTCCTTGAGCAACTGACCCCGCGTCATCTGACGCACCTGGTCGTCCGGCTTGGCCACCAGCAGCGCCAGCATCCAGACCACGTACAGGGCCAGGGCGAACGTGACCGCCGCGGCGATGTGCGTGCCGACCCTGTTCATGCCGTCCTGGTTCAGCGTGATCCACATCGGCCAGCCGATGCCGGCGTTCACGACGCCGTCGGCCATCGGGATGATCGGCACGACGCCGAGGATGCGCCACCCGGTCAGGTGCGGCTTGAGCTTGTAGATGACCGCGCCGGCCAGCATCGGCATGAGCGGGTTCATCAGCGTCCACCACAGCGGCAGGCCCCAGAAGTCCAGCGGCTGCGGTCCGTAGTACTTGTAGGCACCGAGCAGCACGCCGGGGCTCTCGAGGAAGATGTTGACGCAGACGTCGGTCAGGTAGAGCGCGAACATCCCGCGCTTCGTGATGCCCGCCCCGTAGAGCCGGTACGCGATGTAGGCGAGACCGCCGACGTACCAGGTGTAGACGAACGGAATGAACAGCGGCATCTCGCGGTCCAGCAACGTGTACGTGTGCGTGGCCGCGCCGAACTTGATGTAGCACAGCCCCATCGTGTCGACGATCGGCTCCCAGATGCAGGCGATCAGTCCACCGAACAGGCACACCAGCAGCAGCGACTGCCGGTGCTTCACGAGGTGGCGGATGCCGTAGGCGAGAAGGATCACCACGGGGATGCCCAGGAAGATCGTGAACAGGACCTCGGGCCCCAGGGGCATCTCTTCGTTCGGATGCGCCGGAATCGCAACAATCATCGCTCGCCTTTCGAAGGGCGCGGTCGGATGGGCCTCTGTGCTCTGGTTGGGCACCGTGCGCGGGGCGCACGGTCGAGGTCGTGAGGGTCTGGGCCTATCCGCGCAGCGGAAGGCGGACGATCGTGGCTGCCTCTTCGGGGGAGACCCCAAGCGTGCGTAGCGAGCTTTCCGCGTAGGCGCGGTCGGCGTTCTTGCCCAGGCGTCCGTCGACGATCGCGCGCATGATCGCGAGCGCGCCGCCGACGACGGAGGTGACGGTGACGTCGAGGTCGGGAACGGTGAAGCGGCCGTCGGTCACGCCGCGCTGCACCGCGACGCGGGCGGCGGGGTGGACGGCGACGGCGAACAGGTCGTCGGCGTGGTGCAGGTGGACGACCAGACGCGCGAAGTCCGGGTCGGAGTAGGCCAAACCGACGAAGCGGCGGATGGCCGCCGAGACGAGCTCGGCCGCGTCGTCGATGGTGTCGTAGGCGAGCGTCTCGGTGATGCTGCGCAGACTGTCCGTGACCACCGCTTCGACGACGGCTTCCTTGGAGTCGAAGTGGTTGTAGAAGGATCCCAGCGCCACGTCCGCGCGCTCGGTGATCTCCTGGATCCGCAGCGCCGCGACGCCCTTCTCCGCGATCAATTCCCTTGTGGCGTCGGTCAAACGGCCACGAGTGCGCTCGCGTCGACGGTCGGTACGGGTGGGTGCTGTTTCGGTCACGGCGCCAGCATGGCAGGACACGTTCTTAGAATCAACTTTCAGTATTGAAAGAAGCATCCACTTGCTCTACGTTCGGCCTATGGCCCACGCAGTTCATCCCCCCGAGTCCGACTTGGTCCTGCCGCTGCCGGGACCAGGCGAGCAGTGGGATCCGCACACCATCCACACGCACTACTTCGGGTTCGCCGTTCCCGAGGCGGCGATCGGCGTCTTCGCCTACATCCGCTACCAGCCGGCCTTTCCGCTCTCCCAGGGCGGCGTGGTCGTCTTCCAGGGCACGGACAACATCTCGCCGATCGACGCGGCCCACTGCAACTACGAACTGACCATGCCGTGGCCGCAGGTGGACGGGAACACGATCCGCACCGCCAACGGTCTGCAGATCGAGTTCCTCGAGCTCGGCAAGATCGCCCGCATCTCCTACGCCAGCGCCGACGGCACGTGCTCCTTCGACGTCCTCGCCGCCGCTGTGACCCCGCTCCTCGTGCGCGGGCATGTCATGCCGGGCGAGGAGAACCACCACGACGATCCGGGCCGCGTGCCCGGCGGCAGCGAGCAGTTCATGCACATGACCGGCGAGCTGACGCTGCACGGCGAGCGGCATACGGTGGACTGTCACTACCCGCGCGACCGCTCCTGGCGCCAGGTCCGCAAGGAGACCCAGGGCGGCGTGCCGGTCCCGCCGGTCGGCTGGTCGCCGATGTGCTTCGGCGAGGATCTGATCTTCAATCAGATTTCGTTCGAGGCCCGCGACACCGACCCGGCCTGGATCGGCGTCTACGACGTCCCGGCGGAGCAGCGCACGCACCACTTCGCGTGGCTGCAGCAGGGCGACAAGACCCTGGACATCGTTCGAGTCCGCCGCAACGTCCTGCAACGGCAGCCCCAGACCTTCATGTCGCTGCGCCAGGAGATCGAGGCCGAGGACGAGACCGGCGCGATCCACCGGTTCGTCGGCGAGGCGATCGCGACGTGCACCATGCCCGCCTGGCCCAACGTCTCCTTCCACGACAGCGTCTACCGCTGGACGGACGAGACCGGCCGCGTCACACACTCCACGTTCCAGGAGATCTGGTTCGACCCGTACCAGCAGGCCATGAAGGCCCGCGCCGCGACTCGCTGAGGAGTTCACCGATGGCACTGGCCAACACCCACGACCCGGAGAAGTCCGCCGTCGCGCTGCGCGAGTGGCTCGCCGCCCAGCTGCCGCAGGCGAGCGACGTCGACGTGATCGACGTCGTCACCCCCAAGGCCAGCGGGATGTCGAACGAGACGCTGATGTTCACCGCGACCTACACGATCGACGGACGGGCGCAGCGCGTCGAGTACGTCGCGCGCGTGGCTCCGCAGGGCCCCGGCGTCTTCCCGCGCTACGACCTGGTCAAGGAGCAGCGCGTGCTGCACGCGCTCAGCCGGCACACCGATGCTCCCGTTCCCGCGACGCCGTGGGTCGAGACGGACAGCGCGGTGCTCGGTGCGGACTTCCTGGTGATGGAGCGACTGAACGGCCGCATCGCCGCGGACGACCCGCCCTTCACCGCCGCGGGCTGGGTGCTCGACGAGCTCACCCCGGAACAGCGCGCCACGATGTGCGACAACGCGCTGATCGCGCTGACCACGGTGCACGCCGCCGACGTCGCCGGACTCGGCCTCGGTTTCCTCGACCGCCCGGAGCTCGGCGCCACTCCGCTGGACCAGGAGATCGCCGACTGGCGCAACACCTACGCCTGGGCCGCCGAGGGCGAGGTCAACCCGACGATCGAGGCCGGCTTCGCCTGGATCGAGGCCAACCGCCCGACGGAGCCCGAACCGACCGTTCTGAACTGGGGCGACGCACGCCTGGGCAACCTGCTCATCGGCGAGGACCTCGCCGTGAACGGCATCCTCGACTGGGAGATGGTCACGCTCGGCTCCCCGGAGCAGGACCTCGGCTGGTGGCTCCTGCTGCAACGCCACCACACGGAGGGCATCGGCCTCCCGCTGCCGGAAGGCTTCCCGAACCACGCGCAGATCGTCGCTCGGTACGAGGAGTTGACGGGCCACCAGGTACGCAACGTCGACTTCTACGAGGCATTCGGTGCCCTCAAGCTCTCGATTCTGATGCACCGTGCAGGCAACATGATGATTGCGGCCGGCCTGCTGCCCCCGGATGCGCCGATGAAGTTCAACAACCCGGCCAGCCAGTTGCTCGCGACGTTCGTCGGCGCCACCTCGCCGAGCGGAGACGCTCAGTCCTTCATCGGGAACCGCGGATGAGACATCGCAGACGCGCCGTCGTCGGAGCCGTCGCCCTCGCCCTAGTCCTCGGCGGCTGCGGCAGCAACCTGACCGACGCCGAACTCGCCGCCGCACAGGGCGCCCTCAGCGTCGCCGCTCCTGCTGCTGCACCTGTCGCAGCGGCGCCGGCCGAAACGACGGTTGCCCAGGCGGCTGCGCCCGCTGCCGAGGCCGCGGCCCCCGTGGCCGCCGCGCCGGTCACGGCGACGAAGAAGACCGCGAAGGCTGCGCCTAAGACGGCAGTGGCGGCCCCCGTGGCAGCCGCAGCCAAGCCCGCAGCCAAGCCCGCGGCCAAGGCCGCCCTGCCGGTCGGGCCGAAGGCCCCCATAGTGCTGTGCTCGTTCGGCAACTCCTCCGGCGTGCTCGGCGCCGTGACCGGCCCGGCGCCGGTGGCCAACGCCGCGTGGGCGTCCTACGTCAACGCCAAGGGCGGCCTGGCCGGCCACCCGGTCCGCATGATCATCGCCGACACCGGTGGCTCGGCGGCCAACGCGCAGGCGATCGCGCAGAAGTGCGTCGAGCAGGAGAAGGCCGTCGCGTTCTTCAACGAGTACAGCTTCGGCGAACTCGACGGCGCGCTGCCGTACCTGAAGGCCAAGGGCGTGCCGGTCGTCGGCAGCATCGGCGGCGCGATCTCCAGCGACCACTCGATCATGGTGTTCAACCCCCTCAACGGCGCGGACGTCGGTCAGGCGTGGGGCTTCGTCAACACGATCCTCGCGCAGACGGACAAGAAGAAGCTCGGCATCCTCTACTGCCAAGAGGCCTCCACCTGCGCGCAGCAGATCGCCACCTTCTTCAAACTGCTGCCGTACAAGGGCCTGGAGATCGCCTACAAGGCACAGGTCTCGCTGGTTCAGCCGGACTACACCGCCCAGCTGATCCAGGCGAAGAACGCCGGCGTCGAGGTGCTCGTGCTCCTCATGGACAGCGCCAGCGTCGGCCGCATCGCACGCAACGCCGCGCAGCAGAACTTCAAGCCGATCCTCGCCGGCACCTACAACCTCGGCATCCAGGCGACGCTGGACCAGGGCCCGATCCTCGACGGACTGATCCTGGCCAGCCGCACCCCGGCCTACTCGAGCTCGCCCGACGGCACCCGCTCGGCCGCGAAGGCGTTGGGCCCCGTCGTGCAGCCGGCCGACGTTTCCATGAACCAGTTCGCCGAGTACCTGGACGCCCTCAAGCAGAAGTAGCCGTACGCGCGACGGTGGAGACGCAACCGCTGCGTCGCCGAGCGCGCCTGAATCCGCCTCAGTTCTCTCCGCTGTACCGATCCGCGCACGGCCGACCTAAACCCGGTGGCGGGACGACGAGTCGCGCCCCACCATGGCGACGTGGCCATCGACGGAACGCTCGCCCGTGTTGCGGAAGACCTCGCGTGCGGCAACGTCGCGTCGGCGCGGCAGCGGCTGAAGGGTCTGTGCGGCTCCTTCCCACAGCGGCTGGACCTGCGTGAGCGACTGGCCGCGGTGTACCGACTCGAAGGGGACCTCGATCAGGCCGGACGCTGGTCGTATCTCTCGGAGAACGCCGATCCGGGGGAGGTGCTCGCGTTCGAGCAGACCTATCGCGAGCCCGTTCGGCTCATGGCGGCGATCGGTTGGCGGGGCGAGGAGTCCGACGCGGAGACGGCGTTCGCGCGCGAGCGACTGCTGGCGATCCGCTCGCGTGCCGAAAAGTCAGTCGGGTGCCCGCTCGCGTGGGAGAAGCCGCAGTGGACCGCTCGACCGACGACGTGGGGCGACCGTCTGGCGGGTGTGGTCGGTTGCCTGCTGACCCTGGCCGTCGTGGCGGTGTTCTGCGTGGGGTTGGCCACCCTGGCCGTATGGGCCTGGTACGCCGTGACGGGTTAGGCGGCTCGGTCGCCTCGCCGACCGTCTGCACGTGTCACGGCTCGTCCCACGCCTCGGCCTCGTCCCAGGGCTCTTCAGGTCGCTCCGGATTCCGGCGGTACGCCTCTGTGTCGGGCGGGGGGCCGACCTCCGCAGCGAGGTCGAACGCCGCCACGACCGCAGCTGCGAGCGCCCACTCCTGAGCCGGCAACAGATACCCGATGCGGGCCCCGACGACGCTTCGATCAACCGTCGTGATGTTGTCGCAGGAGATCACGCAGGCATGGTCGAGGCCGTTGGCTCGGCCGACCGAGACCTCGGTGGAGAGTCCCCGCACGGTCGAGGTGATGGGCGCAACGGTGATCTTGTTCATCCGGCTCGCCACCGTCTCGCGAGTCAGCAGCAGGGCCGGGCGCGCCTTGTCCAGGTGCAGGACATGGATGGCGCGCATCAGTCGAGTTCGGGACGAGGCTGCTCGGCCGTCCAGGCCGCGATGCCTGCGAGGTCGGGATACGGGTCCCCGTCGTATTCGACGACGATCGCGAGGTCGGCCTCTTCGGCGTCTCGGCGCCGTTGCCGCTCCAGCGCAGCGGTGATGTAGGCCGTGCGATTCGCTGCACGACCGTCGCGAATCGCCGCGTCGATGTGAGCGACCGTGTCGTCCGGCACTCGAATGGTGAGCTGCATGACACAACAATACCAATCTGTATGACACGTCGCATCACGTTCGCCGCGACACCCAAATAGAAGTAACCGCGGCCTCTCGCCCTTCCCTTGGCGAGAGGCCGCGGCTGCTGCGCGGAGAAGCGCCCTAGTTCTTGACGGCCTTGCGAACAGCCTTGCGGCCGCCCTTCTCGACGTCCTTCGCGCGGTCGACGACGTCGTCCGCGAAGTCCTTGGCGCTGTCGACGACGTCTTCGACGATCTTGAAGAGAGAGCTGCGGGCCATGGTGGTCTCCTTTGGTGAGTGACTGTGTTTTACGCGATGCGTAATATTTACACGTCGCGTAAACGGTGTCAAGCGTTCATCCAAAAGATTTCTGCGGCGCCTGCTCGGCGGATCGGCCCAGGCTGTCGAGCGAGTCGTGGTCGTCCACGAACGTCGCGATGCGCTCCAGGCAGCGGAGCATGAAGTCGCGCGGCTGCACGTCCGGCTGCATGCGTCCGGCGCCGATGGGGAACAGCGCGAAGACGAACTAGAGCAGACCGATCGCGGCGCGCTCTCCGGATAGGAGCGCGCCCTCGATTCCGGAGTGGGTCAGGTAGTCGCCCGCCAGGCGAATCCGCGCCGGCATGGCGTCGCGTGCGGCCCGCATCGCGGCGTAGTGACCGGGTACCGGCGCGATCAACCCGGCGTCGAGGGCGAACACGTGCACGAAGTCCGGCTCGGCCGGACCGAAGGCCTGATCGGTCGCTTCCCGAGCCAGAGCTACGACCTGATGATCGGTCAGGTTCGGTGCCTGGGCGTGGTCGAAGTAGACGCTGACGGTCTGGCCACCTGCCGGGCACGACCCAGGGGAGCGGCGGCTGTTCAGCAGCACCCCGAAGTTGTGGTGCAGCCCGGCGCCCGCTCGTACGACCAGATCGTGGTCGGTGGAGGGCCAGGGGTCGCGCCGGTAGCCGAGCAGCACGTGGTACGTCGGGATGGGCACGATCCGGTCGAGTGCAGCGAGTACCGAAGGCGGGGCGCAGCCCTCGACGAGCGACCGAGCCGTCAGCACGTCGGTCGCGACGACCACGGCGTCGGCCTCGATCTGTCCCTCGGGCACGCCGACGGTTGCGCCGCTCGCCGTCTCTTCGATCTTTAGCACGGGCGTACCGAGCCGGACGTCGGCACCTTCCAGCAGCCAACCGGCGATGCGCCCCATCCCGCCGGGCGGGACGGTGAGCTGGGTGCGCTGAACCTGGCTCATCAGGGCGATGGTGAACGCGGCGGAGATGACCTCGGGCGCCGCGCCGGTCAACGGCCCCATCAACGGCCGCACGGCGTACTCGAAGACGCGGTCGCCGAAGTTCGCACCTGCCCACTGGGCGAGCGTGCGGCCGTCGTCGGCGGCGGCCAGATCGTCGATGTCGAAGGGCCCTGGACCCCTACGGACCGTCAGCTTCGCTATCCCACGGGCCAATCGGAGCCGATCGCCCCAGGTCAGCTGTGGCAGCTTGGCCAACGTCCAGGGCTGGTCGAAGCGCACGCGCGTCTTGCGGCCGCGTTCGTCGAGGATCGCGGTGCGGGCGACCCAACGCGACATCTGCCGCGCGTGCCCGGCCTCCCTCAGGAACCGCAGCGTGGCGGCGTAGGAGCCCATGACGAAGATGGCGCCGGAGTCGATCGCGAACCCGTCGTGTTCGACGGTCCTGGTGCGCCCGCCGACGGCGTCGGAGGCCTCCAGCACGATCGTTTCGACCCCGCGCCGCCGCAAGGTGCGTGCCGCCGCGGCCCCGGCGATCCCGGCTCCGACGACGACAACGGTCATCGGAGTACCGCGTAGTGCTTGAGCGTCGCGGTGCGCAGGACGAGCGACATGACGGCCATCCACGTTCCGTAGACGACGATCGCGAGGTAGAAGACGAGAATCCCGCTCCACGCCAACGGCCCGGTCTTGAAGAAGTAGGCGCCGAGCGCGGGGAGGAACAGGATCGCGACCCAGAGGTTCAGGTAGCCCAGCCAGCGCGGCAGCACCGGTTCGGGCCGCGCGTCGGAGAGAACCGCCGCGGCGATCACGAGGTTCTGGAGCACGAACGGCGCGACCGGGGTGAAGAAGAGCACGAAGCCCAGGTCGTGCAGCGCCAGCGTGGTGGCGGGGTCTCGCTCCGGGCGGAACGCGGCAACGTTCAGGACGATCAGCGGAACGGTCAGCAGTACCACCGTTACCGCACCGAGCATCGCCTGCAGCACGGGCAGGATCGGCGAGCCGAGGCTCATGCGCAGCATGTGGACGGTCAGCAGTGCACAGATCGTGGCGACCACGACGACCGCGACGCTCGTCAGCGCGAACCCGGCGCGAATCGAGGTCAGGTTCTCGCTGTAGTAGCGGACGACCTCGTCCGCGCTGTCGCTGGCGTGCATGGGACCCGGCAGAATCCTGGCGAGGACCATGCCGGTGAGCGCGACCACCAGGCCGGCGACGCCGGCCCAGGCGCAGGCCAACTCTGCGCCGCGGCCGCGGGCCCCGGGGGCCGAGGCCACCGGGGTCCGCGTCTGAAGCGTCGTCACTTCCGGCTCACTTCCAGGTGTTCGCTTCGCTCAACGTGTTCGGCTCGCCTCGGGAAAGCGAACGCTCGTTCCTCACGCTCGCTTTCCGCTCGGCTCACCTCCACGTGTAGATGACGTGCTGGTCCGGGTCCGCCTGGAAGCCGTTCGGCGAACCGTCCGGGTTCGAGCGGGTGTTCAGCGCCGAGTACTTGTACATGAACTCGCGGCCCTGTCCCATCTGCTTGTCCCAGTTGGTTCCGGTCCGCTCCGACTGGGCGTAGGAGAACCGCTGGTCGAGGTCGGCGTCGGACTTCCAGACCTGGCCGTTGCCGAGTTCGGCCATCATGCGCTCGCGGGTCAGATTCGGGCCGACGGCCTTGGCCGCCAGGGCGAGGACGTTCACCCCGGTGTAGCCGGCCTGCACGATGTGGTGGTTGCCGCCGATGTTCGCCCGGGCGTACTTGGTCATGGTCGCGATGAACTGGGCGCCCCAGAGCTTGTACGTCGTGTTGGTCCAGTACCGGCCGACCGGCCACGTCCCGAAGTAGGCGCCGAGCACCTCGCCGGCGAGGTGGTTGCCGCTGATGCCACCGGGCGGGTAGTAGCCCTGCTGCTGCGACTCGACCATGAACTTGATCATCGTGGCGGGGTTGATCACGTAGTGAACGATGTGGTCCGGATTCGCCGCCCGCATCGCCAGAACCTGCGACGACATCGAGGTTTCCGACACCGAGACGTCGGACTTTTTCACCAGCTTCGCACCGGAGGCATCGAGGATCTTCGCGACCTCCTTGCACGCCAGCTGCATCTCCGGGCTGGTCAGGCAGATCAGGCCGTAGGTCTTCGGCTTGACGACGTTCTTCACCCAGTTCGCGCCGGCCATCGCCTCGTGGATCATCGACATGTGGGTGGGGAACATGTACGGGTCCTGCCATTCGGTCTGGCTGTAGGCCCAGGCGCCGACGTAGGGCAGCTTGAACTGCTTGAGATCGTCGTGGATGGAGGCGGTGGCCCAGTCCACGCCCGAGAGCCGCCGGCCGAGCACGCCACCGCGGTTGTTGATGGCGGAGGCCGCGGCGAGGTTGCCCCGCACCATCGGCTGCGTGATCAGATTGCCCAGCGCCATGCCGTACATGTTGATCGAGCCGAGCTTGATCTGATCCTTCGTCACACCGATATCGGTGGCGCCGTTCTTGGCGTCGTAGATCTGCTGGTCCACAGCCCCGGCTCCGGCGGCCTTGGCGACCGGAGCCTTGGCGGTCTTGGCCTCGTCCTTGGCCGCGGGAGCCTTCGGGGCGGCCTTCTCTGCAGCCTCCGTCTTGACGGCGGCCTTGGCAGCGGGCTGGGGCGCGCTCTTCTCGACCGGTTTGGCCTCGGCGGCCGGCGCGTCCTCGGCCAGTACCTTGGCGGCCGGTGCGGCTTCCTGCGGCGGCTGTTGCGCCACGGCGGCTTGGTCGTCGTCGCTGCTTCCACACGCAGCGAGGATGAGCGCGAGGCTCGCGACAACGGGGACGGCCGCGGAGCGGCGAGAGATCGTCATCGATTCTCCTACTGCAGTGGGAAACGCTCGGCAATTGCCCGGGCTACGAGTTGGGCGGTCTCGGCACAGGCGGTTGTGCCACCGTTGGCGTACTCCTTCACTCCGTCGCCGACGTTCCAGAGGTTGGCGAGTGGAGTTTCGGGAGTCAGATCGAAACCGGCGACTGCGCGCTGCGGCGGCCAGTCGTCTCGGGTGACCGCGACGTTCAGCACCCGGGCTCGGGTGTCGAAGTCGGGGATCGTGTCGTGGATGTCGGCGAAGAGCAGGTCGATCTCGCCCGGCTCGTCGAAGTCGCCGATCGAGGGGTGCGGAACCGAGGTGGCGACGTAGAGGTGCCAGCCGTCGGGCGCCATCTCCGGGCACACGTCGGTGAAGTTGGCCATGTACGCCATGCGCCGGGTCTTGGCGAAGCCGAGCATTCCGGGGGCTTCGATCAGCCGTTCCTGCGAGGCGAAGTTGACGGTGATCATCGCGGCCGGGCGGTCGGCGCGCTTGACCGCGGCGAGGTAGTCCTCGTCGAGCACGCCCTGGCCGAGCAGTTTCACGGTGGCGGCCGGCCCGACGTTGCTCACGACCACGCGTGCCCGGACCCGTTCCCCGGAATCGAGCACGGCTTCCGTGACCGACCTGTTCACCACCTCGAGCGACTCGACGGAGGTCGACAGCAGGATGCGTCCGCCGTCGCGTTCGATCGCGGCCGCCAGCGCCCGCCAAATGCCAATGGTGCCCTCGGGGTGGAAGCCGAAGCGTTTGAAGGCGCTCTTGCGCGTCATGTACGTCAGGAAGACGCGGGCCGGAAGTTCCTCCGACGAGACCGCGAAAATCGATCCGCACATGTTCCGGAACATGCCGTGGACGGATTCGTTCTTCGTGT
>JBQTKD010000079.1:0-37571 GCA_052386455.1 Sporichthyaceae bacterium
CCCGCAGGTCAGTTAGCGAGTTCTCGATGAGGGAACGAACAAGCCCCCAACCCGTTCGTGCAGGTCAGGGGCTCATTGTCATGCTGGTGGCAGATCCAGGATTCGAACCTGGGAAGCTTTCGCGACGGATTTACAGTCCGCTCCCATTGGCCGCTCGGGCAATCTGCCGGGGCGTGGAGGGATCGCCCCCACGGCGGAGTGAGAATAGCGCAGGCGACCCGGGGGTCAGCACCCGGTTTGGCCTGGAGGGCGCAGCGGCCTCCACTCGGGGCCGCGGTGAGCCACCCAATGGGCGGCAATGCGCTCGCAGGTCCGGTCGGCGCGGCTCCGGCCGTACCCGGCGAACGTCCCGAGACCCCACAGCTTCACCGTGCGGCCGTCGTCGACCCAGAGCGTCGGGCAGCAGAACGACGACGTCCCGTGCAAGGTAACGGCCTGTACTCGAGCCCACGAGGTCTGTCGCCTGCCGCCCACGCCCTCGGCGAGACCGGAGCGACCGAGGACCACAGGCGGCGCCACGGTGTCGCCGCCAGTGCGCGGCCAACCGCCGACAGTTGCGCTCGGCACGGCGTAGATCGAGCCGGCCGTTGAGCGCGAGCTCGTCGAGTTCGACCTCGCGGCCGTCGTCGGTCCACAGCGTTGGCCGGGCCGCCCACAGGTCGCCGGTCATCGCGACCGCTTGAACTGTGGCCCACGGCACCTCGTGCGGCGTGTGGACCGAGCGCCGAACGAGGCGGTCGGGTTTGAGCCCGACCCCGAGGAAGAGGTTCACGCCGATCGCAAACGCGGCCCCGACCGCGAAGAACCCCACACCGAACGCCACGGTGCCGCGGGACAGGTCGGCCGGACCACGCACCAGATCCGCGGCGGTCGCGACGACCAACACGGCCGCCACGAACACCAGAGCCGGCCAGACGATGGGACGCAGACGCACCCGTCCAGTCTCCCGGCAGCGACTGAGAGGATGGGCGGCGCATCGCCGTCCGGAGAACCAGGAGCACACCGTGGCCGACTCGTCGTTCGACGTCGTAAGCAAGGTCGACCGGCAGGAGCTGGACAACGCGCTGAACCAGACGCAGCGCGAACTCGCCCAGCGCTTCGACTTCAAGGGCACCGGCGCCACCATCGACTGGTCGGGCGACAAGATCCTGATGCAGGCCAACGGCGAGGACCGCGTGAAGGCGATCCTCGACGTGTTCAAGGAGAAGCTGATCAAGCGGAACGTATCGCTGAAGGTCCTCGACGCGGGCGAGCCGCAGCTGTCCGGCAAGGAGTACAAGATCTTCGCCGCCATCACGGAGGGCATCTCCCAGGACAACGCGAAGAAGGTCTCCAAGCTGATCCGCGACGAGGGCCCCAAGGGCGTGCAGGCGCAGATCCAGGGCGACTCGCTGCGCGTGAGCTCGAAGAAGCGCGACGATCTCCAGGCCGTCATCGCATTGCTGAAGGCCGCGGACTTCGACTTCGCCCTGCAGTTCGACAACTACCGCTGAGCTGCTCGGGCTCGCTACTTGTAGGCGATGGCGGCCGAGGAGGGTCCGGCTAAGGGCAGGATCTCGACGGACCGGAAGCCAACCCGTTCGCACCAGCCGCGGAAGTCCGCACCGGTGTAGTCGAAGCCGTCGCCGGTCTCGATCAGCATGTGCAGCGACATCATCAGTCCGAACACGTTCTCCCGACGGTCGTCGTCGATGAGGTTCTCCACCGCGACGAACGCGCCGCCCTCGGGCAGGGCGTCGTAGGCGGCGCGGACGAGCTGCAGCTTTTTCTCCAGATTCCAGTCGTGCAGGATCATGCCCATCGTGATCACGTCGGCCTGCGGGAGCGGGTCGACGAAGAAGTCGCCGGTGGCAACCTCGATGCGGTCGGACAGCTTCGCCTCGGCGACGGTCCGCCGGGCGATGGGCTCGACGGCGGGCAGGTCGAAGGTCGTGCACCGCAGGTGCGGGTGGTGCTGGGCCACGACGATCGACTGCAGCCCGGTCGCACCGCCGGCGTCACAGAGGGTCTGGTAGCGCGAGAAGTCGAACTTCTGCGCCAGCGCCGCGAAGGTGCCCGCCCCGATGCCCGCCACTGCCTGCATGAACTGCTCGAGCCGGTTCGGATCGGCGTAGAGCTCCTCGAAGATCGACTGTCCGGCGTGCTTGATCTCGTTCTGCGGCAGCCCGGTCCGCAGGGCCTCGGTCAGCCCGCCCCAGAAGGGATAGAACCGCGCGCCTGCCATCTCCAAGACGCCGCCGATGTACGTGGGCGAGTTCGCGTCGAGGAACGCCGCGGTGTCCACGGTGTTGGCGTACCGGGCGCCGGGGCCCGAGCCGGTGCGCTCCAGCAGCCGCAGCGCGACGAGACCGTCGAGGAAGTCGTACGTGGCGCGGGAGCCCAAGCTCAGCCGCTCGGCGATCTGAGAACCCGTCAGGGGCGCCTCGCCCAGCACGGTGAACAGGCGGAGTTCCACCGCGCTCAGGAGCG
The DNA here is from genome assembly GCA_052386455.1 of Sporichthyaceae bacterium. Classification (GTDB taxonomy): domain Bacteria; phylum Actinomycetota; class Actinomycetes; order Sporichthyales; family Sporichthyaceae; genus JBQTKD01. The sequence continues at coordinate 2,470 of JBQTKD010000079.1, forward strand.
TCTTGGCGGGCCAGAAGCCGAAGCCGATCTGCATGATCGCGGCGGGGTCGGGGGTGGCGGCGTGGTCCACGATTTCCTCCGACAGTCAGGTAATCCATGATAGCGAAGGAAAACCTATGCCTCATAGGAAAACCGGTCAAGCCTAGACTCGCCGTAGAATGAGCGGCCATGAGCTCGCCGGCCCAGATGCCACCCCCCGAACCGGTGGATCGCCGCGCCCGGCGGCGGCAGGAGACGATCGAAGAAATCCTCGACATCGCCGAGGCCGTGATGGCCGCCGACGGCGTGAACGCCCTGAGCCTCTCCGAGATCGCGCGTCGGCTCGGCGTGCAACCGCCGTCGCTCTACACGTACTTCCCGTCCCTGATGGCGCTCTACGACGCGATTTTCGAGCGCGCCGCCCGCACCCACGTCGAGAAGTCCTCCGCCGCGCTGGCCGCCGCTTCGCCCGGGCTCGCGGCCGTCGTGGCATGGGGGGAGGCGGAGACCCGCTGGGCGGTCGAGCACCCGGCCATCGCACAACTGCTGTACCAGCGCGCCGTACCCAGTTTCGTTCCGTCCGAGCGGGCAATGGCGCCGCACATGTCGGCCTGGCACGATCTGCGCGCGGCGCTGGACGAGGCCGTTCGACTGGGCGAGCTCGGCCCCGGCGCCGACTCCGACGAGGCGGCCTGGCTGGTCATCGTCTGGAACAACGGCATCTTCGCCTGCGCCGCGGCCAACGAACCGGGCGTCGCCTGGGGCGAGGGCCGGTTCACCCCTCACTTCCCCAAGGTGGTCAACGTGCTGACCTCGGTCTATCCGCCGCCCACCGTCGTTACTCGCTGATCGGCGCAACCGGACCAGCGGCGGCAGTATCGCCCAAGTCTTCAGTCGCGCGCCTCGATAGCACATGCAGTGCTACATTCGGGGTATGACCCGAGTCGGCGTCCGCGAGCTACGGCAGAACGCGTCGAGATACGTGCAGATGGTGAAGGCGGGCGAAACGGTCGAGATCACGGAGCGGGGCGAGCTCGTCGCCCTGCTGGTAGCCCCCGGCCCATCCCTTGCACGTCGAGACCGCCTCATCGGCACGGGCCGCCTGATCCGCGCCACCGGATCGACGGGGCGGCTGCGATCTGGGCGGTCGCTCCCGATCCGGACCGGCGAACCCAGCAACGCCGACCTCCTCGCCGTCGAACGCGCCGAGCGGTTGTGATCTACCTCGACTCCTCTGCCCTGCTCAAACTGGTGCGCGAGGAGGACGAGACCCAAGCCCTCCGGGAGTGGCTGGCCGCGCGACCCGACGAGCCTGTGGTCACCAGCGAACTCGGCCGCGTCGAAGTCGTTCGCGCGGCACGGCGCGTGGGCGCCGAAGCGGCGACGGAGGCCCAGGCGGTACTGGGCGAGGTCGACCTGGTCCTGCTCGACCGGGTAGTACAGGACTTGGCGTGCGAGGTCGGAGCAGCCGACCTGCGCACACTCGATGCGCTTCACTTGGCGTCGGCCCTCGTTCTCGGCGAGGATCTGCAGGAGTTCGTGGCCTACGACCACCGCCTCGTTCAAGCCGCGCGCGCCTCGGGGCTGTCGGTGTGCGTTCCCGGCCAGATCGAGTAGTCGGGAGGGGTTCGGCTGTGTCGGGGCGCGACAAGATCCGGATGGGCGACGCGGAGATCGCGGCGTACCTGGACGAGCAGAAGGTCATCCAGGTCGCGACGATCGGCCCGAACGGGCGGCCGCATCTCGCGCCGCTCTGGTACGTCGCGCGCGGCAACGGGCCCGAGGGACTGCCGGTGTTGGGGACGTGGACCTACGGCAAGTCGCAGAAGGCGCTGAACCTGCGCCGGCTCCCCCAGGCCACGGTGCTCGTCGAATCCGGGGACAGCTACGCCGCGCTGCGCGGCATCTCCATGGAGTGCGACGTGGAGCTCGTCGAGGACCGCGACGGAACCCTCGAGATCGGCCTGGCGTTGGCCGCGCGCTACGGCACCGAGGGCTACGGCGAGGACCAGGCCGCCACCGTCGCCGTTTTCGAGGCGCAGGCGGCCAAGCGCGTCGGCGTGCTGCTCAAGGCCACGAAGGTCGCCACCTGGGACCACGGCAAGATCGGCTGAGCAAAACCGGACGTTCCGACGATCACCGGACGAGCATGCGCAATTCATGCGTCCATAGGTCGATGGTCACCGAAGAGCAGCGGAAGCGGCCGCGCCCCTGGGCGCTGGCGCTGGGGATGATCGCGGTGGCGATCGTGCCCCTGCTCGCCGTTGCCGCCATGGCCTCCGGCGACGACTCGTCGCAGGACTGCGCCGACGTCGCCCGCGACGAGACGGCCTTCCTGAAGCGGGTCGTGCTGGACACGCTGCCTGCCAACAGCACGCGCAACGTCACGTCGAGCAGCGCCTACGTCGACGAGTGTGCGCTTGGCGCCATCGAGGTCCAGGCGGCCTGGGCGCAGACCACCGGCGCCACCGTCGTCCGGACGCTGCAGGCGCAGGGCTGGACCATGACGGACACCGGCGCGGACGAGGCGGACTGGTTCCAGTTCGACCACGCGCCCAGCGGCGCGGCGGGAACGACGGCGGACAACGAGAGCCCGAACGTCGCGCTGACCAGGACCGTCGAGAATCGAACGGTCGACGTCGGCGTGGACGCCGAGGGCCTGCAGGTGGTCCTCGCGCGCGCAGGCGGGTCCTGACGAGCCGTTCCATGTGGGACGTGTTGCTGCGGCCCGAGGGCCTGCGGGTCTACATCCCGTAGGTCTCGCTCTCTAGGCTCTATCCGTGACGTGGGTCGAGGGTGCCGCAGGGTCGGGGTTCGGGATCGAGAATCTCCCACTCGGGGCGTTCTCGCAGGCCGGCGGGCGGCCGCGGATCGGTGCCGCCATCGGCGACTTCGTCCTCGACCTGGGGCCGGTGCTGCGCGATCCGGTGTTCGCCGAACCGGTGCTCAACCCGTTCCTCGCCGACGGCCGCGGCCGGTGGGCCGCAACTCGCGAACGACTCGTCGAGCTACTGGGCGACCCGCGCCACCGGCCCTCCTTAGCAACACATCTGATCCCACGTCAGACCGTCGACCTGCATCTGCCGTTCGAGGTCGCCGACTACGTCGACTTCTACTCGTGCGAGCACCACGCGGCCAACGTCGGACGCATGTTCCGGCCCGACGGTCCAGAGCTGCCGGCGAACTGGCGGCACCTGCCTTCGGGCTATCACGGCCGGGCGGGCACGGTGGTCGTGTCGGGCACGCCGATCGCCCGACCGCACGGGCAGCGTCGCGGAGCGGACGGCCCGTCGTTCGGGCCGAGCACGCGGCTGGACTTCGAGGCGGAGATCGGATTCGTCGTCGGCACGCCCACGGCGCCGGGGACGCGGCTGAGCGCGGCGGACGTCGCCGAGCACGTGTTTGGGGTCGTCCTGCTCAACGACTGGTCCGCGCGCGACGTGCAGAACTGGGAGTACGTGCCGCTCGGCCCGTTCCTCGGCAAGTCGTTCGCGACCTCGATCTCGCCGTGGGTCGTGCCGCTCGACTCGCTCGCGCACGCGTGGCTGCCGACGCCGGTACAGGATCCCGAGCCGCTGGAGTACCTGCGCGACGCCGGGAGACACGCCCTGGACCTCGCATTGAGCGTCACTCTCAACACGACGACGATCTCCCGCCCGCCGTTCGCGCAGATGTACTGGACCGTCGGCCAACAACTCGCGCACCTGACGTGCAACGGCTCGCCGCTGCGCACCGGGGACCTGCTGGGGTCCGGCACCGTGTCGGGCCCGGAGCCGGGCCAGCGCGGCAGCCTGTTGGAGTTGAGCTGGAACGGCGCGGAGCAGATCGAGCTCGACGACGGAACGCCGCGCACGTTCCTCGAAGACGGCGACACTCTGACGATTCGCGGCTGCGCGCCCGGTCCCGACGGCAGCCGAATCGACCTCGGCGAGGTGACGGGTCGCATCGTCTGACGAGGCGTCAGCTACCAGCGCATCATGGGCAGCGGCCGGTTCAGGTGCGTCGAGGCGTACTTCGCGATGTTGGGCATGGCCACCGCCTTGTACGCCTCGTTCATCGGGAACCGCGCCCGCACCTCGACGATCTTCGAGCGCGGGATTCCGAAACGGAGCTTGGTGAAGGTGACGTCGATCCAGTCCGCCTTGCGGCACGCCTCGACCAGCGGCGCGTACGGGCCGGTGTAGGAGCGCATCTTGTGGTGGTTGTCGATCATCAGGTGCATCTCCTCGGTCCACTCCTCGCGGCCGATCTGCTTGAGGTAGTCGGTGGCGAGGTCGCAGGCCTCGCCGAGGTAGTCGAGGTTGCCGGTGAGAAAGAACGGCAGATCGTGCAGCACCGTCATGATGGCGAGCTTCTCCTCGCGGAACGGCTCCGGTGCGGTCGTGAACCGCGCCCAGTTCACCATCCGGTAGCAGTGGGCCCGGTAGCCCCAGTACCCGATGCCCAGGTCCTCGCGGTGCGGATCGAGCAGTTCGTCGAGCAGCGGCAGGTCCGTCAGGACGTCGTCCCTGGTGACGGTCCAGTTCCCGGCAGTGAGGGCGCTCATCTGTCCTCCATTTACTCTCAATGAGAGCAGTATACTGTCCGCACCATGCCCGGCCAAGAGACCTCGACGCCCACGCTGAGCCACGTGCTGCTCGGCCTGCTCTCGATCCGCTCGTGGACCGGATACGAGCTGACCAACCAGATCCGGCACAGCCTCGGCCACATCTGGCCGTCCTCGGACGCCAACGTGTACCGCGAACAGCAGCGGCTCGTGCGGCTCGGCTGGGCCGAGGCGACCGACGAGGCCGCCGGCCCGGCGCGGACCCGCAAGCGGTACACGATCAGCGCCGAGGGCCGCGCGGTGCTCGACGACTGGCTCGCCAGCGCACCCTCCCCCGCGGTCCTCCAACTCGAATCGATGCTGCGGGTCTGGTTCGCGGACGCAGGCAGCACCGAACAGCTCGGCAACGCTCTACGCGCGGCCGCTGCAGACGCACGCACGTCGCTGGACCATGTCGTCGCGGTCTTCGCGCGCTACCTCGACGGGGAGGGCGCCTTCGAAGAACGCGCCCACCTCAACGCGATGGTCGGCGAACTGGTCGCGGACCTGTTCGGCCTACTGGAGCAGCGGTGCGCAGGGCTTGCCAAGGAGGTCGAGGCCTGGCCAACGACCAAGGGCATCGGCCTCGACCCGACCGCCCGCGCCCGCATGCAACGCGTCGTCGCCACCTACGGCCGCACCCCGCCCAAGCCAGGAGGCGTACACGAACACTCCCGATAGTGCAGTCCAGGCACGCGAAATGCCGAAAACGCGTACCCGAACTGCACTATCGGCGCAGATTGGGGCGGGCTAGTGCTGGTGGCCGCGGGCCATGGCCTCGAGGCGCGCGATGCGCTTGGCCATCGGCGGGTGGGTGGCGAAGGCGCCGGCCAGGCCGCCGCGGAACGGGTTGGCGATCATCAGGGCGCTGGCGGCCTCGAGCTGCGGCTCCTTGGGCAGCGGACGCGCGGCGCTGCCGGCCTCGAGCTTGCGCAGGGCGCTGGCCAGGGCGAGGGGGTCCCCGGTGAGTTCTGCACCGGAGGCGTCTGCCTGGTACTCGCGCGAGCGGCTGATCGCGAGCTGGAGCATGCCCGCGGCGATCGGCCCGAGGATCATCACGAGCAGGCCCACCAGCGGGTTGGGCCGGTTCTCGCGGTCTCCGCCCATGGGCAGGAACATCGCGAAGTTGGCAAGGAACATGATCACCGATGCGCAGGTGGCCGCGACCGAGGAGATCAGGATGTCCCGGTTGTAGACGTGGGAGAGCTCGTGGCCGAGCACGCCGCGCAACTCTCGCTCGTCCAGAATCGCCAGGATGCCCTCGGTGCAGCAGACCGCGGCGTTGCGCGGGTTGCGTCCCGTGGCGAACGCGTTGGGCGCGGCAGTTGGGGAGATGTAGAGCGCCGGCATCGGCTGACGGGCCGTCGTGGAAAGTTCGCGAACGATCCGGTAGATCGCCGGCGCCTCGGCTTCGCTGACCGGCCGGGCGTGCATGGCGCGCAGCGCGAGCTTGTGGCTATTGAAGTACGCGTACCCATTCAAGCCGAGCGCGAGCACGAGCGCGATGACCAGTCCGCCGGATCCAAACAGGGACCCGGCGAAGATGATCAGCGCCGACAGCACGCCCAGCAACAGGGCGGTCTTGAGTCCGTTCCAGTGGCGGTGGTGCATGTCCTCGTCCTGCCCCCTTTGCTGCCGGCCGTCGCGGGCCGGGCGTTCACATCATGAACGCTTTCTCCGGTGGAGACGTTCCGGCACGCCTACTTGGGGAGCGGGGCCCCGCCCTTCTGCAGCGTTCCGTTGACGGTGAGCTGGTAGGGCGCGTAGCGCTCGAGCTGTTCGGCGCGGTCCTCGAGCCCGACGATCGCGACGACGGTCGGGTACCCGGCGAACGCGGACAGCTCGGCGGCCTCGAGATCGAGGTCGAACGCGTCCCGGTAGGTGCGGACCAGCGCACGCTTGCCGGCCTGGTCGAGCCCGACGAGGCGAACGGTCCAGCTCTCCACCGGACGCCCGCCGAAGACGGCGCCGACGAGCGAATCCGGCGGGTTTTCGCCGAACTCCGGGACGCGCAGCGCCTTGACCCCGCGGAACTGCAGCGACCGCAGCTGCGCCCCTGCCAGATCGCGGCCCTTGGCGCGTAGCGCCACGTAGTCGACGCCGTTCGGCGCGGCACCCGGCAACGCATAGGCCGACTCGATTCGGAAGTTCACCGCGGCTGCGAGATCGGGGCTCGTGACGTGCGACCGGTTCGCGCCCAGCACCTTCGACCCGCGCGCGGACGCGAGATTGTCCAGCAGATTCATCAACTGGTAGTCCCGCAGCACGTCCATGACCAAGGTCCCGGGCGCGAGCTCGTCCAGCGCGGCCTGCACGGAATCGAGCCCGCGGCGCACGCCGTCGTTGTGCAGCGTCGTGATGATCGACGGCCCGAACCGGCCCTGCAGGTAGAGCAGGAACGACCAGGCGTTGCCGTAGTCGGCCAGCACGTCGGAGTTTCCGCCCTCGTCCTCCCACACCGTGAGGGAGTTCTGCGGACCGCCGCACGGGATCGGGTTCGGGTTCCCCGGACCCTTCGTGAGGCCGTGGCCCTGGAAGCAGTACAGGTGGCTCTCGGCGCCGCGGCGCGACACCGGAGTCGTCGTCTCGGCGTACCCGACGACGGACTCCGCCATGTCCGAGAGGCCCTCGTTCAGCCAGAGTGTCTCGGAGCGGTCCCGGTAGGACTGCAGCAGGTGCTGGTACTCGTGGGCAAAGGTCGCCTCGTACATCCGCGCACGTCCGGGCCGGGAGTCGCACAGGTCCGGCTTCGGCTCGTTCGGCGGGTTGGCGCCGGTGCGGTGCTCCCAGTCGAACGCGTCGATGGTCATCACGTTGCGGTTGGTGATCTGGTTGAAGATCGCGGCGAAGAACCCGGCGATGTAGGTCCGGTTGTTCTCGAAGTCGTAGAAGTTCCCGTCGCGGACGTTGTCGACGAGCGTGACGGCTGCGGCGCCGTTCCCGCGGAAGTCGAGGCCGAGCGGCTCGAGCTGACCCGGCGAGAGCGTGCCGTCGGCGTCCGGCGCGGTGCTGAACGCCTTGGACTCCGCGGGCAGGATCCGCTCGGTGAACTCGGCGATCAGCCGCTCCGCCTGCGCCTTGGTGACGACCGTCGGGTCCTTTTTCCTGGCACGGCAGTCGCCCTGGGGGAACGCGGTGCCCGTCGAGACGTCGTCCGTGCCGCTGGCCACCCACACCTCCATGGCCGGGCCGGCGGCGACGAGCGTGTACTCCTTGAGGTAGATCCCCACCAGAGGAGTGCCGGTACGAGTCGTCTCGTCGATGGACGGCCAGCGCCGCACCGCGCCCACCGCCGGCGTCGCGGCGGCAGGCCGGCGCTGCGCGAGCAGGGCGCGCGCCCCGTCCACGTCCAGGGTGCTGCGGCCGAGCGCCGCGGCGAGCTCCGGGGAGAGCGCGAACTCGGTGACCGCCGGGAACTCGACGGCCCGGCCGGGGTCCAGGGCGGGGTCGTACGCGGCGGCACGGGCCGCCGGGGCACCGAGCACCACGGCGGTGGAGAGCGCGAGCGCGGCCGCGAGCCCGATCGCCAGCCGGCCTGGACCTACTCGCATGGGTGCCCCCTCGTGTCGCCCTGGGACTACTGTGAAGGACACAACGGCACGAAGGGGACACACCGCGACGTCTTGCCCAATTCGTTCCAAACCCGGGATTGCCCCTCGAAGCGGGTTGGAAGAACGTGAACAGAACCGGACGATTGATCCGGATCGGTACCACCATCGCACCTCGTGTGCGCGACGACCAGGACGGACGGCCAGTGACCTCTGACCAGCGGTCGGCGCACGCCGCCGGCGACGTCAGAAGCCTTCCGGAGGCCGTCGCCGACCCTCTCGACGCCTCCGAGCTGGGCCTTCTCGAAGCCGAGCTCCTCGAAGAGCCGCTCACCGGGCCCGAGGCGGACCGCGCGATCTCCGTCCCGGTCGACTACGTCGACGAACTCGAGGACGACGACTTCGACTGGGAACAGGCCCGGCGCAGCCGGCGCGAACGCGCCCGCTTCCAGCAGCGCATGGCGCGGCTGCGGCTGTACTCGTACTTCATGACGTTGGCGGCGTGCGTCTTCGCCCTGATGACGTTCATGTACCTAGTCCAGGGCAGCGGGGACTCCGACGCCACGTTCCTCTCCCTCGGCGGGCTCTTCGCCGGAATGACGGTCTTCCTGCTCTGGGCTGCGGTGCGCGTCACCCACGTCGGAGAGGCCGAGCACCACCACTGACCTGCGCGCTTTCGTTGCGCGAGCGCAGGCTGCCAGCGAAAAGTCCGATTCGAGTGGGGTCGTCCGAGTCGTCCCCCGAACGGAGCATTCGCGTTGCTCGTGAGATACGCGGGTTTCTTGAATACGGGTTGTCAGCAAACGACCCGATCCAAGGGAGCTCCGCAATGTCGCCTCGAATCGCCAAGGCTGCGCAGGTCGCCGCACTCGCGCTGCCGCTCGCCTTCATGTTGGGGCAGACGTCGGCCAGCGCCGGCGTGGCCCCCGACGGTGCAGCCTCCGGCCTGATCGGCGAGGCCTCGCGCGCCACCTCCCAGGCCGGCGACAGCGCCGGCCCGGCTTCGGTCGGCAAGGCCGGTCCCGCGTCGCAGGACCCGCCCGGCGGCCTCGGCGGCGGCGAGGTCGGCTCGGGTCAGGGCGAGGGCGTTCCGAACGCGTACCCGGGCGCCGACCCGTACGCGGGCTCGGCTCCGCAGGCCCCGTACGCCTCCCCGGCCCAGCAGGCTCCGGCTCCCTCGCAGGCGATGCCCGGCTCCCCCGACTCCGTCTCCGGCAACAGCCAGGGCATCCCCGGCTCGCCCGAGTCGGTCTCCAACTCTCCGGAGCCGATGCCCGCCCCGCAGCCGGTGCCGGCCGCGCCGCAGAGCACCGCCCCGGCCCCCCAGGCTGCGGCCCCGAGCGCTCCCGAACCCGTCGCCCCGCGCACCCCCGCGGCCGCGACCGCCGAGAACCCCGCCACCACTCCCGGTGCGACCGCTCCTGCCGCTCCCCCGGCCGACGCCGCGGCCCAGCCCCCGAGCAGCCCCGACGGCACCGTGACCAACGCCTACGACCCGGCCCGGCAGCAGCAGGCCTCAGCGGCCTCGACCTCCGCCGAGCAGGCCCGGGGCCAGGCTGCGGCCGCTCAGGACCAGGCGATGGGCCAGACCTACGGCGCTCCGTTCGACGGCTCCGCCGGTCAGCCGGCCGGGGACCCCGGGATGAGCGAGCGCGACCTGCCCGCCCTGCCCAACTAGTACCGCTACCGCTGACCGTAAGCGCCTGGGTGCCTCGAGCACCCGGGCGCTTCGGCGTCGCCCTAAACCGCTGCGACGGACAGGCGGCCAACTGCGTCTGCGCCCCGCCGAGGAGGGCGCCGAGGGCAGCCGAGGCGCATTCCGCGTCGGGCGCGGCCGCGATCGGATCGCCGCCGGTGTCGAGTACCTGCTGGACGACCTCGCGACCCTGACGGATCTCGAGGCGGCTGCGGCCCTCGGGCAGGTCGACGACCACCCAGAAGCCCTCGGCCGTGGGCAGGGGTTCGGGCACGTAGGTACGGCCACCGATGCGCGGTTCGCCGTACCGCTCCGTCATGACCGAGACGAGGTTGGGCCCGGGCCGCTGTGGCACGACGAGCCAAGTTGGTTCACTTTGTGTCGCGCACTACGCTCCCCGCATGCTGCGGCCGGGCGATCCGATCGATCCGGAGCGCCTGCTCGAATTGGATCGGGCGCTGCTCTGGCACCCCTACTCCTCGCTGACCGCTCCCGGTCCGACTCAGGCGGTCGTCGGCGCCTCCGGCGTGCGACTCGAGCTCGCCGACGGCCGCGAGGTGATCGACGCCATGTCCTCCTGGTGGGCGGCGATCCACGGCTATCGCCACCCGGTTCTCGACGCCGCGGTACGCGACCAGGTCGACCGCATGGCGCACGTGATGTTCGGCGGCCTGACGCACCCCGGCGCGGTCGGGTTGGCGCAGCGCCTCGTGGCGCTCACGCCCGAAGGCCTGGACCACGTCTTCCTGTCCGACTCCGGTTCGGTGTCTGTCGAGGTCGCGATCAAGATGGCGCTGCAGTACTGGCAGGGCCGGGGCGAGCCGCGTCGTCGCCTGCTCACGGTCCGGGGCGGCTACCACGGCGACACGTTCGCGACGATGGCCGTGTGCGACCCCGTCGGGGGCATGCACTCCCTGTTCCAGGGCTTTCTGACGGAGCATCTGTTCGCACCTCGGCCCGGGGACGGGTTCGACGCCCCGCTGGACGAGGCCTGGCTCGCCGCCACGCGGACCCTGCTGCGGGAGCACGCCGCCCAGGTGGCCGCGGTGATCGTCGAACCCGTCGTCCAGGGCGCCGGAGGCATGCGTTTCCACTCCCCCGCTCACGTTCGCGCGCTGCGCGAGCTGTGCGACGAGTTCGGGACGCTGCTGATCCTGGACGAGATCGCTACCGGCTTCGGCCGCACGGGCACGCTGTTCGCCGCGGAGCACGCAGGCGTGGTGCCGGACGTGCTCTGCGTCGGCAAGGCCATGACGGCCGGGTACCTCTCCATGGCCGCCACGCTGTGCACCGGCGAGGTCGCCGAGACGGTCTGCTCGCCAGCGGCCGGCGGGGCGCTCATGCACGGCCCCACCTACATGGGCAATCCCCTGGCGTGCGCCGTCGCATGCGCGAGCATCGACCTGCTTCTCGGCCAGGACTGGGCGGGGCGCGTCGCCGCGATCTCGGCGGGGCTGGCGGCGGGCCTGGCCCCCGCGCGCGACCTCCCCGGCGTGGCCGACGTCAGGGTGCTGGGGGCCATCGGCGTGATCGAGACCCACGAGCCCGTCGACGTTCCCGCCGCGACCGCCGCGGCCCTGGCCGCGGGCGTCTGGATCCGACCCTTCCGGAACCTGATCTACACGATGCCGCCCTACGTGACAGGTGCCGAGGACCTCGCCACGATCTGTACTGGCCTGCTCGCGGCGGCAGCCGCCGGCGCGCCCGACGACACACGGAGGTAACCTGGCCCGGCAGTGCCCTGACGGCGGGCAGGCGACCCGCCCGACCGTGTACCAGCCCACCAGCACGCGCTGGCGCGCGCGTGCGACCGAGCGGCCTCCTACGTCGGCGGCTCGATCGGACGACGCTCTACCAATTTGTTCGCTCGCAAGCTCGCTCACATGTGGAGACCTGCCTCGTGAAGAAGCAAGTCCAACAGCTCGACCGGGTGATCATCCGGTTCGCCGGGGACTCCGGCGACGGCATGCAGCTCACCGGCGACCGTTTCACGGCCGAAACGGCCAGCTTCGGCAACGACCTTTCGACGCTGCCGAACTTCCCCGCCGAGATTCGCGCGCCTGCCGGCACGCTGCCCGGCGTCTCGAGCTTCCAGCTGCACTTCGCCGACCACGACATCATGACGCCGGGCGACGCCCCGAACGTCCTCGTGGCGATGAACCCGGCGGCGCTCAAGGCGAACCTGGCCGACCTGCCGCGCGGGGCGATGCTGATCGCCGACCTCGACGAGTTCACCACCCGCAACCTGACGAAGGTCGGGTACAAGGGCAACCCGCTCGAGGACAACTCCCTCGACGGGTACCACGTGCACAAGTTGGCGCTGACGACGCTGACCGTCGAGGCGCTCAAGGACTTCGGCGTGTCCCGCAAGGACGCCGAACGCTCGAAGAACATGTTCGCGCTCGGCCTGCTCTCTTGGCTCTACGGCCGCCCGGCCGAGGGCACGGAGAAATTCCTGAAGACCAAGTTCGCCGCCAAGCCCGACATCCGGGACGCGAACATCGCCGCGTTCCGCGCGGGCTGGAACTACGGCGAGACCACCGAGGACTTCGCGGTCTCCTACGAGATCAAGCCCGCCAAGATGGCGGCCGGCGAGTACCGGAACATCACCGGCAACCCGGCCACGGCCTACGGCCTCATCGCCGGTGCGCACCAGGCGAAGCTGCCGCTGTTCCTGGGCGCGTACCCAATCACCCCGGCCAGCGACATCCTGCACGAGCTGTCCCGCCACAAGGGCATGGGCGTGCGGACGTTCCAGGCCGAGGACGAGATCGCCGCAGTGGGCGCCGCGCTGGGCGCCGCGTTCGGCGGAGCGCTCGGCGTCACCACCAGTTCGGGCCCGGGCATCGTGCTCAAGCAGGAGGCGATCGGCCTGGCGGTGAGCCTCGAACTGCCGCTGGTCGTCGTCAACGTGCAGCGCGCAGGCCCCGCCACCGGCCTGCCCACCAAGACCGAGCAGGCCGATCTGCTCATGTGCATGTTCGGCCGCAACGGCGAATCCCCCGTGGCCATCGTGGCCGCGCAGTCCCCCGCGGACTGCTTCGACGCCGCGATCGAGGCCGTCCGGATCGCCACCAAGTACCGCACGCCGACGATGCTGCTGACCGACGGATACCTCGCGAACGGCTCCGAGCCGTGGAAGATCCCCGACGTCGAGAAACTGCCCGATCTGACGGTCCAGTTCGCGACCAAGCGCAACCACGAGACCGAGTCCGGCGAGAGCGTGTTCTGGCCGTACAAGCGGGACCCGCAGACCCTCGCCCGGCCGTGGGCCGTGCCGGGCACGCCTGGCCTTGAGCACCGCGTCGGCGGCATCGAAAAGGCCGACGGACACGGCAACATCTCCTACGACCCGACGAACCACGATCTGATGGTCCGCACGCGTCAGGCGAAGATCGACGGGATCGCGAACGACATCCCGCCGCTGACCGTCGACGACCCGTCGGGCGAGGCCAAGGTGCTGATCCTCGGCTGGGGTTCGACCTACGGCCCGATCGGCGCCGCCTGCAAGCGGGTGCGGGAGAACGGCGGCACGATCGCCTCCGCGCACCTGCGCCACCTCAACCCGTTCCCGCGCAACACCGGCGAGGTGCTGCGCGCCTACGAGCGGGTGATCGTCCCGGAGATGAATCTGGGTCAGCTGACCATGCTGCTGCGGGCCAAGTACCTGGTGGACGTCGTCGGGTTCAACAAGGTCCGCGGCCTGCCGTTCACCGCCGGAGAACTGACCGGCGCCATCAACGAAATGCTCGAGGTGGTCGCCGAATCGCAGCGACACCGCCGGCGCAAGACCGATCGACCTGGAGGCAAGGTCTAATGCCCCGCACAGATGGTCAGGGAAGGGGCGCTCCCCCGCCCGGGCTGGCCTACCAGAGCCTCTCGCTGGTCCCGAAGACCGAAACCTCGCAGAGCGCCAAGGACTTCAAGAGCGACCAAGAGGTCCGCTGGTGCCCCGGCTGCGGGGACTACGCGATCCTCGCCGCCGTCCAGAGCTTCCTGCCCGACCTGGGGCTGAAGAAGGAGAACATCGTCTTCGTCTCCGGGATCGGGTGCTCCTCCCGTTTCCCCTACTACCTGGACACCTACGGCCTGCACTCCATCCACGGCCGTGCCCCGGCGATCGCGACCGGGCTGTCCACCTCGCGCCCGGATCTCTCGGTCTGGGTCGTCACCGGCGACGGCGACGCACTGAGCATCGGCGGAAACCACCTGATCCACGCGCTGCGCCGCAACGTGAACCTCAAGATCCTGCTGTTCAACAACCGGATCTACGGTCTGACGAAGGGTCAGTACTCGCCGACCTCCGAGGTCGGCAAGGTCACCAAGTCCACCCCGCTCGGCTCGCTCGACGCCCCGTTCAACCCGGTGTCGGTGGCCCTCGGCGCGGAGGCGACCTTCGTGGGCCGCACGATCGACTCCGACCGCAAGCACCTGCAGGAGGTGCTGCGTGCCGCGGCCGAGCACCCCGGCACCGCGCTGGTGGAGATCTACCAGAACTGCAACATCTTCAACGACGGCGCCTTCGAGGTCCTCAAGGACAACGACGTGCGCGACAACCACCTGATCCGCCTCGAACACGGTGCGCCGATTCGGTTCGGCTCCGACGGACAGCGCGGCGTCTTCCGCATGCCGGACGGGCGAATCGACGTCGCGGACGTGACTGCGGACAACGAAGCGGACGTACTGGTACACGACGCCAAGGCGCCCGACCCCGGCGTGGCGTTCGCCCTCTCGCGGCTGCCGGACCTGGCGTTGGACAAGACGCCGATCGGGATTTTCCGTTCCGTCCAGCGCCCGGTCTACGACCGGGAGATGGCCGCGCAACTGCGCGGAACTCCGAACAGCACCGGCGACCTGCAGCGTCTTCTGCGCGGTACGGACACCTGGACCATCGGCTAGTCCGTTCGGCCCATATGGGCCTGAACGAACGAACGGTTCTGACTTGAACACGGAACCGAGGCTTTGGCAACTCCATCTCAGCCCCAGACCGTTCAGCGCGTGGACCCGCGCCGGTACCCACAGATGGAGTGATTCGATGATGAAGATCGGTGTCGGCTGGGCCGCTGGCGTGCTGACCGGCGCGCTCGCCGTCGGTGGCATCACCGCCGCGGCGATCCAGGTCAACGGCGGCAGCGACAACTGCTCCGGCGCGGCCTGCGTCGCCGCCGGCGACAAGTCCGCGGCCAACGCCGCCAACTCCGCGTCGAAGGCCGCCCTGGCCGCCGCGCAGACCAAGCTCAAGACCGCGACCGCCGGTGTCGGTGGCGCGTCGACCGACGTCACCAAGTCCCTGGTCCAGGCCTCGGGCCTGCTGGACTCGACCTCCGCGCTCGGCGGCAGCGGCGTCGCCGCGTCGCAGAAGGAGCTCGAGAAGGTCCTCGCGAAGCAGCTCGGCATCATCACCTCGGCCCTGGGCTCCGCGGACAAGATCGTGTCCGACTTCCAGTCCGGCAAGGTCTCCGCGACCGACCTCGCCAAGGTCTACAACACGGTCAACGGCCAGCTGAAGACCGCGAAGAAGGAGATCGACCTCGTCTTCTCCGCCGCCGACGCGGCCATGAAGCTGGCCGAGAAGCAGGGCGCCGCCGCGCTCGGCCTCGGCTCGCAGTACCGCGGCCTGCTCAAGACCGCCAAGGGGCAGGTGGACAAGATCTACAAGTCCGCCAACACCGAGTTCAAGGGCGCCTTCGGCACCGTCAGCAACGCGCTGTCGCTGAGCAACGGCGTCGCCGGTCTCCCGGCCATCCCGGGCGCGACCGACGCGCTGAAGCTGCTCCCGACCGGCGACCCGCTGAAGACCGTCACCGACGCCACCAAGGGTCTGCCGACCCAGGACGTCACCAAGGTCGTCGACGACGTCAAGAAGAACCTCCCGATCGACCTCGGCAAGACCCTCGACGGCGTCCCGATCGTGGGCGGCACCGTCGGCGGCCTCCTCGGCGGCAACGGCCTGCTGTAACCGCCTCCCGCTGGCCGGCGCGGGCGGCGGGCCGTGTCCCCCCGCCGATCGCGCCAACCGAAGGCCCCGAGCGTTTCGCTCGGGGCCTTCGCGCTTTGCCCAGAAACGCAGTCAAGGACCCTTCCACCCACAGATTCCGGATATACCCTGACGGCTACTCACCGTTCAGGGGGTCGGCTGGATGCGGAGCACGCGGGCAGGTGCCGTGATGGGCGCTGCCGCAGTCGCTCTCGCCGCGTTTGGCCCGCTCGGTTCTCCGGCCGCCCAGGCGGCGCCGGCGATGCCGCGGCCGGTCGGAGCACTGGCCTGGGGCGCCTGCGAGGACGTCGGCCTGCTGGCGGCGGGCGCCGAGTGCGCGATGCTCCGAGTCCCCATGAACTGGGACAAACCGGGCGAGGAGACCGTCTCGCTGGCGGTGTCTCGGGTACGCGCGACCGGCAACCGTCTCGGCGTCATGCTGAGCAACCCGGGCGGCCCGGGCGGTTCCGGCCGCGGCATGCCCGCGTACATGCCCGGCGCCGTCCCACGGGACGTGGGCCTGCGGTACGACTGGATCGGGTTCGACCCGCGCGGTGTCGGCGACAGCCGGCCGGCGCTGTCCTGCGACAAGGACTACCTGCGCGGGCCCCGCCCGGTGTATCGGCCCGCAGACCCCACCAAGTACTCCCCGAACGAGCTCGCCTGGATCGCGCGCACCAAGAAGTACGCGAAGGCGTGCGGACTGCGCAACGGCAAGCTGCTCGAGCACGTGCGCAGCGCGGACACGATCCGGGACATGGAGGCCATCCGCGTCGCGCTCGGCGAAGACCGGATCAGCTACTACGGCTTCTCCTACGGGACCTTCCTCGGCCAGGCGTACGCCACCGCGTATCCGAACCGGGTGCGCCGCATGGTGCTGGACGGAAACCTCCCGCCGAACTACCCCGGGTACGGGGACGGCGGCCTCGCCCAGATGACGAGCTTTCAGTACGTGCTCGGCCAGTTCTTCGGCTGGATCGCGGAGCACTCGAAGGTGTACATGCTCGGTTCGACGGCCGAGGAGGTCGTCGCGACCTACGAGCGGACGAAGCGCGAACTTTCGGCACAGCCGATCGGCGAGTTCGGCTCGGCCGAACTGGACGACGTATTCCTCCGCGCGGGGTACAGCGAGCGGCTGTGGCCCGGCGTCGCCACGGCGTTTGCCCAGCTGCACGCCGGGAACGCCGCAACGATGCTGGGTCAGTACCGCCGTGCGAACACCCCCGGCGACGACAACTCGTTCGCCGCCTTCAACGCCACGTTCTGCACCGACGGCCCGTTCCCCACGGACTATGCCAAGGTGCGCGCGGACGGCTTCGAGATCGCCAAGATCGCCCCGCTGCCGGCCTGGGGCGGATTCTGGTACTC
This sequence comes from Sporichthyaceae bacterium, assembly GCA_052386455.1. Taxonomy (GTDB): domain Bacteria; phylum Actinomycetota; class Actinomycetes; order Sporichthyales; family Sporichthyaceae; genus JBQTKD01. Next base: position 19,623 of record JBQTKD010000079.1, read on the forward strand.
CGCGCCGTGCACCTGGTGGCCGGTCAAACCCGGCAAGCCGCTGGCCGTCGACGGCGCGGGCCTGGCGAAGGCGAACATCAAGATCCTGTTGCTGAACGCCACCCGGGACGGGGCGACACCGTTCAAGGGGGCCATCGCCGCCCGCGGGGAGTTCCCGACCGCGGTGCTGGTGGCCGAGGTGGGCGCAACCACGCACTCCGGGTCGTTGCAGGGCAACGAGTGCGTCGACGGATACGTTGCCGACTACCTTGACACCGGCGCCCTGCCGCGTCGCCTGTCCGGCAACCGTGCCGACGCCGACTGCGACCGCTCGCCCCGGCCCGAACCCACGCCGACCGGCGCCGGCATCCCCGCCGCCCTCGCGCTCCCGAACACCGGCACCAACTGGAGGACTCGTTGAAGCGTCTGGCCGCTGCCGCTACCGCCGGAGCACTCTGCCTGGCGGGGTTGAGCACCGTGGCCGCGCTCGCGCCCGGGTCGTCGGCGCTGGCGGCAGTGTCGATCGCGTGGGGAGAGTGCGACTCCTCCGGCCTCGCCGGCATCGGCGCCGAGTGTGGCTTCCTCTCGGTGCCCTTGGACTACGCCAATCCGGGCGGCAAGAAGATCAAGCTCGCGGTCTCGCGAGCGAAGGCCACCGTGCCCGCCGCCCAGCGGCAGGGAGTCATGCTGGCCAACCCCGGCGGCCCCGGCGGTTCGGGCCTGGGCATGGCGGGCCTGCGCGACTTGGTGTCCCAGGGCGCGGGCAAGTCCTACGACTGGATCGGGTGGGACCCCCGCGGAGTCGGTTCCAGCCAGCCGGCGGTGTCCTGCGACGACGACTACGCCGACGGCCCGCGGCCCAACTACGATCCGAGCTCGAACGGCGGCGCGCTCTCTCCCGAGGAGAAGGCCTGGCTGGCCCGGTCCAAGAAGTACGCGAAGGCGTGCGGCAAGAAGTACGGCGACGTGCTCGAGCACCTCAAGACCATCGACACCGTCCGCGACATGGAATCGATCCGCCGGGCGCTCGGCGCGAAGCAGATCAACTACTACGGCTTCTCCTACGGCACCTACCTCGGTCAGGTCTACGCGACCACGTACCCGTCCAAGGTCCGGCGCATGGTCTTCGATGGGAACGTGAATCCATCCAAGGTCTGGTACGACGCGCAACTCGAGCAGGACCGAGCCTTCGAAGGCGTCGCCGACGAGTTCTTCGCCTGGGTGGCGCGCAACAGCAAGACCTACGCCCTCGGCGACACCGCGGCCAAGGTGCGTACGGCCTACAAGAAGGTCGTTGCAGAGCTGCGCAAGAAGCCGCAGAACGGCGTCGGCGCCAGCGAGTGGACGGACAACTTCACCCGCGCGATGTACGCCGAGTTCCTCTGGCCGGACACCGCGGACAACTTCGCGACCTTCGTCCACAAGAAGGACATCACCGCGGTCGCGGCCTCGTACAACGGCTCGAACGACGGCGACAACGGCTTCGCCATCTACAACGCGGTGCAGTGCACGGACACCGCCTGGCCGAAGTCCTACGAGAAGAAGTGGCGCCCGGACGGCTTCAAGACCGCGGCCAAGCACCCGTTCCTGACGTGGGCGAACGTTTGGTACAACACGGCGTGCCTGTACTGGCCGGCCAAGCCGGGTACCCCGGTCGAGGTCGACGGGGCGAAGGCGCCGAAGATCCTGCTGATCAACTCGACGTTGGACGCGGCCACTCCGTTCGCCGCCGCGCTCGAGGTCCGCAAGCGATTCCCGAAGGCGTCGCTCGTCGCCGAGCAGGGCGCCACCAGCCACGCGAACTCCCTGGCCGGCAACGCGTGCATCCAGAAGTACGTCGCGGACTACCTGCAGACCGGCGCGCTCCCGGCCCGCAAGTCCGGCGTCGGCCCGGACGCGAGCTGCAAGCGTGGCCCCTACCCGCAGGCCGGCTTCGTCAGCCACAACCCCGGATCCATCAGCGAGGCCGCCGCCGACCTGCCGGCCGACGAAGGCCCAGACGACAACGGCGCTCCCCCGTCCCGCTCGGTCCCCCCGGCCTCCCGCAACACCCTCGAGCGGATCATCGGCCTCCTCCCCTAGCTCCGTTGCCGTCCACTCCGATTGCGGACGTCCGACCACCCGTGAGCTATAGCGCTCGCCGCGTCGGACGTCCCGAAGTGGTCGCCCCCTCTGATCGCGGACGTCCGACCACCCGTGAGCTATAGGCCACGGTTGGTCGGACGCTACGGTTTTTGCGTGGACTACGGGTTCGACGCGGTGAGTCTCGCGGCGCTGCGGGAGCGGCGCAGCATGAAGTGGCGCGGGTTCGACCCCGACGTGCTGCCCGCGTGGGTGGCGGAGATGGACTTCGACGTTGCTCCCCCGGTTGCCGCGGCGGTGTCGGCGATGCTCGCGCGCGGCGGGGACTTCGGGTACGCGGTGGACCTGGTCGCCCCGGAGCTCTCGGCTGCGTTCGCCGGGTTCGTGGCCCGCCGCTGGAAATGGGACGTCGATCCCGAGCGGGTGATCCTCCTGCGCGACGTGATGCGCGGAATCGAGCTGTGGATCGAGGGATCGACGGCCCCGGGCGACGCGGTGGTCGTGGCTTCGCCGGTGTACTACCCGTTCCTCGAGGCCATCCGGCGGCGCAAGCGCCGCCTCGTCGAGGTGCCGCTGATCCGGGGCGAGACGCGTTGGGAACTGGACCTGGACGGCCTGGCGGCGGCCTTCGCCGGTGGCGCCAGGCTCTTCCTGCTGTGCAACCCGCACAACCCCGTGGGGCGGGTCTACGACCGCGCGGAACTCGACTCCCTGGCAGAACTGACGCTGCGTCACGATCTCCGGGTCGTCGCCGACGAGGTCCACGCGCCGCTGGTCCTGGCCGGCGAGCACGTGCCGTTCGCCTCGCTGGGCCCGGAGGTCGCCGAGCGCACCCTGACCCTCTGTTCGGCGAGCAAGGCGTTCAACCTCGCCGGCCTGCACGCCGCAGTCGCCGTCGCGGGCAGCGCGGAAGACGACGCCTGGCTGCGCTCGATCCCGTACCGCTACCGAGGTGCTGCGGGAATCGTCGGCGTCGAGGCCTCGACCGCCGCGTTCGCCGAAGGCGACGACTGGCTCGACGCGTTGCTCGCGCACCTGCGCCTGGTCCGCGACCACCTCGCGGCCGAGCTCGCCGTGAAGCTCCCCGGCGCGCACTGGTTCCCCTCCGAGGGCACCTACCTCGGCTGGATCGACGTGAACCACCTGGGCCTCGACCCCAACCCGCGCGACGCCTTCCTGGAACGCGGCCGGGTCGCGTTCAACGACGGCGCCGCCTTCGGCCGCACCGGCGCGGGCTTCGTGCGCCTGAACTTCGGCACGAGCCGTGCCATCGCCACCGAGATGGTCGATCGCATGGCGCGGACCCTCGACTTCTGACCGCGTGTGGGGCTATCGCCCGCCCGCAATAGCCCCACACGCGGGCAGAAGATGGGGATGGGCTCAGGTCAGGCGAGCGGCCAGGGTCGGTTGCCCGGGCCCCGAGAGCTCGTCGACCGCTCCGCGGCGGCCCGCGATGGCCATGAGCAGCGACTCGCCGGGGCCACGCACCTCTAAACCGCGGCCGAAGGACCAGTCCACGTCGGAGGCGACCAGACGTAGACCGCGAGCGCGCCAGAACCCGCCGATGGGTGGGGCCAGGCGCGCAAAGCCCAGAGCGACGCGAAGCCGCTCCGCGGGGATCTCCCGAGGCCTGCCCAACGGACGCCGGATGTCCTGATGATGAATCAGGCAGTCGACCAAGCCGACCCGGCCGCCGATGCACCGGGTGATCCCGCGCGGTTCCAGATGCGCGTTCAGGACCGCCAGAACCTCGGCGGTGGCGCACCGGGAGAACTCCTCGAGGCCGATCGCATTCATCCGAGGAAAGAAAAACGCACCGCGCACGAACCGCGCCGCAGCCCGGCGGCCCCGAGCTCCTCGTAACTGATCACGTGGGCGACGACGTCCCGAACGCGCCAGCCCGCGCAGAGCGAGGGCGCGTCCCACTCGGCGGGAGACAGGGTGGCGAGGAACGCCGCCAGATCGGCGCGCTCGGCGCGAGCCAGTTCGCGGGGCATCGGCGCGCTCATCACCACCACCTCAATTCACTATTGCGGATTGACTTCACTATTTCAGAACCACTACCGTCCCGCCATGGACGCCGACGTCGCGGTGATCGGGTACGGCCCCGCAGGCATGACCGCCGCAGCTCTCCTCGGGAAGCTCGGGCACCGAGTTGTCGTGCTCGAGCGCTACCCCGGTCTCTACAACCTCCCGCGCGCCGGTGGGCTCGACGACGAGACGGTGCGGACTCTGGACGCGCTGGGCGTCGCGCAGGGCCTGCTGCCGCGGCTGATTCGCATGCCCACGTGGGAACTTCACAACGGGGCCGGCCAGGTGCTGGCCGTGCTCGAGGTGCGCGAGCAGGGGCGCAGCGGGTGGGCGGACATGTACACCTGCTATCAGCCCGATCTCGAGGACGCGCTCGACGCGACGTGTCGCGCGCTGCCCTCCGTCGAGGTCCGGCAGGGCGTTCGCGTCGTTGCGGTACACCCCGAGGGAGCGGCCGTGCGCCTGGAGGCCCTGGGCCCCGACGGGCCGTGCGAGTTCACCGCGGCGTGGGTTCTCGCCTGCGACGGCGGCGAGAGCACCGTGCGCGGCCTGTTGGGTGTGGAGGCGGACGACGCGGGCTTCGCCGAGCCGCACCTGGTGTGCGACTTCGAACTGCGCCGGGAGATCGATCTTCCGAGGGTCCGTCAGATCTGCGACCCCGCGCAGCCACGGATCATGATCTACATCGGCCCGCGCCACTACCGTTTCGCGTTCACGTTGCGCTCCCCCGACGAGTTCGCACTCGAGGCGACCCCGGAGAGCGTGTGGGCGAAGGTCGCACCGAGCCTCACGCCGGACGACGCCGAGCTGATCCGGATCGGCCAGTACGTCTTCCGGGCGTCGATCGCCGAACGGTGGCGCGTCGGTCGTGTTCTGTTGCTCGGCGACGCCGCGCATCAGATGCCGCCGTTCCTCGCCCAGGGCATGTGCTCGGGAATTCGCGATGCCCAGAACCTCGCCTTCAAGCTCGACTTGGTGCTCACCGGCCGGGCGGACGCGGACCTTCTCGACAGCTACCAGAGCGAGCGCGAACCGCACGTGCGGTGGATCACCGAGAAGGCCGTCGAACGCGGGCGCGCGATCACAGCCCGCGATCCGGAACTGGCCGCCCTGCGGGACCAGCGCATGCTGGCCGCCCGAGCCGTGGACCCCGCTCCCGTCCGGGTGCAACTGCCGGGAATCGGCCCGGGCTTCCTCGCCCGCGAGTCCGGCCCCGGCCGCGGCGACCTGTCCCATCAGGGTTTCGTCGACGACGGCACCGGGCGCCGCCGGCTCGACGACGTGATCGGTCACGGCTTTCACCTGCTCGCCACCGCACCGCCGGCAGAAGATGTGGTGGCGGAACTGCGCCGCGCCGGCGTGACGGTCGCCGTGCTCGGCGAAACCCCCGGCACACTGGCCGACTGCGACGGGACGTATCGGCGGTGGTTCGCCGAACTCGGCGTCGTGGCGGTTGCGGTCCGCCCGGACTTCTACGTCTACGGCACCGCTTCGGACTCCACGGCGACGGACGCTCTCGCGCGCGAGTTGCTCGACGACCTGGGCTCTCGCCGCCCCGCCGCGGTCGCTTCGGGGTGACCGCATCCGGCGGAGCGCCCATGGGCCCGGTGTTGCGCGCCGCGTTCGTCGGCACCGTGGTCGAGTTCTACGACTTCTTCGTGTTCGCCATGGCGACGACCCTGGTGTTCGGGACCGTCTTCTTTCCCACGGTGGGCGGGGAGCGCGGCACCCTGGTGCTGGCAGTCACCTTCGCCGTGGCCGTCGTGCTGCGCCCCCTCGGCGCGGTGCTTTTCGGACACGTCGGCGACCGGCTGGGACGCAAGCGGGCGCTGGTCTACACGATGGCGCTGATGGGGGCCGCCACCTTCGCCATCGGACTGCTCCCCACCTACGCGACCATCGGCCCCCTTGCACCGGCGCTGTTGATCGCGCTGCGCTGCCTACAGGGGCTGGCGGTCGGCGGCGAGTGGTCCGGGGCGGCTTTGCTCATCGCCGAGCACGCCCCGCCGCGGCGGCGCTCGACCTGCGGCCTCGTTCTGCAGTTGGCCCCGTTCGTCGGGTTCGCTCTGGCGGCCGCCACGTTCCTCGCAGTGTTCGCCGCGACCGGCGATCCGCGCACCAGCGAGGCGTTCCAGTCGTGGGGGTGGCGAATCCCCTTCCTCCTCAGCGTCTGCCTTCTCGCCGTCGGGCTCTACGTCCGGCGTCGCGTCGAGGAGACGCCCCTGTTCGCCGCCGCGGTGGACCGGGCCGCACAGGCCCGGGTACCCGTCCGGACGGCCTGGCGGGAGCAGCGTCGCGAGATCCTGCGCTGCTCCGGCGCGCTCGCGGCGCCGTTCGGGTTCCTCTACATCGCCGCCGTCTTCGTGGCGGGCTACGCGGGCACGAGTCCGTCGTCCGTGCCTCCGGGCGTGTTGGGGTTTTCCGACGCGGCGGTGCTTGCGAGCACCCTCGTCGCCGGGGCCGGCTTCGTCCTGGCCTGTCCACTCGCGGCGGTGGCCGCCGACCGGTACGGACGTCGCAGCGTGATTGCGGTCGGCAACGCGCTCGCGGTTCCGGCGGGGCTGGCGGCGTTTCCCGTCATGAAACTCGGCGGGTTCGTCGCGCTGATCGTGGGCCCGGGCCTGCTCTTCGTCGTGATCGGCCTGACACTCGGTCCCGCGGCGGCGTTTGTGCCCGAACTGTTCGCGCTGCGGTACCGCTGCACCGCGACCGGCCTGGCCTACAACGGCGCCGGGATCGCCGGCGGCGCCCTGCTCGTCGTCGCAGCGCCGCGGATCCTCGACCGCGCAGGGAGTTTCGCCGTGGGCGGCGTGCTCGCGGCGCTTGCCGTGGTCAGCCTCGTTTGCCTGCGATCGCTCCCCGAAACCAGGGGCGCGGACCTCAGCAGGACTCCTGAAGCCCGCCGAGCTCGGCCGAGATCGCCCGCGCCGTCGTGAGCAACTCGGCGGACAGCGCGCGAATCCTGGCGGGTGTGAGCTGGGAGTTGGGCAGGCCGGTGAGCACGGTCATCGGCAGCGTGGTCGTGAACACGGGCGCGGCGATCGCCGAGATGCCCGGAACCAGCGCGTTGGTGGTCACCGCCACCCCGGTGCGACGGACCTCCTCCTTGATCTCTTCGATTTCGGAGTCCCCGATGTCGTACTGGCCGCTCTTGCGTCCGGCGCGCAGCACCGGGTCGGTCAGCGCCGCAGGCAGGTATGCGAGGAAGACCCGTCCGGCGGACGTCGTCGCCAGGGGCACGGTGGTGCCGACGCGGGTGACGATCGGCATGACGTGGTCCCCGTTGATCCAGCGCACCAGGATCGGGCCGTTCTCCCCCCACACGTGCAGCCCGCAGGTCTGCCGCGTTCTGTCGCGGAACGCACCGAGGTGCTCGGTGGCGATGCCCACCTCGTCCATGCGCCGCAGCGCCTCGGCGCCGAGCCGGCGCATCGCCGGGCCGAGGTCGTAGAGCCCGGACGTCGGCGATTGCGACACCAACCCGACGCGGCACAGGCTGACCAGGTACCGGTGCGTCTTGCTGGGCGCCATCTCGCTGCCCGCAGCGATCTGACTGAGCGTCATTGCCCCTCCGCCCTGCTCCATCGCGAGCAGCACGGACATGGCGTTCTCGACCGACCCGATCCCCTGCCGGCCGTCGTCGGAAGCCTCGCGCGCCACGTCCCGAGCCTAGACGCTGAACGAAACGTTGCGCTCCTGCGTCCAAGTGGCATGCGCATCGCCTCTCGCCTCGCCCTGCCCGTGATCGCCGCTGCCCTGCTCGCCGGATGCGGCACGGACACCGTCGACCAGATCTCCGCGCGAGGCGGCGGGGGCGGGGAGTCGCCCAGCCCCCAGTCGTCCGCGCCTGCCGCCGAGCAGTCGCCCGCCGGGTTCCGGTTCGTCGGCATCGACCGCGCCGCGATCGCCGTCCCGGACGCCTGGGGCACCAACAAGATCCACTGCGGGACGCCGATCGAGGACACCGTCGTCGTCGACCAGGGCGGGGTGTGCCTGGCGCTGGTGCCGCGACCGGCAGGCGTGGAGAGCGTGGACATCCGCCGCGGCAATCCCCACATCGACACTGGGTTCGACGAGGTCTTCGAGATCGACGGCGTCCGGGCAGAGCGACAGGCCACCGTCTGCGCCGAACAGGACTTCGGCAAGAAGGTCGTCGTGTGCACGGGAGCGGTCCGCATCCCCTCGACCGACGCCGTGTTCGAGGCGCAGTCCTCGACCGACGGGGCGAGCGTCGAGGAGATCCTCGGACGGATCCGCATGGTGTCGGGCCTCGTCGCGGTGCCCGAGCACCGGACGCGGCAGACCGAACTGCAGGAGGATTCGCAAGCGGCCTACCTGCAAGCGCTCGAGGACGCCGGACTGCAGGCGCAGATCGTCACCCGGCGGATTTCCGGCATGGAGGGCGGGCACGTCCTCGATACGAAACCCGAGTCGGGCACGATGGTCCGCCCCGGCGAGACGGTCACGGTCACAGTCTCCGCGGCGCCGCGCAGCCCAGCCGACGAGATCTCCGTCGGCATGAACAGCTCGGGCCCCGGCCCTGACGGCGAGTACGGTCGCGGTCTCGACGACGAGGAGATCCGCGGCGGGAAGGCGGTCCTCCGCGTCCAGGTCGGCGGCCGGGTGTGGGCGTATGGCAAGGGCGAGAATCAAGAGCTGATCGGCGAGACCGAAGGCAACGCGCTCGAACCGAGCACCTGGGCGAAGGACCCGAACAAGGGCCGGTCCTGGGAGGCCGCCAAGCCGGGCACCAGCAAGGTGACGCTGATCCTGATCGTCGACGGCGAGCGCTACGAGCTCGGCACCGTGACGGTCGAGGTCTACCGGTAGGGCTGAGGGTCGAATCTGTCGGCGGCGACGGTTACCTTGGCTGTATGAGCGTTCCCGCCGCCGAGCCGGCGAAGGTGCAAGCCCCGGAAGCAGATCCGGTCGCCATCCGTGCCTGCCTCACGCCCGAAGTCGCCGCCGTCTTCGACGGCGAGTGGGAGTTCGTTCTGGAACAGGCGAAGGCTTCCAAGGAGGTTGACGGCATCCGCAACCTGCTCGAGAAGTGGCGCATCTGGGCGTACACGGAACTCGTCGAGCCCGGCACCTACTTTGGCGTCCTGCAGAAGGCCGCTCATCTTCAGGCTGGCGGTCGCCCGCCCGAGGGCAGTGTGACCTGGCAAGAGCTCCGAGCGACCTTGGATGCCGAACACAGCCGCACGGATCGCGCTGGCTAGGACGTGTATCGCGTTGTCGTAGAACCCCGAGTCGGCGCGCAGATCAGAGCCCTTCCCGACGGCGCGCTGCAGGCTTGCTGGGACGTCCTGGCTGCAATCGAGCTCACTCCATGGAACGGCGAACCGCAGCACTCCAACAACCCCGAGGGCGCCGTTCGCCGCTGGCTATTCCCACACGGCGGGCAGGTCGTCTATCTCGTACTAGAGCGCCGTCGCGAGGTCCACGTGCTCGTCGTGCAGTGGGTCGGCTGACTCGAGCTCAGACCGAGCGGTCGACCACCGCGTCGCAGAGGAACTCGAGGATCTCGCGAGCCGGGACGGCGGGGAGGCCGGCGAGGACGGAGCGGGCGTCGTCGGCCCAGGCGCGCACGTCGGCGCGGGAGCGCTCCATCGCCGGGTGGGCGCGGAGCAGCTCGAGGGCCTCGGCGTGCAGCGCGTCGTCGGTGAGGTCGGAGCGGAGAAGCTCCTGCAGGCGGGCGTCGGCCGGGTCGCTCGAGGCCAGGGCGTGCAGCACCGGGAGGGTCGGGACGCCCTCGCGCAGGTCGGTGCCGGGAGTCTTGCCGGACTCGGCGGAGGTCGAGGCGACGTCGAGCAGGTCGTCGGAGAGCTGGAACGCGATGCCGATCCGCTCGCCGAAGCGGGCCAGCAGTTCGACGGTCTGTTCGTCGGCGCCGGCCAGCATGGAGCCGAACCGAGCGCAGGTGGCGATCAGCGACCCCGTCTTGTCGCTGACGACCGACATGTAGTGCTCCATCGGGTCGTCGTGCTCGCCCGGGCCGACGGTCTCCTTGATCTGCCCGGTGCAGAGCCGCTCGAAGGTGCGGGCCTGGATCCGGACGCAGTCCGGGCCGAGGTCGGCGAGCAGGTCCGAGGCCCGAGCGAACAGGAAGTCCCCGGTGAGGATCGCGATGGTGTTGCCCCAGCGGGAGTTCGCGCTCTCCGCGCCGCGGCGCATCGTAGCCTCGTCCATGACGTCGTCGTGGTACAGCGTGCCGAGGTGGGTGAGCTCGCAGACCACGGCGGACGCGGTGATCCCGGCCGCCGCCGGGTTGCCGAACTGGGCGGACAGCAGCACGAGCAGCGGCCGGAACCGCTTGCCGCCGGCCTCCATGAGGTGCTGCGAAGTCTCGGTGACGAAGGGGTACTCGCCCTTCACCGTGTCCCGCAGCATCGCCTCGACGGCGTCCATGCCTTGGCGCAGTTCCTCGGCCAACGCCGAGCCCAGCACTCCCTCGGGAGCGTCGAATCCCAGCCCGGCTGCCACGGTCCTACCTTATTAGCGGACGAAGAAGGCCGCGTCGTTGGCCAAGTCGAGCACTGGCTGCGGTGCCACGCCCAGGACCAAGGTGACGGCCACGCCCAGGGCCACGACGACCGTGGTCAGCGCGCTGGGGACGACGACCCGAGGCCCGTCCGCCGCCGGGGCGGAGAAGAACATCAGCACGATCACTCGGATGTAGAAGAACGCGGCCAGCGCGCTGGACAGCACGCCGACGACGACCAAGGGCGTCGCTCCTGCCGAGATGGCCGCGGAGAACACCGAGAACTTCGCCGAGAAGCCGCCCGTGAGCGGGATGCCGGCAAAGGACAGCATCAGGATCGAGAACCCGGCGGCGATCCACGGGGACCGCTTGCCGAGGCCCGCCCACTGCGCCAGGTGCGTCGCCTCGCCGGAGCCGTCCCGGACCAGCGTGACGATCGCGAACGCGGTGAGCGACGCGACGCCGTACGCCAGCAGGTAGAACATCGTGGCCGAGAGGCCCTGGGCGTTCGTGGCCGCGAAGCCCACCAGGATGAAGCCGGCGTGGGCGATCGAGGAGTACGCCAGCATGCGCTTGACGTCGGTCTGGACGATCGAGACCAGCGCCCCGAAGAGCATCGTCACGATCGCGACGCCCCACATCATCGGGTGCCAGTCCCACTTGGCGCCGTCGAGAGCCACGTAGAACACGCGCAGCAGCGCGCCGAACGCGGCCACCTTCGTGGCCGCGGACATGAACGCGGTGATCGGGGTCGGGGCGCCCTGGTACACGTCCGGGGTCCACGCGTGGAACGGGACCGCGCCGATCTTGAACAGCAGGCCGACGCCGAGCAGCGCCATGCCGATGAGCAGCAGCGCGTCGCTCTCGGAGCTGCCCGACACGGCCGCGGCGATCGCGTCGAGCTTCACGCTGCCCGAGTACCCGTAGAGCATCGCGATGCCGTACAGGAAGAACGCCGAGGAGAACGCGCCGAGCAGGAAGTACTTCATGGCCGCTTCCTGCGAGAGCAGGCGGCGGCGCCGAGCCATGGCGCACATGAGGTACAGCGGCAGCGAGAGCACTTCCAGCGCCACGAACATCAGCAGCAGGTCGTTCGCGGCGGGGAAGACCAGCATGCCGCCGACGGAAAACATGAACAGCGGGAAGATCTCGGTCTGCGTCCACCCGGTCGCGTTCATCTGCCGCTCGGCCGCCGAGCCGGGCACCGTCGCGGACTGCGCCGCGAACGCACCACCGGGCTCCAGCCCGCGCTCGGCGATCAACAGCACGCCGAGGACCGCGAGCAGCAGGATCGTGCCCTGCATGAACAGCGTCGCGCCGTCGATCGCGAGCGCGTCGCGGACGGCCTTCTTCCGCTCGTCGTGCAGGGTGCAGACGAGCACGAACGCGACGATCAGCCCGGCGAGCGCGGCACACGCCTGGACCTGCAGGCGCTTCGGCCGCGGCATGAACGCCTCGATCAGCACGCCGAGCACGGCGACGCCGAACACCACGAGGATCGGCGAGATCAGGTAGTACTCGACCTTCGGGGTGGGGATCTTGTTCAGCACCTCGGCGGTGCCCAGAGCGTGGGCGATCATCGGGCGACCCCCACCGCGCTAGGCAAGACGGGCGGATGTTCTGGCTTCGGGTCGACCCGCTGCACCTGACTCATGGTCCGATCGATGGAGGGGTTGATGTAGTCCAGCACCGGCTTCGGGAAGAAGCCGAGCCCGACGAGAGCGACGAGGATCGGAGTGACGACGAGGATCTCGCGTCGGTTGAGATCGGGCATGTCCTCGGTCTCCGGCACCGTCGGGCCGGTCATCGTGCGCTGGTACATGATCAGCACGTAGAGCGCGGCGAGCAGCACCGCGATCGCCGCGATCAGACCGGCCACCGGGTAGCGACTGAACGTGCCGAGCAGGATCAGGAACTCGCTGATGAACGTCGAGAGCCCCGGCAGTCCGAGGTTCGCGAGGCCGACGATCAGGAAGCAGCCCGCGAGCATGGGCGCGACCTTCTGCACGCCGCCGTAGGCCGAGATCAGCCGCGAGCCGCGCCGCGAGATCAGGAACCCGGCGATGAGGAAGATGCCGGCGGTGGCGAACGCGTGGTTGACCATGAACAGCGTCGAGCCGGCCTGGGCCTGCGAGGTCATCGCGAAGATGCCGAGCACGATGAACCCGAAGTGCGAGATCGACATGTACGCGATGACGCGCTTGATGTCCTGCTGCCCGATCGCCAAGAGCGCGCAGTACACGATGCTGATCACCGCGAGCACGATCATCGTCGGCGCGAACCACCGGGCCGCTTCCGGGAACAGCGGCAGCGCCAGGTGCAGCATCGCGAAGACGCCGACCTTGTCCAGCACGGCGGAGAGCATCACCGCGTTGCTCGGCGGCGATTCGGCGGCGGCCTCGGGCAGCCAGGTGTGGAACGGCCACAGCGGCGCCTTGATCGAGAACGCGATCATGAAGCCGAGGAACATCCAGCGCGCGGTGTCCTGGTCGAAGTCGTACCCGACGAGGTTCGGCAGCAGGTAGCCCTGCTCCCCGCCCGGTCCCTCGAAGAACAGCCAGATGACCGCGACGAGCATGAGCAGGCCGCCGAGCAGGTTGTAGAGCAGGAACTTCACCGCGGCGTACTGGCGGCGGGGCCCGCCGAAGCGGCCGATCAGGAAGTAGACCGGAATGAGCATCGCCTCGAACAGGACGTAGAAGAAGAACACGTCCATGGCGGCGAACTGGCCGATCGCCATCGCCTCGAGCACCAGCATCAGGGAGACGTAGAGCGCGGCGGAGCCCTTGTTCTCCTCGGGCTGGGCGTGCTCGCCCACCTCGAGTTCGTTCCAGCCGCCGATCAGCAGAATCGGCATCATGATCGCGGTCAGCAGGACCATGGTCATGCCGATGCCGTCGACGCCGACCGCGTAGCTGACGCCGAATGCGGGGATCCACTCCTCGACCTGGACCAGCTGGTAGGCCGCGCCGTTGGAGTCGAATTCGATGGCGGCGCCGATGGCCCAGCCCAGCGTGACCAGGGTGGTCAGGACGCCGAGTTGCTTGGCCAGCAGGGCATTGCGGCGTCCGAGGACGGCGACGAGGACCGCGCCGCCGAGCGGCACGCACATAGTGACGGTCAGCCAGGGAAACATGCTCACAGCCTCACTACGAGGATGGCGACGAGCAGAGCGGCAGCTCCGCCGACCATCGTCAGCGCGTAGGAACGAACGAATCCGGCCTGCACTCGGCGCACCTTCGAGGCCGAAGCCCCGAGGGTGGCCGCGAAGCCGTTGACCACGCCGTCGAGGCCGCGGTTCTCGGCCCACACGAGGTACCGGGTGGTCCACTGACCGGGGCGCATGAACACGGTCTCGTTGATCGTGTCCTGGTGCAGGTCCGCGCGGACCGCGTTGACCAGCGTGTTCCCGGTGTACGGGGCCGGTGCGACGTCCCGCTGGATGTACATCACGAAGGCGATGGACACACCGATCGCGACGGTGGCCAGGGTCAGCACGATGCCGACCCAGACCGGCATGAACAGGTCGTGCGGGCCCTCCTTGCCGACCACCGGAGCCAGCCAGTTCTTGATGCCGTTGTCGAGCAACAGCAGCCCGCCGAGCACTGCGCCGGCGGCCAGCACCACGATCGGCGCGGTCATCGTCAACGGCGACTCGTGCGGATGTTGCTCCGGGTCCCAGCGCTTCTTGCCGAAGAACGTCATGAACATGACCCGGCTCATGTAGAAGGCGGTGATGCCCGCGCCGAGAAGCGCGCAGATGCCGAGTCCCACGTTGTCGTTGAACGCGGCCTCGATGATCTTGTCCTTGGACCAGAAGCCGGCGAACGGCGGGATGCCGATGATCGCCAGGTAGCCCATGCCGAAGCAGACGTAGGTGATCGGCATGTACTTCGCCAGCGCGCCGTACCGCCGCATGTCCGTGGAGTCGTGCATTCCGTGCATGACCGAGCCCGCCGAGAGGAACAGGCCGGCCTTGAAGAACCCGTGGGTCAGCAGGTGGAAGATCGCGTACGCGTAGCCGGCCGGGCCCAGGCCCGCGGCCAGCATCATGTAGCCGATCTGACTCATCGTCGAGGCGGCGAGCGCCTTCTTGATGTCGTCCTTTGCCGTACCGATCAGCGCACCCATCAGCAGGGTGATCGCACCCACGAGCGCGACGAGCAGCTGTGCGGTCTCGGACAGGTTGTAGATCGGCGCGGAGCGCACGACCAGGTACACGCCGGCGGTGACCATGGTGGCCGCGTGGATGAGCGCGGACACCGGTGTGGGGCCGGCCATGGCGTCGAGGAGCCAGGCCTGCAGCGGGAACTGCGCGGACTTACCGACGGCACCGATCAGCAGCATGATGCCGATCGCGGTGAGCATGCCGTCGCTGGATCCGCCGACGCCGGCGAAGACCTCTTCGAAGCCGAAGGCGCCGTACTGGTCGAACATCAGGAACATCGCGATCAGCAGACCGATGTCGCCGACGCGGTTCATGATGAAGGCCTTCTTGGCCGCCGTCGCGTATTCCGGGACGTGCTGCCAGAAGCCGATGAGCAGATAGGACGCGAGCCCCACGCCCTCCCAGCCGATGAAGAGCAGGAGGTAGGAGTCGGCCAGGACGAGCACGAGCATCGCCGCGACGAACAGGTTCAGGTAGCCGAAGAACCGGCGGCGGCGCGCGTCGTGGGCCATGTACCCGACCGAGTACACGTGGATCAGGAAGCCGACGAAGGTGATCAGCAGAACGAAGCAGATGGACAGCTGGTCGACCTGGAACCCGACGCCGAGGTTGAAGTTCCCGGACGAGATCCAGTCGTAGAGGTGCTGGTTCACCGCGCGCTCGCCGCTGGGGCGGTCGCGCATTTCGAGGAACTGCAGCGCGCCGATGACGAACGAGCCGAAGACGGTGGCGCAGCCGAGCAGGTGGCCCCACTTGTCCGTGGCCTTGCCGCCGGCGAGCAGGATCAGCGCGCCGAACAGCGGGAAGGCGATCATCAGCCAGGTGGCCTCGAAGATGCCCGTCGCCTCGGCGATCTTCAGCGGCGCCTGCTCGCCGCCGCCCTCGGTGGGCGCCAACGCCAATGCCATCAAGTTCATGTCGGCGTCCTCAGTACTTCAGCAGACTGGCGTCGTCGACCGAGGCCGAGCGTCGGGTTCGGAAGATCGTCACGATGATCGCCAGACCGACGACGACCTCCGCTGCGGCGACGACCATGACGAAGAACGCGATGATCTGGCCGTCGAGGTTGCCGTGCTGGCGGGCGAAGGTGACGAAGGCCAGGTTCGTGGCGTTGAGCATGAGCTCGACGCACATGAACACGACGATCGCGTTGCGCCGGATCAGCACACCGGCGGCGCCGATCGTGAAGAGCAGCGCGCTCAAGTAGAGGTAGTTGGCCGGATTCATTACGGCGTCGGGCCCTTTCCGAGCTGGCTGCCCTCGCGGACCTCGGCCTCGTCGGTGCTCGTGTGGCGGGACTCCTCGATCGTCCGCACGTCGCCGCGGGCCCGCAGCACGCGGGACAGCGACAGCTCGGACGGCGTTCCGTCCGGCAGCAGCGCCGGGGTGTCCACGGCGTTCGACCGGGCGTAGACGCCGGGCGGCGGGAGCGGCGTGACGATCCCGCCCTCCTTGAACCGCTCGATGGACATCTCGCGCTGGGTCTTCTTGGCCGAGACGCGCTCGAGGTGGGTGAGCACCATCGCGCCGACGGCCGCGGTGATCAGCAGGGCGCTGACGACCTCGAACGCGAACACGTAGTCGGTGAAGAGCAGGATCGCGATGCCCTCGACGTTGCCGCCCGAGTTGGCCTCCTCGAGTCCCTCGAAGTTCTCGACCGAGGCGTTGCCGATCGCGGCGATCAGCAGAATGCCCACGGCCAGACCGCTCAAGATGGCGGCGACGCGCTGGCCCTTGATGGTTTCCACCAGGGAGTCGGACGAGTCGACGCCGACGAGCATCAGCACGAACAGGAACAGCATCATGACCGCGCCGGTGTAGACCACGACCTGCACGACGGCGAGGAAGTAGGCCGACTGCACCGCGAAGAACATCGCGAGGCAGACCATGACGACGGCCAGCAGCAGCGCGGCGTGCACCGCCTTCTTCACGCCGACCAGCCCGAGGGCCGCCAGGACGCAGATCGGCGCGAGGAGCCAGAACAGGACGGCCTCGCCGTTGGAAGTCTGCTCTCCCATTAGGACGCCTCCCCCACCTTGCGCAGGAGCTCGGGATACGCGGCGGTGACCTTGCCCTGGTAGTAGTCCGTCTCGTTCATGCCCGGGTACATCGGGTGCGGGGCGTCGACCATGCCCTCGGTGAGCGGGCCGAGCAGTTCGGCCTTGGTGAAGATCAAGGCCTCTCGGCTGGAGTCGGCCAGTTCGAACTCGTTGGTCATCGTCAGGGCCCGGGTGGGGCAGGCCTCGATGCACAGACCGCAGAAGATGCAGCGCAGATAGTTGATTTGGTAGACGCGGCCGTACCGCTCGCCGGGCGAGAACCGTTCGCCCGCGGCGTCGTTGTTGTCCGCGCCTTCGACGTAGATCGCGTCGGCGGGGCAGGCCCACGCGCACAGTTCGCAGCCGACGCACTTCTCGAGCCCGTCGGGGTGCCGGTTGAGCTGGTGGCGGCCGTGGAAGCGCGGCGCCATCCGCGGCCCGCCTTCGGCGCCCTTCTTCTCCTCCGGGTAGAACTCGGTGTTCTTCGGCCGGAACATGGCCGAGAAGGTGACCCGGAACCCGGCGAGGGCGTCCCAGAGCTTAGACATTCGACACCTCCTCTTCGTGCTTGATGACGCTCACCGGCACCTGCCCCGGCATCGGCGGGACGGGGAAGCCGCCGGCGAAGGCGTCGAAGACTTCTTCTTCCTCTTCGACTTCGGTGTTCTTGGCTCGGCTCGCGTCCCACAGCCAGGTGAGCAGCAGGACCGCGACGATGCCGCCGGAGACCACGAAGACGATGTTGCGAACCTCGTAGCCCTCGTTGCGCACGGCCTGGATGGTGGCGATCAGCAGGATCCAGGCGATCGAGGCCGGGATCAGCACCTTCCAGCCGAAGTGCATGAACTGGTCGTAGCGAAGCCGCGGGAGCGTGCCGCGCAGCCAGATGAAGAAGAAGATCAGCGCGACGAGCTTCCCGAGGAACCAGAGCACCGGCCACCAGTTCTCGTTCGCTCCGGCCCAGATCGGCCCGCCGATCGGCCACGGGGCCATCCAGCCGCCGAGGAACATCGTGACGGCAAGCGCGGAGACGGTGACCACGGCGATGTACTCGCCGAGGAAGAACAGCGCGAACTTGATCGAGGAGTACTCGGTGTGGAAGCCGCCGACGAGTTCGCCCTCGGCCTCGGGCAGGTCGAACGGCGGCCGGTTCGTTTCCCCGACCA
>JBQTKD010000080.1:0-20394 GCA_052386455.1 Sporichthyaceae bacterium
GCGGTCGGGCTACGCCCGAGCCTTGACCCCGACGCCTCAGTTCAGCGCGCCCAGATCCGGCGGGAGAAGCCAGAAACAATGGAGACCCGGCTGTTGACCCGGCCCCGCTCCTTCAGGGATGACAGGCGAGCTCGGAAGGGTCGGCTGGTCGCCTCATTGGCCTCATTGGTACCGGCCCGGCTTGGCAATCGGCGAGTTGGGGGGAGGCGGCTGCTCGCTTCGCTCAACAGGCTTCAATCGGCTCGGCAGACCAAGCGGCTCGTTCCTCGCTCGCTTTCTCTGCGCTCGCCTCAATCGCCTGTAGGGTCGGCGCAAACCGATCCGAGGGACTGCTGGCGTGCATCTGAAATCCCTGACCCTGAAGGGGTTCAAGTCGTTCGCCTCGGCCACGACGCTGCGGCTCGAGCCGGGCATCACGTGCGTCGTCGGACCCAACGGGTCGGGCAAGTCGAACGTCGTGGACGCGCTGGCCTGGGTGATGGGCGAGCAGGGCGCCAAGTCGCTGCGCGGCGGCAAGATGGAGGACGTCATCTTCGCCGGCACGGCGGGCCGCCCCCCGCTCGGCCGCGCCGAGGTGTCCCTGACCATCGACAACGCCGACGGCGCCCTGCCGATCGACTACGCCGAGGTCACCATCACGCGGACGATGTTCCGCAACGGCGGCTCCGAGTACGCCATCAACGGCGACTCCTGCCGCCTGCTCGACGTCCAGGAACTGCTGAGCGACTCCGGCATCGGCCGCGAGATGCACGTCATCGTCGGCCAAGGCCAGCTCGACGCAGTCCTCTCCGCGACTCCGGAGGAGCGGCGCGGCTTCATCGAGGAGGCCGCCGGCGTCCTCAAGCACCGCAAGCGCAAGGAGAAGGCGCTCCGCAAGCTCGACGCGATGCAGGCCAACCTCACGCGCGTATCCGACCTGGTGACCGAGCTCCGCCGTCAGCTCAAACCCCTCGGCAAGCAGGCCGAGGTGGCACGCCGCGCCGCCGTCGTCCAGGCGGACCTGCGCGACGCTCGCCTGCGCCTGCTCGCCGACGAGCTGGTGACCCTGCGCGCCACTCTGGACACCGAAGTCGCCGACGAGAACGCGCTGCGCGAACGCGCGGAACTTGTGGAGACCGAGCTGGCGTCCGTCCGCGAGCGGCAGGCCCAGCGCGAAGCGGAGCTCGCCGCAGACGGTCCTGCGCAGGCCGCCGCCCAGGAGACGTGGTACCGCCTGTCTCAGCTCCGCGAGCGCCTCACCGGCACCGCGGGCCTTGCTTCCGAACGCGCCAGGCTGCTCGCGAACTCCGGCGAGGACTTCCGCCCCGGCCGCGACCCGGAAGACCTGCTCCGGCAGGCCGAGGAGGTCCGCGCCCAGGAGGCCGAACTCCTCGCCCAGGTCGAAGCGCACCGCCAGAAGCTCGCCGAAGCCGTCGCCGAACGCGAAGCCGCCGAAGCCGCACTGACCGCCGAGGAAAAGCGGGTGGCCGTCGCGCAGCGCGCCGCCGCCGACCGCCGCGAAGGCCTCGCCCGGCTGCAGGGCAAGGTCAACGAGGCCCGCGCCCGCGCCCAGGCCGCCCAGGCCGAGATCGGCCGCATCGTCAACGCCCTCACCGAGGCATCCACCCGAGCCGACACCAGCGAACTCGAGTTCAAGACCCTCGAAATCGAAGCCGCCGCCATCGAAGAGGGCGAAGCGGGCCTCGACGAGGCCTACGAGGAGGCAGCCGAGGCCCTCGACCAGATCGAGGAACGGCTCGTCGGCCTCAAGGAGGCCGAGCGGAGCACCGAGGGCGAACGCACCGCACTGCGCGCCCGCAAGGAAACGCTCGAACTCGCCCTCACCCGCCGCGACGGCGCCGGCTCCCTGCTCGACGCCCCCGGCGTCCTCGGCACCGCTTCCAAGATGCTCACCGTCGCCCGCGGCCACGAGACCGCCGTCGCCGCCGCGCTCGCGGGCGCGGCCGACGCCGTGGTCGTCGAGTCCGTGCCCGCCGCGGTCGCCGCGCTGCGCCATCTCAAGGAACGCGACGCCGGCCAAGCACACCTGTTCGTCGACTCCGCCCCCGCCGGCCGGCGCGGCTCGGGCGACCCCGGTACGGGCACGCCGCTGCTCTCCCTGGTCACCGCCCCCGCTGGACTGCGCGCCTCCGTGGAAAGCCTGCTCGCCGACTGGGTCCTCGTCCCCGACCTCGACGCCGCCGCGGCCCTGATCGCAGCACGCCCCGATCTGCACGCCGTCACCCCCGAGGGCGACGTCGTCTCCGCGCACCGAGCCACCGGTGGCTCCGCCAGCCCGCCGAGCCTCCTGGAACTTCAGGCCGCCGTCGACGAGGCCACCGCGGCGCTGGCCGCCGCCGACGAAACCGCCGACCGGCTCCGAGTCGACATCGCCGGAGCCGCAGAAGCCCGCGCCGCCGCCCAGGTCGTCGCCGACGAGGCATTGGCGGCCCTCCACGAGTCCGACGCCGGCCACGCTGCACTCGCCGAACAGCTCGGCCGCCTCGCCGGAGCGGCCCGGGCCGCCCGCGGCGAGGCCGAGCGCCTCGCGGCGAGCGTCGCCAAGGCCGAAGAGGCTCGCGACGCCGGCCAGGCCGGCCTGGCCGAACTCGAAGAGCGCCTCGCCGCGGCCGAGCAGTCGCCCGCCGAGGTCGACGACGCCCCCGACGACCGCGTCGCACTCGCCGCCGCGGCCACGCTCGCTCGCTCGGGCGAGATGGAGGCCCGCCTCGCCCTGCGCACGGGAGAGGAGCGGGTGAAGAGCTACAGCGGTCGGGCCGACGGCCTCGTCCGCGCCGCCCAGGCCGAAAGGGCCGCGCGCGAGCAGGCGGCAGCCCGTCGCGTCGAGCGCGAGCGGACCGGCCGCGCCGCGGCAGCCGTCGCCGTCGCCGCGTCGGCGACCCTCGAACTGCTCGACGTGTCCCTGCGCGCCGCGGGTGCCGCCCGTGCGGCCGCCGACGAGTCCCGCCGCCGCGGCGAGGCCGAGCTCGCCGAGCTGCGCACCGCCGAGCGAGCACACAGCACCGAGCTGGAACGGCTCACCGACTCCGTCCACCGCGAGGAGGTCGCCCGAGCCGAGCACCGGTTGCGGATCGAGGCGCTCGAACAGCGCGCCGTCGAAGAGCTCGGCGTCGCGCCGGACGTGCTCGTCGCCGAGTACGGGCCCGATCAACTCGTTCCCGTGCTCGCCGTCGCCGAGCCCGCCGGCGACGAGGACGCGCCCGTCGTGAACCTCGCCGAGCCCACCTCCACCGAGTCCGTCCCGTTCGTCCGCGCGGAGCAGGAGAAGCGGCTGCGCGCGGCCGAGAAGGCGTTGACCCTGCTCGGCAAGGTCAACCCGCTCGCGCTGGAGGAGTTCGCGGCGCTGGAGGAGCGCAACCAGTTCCTCACCAGCCAGCTCGAGGACCTCAAGAACTCCCGTCGCGACCTGCTCACGGTGGTCGCCGAAGTCGACGCCCGCGTCCAGGAGGTCTTCACCTCCGCGTGGGAGGACACCGAGCGCGAGTTCGTCGGTGTTTTCTCCCGCCTGTTCCCCGGCGGCGAGGGCAAGCTGATCCTGACCGACCCGTCCGACATGCTGACCACCGGCATCGAGGTCGAGGCCCGCCCGCCCGGCAAGAAGGTCAAGCGGCTTTCGCTGCTGTCCGGCGGCGAGCGTTCCCTCGTCGCCGTTGCGCTGCTCGTCTCGATCTTCCGCGCCCGGCCCAGCCCGTTCTACGTGCTCGACGAGGTCGAGGCCGCACTCGACGACACGAACCTCGGCCGCCTCATCACGATCATGGAGGAGCTGCGGGAGAACTCGCAGCTGATCGTGATCACGCACCAGAAGCGGACCATGGAGGTCGCCGATGCGCTGTACGGCGTCTCCATGCGCGGGGACGGCGTGACCACGGTGATCAGCCAAAAGCTTCGGGAGGAACAGCCGGCGTGAGCGAGGAGAGTCGAGTCCCGGACGACGCCGCGGGACTGCTTGAGCGTCCGCGCCCCACTGCGTACCTCTTCGACGTCGACGGCGTCCTACGGCTGTGGGAGCCCGGCGAGATCGCCGAGATCGAGCGGCGCTACGGCGTCCCCGAAGGCACCCTCGCCGAGGTCGCCTACGACATCGACCGGTTCGGTCCCGCCCTCCTCGGTCAGATCACCGACGACGACTGGCGGGCCTCGGTCACCGCGGCGATGGTACCGATCTGCGGCGACGTTTCGGTTGCGATCAAGTGCGTGATCGACTGGAGTGCCCGGTTCGGTTGCATCGACTACGGCGTCCACGAGGTCATCGCCGAACTGCGCAGCTCGGGCGCGCAGGTCGGGCTCATCGCCAACGCCACGGACCGACTCCAGGTGGACCTGGCGCGGATGGGAATCAGGGAGCAGGTCGACACCGTCGTGGACTCCGCGCACGAGGGCGTCGCCAAGCCCGACGCCGCGATCTTCCTGCGTGCCGCCGAGATCCTCGAGGTCGAACCCGAGCGGTGTCTCTACGTGGGCGCCCGCACCGAACACGTGGCCGGAGCCGAGCGCATCGGCATGCAGGGGCACCTCTACGCAACCGTCGCCGGGCTCCGCGAGATGATTGCCCAATTGCCCTCCGGCTGACCACTAGCCGGGGACCTCCTCAAGCCTTCACGGGGTCGACGTGGAATACCTGATCATCACCGTCGTCGTCGTGCTGCTCGTGACCGCCGTGGTCGCCGGTCTGGTCGGTGCCGGCCTCCGGCCGCGTCCGCCCGCCGAGCAGGAGACCGCGGCGCCGCCAATGCAGAAGGCGCCGCAGCCCCCGCAGGCGACCGTCGACGCACCGCCGATCGAACCCGAGGATCTCCTCGTCCCGCCGGTCGAGGCGCCGTCGATCGAGGTGCCCGAGGCCACCGCCGGCCGCCTGATGCGGTTGCGTTCTCGGCTGTCCCGCTCCCAGTCCTCGCTCGGGAAGGGCCTGCTCGCGCTCCTGTCCAGGGACAACCTCGACGAGGACACCTGGGAGGAGATCGAAGAGACGCTTCTGCTCGCCGACGTCGGCATCGGCCCGACGGGCGAGATCGTGGAGCGGTTGCGCACAGCGGTGCGCGTCGCGGGCAAGCCGACTCCCGAGCAGGTCCGGGAGATGCTGCGCGCAGAACTCGTCACGACCATCGGCGCCGACGTGGACCGCTCGCTGCACGCAGTGCGGGGCGACGGCGAGCGGCCCTCGGTGACCCTGGTGGTCGGTGTCAACGGAACCGGCAAGACCACCACCACCGGCAAGCTCGCGCGCGTGCTCGTGGCGGATGGGCGCACCGTGCTGCTCGGCGCGGCCGACACCTTCCGCGCGGCTGCTGCCGACCAACTCCAGACCTGGGGCGATCGGGTCGGCGCCCGTACCGTGCGCGGCCCCGAGGGCGGAGACCCGGCCAGTGTCGCGTTCGACGCCGTCAAGCAGGCCGCAGGGGAGGATCTCGACGCGGTCATCGTCGACACCGCGGGCCGGCTGCACACGAAGGCCGGCCTCATGGACGAGCTCGGCAAGGTGAAGCGGGTCATCGAGAAGCAGTCGCCGGTACACGAGGTCCTGCTCGTCCTCGACGCCACGACCGGCCAGAACGGCCTCGTGCAGGCGAAGGTCTTCGCGGACGTCGTCGACGTCACCGGTGTCGTGCTCACGAAGCTCGACGGCACCGCCAAGGGCGGCATCGTGATCGCCGTGCAGCGAGAGCTCGGCGTCCCGGTGAAGCTCGTGGGCCTGGGCGAGGGCCCGGACGATTTGGCGCCGTTCGACGCCGAGCAGTTCGTGGACGCGCTGCTCGCCGAGTAACCGTTAACGCCCTTCGTTGGCGCCCAGTTCCCCGATCGGACTCTTCACCGATCAGGTCACATCAACCTGTCCGCCGTAGACGGCAGTAACCCAGATGTAACACCGGTGCGGCATCGGTGATCTCACAGAAACACGTCCCGTGGTTCTGCGAAACCCGTCCTCGGCACATTCGCTTCAGATAACCGCGAGCGCCGGGCCGCGGTTGGGAAGCGAAAGGCGACGGGATGCCCGAGATCGATACCGGGGATACCGCCTGGATGCTCATGAGCTGCGCCCTGGTGCTGCTCATGACGCCGGGCTTGGCGTTCTTCTACGGCGGCATGGTCCGCGTCAAGAGCGTCCTCAACATGATGATGATGTCCGTGGCCGCAATGGCCATCGTGACCGTGCTCTGGGTGCTCTACGGCTACAGCCTCGCGCTCACCAAGGACGAGGGCGGCGGCCTGATCGGTGGCCTCGACTCCGCGGGTCTGGGCAAGGAAATCGCCTCCGACTCCGTCGCGGGAACGATCCCGTCCTCGGTGTTCGTCGCGTTCCAGTTGATGTTCGCGATCATCACCGTCGCGCTCATCTCCGGCGCGATCGCCGACCGCGCGAAGTTCAGCACCTGGTGCGTCTTCGTCGCGATCTGGGCGTCGGTCGTGTACTTCCCGGTCGCCCACTGGGTCTTCTACTTCGGCCACTCCGAGGAGGGCGTCGAAGGCCTGGTCGACCCGGGCTGGATCGTCAAGGAAGGCGTCCTGGACTTCGCCGGTGGCACCGCGGTGCACATCAACTCCGGCATTGCGGCCCTCGCGCTGGTGCTCGTCATCGGCAAGCGCAAGGGCTGGCGCAAGGACCCGATGCGCCCGCACAACGTGCCGTTCGTGATGCTGGGCGCGGCCCTGCTGTGGTTCGGCTGGTTCGGCTTCAACGCCGGCTCTGCGGTCGCGTCCAACAACACCGCCGGTGTCACCTTCCTCAACACCCAGGTCGCCACTGCCGCGGCGATCATCGGCTGGCTGGTCATCGAGCGCGTTCGTGACGGGCACTTCACCATGCTCGGTGGCGCGTCGGGCATGGTCGCCGGTCTGGTCGCCATCACCCCGGCCTGCAACACGGTCGAGCCCATCGGCGCCATCGCCATCGGCCTGATCGCCGGTGCCCTGTGTGCAGCGGCCGTCGGCCTGAAGTTCAAGTTCGGCTTCGACGACTCGCTCGACGTCGTTGCGGTGCACCTCGTCGGCGGTCTCGCCGGAACCCTGCTCATCGGCTTCTTCGCCAGCGAGCACGCTCCGGCCGGCATCAACGGCATCTTCTACGGCGGCGGTGCCGACCAGCTCGGCAAGCAGGCTCTCGGTGCCTTCGCCGTCATGGGCTACTCCTTCGTTCTCACGCTGATCATCGGCTTCGCGCTCCACAAGACGATCGGCTTCCGCATCGAGGAAGAGGAAGAGCTGGCCGGCATCGACACCTCGATCCACGCCGAGAGCGCCTACGAGATGACGACGGTCGGCTCGCCGCTCGCTCGTCACGCCGCTCCTTCGCAATCGGCCGCTCCCTCGAAGGTGGATGCATGAAGCTCCTGATTGCAGTCATCAAGCCCTTCAAGCTCGACGACGTGCGCACGGCACTCGAGAAGTTCGGCGTGCACGGCATGACCGTCAGCGAGGCGAGTGGCTACGGCCGGCAGCGGGGTCACACCGAGGTCTACCGCGGTGCGGAGTACACGGTGGATCTGGTGCCGAAGGTTCGTCTCGAGGTCCTCGTGGACGACCCCGACATCTCCGACGTGTTGGAGGTCGTCATCAAGGCCGCCCAGACCGGAAAGATCGGCGACGGCAAGGTCTGGGTCGTTCCAGTCGACACCGTCGTGCGGGTTCGTACCGGGGAGCGCGACACCGAAGCTCTCTAACCAACCCTCAGTTCGCCTGGACCCGGCCGTTTCCACGGTCGGGTCCTCGGCGTGTGCAGACGCAGAGTCAGATTCTGACGGAGCACCAGAAAAGCTGTGCGCACGGCTGGAAATTATGGGTGCGAGGTCAGTAATCTCTCCGCAACATCGGCACCCGGAAGGCTTTTCGTGATGGCGGAAATCGACAAGGCGGATACCGCGTGGATCCTGGTCTGCACCTCGATGGTGCTGATCATGACCTTCGGACTTGCGGTCTTCTACGGCGGCATGGTCCGTGCGAAGAACGTCATGAACACGATGATGATGATCGTCGCGACCATCGCGATCGGCACCGTCGTCTGGTTCGGCTGGGCCTACAGCATCGCCTTCGCGCCCGACGAGGCGAGCGGCCTGTTCGGTGGCCTCGGCGAGTTCGGCATGGTCGACACGATGACCGAGGCCTACGGCACGATCCCGAAGCCGTTGTTCGCCGCCTTCCAGCTGACCTTCGCGCTCATCACCTGCGGCCTGGTCGCGGGCGCGATCGTCGATCGCGCGAAGTTCAGCGCCTGGTGCGTCTTCGTCGCCGTCTGGCTCACCGTGGTCTACGCGCCGATGGCGCACTGGGCGTTCTTCTTCGGCACCTCGACCAGCGTCCTGGCCTCCGACGAGTCCACGCCGTGTCCCCCGAAGGCCAAGGAAGGTGTCTGCACCGACGTCCTCGTGAATCCGGGGTGGATCGTCGACCTGGGCGCGCTGGACTTTGCGGGCGGAACCGTCGTCGAGATCTGCTCCGGCGCCTCCGCGCTCGCGCTCGCGCTGATCGTCGGGCGCCGCGCCGGCTGGAAGCGCGACCCGATGCGTCCGCACAACCTCACGATGGTCATGCTCGGCGCCGGCCTGCTGTGGTTCGGCTGGCTCGGCTTCAACGCCGGTTCCGCGCTGTCGCCCAACGCGCAGTCCGCCCTCGTCCTCACCAACACGATCGTCGCCGGGTCCACCGGCATCCTCGGTTGGATGCTCGTCGAGCGCTTCCGCGACAAGACCTTCACCTCGTTCGGTGCGGCCTCCGGCGCCGTCTCCGGCCTCGTGGCAATCACGCCCTCGTGCGGCTCGGTGACGCCCGTCGGCGCCGCGATCGTCGGACTGGTCGCCGGATCGGTCTGCTGCATCGCCATCGCCTGGAAGTACAAGCTCGGCTACGACGACTCGCTCGACGTCGTCGGCGTCCACGGCATCGGCGGCATCGTGGGCATGACGATGATCGGCCTCGTTGCCAGCTCGCAGGCGACGGGCATCCTCGCCGACGGCGACGGACCCGACGGCCTGTTCTACGGCGGCGGGGCGGACCTGCTCGGCAAGCAGCTCGTGGCCAGTGGCGCCGCGCTCGCCTACGCCTTCGTCGCGACGTTCGTGATCGGCATGGCGATCCACAAGACCATCGGTTTCCGGGCCAGCCAAGAGGACGAACTTTCCGGCCTCGACCAGGCCGCACACGCCGAGACCGCGTACGAATTCGGTGTCGCGTCCTCGACCGGCCGCATGGCCGGCAGCGGCGGGGGATCCTGATTCGGCGGGTCGGTGGCGGACTCGTCGGCGTTGGCGGCAGGATCTAGCAGAGCCTCAGGAGGATTCATGAAGCTGGTCACCGCGGTCATCAAGCCGTTCAAGCTCGACGACGTCCGCACCGCGCTGGAGGGCTGCGGCGTGCACGGCATGACCGTGACCGAGGCCAGCGGGTTCGGCCGGCAGCGTGGGCACACCGAGGTGTACCGCGGCGCGGAGTACGTGGTCGACCTGGTGCCGAAGGTCCGGGTCGAGGCCGTTGTCGCGACCGAGGACGTCGAGGCCGTGGTCGAGGCGATCATCAACGCCGCCCGCACCGGAAAGATCGGCGACGGCAAGGTGTGGGTGGTCCCGGTCGAGAACGTGGTCCGGGTCCGGACCGGCGAACGGGACGGCGAGGCGCTGTAACCCGGCTCGCCACGTAACTGTGGCGACGCGCGCTGCCCATGGCGGGCTCCGCCCGCGAATGCGTCCGTGCGCATCGCGCCACGTAACTGTGGCGACGCATTCTGCTCGTAGGCTGAGGGCTTGATGACGACCTACGCCGACGCCCGCGCCGCCCTGCTCGAACGCAACGAGCCCTTCGGCCCGGAGCGGCGGGCGGCGCTCGCGGGCGCCGCCGACGCCTGGCTGACCGGGCTGCTCGAGGCGGCCTGCGGCGGCAACACGGAGAACGTCGCGCTGGTCGCCGTCGGGGGCTACGGCCGATCGGAGCTCGTCGCAGGTTCCGACCTCGACGTTCTGATGCTCTACGACAAGCGCAAGGACGTGCAGAAGGTCGCCGACGCCGTCTGGTATCCGGTGTGGGACGCGGGGGTGAAGCTGGACCACTCGGTCCGCACGCCCGATCAGGCCCGCAAGGTCGCCGCCGAAGATATGAAGGCGATGCTCGGCATGCTCGACATGCGTCACGTCGCGGGCGACGTCGGCCTCACCGAATCGCTGCGTTCGGCCGTGCTGGGGGACTGGCGCAGTGCTGCGCCCAAGCGGCTGCCGGAACTCGCGGAGGCGTGCAAGGGGCGCGAGGACTCCGAACTGGCGTTCCTGCTCGAGCCGGACCTCAAGGAGAGCCGTGGCGGTCTGCGGGACCTGGTGATCCTGCGCGCCGTCGCCGCATCCTGGGTGGCCGACGTTCCGCACACCCGCCTCGCCGAGGCCCACGCCCGGCTGCTCGACGTTCGCGACGCGCTGCACACCGTCACCGGGCGGAGCACCGACCGCCTTGTCCTGCAGGAGCAGGACAACGTGGCGGCAGCCCTCGGCCTACTCGACGCCACCGCGTTGATGCGCTCGCTGGCCGAGGTCGGCCGCACGGTCGGGTACGCCTCGGACATCACCTGGCGCCGCGTCGGTCAGGTCCTCGAGTCCCGCACGCGGCGGCTGCGCCTGCCCGGTCGCGGCGGGCCGAACACAGGCGGGCGCACTCCGCTGGCCGACGGCGTGGTCGCCGCCGACGGCGAGGCGGTCCTCGCCCGCGACGCGGATCCGACCAAGGACCCCGTACTGGTTTTGCGTGCCGCGGCCGCCGCGGCCCAGGCCGGCATCCCGCTTTCGCCGGGCACCGTCGATCGCTTCGCGGCGACGGCGCGCCGGCTGCCCGAACCGTGGCCGCCGGCCGCTCGCGAAGAACTGGTTCGCCTGCTCGGTGCGGGCCGGCCCGCGGTCGCGGTGTGGGAGGCGCTCGACCTCGCCGGGGTCATCTCGACGCTCATTCCGGACTGGGCACGGGTGTCCTGTCGCCCGCAGCGCAACGCCGTGCACCGCTTCACGGTGGACCGGCACCTCGTGGAGACCGCGGCCAACGCGGCCGCGTTCACCCGCCGAGTGTCCCGGCCGGACCTGCTGCTGCTCGGCGGTCTGCTGCACGACATCGGCAAGGGCTGGCCGGGGGACCACAGCGCCGGCGGCGAGACCGTCGTGCGCGACCTCGCGCCGCGGCTCGGCTTCTCCGCCGAGGACGTCGAGATCCTCGCGCTGTTGGTGCGCCACCACCTGCTGCTGCCCGACGTGGCCACCCGGCGCGACCTGGACGATCCGGCGACGACGGCGGCGGTCGCCGAGGCCGTGGGGTCGATCGAGGTGCTCGAGCTCCTCGCGGCGGTGACCGAGGCCGATGCGCTCGCCACCGGCCCCGCGGCGTGGACGCCTTGGCGCTCCGCACTCATCGCGGACCTCGTCGAGCGAACCCGCGCGGTGCTGAAGGGCGAACCGGTGCCGACCGGTTCGGCGCTGTCTCCCGAACAGCGCGCGCTCGCCGAAGACGGAGCGACGGCGCTGCTGATGGGCCCGGTCGGCGACCTCGGCACCGAGGTCACCGTGATCGCACCGGACCGCGTCGGCCTGCTGGGCACGGTCGCGGGCGTGTTCAGCGTCCACCGCCTCACCGTCCGCTCTGCGCAGACCGAAACCATCGGCACGTGCGCGGTGACGGTCTGGACCGTGCACCCGGAGTTCGGCACTCCGCCCGACCCGGCCGTGCTGCGCGGCGACGTACGGCGAGCACTCGAGGGCACCCTCGACGTCGCCGAAAAGCTCGCCCGGCGCGAGGCCGCGTTCAAGCCGACGCCCGGGGTTGCCGTGCCGCCGGCGGGCGTGTCGATCCTGCCGGGCGCTTCCGACACCGCCACGGTGGTGGAGGTGCGCGCCCACGACCGGCCCGGTCTGTTGCACAAGGTGGCCTCGGCCCTGGCCGCCACGGGAGTGGACATCCGCTCGGCGAAGATCAGCACCTGGGGTGCGGAGGCCGTCGACGTCTTCTACCTGCTGGACCCCACCACCGGCGCGCCGCTCGACCCCGACCGCGCCGCCGGCGTCCGGAGGGCCCTGCTCGCCGCTCTGGAAGCGTAGCCATTCCCAGGAGGACACCGTGGGCAAGCAGAAGTGGACCGAAGGCGACATCCCGAACCAGGCGGGTCGCGTCGCCGTGGTCACCGGCTCCAACACCGGCCTGGGCTTCGACACCGCCCGTGCACTGGCCGAACACGGGGCCACGGTCGTGCTGGCGGTTCGCGACCTGGAGAAGGGCAAGCAGGCCGCCGCTCGGATCGCGCAGACGGCGCCCGCGGCGGACGTGGCCGTGCAGCGCCTGGACCTCGGCGCGCTCGCCTCGGTCCGCGAGGCCGCCGCCGAACTCAAGGCCACCTACCCGGCCATCGACCTGCTGATCAACAACGCCGGCGTCATGTACCCGCCGCGCCAAACCACGCCCGACGGGTTCGAGCTTGCCTTCGGCACCAACCACCTCGGCCACTTCGCGCTCACCGGTCTGCTGCTCGACTCGGTCCTCGCGGCGCCGGGATCGCGCATCGTCACCGTCGCCAGCCTCGCCCACCAGATCCGCGCGAAGATCCACTTCGACGACCTCCAGTTGGAGCGCTCGTTCGACCGGATCGGCGCCTACGGGCAGTCCAAGCTGGCCAACCTGCTCTTCACCTACGAACTGCAGCGGCGCCTCGCCGAGCGCGGCAACACCGTGGCGCTCGCCGCGCACCCCGGCTTCTCGCACACCGAACTCCTGCGCAATTCGCCCGCGCCGCTGCGCCTTCTCGGGCGGGTAGCCGCGCCGATCGTGGCGCAGAACCCCGCTCGCGGCGCACTGCCGACGCTGCGTGCGGCCACCGACCCCGGGGCGCTGGGCGGCCAGTACTTCGGCCCGGACGGCCTCGGCGAACTGAAGGGCCACCCCAAGGTCGTGCTCTCCAGCGCCCAGTCCCACGACGTGCAGATCCAGCGCCGGCTGTGGGCGGTTTCGGAGGAGCTGACCGGAGTGACGTACGCCCTCTGACCTGCGCAACACCGAGGCGGCGGTGGAACGACGGCTAGGCTGACCGGCGTCCACCGCCATCCTGCCAAGGGAAGCTTTCCGTCGTGTTCGACACCCTCTCCGATCGCCTGTCCGCGACGTTCAAGAATCTTCGCGGCAAGGGGAAGCTCTCCGAGGCCGACATCGACGCGACCGCGCGGGAGATCCGCCGGGCGCTGCTCGAGGCCGACGTCGCGTTGCCGGTCGTGCGCGACTTCGTCGACGCGGTCAAGGAGCGGGCCCGCGGCGCAGAGGTCTCCCAGGCGCTGAACCCGGCGCAGCAGGTCATCAAGATCGTCGACGAGGAGCTCAAGCGCATCCTCGGTGGGGAGACCCGCCGGCTGCGGTACGCGAAGACCTCGCCGACGGTGATCATGCTCGCCGGCCTGCAGGGTGCGGGCAAGACCACGCTCGCCGGCAAGCTCGCCAAGTGGCTCGCCGGCCAGGGTCACCAGCCCATGCTCGTCGCCGCGGACCTGCAGCGCCCCAACGCCGTGCAGCAGCTGCAGGTCGTCGGCGAGCGGGCAGGGGTCGCCGTCTACGCGCCCCAACCCGGCAGCGGCATCGGCGACCCGGTGCAGGTCGCGAAGGACTCCATCGACGAGGCGCGCCGCCGCCAGCACGACATCGTCATCGTCGACACCGCCGGTCGCCTCGGTGTGGATGCGGAGATGATGGCCCAGGCCGCCAACATCCGCGACGCCGTCAAACCCGACGAAATCCTGTTCGTCGTCGACGCGATGATCGGTCAGGACGCGATCGTCACCGCGCAGGCCTTCCTCGACGGCGTCGGCTTCGACGGCGTGGTGCTCACCAAGCTCGACGGCGACGCGCGCGGTGGTGCGGCGCTGTCCGTCGCATCGGTGACGGGCCGTCAGATCATGTTCGCCAGCAACGGCGAAAAGCTCGACGACTTCGACGCCTTCCACCCCGAGCGGATGGCCTCGCGCATCCTCGGCATGGGCGACATGCTCACGCTCATCGAGCAGGCCGAGAAGCACTTCGAGGCCGACCAGGCCGAGAAGATGGCCGAAAAGCTGCTCAAGGGCGGCAAGGGCAACGAGTTCACCCTCGAGGACTTCAAGCAGCAGATGCTGCAGGTCCGCAAGATGGGCTCGCTGTCCAAGATCATGGGCATGCTGCCCGGGATGGGGCAGTTCAAGGACCAGATCGAGGCCGTCGACGACAAGGACCTCGACCGCGTCGTCGCCATCATCAACGGCATGACCCCCGCAGAGCGTGCGGATCCGAAGATCATCAACGGATCGCGACGCGCCCGCATCGCCAAGGGCTCCGGCGTCGAGGTCTCCGAGATCAACGGCCTCGTCGAGCGCTTCTTCGAGGCGCGCAAGATGATGCAGCAGATGGCCGGGGGACTGGCCGGGGGCATGATGCCCGGCATGGGCGGCAACCCGTTCCAGGGCGGCGGCAAGAAGTCCCGCGGCAAGATGGTCGCTCCGCCCAAGCCCAAGGGCAAGGTCAAGCGCAGCGGCAACCCCGCCAAGCGGGCCGCCGAGGCGGCCGCCGCCGCCGAGCAGGGCGCCAACCAGCTGCCGAGCCTGCCCGCGGACTTCGAGTTGCCCGCAGCCCTCAAGGATGTGATCGGCAAGGACTTCATGGGCCCCGGGCGCTGAGGCGTGGACCTCCACGTGCGGGGCGTTCGCCTGCCCGACGGCGAGCACGTCGACCTGTGGGTCCGCGAAGGCCGGGTCACCTACGAACCGGTGCCCAGCGCTGCCACGATCACCGAGTCGGGGTGGATCCTCCCCGGGCTCGTCGACCTCCACTGCCACGTCGGCCTCACGCCGCACGGCGCCGCCGCGGCCGACGTGACGGAGCGTCAGGCGATCGAGGAGCGAGACGCGGGAGTGCTGCTCGTACGCGACGCGGGCTCGGCGGCCGACACTCGGTGGATCGACGACCGCGAGGACCTGCCGCGGATCGTCCGCGCCGGCCGGCACATCGCCCGACCGAAGCGCTACATCCGCAACTTCGGCGCCGAGGTCGAAGCCGACGACCTCGCCGCGGAGGTCGCCACCCAGGCCGCCCGCGGCGACGGCTGGGTCAAGATCGTCGGCGACTGGATCGACCGCGAGTCCGGCGACCTCGCGCCGCTGTGGCCGCTGGAGTCCCTGCGGGCGGGGATCCACGCCGCGCACGCCGCGGGCGTCCGCGCCACCACGCACGTCTTCGGCCGCGCCGCGCTCGCCCAGGCGCTCGAGGCCGGTTTCGACTGCATCGAGCACGGCACCGGCCTCGACGACGACCTCACCGCCACGATGGCCGGCGCGGGCACCGCCCTGGTGCCGACGCTGATCAACGTCGCCGAGAACTTCGGCGGCATCGCGGACAGCGCGGCCGAGAAGTTCCCCGCCTACGCCGCCCACATGCGCCGCCTGTGGGCCTGCGCCCCGACACGCATTCGCGCCGCCTACGACGCCGGGGTCCCGATCTTCGCCGGGACCGACGCCGGGGGAGTCGTCGCGCACGGGCGGATCGCCGACGAGGTGATGGCGCTGTACGAGGCCGGCCTGCCCGCCGAGTACGCCGTCGGCGCCGCCTCGTGGCGCGCCCGAGAGTTCCTCGGCCGCCCCGGCCTGACCGAAGGCGACCCGGCCGACCTGATCGTGCTGGCCGAGGATCCGCGCAAGAACCCCCGCGCACTGAGCGCTCCGACGCGCGTCGTCCTGCGCGGCCGGGTCTTCGGCCGCGCCTGATAGCCTTCACCCCGCGTCTGCGCGGTCGGGCCCTCTACCCTGCCCTGCGCGGCAATCGGATCGACGTCGCCAGGTACCCCACTCGGGCGCCTCGATCCACCACGTAGCTATGACCAGGAGTGTTCGTACCGGTGGCTGTCAAGATCAAGCTGAAGCGCATGGGCAAGATCCGCGCGCCGTACTACCGCGTCGTCGTCGCCGACTCCCGCACCAAGCGGGACGGCCGGGCGATCGAGGAGATCGGCCTGTACCACCCGACGCACGACCCGTCGGTCATCCAGATCGACGCCGAGCGTGCGCAGTACTGGCTCAAGGTCGGCGCCCAGCCCACCGAGGCCGTGGTCGCGTTGCTCAAGGTCACCGGGGACTGGCAGAAGTTCAAGGGACTCCCCGGCGCCGAGGGCACGCTGAAGGTCGCCGAGCCCAAGGTGAAGCAGGGCGGGGTCGAGTTCGTCGCCACCGGCCTGGACGCCGGCGCCGCCGCCAAGGCGCGTTCCGAGGCCAAGGTCGCCGAGTCGGCGCCGAAGGTTGAGGAGCCCGCGGCCGAAGAGGCGCCGGCCGCCGAAGAGCCGGCTGCGGAAGCAGCCGCTGTACCTTCTGCGGCCGAGTCCGCCGACTCTCCCGCCGAGGCCTAGGCCATGCTCGCCGACGCCCTCGAGCACCTGGTGCGGGGCATCGTCGAACACCCGGACGAGGTGCACGTTCGCGAGCGCACGCAGCGCAACGGGAAGGTGCTCGAGGTGCGCGTCCACCCGGACGACCTCGGCAAGGTGATCGGCCGCGCCGGCCGCACCGCCACCGCCCTGCGCACCGTCGTCAGTGCGCTCGGCGGACGCAACGTCCGGGTGGACCTAGTGGATCAGCACGGCAGGTAGCCGCATGGAACTCGTCGTGGGGCGCATCGGTCGCCCGCACGGCGTCCGCGGCGAGGTGACCGTCGAAGTCCGTACCGACTCCCCGGAGCAGCGCTTCGCTCCGGGCGGTCGGCTGCGGACCGATCCGGCCGCCGCCGGCCCACTCGTCGTGGAAGCCGTCCGCTGGCACAGCGGGCGGCTTCTGCTGGGTTTCGAGGGCGTCGGCGACCGCGACGGCGCCGAGGCCCTGCGCAACGTGCTCCTGGTGATCGACGTGCCCGACGACGAGCGCCCCGAGGACGCGGACGAGTACTACGACCACCAGCTCGTCGGCCTGGCGGTGCACACCGTCGGCGGCGCCGTCGTCGGAATCGTCCAGCAGGTGCTGCACCTGCCCAGTCAGGATCTTCTCGCGATCCGCGGTCCGGAAGGGGCGGAGGTCCTGGTGCCGTTCGTGACCGCGTTCGTTCCCGAGGTCGACCTCGCCGCGGGCGTCATCCGCATCGACCCGCCGCCCGGTCTGATCGACGACGTCGAGTCCTGATGCGCATCGACGTCGTCTCGATTTTCCCGGCGTACCTGGCTCCGCTGGAGCTCTCGCTGGTGGGCAAGGCCATCCGCGACGGGCTTCTCGACCTCGCCGTGCACGACCTGCGGGAGTGGACCACCGACGTTCACCGCACGGTGGACGACTCGCCCTACGGCGGCGGCGCAGGGATGGTCATGAAGCCCGAACCGTGGGGCGCGGCGCTCGATTCGGTGCTGGCCGGCGGACCCGGCCCGGCGCAGTTGATCGTTCCGACGCCGGCCGGGCGTCCGTTCACCCAGGCGTTCGCCGCAGAGTTGGCGCACGCGCCGTGGCTGGTGTTCGCGCCCGCGCGGTACGAGGGCATCGACTCGCGGGTCGCGGCCCAGGCCGTGGAGCGCCCCCAGATCGCCGCCGTGCACGAGATCTCCATCGGCGACTACGTGCTGGCCGGGGGAGAGGCAGCGGTCCTGGTGATCGTCGAGGCGATCGCCCGGCTGCTGCCGGGGGTGCTCGGCAACGCCGAGTCCATCGTCGAGGAGTCCCACGCTGCGGGCCTGCTGGAGGCGCCGAGCTACACCAAGCCCCAGGAGTGGCGGGGCCACGGCGTCCCGGACGTGCTGCGTTCGGGCGATCACGGGGCCATTGCCCGGTGGCGTCGGGACGAGGCGCTGCGGCGCACCGCGACGGTCCGCCCGGACCTGCTGCAGGCGTTTCCGGCTGCGGACCTAGACAAGAAGGACCGCGCCACGTTGAACGACCTGGGCTGGAGCGTGTCGCCGGACGGCCGGATTGGGCCGGCGGCACAGCCTGTGGCAGACTGACGCGCTGATCCCCGCGTGTTCCGCGTGGATGCCTGTTGCCCGCACGACGAGAGTGGACTTCTGATGCACATCCTGGACGAGGTCGATGCCGCGTATCTGCGTTCCGACATCCCCGACTTCCGTCCCGGCGACACGCTGAAGGTTCACGTCCGCGTCGTCGAGGGCAACCGCTCCCGCATCCAGATCTTCCAGGGCGTGGTCATCGGCCGTCAGGGCAGCGGCCTGCGCGAGACCTTCACGGTCCGCAAGGTCAGCTTCGGCGTCGGCGTCGAGCGCACGTTCCCGGTGAACACCCCCTCGATCGACAAGATCGAGGTCGTCACCCGCGGCGACGTGCGCCGCGCGAAGCTGTACTACCTCCGTGATCTGCGCGGCAAGAAGGCGAAGATCAAGGAGAAGCGCGAGCAGGCTCCGGCTCGCTGATCGCTTCGCTCAACAAGCTTCAATCGGCTCGGGAGAATCGAGCCGCTCGTTCCTCGCTGGCTCGTTCTCCGCTCGCCTCAATCGCTTGTAGTCGATTTCCCCAACCGTCCCGGTGGTGCCTGTCGCCACCGGGACGTTTGCTGTCGTTAGGCTCTGTCCGGTGGACGGGCAGAGCGAGGACAGTTCGGTTGTCCTCGACCTTCCCGAAGACCCGCTCCCGCCCTCGCGAAGCTCGCGGCGGGCCGGTAGAGCGGAGCTGCGCCGGCAGCGGCGCCGTCGCACTCGGCGGCTGCAGATCATCGGGCTCGTCCTCACCGTCTCGCTGATGGTGTCCGTCCGGGCGTGGCTGTTCCAGGCGTACTTCATCCCGTCGCCGTCCATGGAGCACACCCTGGAGATGGGCGACCGAGTCTTGGTCAACAAGGCGTCCTACCGGGGCGGCACGCCGCAGCGCGGACAGATCGTCGTGTTCAACGGCGTCGAGGGCTTCGCGGCCAACGGCGCCGAGCGCGGCGGCTTCGTGCACTCGGTGCTCGGCCTCGTCGGTCTGGGCGGCGGCGTCGACGACTACATCAAACGGGTCATC
Organism: Sporichthyaceae bacterium; assembly: GCA_052386455.1. Taxonomy (GTDB): domain Bacteria; phylum Actinomycetota; class Actinomycetes; order Sporichthyales; family Sporichthyaceae; genus JBQTKD01. Next base: position 18,936 of record JBQTKD010000080.1, read on the forward strand.
GGGATTCCCGGCGACCGGGTGAAGTGCTGTGATTCCCGAGGAAGACTGCTGGTCAACGGCATCCCGCTGGACGAGCCCTACCTGTATCCGCTGGACCAGCCGTCCCGGGAGAGGTTCGACGTGTTGGTCCCACCGGGGCGCCTGTGGGTGATGGGTGATCACAGATCCAGATCGGCGGACTCGCGTGCGCACCTGGGCGCGCCCGGCGGCGGTACTGTGCCCATCGACAAGGTCGTGGGGCGGGCAGTGGCGATCGTGTGGCCGTTGAGCCATGCAGGCTGGCTGCGCATCCCGGACAGCTTCGACAAGGTCGGGACGAATGGGAGTGCAATCCGTTGAGCGGTCCGCCTGAGCCCGTGGATCCTTACCAAGAGGATCCGCACGAGGCCCGGGGCGAGCCGGAAGGTGGCCGCTCCGAATCCGACCCGCCGCCGGGCGACCCGCTTCCGCCGCGGCCGATCCAGCGTCGCGTGCCGCGCCGCGAGGAGGAACTGCCCGCGGAGCTTCCGCCCGGGCAGCGCAACGAGGTGGGCAAGTCCTCCAGCCTGCTGCGCGAACTGCCGATTCTGGTGTTCGTCGCGCTGGCCCTCGCCCTGCTGATCAAGACCTTCCTGGTGCAGGCCTTCTTCATCCCGTCCGACTCGATGCAGAACACCCTGCTCGAGGGCGACCGCGTGCTGGTGAACAAGTTCTCCGCCAAGTTCGGCGATCCGAAGCGTGGCGAGGTCATCGTCTTCAAGGACCCGGGCTCCTGGCTCGGTGGAGACCGCCCGGAGCGGGACGGCAATCCCGTCCTCAAGGGTCTGAAGGACGTGTTCGTCTTCGTCGGCCTGCTGCCGTCGTCGAACGAGAAGGACCTGATCAAGCGCGTCATCGGTGTCCCCGGCGACCGTGTCGCCTGCTGCACCGACGGCAAGGTCACGGTCAACGGCGTCAAGCTGGACGAGCCGTACCTCTACACCGACCCGGTGACCGGCGAGTCGGACAAGCCCTCGGAGCGGCCGTTCTCCGTGACGGTCCCGCCGAACCGCCTGTGGGTCATGGGCGACCACCGCGAGGTTTCCGCAGACTCGCGGCTGCACATGAGCGAGCCGGGCAACGGCACGATCTCCCAGGATCAGGTTGTCGGCCGCGCGTTCGTGCTGGTGTTCCCCTTCAACCGCTGGTCGACGCTCTCGGTGCCGGGCGCCTTCAAGGACAAGCAGCTCGACGATGCTCCGCTGACCGGATCGGCGCTCGCGCTGGTCACGCTCGTTCCGTATGCGGTCTGGCGGCGCCGGCAGTCCCACCGAGCCCTAGGACGCGCCTCATGAGTCCGCTGGCGGCGCGCTCGACGCCCCGGACGCCCCCGCGCTGCGTTGTCGTGGGGGCCCCCGACACCGGAGCGGGCGGCGCCCCCCCCCTGCGCGGGGACCCCCCGCACCCCCCAACCCACCCCCCGGACCAAAGTGGCGCCGCC
>JBQTKD010000081.1:0-3919 GCA_052386455.1 Sporichthyaceae bacterium
CGCCCTCGCCCTGCTCGACGGGCCGGGCTCCCCCGGCGGTGCGCACGGCCTCGTCGAGGATCTCGTAGTGCCGCGCCACCGCTTGGGCCATCGCGGCGCGGTCGGCCTCCCACGCCGTGGTGGACGCGGCGATGTCGGTCAGCAGGAAGGTGACCGTGCCGGTGGGTAGACCGCTCATGGAGATCGAGGATGCCGCAGTCGATCGCGGCGAATATCTTCCAATCGGGTTAACCCGCTAGTTGCCGGCTCGGCCGAAGGCCACCATCTCGCGCAGCCAGGTTTCGAGTTGCGAGATCTCGGTCGGGGAGGCAGTCCCGATCGGTGCCCGACCCGCCAGTCGTTGCATGGAAATCGCTCGGATGTCTTCGGTGCGTGCCCAACTGGGGCGATCGAGTCCCGAGCCCGGCGAGTCGAGGCGAACGTGGTGAGCCAGCCCACGGTCGCGTCCGGTGATCGGCACGACGAGCACCATCCCGATCGGAAAGCGCAAGTGGGTCGAGGAACTGACCACGACGGCGGGACGCCGGCCACCCTGCTCGTGCCCGATGGGGTTGCCGAGATCCACCCACCACACCTGCCACGGCCGAACCGCCGCGGACTGGCTCACGGCACCGTCGGACCGTCGCCGCTTGTGGCGTCCCACTCGGCCAACTCGTCGACGTACTCCGCCCACTGGTCCGGCTCGGCCTGCAGTCTCTCGTAGGCGGCGACGATCCCGCGCACCCGATGCTCGATCAGCAGCCTGCGAAGGGCTTCGCCCAGGGCGACGCCGCCGAACTCCCGTTCCGAGACTTCGGCGAGTTCGTCCCGTACCGCGCTGTCCACCTGCATCGAGGTCAGTGCCATAGCACTTACTATAGCGTTTTCTATGTGTCCGACGTCTACCCCTCGCGGCGGGTCACCTCGGCTGCGAGCTCGGCCCGATTCGCAAGCCCGAGCTTCGTGTAGATGTGCGACAGGTGGACCTTGGCCGTATGTGCGGAGATGAACAGCTGCTTGCCGATCTCGGCGTTGCTGTTCCCGCACGCGGCCAGGCGCGCGACGTCGAGCTCGGTAGGGGTGAGGCTCGCCCAGCCCGAGGACGGCCGGCCGCGCTCTCCGCGGGCTCGGCTGGCGTAGGCGACCGCCTCGGCCGCGTGGAGGGCGCTACCCGCCTCCAGGGCGGACCGAAACGCTTCGTCGCCGCAGGCGTTGCGAGCGGCCGTTTCCGTTCGCTCCGCCACGAGGCGGGTCAACGGATCGGGCACCGCCGCGAAGCTCGCCCACAGCGCTGCGGCGGCACCGAGCAGCCGCGCCACCTCCGCCCAGCTTTCGCCCGTGGCCGCGCAGCCGGCCAAGGCAGTGAGCGAGTTCGGGACGCGGACCGGGTAGTCGTGGGTGTGGCGCAACGCGAGTGCCCGGTGGTGCAGGTCTTCGGCGCTCGCGTGGTCGCCGTTCGCGGCGGCGAGGAAGGCCCGCACCTCGGCGACGTCGGCCACGAGGCCGTTCCCCCCGGCCGAGCGAGCGGCGGCGACCACCGCGTCGAGGTCGATGGCGCCGGCTTCTTCCCATTCGCCACGCGCGATCAGCAGTCGGGCCAGCGATACCGCGGCGGACTCCACGAACAGCGCGTCCCCCACCCGACGCCCAACGGCCACGCCTTGCCGAAGGCGCAGTAGCGCGGTTGCCTCGTCGCCGGCCGCCCAGTGCGCCCGGCCGGCCACGGAGGTCAGACCCGGAATCGTCACCTCGGAGCCGACGCCCTCGTTCCATCGGATCAAGTCCTCGACGCCGGCGATCGCGTCCGTCGCGCTGCCGCCGAGCAGGTCCGCCTCCGCCAGCAGATGCCCGACGTAGGCCGCGACCACCGGCTCGCCGACGTCGCGCGCGAGCGCGACCCCCTCCGCGGCCACCTCGCGCGCGCGGACCACGTTGCCGCCGCGCACCAGGAGGTACGCCTCGGAGCCGGCGACCCACGCCAGCGCGCAGTCGTTCCCGACGGCGCTGCACTGCGCCCGCCACGGCCCGACCACGTCCCATGCCTCGGCGAGGCGATCGCGTCGTACCGCATCGGTGGCGTAGGTGCTCGGCACCAGCATCTGCAGCCAGACGTCTCCGGACCGTCCCGCCGACAGAGCCGCGTCCTGGGTGCTCTCCCGCACCGCGTCCGGATCGGTGAAGAACCGGTGGCAGTACCGCAGCTGGTGCCCGCGGCCGCGGAGCATGTCGTCCCCGGATTCCTCGGCGTAGTCGAGAACGAGGTTCGCGCAGCCGATGACTCCGTGGATGTCGCCGCGATGCCAGCGTGCGTAGCCGTCCACCCAGTGCGCCCAGCCGCGTGCCGCAGGCGTCCCGCCATGCCTTGCCAGGGCCCGGTCGGTCCACTCGAGGGCCTCGCCGCCGCGGCCGCGATGCAACTGGAGAAAGCCGAGATGCCTGGCCAGCCGCAGCGCCGGATCGGGATCGTCGGCGACGAGCGCCCACTCGATGGCGGCTCGATGGTTGTCCACGTCGACGGCCACCCGCTCGAGCAGCGTGCGCGTCATCGCCACGAGCGCGGACTCCGCGGCCCGGGCCGCGTCGAGGTAGTGCCGCAGGTGCGCGTCGCGCACCGCGGCGGTTTCCCCGGCCTCGTCCAGTTTGCGCGCCGCGAAGGCGCGCACCGTCTCCAGCAGCCGGAACCGGCTCGTCCCGACGTGTTCGGCGTCCAGCACGACCAGGGACTTGGCGACCAGCGCGTCGAGCAGGTCGAGCACCCGAAGGGCCGCCAGGTTCTCGTCGGCGCAGACGGCTTCCACCGCCGAGAGCGTGAATCCGCCGGCGAACACCGACAGCCGGCGCAGGAGGGTGCGCTCGTCGGCGTCGAGCAGGTCGTGGCTCCAGGCGACCGACGCCTCCAAGGTCTGCTGACGCAGCATCAGGTTGCGTGATCCGCCGGTGAGCAGCCGGAACCGGTCGGACAGGGCGGCGAGGATTTCCGGCACGGTCATCACCCGGGTCCGCGCGGCGGCGAGTTCGATGGCGAGGGGAATTCCGTCGAGGCGCGCGCACAGCTGCGCGACGGCCGGGGCAATCTCGTTGGTGACGGCGAAGTTCGGGCGTGCGCCCACCGCCCGTTCCACGAACAGGGCCACCGCGTCGTAGGAGTTCAGGGCGACGCTTTCCGGGGTGGCGCCGTCGGACGGCAGGCCCATGGGCGGAACGCGCCAGGCGAGTTCGCCGGGCAGATCCAGCCGCTCGCGGCTGGTGGCCAGCACGCGCACCCCGGGACAGCCGCGCAGCAGTGCCTCGGCGAGCGTCGCGCAGTCCTGGAGCAGGTGCTCGCAGTTGTCGAGCACCAGCAGCAGCGAGCGCGGGGACAGGTGCGCGACGAGCTGTTGCAGCGGCGGCCGGCCGTGGGCGTCCTGCACCCGCAGCGCGGTGAGGACGTCGCCGGCCACCCGAGTGCCGTCCGCGAGTGGGGCCAGTTCGATCCACCACGCCCCGTCCGCGTATTCGCCGGCCAGGTCTGCCGCGAGTGCCGCGGCCAACCGCGTCTTGCCGCATCCGCCCGATCCGGTGAGCGTCACCAGGCGGTGTACGTCCAGCAGACGGCGGATCTCGGCCAGTTCCCGTCCCCGCCCGACGAACGAGGTGAGCTGGGCGGGCAGGTTGTTCGGTACGACGTCGAGCGATCGCAGCGCCGGAAACCCGCCGGGCAGCAACGGGTGAGTCACCTCGAAGATCTGCTCCGGGCGGCCGAGGTCCTTCAACCGGTGCGAGCCGAGATCCAGCAACCCGACCTCTGCCGGCAGATCGTCGGCCGCGAGGTCGGCCGTGGCGCGCGAGCACACGATCTGCCCGCCGTGCGCCACGGCGCGGATCCGGGCGCAGCGGATGATCGCGGGGCCGAAGTAGTTGCCCTCGTCGCGCAACTCGACCTCGCCGGTGTGCACGGCCA
>JBQTKD010000082.1:0-164306 GCA_052386455.1 Sporichthyaceae bacterium
AGGGGCCCAGCTTCGGCGTCGGGGTGCGGGTGCCCTCGGGCGAGATGACCATCGACAGGCCCTCGTCACGGATTCTGTCCACGGCGGGCCGCATGGCCTCGATGGCCTTGCCCGGGTCGGCGCGGTCGAGGAACGCGACGCCGGCGATCTGGAAGAACTGCCCGAAGCCGGGGATGTTCTTCGCTTCCTTCTTCGCCATCCCGCTCATCTTTTCGCGGACGAGGTGCATCATCACGACGGCGTCGACGTTGCTCTGGTGGTTGAAGATGAAGACGGCCGGCCGGTGGGACCAGAGGTGTTCCTTGCCGGAGAGCACGTCGACCTGCACGCCGGCGAGCGCGAGGCTCACGTCGGAGCCCAGGCCCAGGACGGTGTCCACGCCCTGCTGACGGGAACGGTTCAGCAGACCGACGCCGAGTCCGACGCCGAAGGAGGCGGCCCACGCGCCGTAGAACGCGCCGGTGCGAGCGATGTCGACGACGCCCGGCGGCTTCCCCCGCGGTACACAGGGCAGGATCGGCCAGCCGCGCTGCTCGGCCACCAGGGCAAGACGGTGCTCGGGCGCGACGGCGACCGGATTGCCGACGGCGGCGAGGAACGGAACGTCCTCTCCCCCGTTGCTGTAGGCAAAGCTGGCGTCCAGATCGATGCCGCGCTCGGCCGCAAGTTCGACGACGCCGCGCGCCTTGCTCGGACCCCACAGCGCCGGGCCGGCGGTGTTGCCGGTCAGGAGGCCGTCCTTCACCTCGAGGACGGTGCACAGGACGTGGTCGGCACCGATAGCCTCCGCCATCGGCTCCACCTGGAATCGCGTGGCGGACGAGGCGAGGACCACGGTGTGGCCCATCGCCTTGTGGGCCGCAGCGAGCTCCCACGTCTCGTGGTGCAACTTGCCCGCGATCTCGGACTTGAACAGCTTGCGGCCGAGCGCCTCGACTTCTTCCTCGGGCTTGCCCGCCCAGCACTGCAGGGACATCTCGAGCAGGGCGGCGAACTCCTGTTCGGTGTCGATGCCGCGCAGCGTCACGAGCAACGTCTTGGCCAGTTCGGTCGGGCCGATCTGCCGGTTCTTGATGCGATGGTTGTAGAAGGTGCTGGCGGAGTAGCCGGTGATGACGGTGCCGTCGTAGTCGAAGAAGGCACCGATCTGCGGTCCGCGCGCGGAGTCGAAGACCTCCGCAAGCCGTTCGTCCAGGCTCATTTCGCCGAACCCTCCCACTTGTCGAGCACGGAGGAGAGCAGGTTCTCCTCGAGGCGGCCGAGCTCGTCGAGCCTGCCGATGACTCCGGCCATCTCATCGCGGAAGGCAAGGCGGGCGGCAGCCGCACCCTCGCCGGCCGCCACCACGCCCCGATGGGCCGCCAGCCGCAGCGCGGTGGCGTAGAGCTCGCGCGAGACCGAATCGGCCTGCTTGAGTCGGCCGCGCAGCCACATCTGCTGCCCCAGACCCCAGCAGTGCGCGACGAAGTCCTCGCCCGGTTCGACGCTCGGGTCGAGCTCCACGAGGGCTTGGGCGACCACGAACTGCGCGTCGACGAACGACCGCAGCGTGCGGTGGGCGACCAACAACTGAGAGGACGTCAGGAGCTCGCCCACCTCGCCGTGAGCGGCCCAGTCCGGAGCGATCAATTCGAGCTCGGCAAGCAGGTCGCGCTGGAACTGTGCCGTCGGCGGGAAGAAGAACTCGAACTTGAGCAGGTCCCGCAGCCGGCGTGCCTCGTTCCACGCCTGCTCGAGAGCGTCGTCGAGATCGAGCGGACGCCCGACAGCGTCTGGCCGGCTCCCAAGGTCGCCGGCTACGTGCAGCAGGGCGAGTTCGGTGATCCCGCGCCCGACGAGGTGGTGGATCATCCCGTTCCGGTAGAACGCCGCGATGCGGTCCTTGCCCTGCGCGATCGTCCACACGGGCTCCGGACCCTCGGCGAAGCCGGACGCGACCCCGACGGCGACGAGGCGATCGAGCGCGTCGCGCAGGCCCGCCTCGGTCCGCAAGGAGAGCCCCGTGTCCGCGACGGGGATGCTACGGCGGTCGAAGTAGTCCAGCAGCGGCGCGGACACTCGGCCTACTTCGGCGAGGGTCAGCGCCCGGCCGGGGCTGCCGAGCAGGGCGAAGGTCACCAGCGCGGTCGGCGTCACCGGGGTGGCCCGGTTGATGCCGTCGCAGATCTCGAAGCCGACCTTCTCCAACCGGGCCCGGCCGGTGCCGGCGCGCTCGAGCGCCTCGCGCAGCGAGAAGGGCTCCCCGAAGCGCACCCAGGCGTGCCCGCGGTCGCGCAGTTGAGCGCGGATGTAGGAGGCGAGCCAGCGCGTGCCCTCGGCGGCCTTCGCGGCGCCGGCCGCCTCGGCGTCCATCGCCCCGACCTCGCTGAGCTGGTCGTAGGCGATCGACACCGGCACCAGCGCAACGTCCTCCGTCCGTCCCTCGTCCAGCGCCCGCACCAGATAGGCGAGCAGGCCCAGCTTCGGCGGGCGGAGCTTGCCGGTCCGCGACCGGCCGCCCTCGACGTACCACTCGAGGTTGAACCGCTTCGACGTCAGATACGCGAGGTACTCGCGCAGCGCGAACTTGTACACCTCGTCGTCGGCGTTGGCACGGCGGATGAAGACGAGACCGGCGCGCTTGCCCAGCGGCCCGATCGGCCAGAAGCGCATGTTGTTGCCGCCGAGCACGTGGTTGCGCGGGAAGTCGTGCGCGTGAAGGACCTCGGCAAGCACCAGCGGGTCGACGTAGGACCGGTGCGCGGGCAGGAACACGACACCCGTCTTCGCAGTCGCCGCCCGCACGCGCTCGAGGCTCTCGGTGTCGACGTGCACGTTCCACGTCCGCGAGTGCATCGGAGACAGCGCGGTGCGGAAGGCGTCGATGGCCGCCGGGCTCTGGACCGTTGCCAGTTCTTCCAGGCACCCGGCCGCGTCGGTGGACACGTCGACGACCGGCCGCCCGAGCTTCTTCGCAAGCGCGACCACCCGGTCCTGGAACGGCTTCGACGCGGTGATCTGCTCGACGACCTGCCGCGGCACCTTGTACCGGTCGCCGATCAACCGGCGCTCGGCCCGGTCGCAGGCCACCGTCGCCGCGCGGGCCACGAACGACCCGAAGGAGGACTGGCCGCCGGTCTCGGCGGCGAACCGGGCCCGAAGGTCCGCGACCGTGGCGGGCTCGCCGGCCACCACGTCGGCCGTGCGCCGCGCCTTGCGAACCGGCACCAGGGTGGTCGTGTCCGGCCAGGTCGCCTCGGCGACGCCTTCGACGACGTCCGCACCGGGGTGGTGGGCCTGCGCCCACTCCGCGACGAGCCGACGTTCGGTGCGTGTGCGGGTGCGCGCGAGAACCACGACTCGAGACTCGTTGCTCATGGTGCTCATCGTCACCACCTCAGGGCAGGCTACGGAAGGTGGTGGCCGAACCCAATAGGCCCGGCCACCACCCTTTTTCCGAGCGCGTCAGTCGTTCAGCTCGTCCGGCTGGAGCATGTACTCGCCGATGTAGGCGTTGGTCTGGTCGGCGTTGAGCGGCTGGTACAGCGCCGCGCAGGAGTCGCGGTACAGGCGCTCGAAGATGGTGCCCTTGCGGAACGCCGAGCCACCGACGAGGCTCATCGCCTTCTTCGCCATCCACGTGACGTTGTCCGCGGTCACGGTCTTGGCGATGCCGATGTAGGGCACCCGCAGCTCGATCGGCCACTCGTCGTCGTACCCGTCGATGACGTCGGTGCAGGTCTGGGCGATGATCCGCCGGGAGACCTCGCACCGCACCGCCATCTCCCCGACGCCGTCGACGATGTGACCGATGCCGGCGACCTTGGTGTCCGAGGCGGCGATGGCGCCGAAGGTGGCGCCGAGGGTCTTCTTCGACAGCAGGGCCCGCGACTCCTCCAGGATGCGCAGCGACATGCCGTAGTAGATGCTCGCGAACAGCAGCGTCGCCCACTCCAGCGAGCCGAACAGGCCGGCGCGGTTTTCGGTGACGTAGGAGTCTTCCGGGATGTAGTAGCCCTCGAAGTGGATGATCTGGGTGCCGGTGGCGTGCATGCCCATCGCGTTCCACGACTTCTCGATGCGCACCCCGTTGCCGATGCCGTTCTCGTCGACGACGAAGTCGGCGATGAACATGCCCTCGGCGCTGACGCGCTCCTCGAAGTCCGTCGGAACGTTTCCGTCGGCGTCGGTGATGGTGGCGCTGGTGACCATGATGTCGGCGGCCTCGCTCAGCGTGCCCCACGACTTCTTGCCGTAGAGCTTCCACCCGCCGCCGGGCTGCGGGATCGCGGTGGTGTCCGCGAGGCCGGAGAAGCCGGCGCGCGCCTCGGACCACGGACCGAACACGATGGCACCCTCGGCTACCTTCGGCGCCCACTGCTTCATCTGGGTGTCGCTCATGTTGGCCATGGCCAGACCGAACGAGATGAAGTGCATGTTGTAGGCGAGGGTGATCGCCGAGTCGCCGCGCGACATCTCCGTGATGCACTTGGTGAGCTGCTCGATGTTGGCGCCGGCTCCGCCGAACTCCGTGGGCACGATGATGCCGCCGAGTCGACTCTCCTTGAACGCCTTGATGGTGGGGTACGCGAAGGTGTTCTCGGCGTCGTACTTCATGCCGATCTCGCGGAAGAACTCGCCCATCTCCTGGGCCTTCGCGAACCAGGGCGCGAAGTCTTCGTCGGACAGGGTGCGGTCGTGGGAAAGCATGGAAATCTCCGATCGGGGCCAGGAACGGTCGGGGCGGAGCGGGCCTAGCCGACGATCAGGTCGTCGCGGCCGGCTTCCTTGAGCGAGGCGATGTAGGTCTCGAAGATCGGACCGGTGAGCGGCAGCAACTTGAGGGCGACGGTGCGCTTGCCTTCGAGCTTGACCTTGCGCTGCGCCATGGCGAGGGTGAAGTTGAGCTTGCCCTGCCAGAACTTGTTGCTGTTGTCGCTGGACATGCGCAGCTGCACGTTCGACGGGAGACCCTCGGCGGCCGCGCCGGTGAGGACCTTCTGACCTTCGAAGTCGACGATCATCTCGTTGGCGGGATCGGTATGGATCAGGCGCAGTACCAGGCCGGTGCCCTTGGTGGCCTCGATAAACTTGGGGTCGTTGACTGCAGCGGTGAAGGCCCCACCTACGTAGGTGTAGACCTCGTCTGCATCCTTGAAGACGGCCATAGCGCTAGTCCTTCCGTGAGTGGTTGTTAACCTGGCGTGGATAGCCCTGGCGGCGCGAGAGTAGCGAGCTACTCTCCCTGGTGAACAGTGGTACCGGGAGGCGATTTCCGTGTCGACGGGGCCGGCTCCCGACGCCGGACGTTTGTGGCCACTCACCGGTCGCGACGCCGAAGTTCACAGCCTGCGCGAGATCGTCACGGCTGGGCGGCCGGGCAGTGTCGTGCTCGTCGGCAGCGCGGGCGTGGGAAAGACCCGCCTGGCCCGCGAGGCGCAGGCGCTCGCGGAGGCCGCCGGCCGGACGACACAGTGGATAACCGCCACCCACTCCACCCAGCGGACCCCCCTGGGCGCGTTCGCCCCGCTCCTCCCGCCGCCCGCCGCAGACACGGTCGAGGACTTGCTGCACGCCTCGGCGCGGGCGATCGCGGCGCGCGCCGTGGACACCCGCCTGGTGCTCTTCGTCGACGACGCGCAACTGCTCGACGAACTCTCCCTCGGCCTGCTGCACCAGCTGATCTCGACCGACACGGTTGCCGCGGTCCTCACCGTGCGCTCGGGCGACCTGCCCGACCCGGTGACGGCCCTGTGGAAGGACGACCTGGCGGTCCGCCTCGAGATCGCCCGGCTGACGAGGGCTCAGATCGCGGACCTCCTGGACGGGGCGCTCGGCGGCCAGGTGGACCCCGCCGCCGTCGTGGAGCTGGGCAACCACAGCGGCGGCAACGTGCTGTTCCTGCGCGAGCTCGTGCTCGGGGCGGTGCAGGACGGGAATCTGGTCCAGGACATGGGCGTGTGGCGCCTGCAGCGGGCGCTGGCGCCCTCGGAACGGATCGTCGAGCTGGTCGCGGCCCGGCTGCGGGGGCTGGGCGAGCCCGCGCAGCGCGTGCTGGAGCTCGCCGCCTACGCCGAGCCGCTCGGCAGCGCCGAGCTGGACGCGCTCGCCGAACCCGAACTCGTCGAGTCGCTGGAGCGCCACGGGCTGCTCGTTGCCGCTCGGGACGGGCAGCGGCTGCAGGTACGCCTGGCCCACCCCATCTACGCCGACGTCATCAGGCTCAACACCTCCCCGCTGCGGGTGGCCGCCATGGGCCGGGAGCTCGCCGCGGTGGTCGAGGGGTTCGGGGCGCGCCGACGCGGCGACGCGCTGCGGGTCGGCATCTGGCGCTCGGACGGCGGCGGCGGGCGCCCCGACGTGCTCCTGCGCGCGGCCACGGCCGCGCGCCGGCGCCTGGACTTCCCGCTGGCCGAGAATCTGGCTCGCGCCGCGGCCGCGGTGGGGGCGGGTCTGCCCGCTCGGTTGCTCGCCGCGCAGGCGGCTGCGTTGGACGGCCGGCCGCAGGACGCCGTCGACCAGTACGTGAAGCTCCGCGAGGCCGCGGCCGACGACGCCGAGCGTGCGCTGGTCGCCGCCGCGCACGTGGAGACGCTGTGGGCCTATCTCGGCCACGCGCGCGAAGGTCTCCGCGTCGCGAGCCAAGCGGAGGCGTCGATCTCCGATCGGGCACTGCTGCAGGAGTTGGCGGGTGGGCGGACCGGTCTGCAGCTCGCGCTCGAGGGGCCCGGACCCGCGGCGCTGGAGGCGTTGCCGCTGCTGGCGGACGCTCGCGGGCCGTCGCTGGTGTGGCTGCGGCTGGTCGCCGCGTACGGGCTGGGCCGGCTCGGGCGCCTGGCCGAGGCGCTCGAGGTGTCGGATGCAGGTCTTGCCTTCGCGATGAGCGTGCCGGACCCCGGCGCCTGGTACCCGTGGTTCAACCTCTACACGCGGTGCGAGGCGCTCGCGCACCTCGGCGAGTTCTCCGCTGCGCGGACGCTGGCCCGCGCCGAGTACGCGGAGGGTCTGGAGGCGGGTAGCTCCGAGCGCCGGGCGTACTTCCTCTGGCACCTGGCGCGCAGCCCCCGCGAGTGCGGCCACCCGCACGACGCGGCACACGACGCTCGCGAGGCGGTGACGCTGTTCCGCCGGGTGGGCCGGTCCAACTTCGCGCACGGGCTGCTGTCCTCGCTCGCCCTGGCACTCGCCCTGACCGGCGACTACCGGGAGGCCAACCGGGTCCTGGTGGCCGCCGAGTCGCTCGACGTCGAACCGCCGCAGTGGAGCACCACCGACCACCTGGCCGCCCGCGGCTGGACCGCCGTCGCAGAGGGCCGGCTGTCCGCCGGGCGCACTGCGCTGCTGGAGGCCGCCGACGCCGGGCATCGCATCGGGGACTTCGTCGGCGAGGCCGCGGCCCTGCACGACGTCGCCCGGCTCGGAGCGCCGCAGCAGGTCCTGGCGCGGCTGGAATCGGTGTCCCGCCGGATCGAGGGCGCGCTGGTGCAGGCCAGGCTCCGCCACGTGCGAGCGCTGGTCGCCTCCGACGCACCGGCCCTCGCCGAGTGCGCCGACGCCTTCCTCGCCCTCGGCGCGGACCTCTTGGCGGCCGAGGCGGCGGCGGACAGTGCGGTCGCGTGGCGGAAGGCCGGCCGTGCGGACCGGGGCGAGAAGGCGGCGCACCGCGCCGCCGAGCTCGCCCACGCGTGCGGCTCCCCCGCCACTCCGGCGCTCGCGCCTCTCGAGGCCCGCGAACAGCTCACCGCCGCCGAGCGCGAGACGGCGCTCCTCGCCCTGACGGGCAAGACGAATCGCGAGATCGCCGAAGAGCTCCAGCTCTCCGTGCGGACGGTGGACAACCGAATGCAGCGCATCTACCAGAAGCTCGGCATCTCGAAGCGCTCCGAACTGGCGGGCCTCCTGCACTGACGCTCCGTCACCTCCCTCGGACCTCCACACCCCGTGCTCCCCAGGCGTCCGAACCACCGTGACCCCCGTACCACCCTTCTTCGGACACCCGACGCTTCCCCGCGCCCACCACCCCGGGGCGTCCGAACACCCGTGACACCGGTACCACCCTTCTTCGGACGCCCCTTGGAGACCGAACGATCACCCGAGCGACTCGCGGAGGTTTGTCCGAGTTCTGCGAAAAACTGTCGGACCCCGCCCGCACGATGCGCGCCATGCGAGAAATCAGCGAAGAGACGTTGCGCCGTCGAGCGCGACGACAACGGGCGGTCGCGGCGGCGCACACGACGGGCGGAGTGCTGCAACGACGAGAGTTGCTGCGCCTGGGAATCGACCGGTGGGAGATCGCCGGGGAGGTCCGCGCCGAACGCTGGCGCCGAGATGGCCGACAAACGATCCGGGTGTGCGAGGGAGATCCGCAATTGGCCCGCTGGTACCGGGCGCTCTGGGAAGTCGGCGGACCTGCCGTACTCGATGGCGTCTCGGCGCTGATTGCCTCGGGGCTTCGTCGGATGGACGAAACGGCCGTGCACGTGGCGGTTCCCAAGTCCGCGAACCCTCGAAGGTGTCGCGGCGTGGTGGTGCACGAGACTCGGCGATACGAGGCGGACTGCATCGCTATCGGCGGCGTCCCGCGCATGCGGCCGGCGACGGCTACGGTCCACGCTGTGCTGTGGGCTGTGACGGACCGTCAGGCGGCGATGATCGCCCTCATGGCCGGGCAGCAGCGCCTGTTCACCGTGGACGAGTTCGCCATAGAGGTCGAGAAGATCCGGTGGCACCCACGGCGACGCCTCCTGCGGACCCTGCTGGCCGAACTCGGCGGCGGGGTCGAAGCGATCGGCGAACGGGACTTCGCACGCCTCTGCCGCAAGCGCGGCCTGCCGGAGCCGGACCGCCAGGTCATGCGCCAAGGACCCTCGGGTCGTTGGTTCTACGACAACCGATGGTTCGAGTTCAAGGTGACTCTCGAGGTCGACGGCGCCCAGCACGCGGAACCTGCGGCATGGATGGCCGACGCCCTCAAGCAGAACGCGGCGAGCATGGACGGCCACGTCGTGCTCCGCATCCCCAACATCGCCCTGTTGGTCGACCCCGAGCCCTTCCTCGACCAGCTCGAGGAGGCCCTCCGCCGCGGCGGTTGGCACGGCGGACGCCAATCCGCGTAAGGCGTCCGATCACCCGTGACGCCGGCACCACGCTCGTTCGGACACCACAACCAAGGAGACGCAGCACATGGGCAATCGAGCCACTCTCGTCATGGTCGACGGCGGCGAGCCGGACATTAGGTACGGCCATTGGGCCGCCAACGATCTGAGCAACCACCTTGTGCTGGGACCGGTGTGGACCGAGCGCTTCGTTCGCCACCATCCATCGGGCGAGTGGCTGGACGACGCCTGGACCGAAGGCGGTCTGGCGATGGATCTCGAGAAGCGAACCCTGGTCTGGTTCGACAACCTCACCGCCGCAGACCCGCTCTGGCGAGATCTGGCCATGGGTCTGTTGTCTCTCATGCACAGCCACCGCGCATACGACCTTCCCGAACTGAAGGCCCTCCACAGCGAACTCGAGGGCCCGCCACTCGACGCCATCTTTCTGAACCGGCCCTACGCTCAGCCCACGCCGAGCTCCCTGGATCTGCGTCGCCTGGCCGAGCACCTCCACTGCTTTCTCGCCGAGGCCACGTAACCGCGCGTCCGAACAACCGTGACGCCGGTACCACGGCGGTTCGGACGCCCCGACGCCCGGACCTCGGCGGGTTCGGGGCGTCCGATCAACCGTGACGCCGGTACCACGGTTGTTCGGACGCCTGGTCAGGACGCGTCGTAGTGGGCGACGTGGGCCTCGCGGACCCTGTTCTTCTGGATCTTGCCGGTGGAGGTCTTGGGGAGCTCGTCGACGACGATGACTGCCTTGGGGACCTTGTACCCGTCGAGGTGGCCCTTCAACGCGACGCGTAGTTCCTCGGGATCGACGTGCTCCCCCGGTTTCGCCACGACGACGGCGGTGATCGCCTCGCTCCACCGTTCGTGCGGGAGCCCGACCACGACGGCCTCGGCGATGCGCGGATCGGCGGCGTAGACGGCCTTCTCCACCTCGATGGAGGCGACGTTCTCCCCGCCGGTCTTGATGACGTCCTTGTACCGGTCGGCGAACCAGAGCACGCCGTCGGCGTCGAAGTTGCCGACGTCTCCGGAGTGGAACCAGCCGTGGGCGAACGCCTCGGCCGTGGCCTCGGGATTGCGCAGATACTCGTTCATTGTCGACGGCCCGCGGTAGACGATCTCGCCCTGCTCGCCGGTGGGCAGCAACGTCCCGTCCGGGCCCATGATGGCGACCTGAACCCCCGTCAGCGGAGTGCCGACGGCGCCGATGTGGGTGAGCTGGTGCTCGGGCCGGAACAGCGTGGTGATCGGGCTCATTTCCGTCTGCCCGAACAGCAGCGCGAAGTCGCAGCCGAAGCCCTGCAGGCACGCGCGGATCAGCGCGTCCGGCATCGGCGCCATCGCGTACACGGCTCGGCGCAGCGAGCTCAGGTCCCGGCGCGCGAAGCTCGGGTGTTCGAGCATCGCGCGGTACATCATCGGCAGGCCGAAGATCTGGGTGATGTCCTCGGCCTCGATCGCGTCGAGCAGCGCCACGGGATCGAAGCCGCGGTGGACGTGGATCGTGGCGCCGACCACGACCGCGGGCGTGCAGAACGCGTTGAGCTGGGCGGTGTGGAACATCGGCATCATCGCCACGAACCGGTCCGACGCGTTCCAGCCGGAGTCCAGCGCGCCGGACATCGACTCGAGGTACACGGCGAGGTGCGAGCCGACGACACCCTTCGGGAACGAGGTGGTGCCCGAGGTGTAGAGGTAGCTCAGCGCGTCTCGGTCGTGCACCTCGTACGTCGGCGTCGAGGTGTCGGACGACTCGAGCGCGCCCAGCGCCGTCGAGACGAACACGTCCTGCGCCGAGGGCATCCGCTCGACGAGATCGGGCTCCACGAACAGGCCGCGGGCACCCGAGTGGTCCAAGACGTACTGGGCCTCCTCGGCCCGCCAGCCGAGGTTGATGGGTACCGCTACGACGCCGAGCTTGGCGCAGGCGTAGTAGACGGCGAGGAACTCCGCGCTGTTGCCCGACGCAATCGCCAGCGCGTCGCCACGGACGTACCCGCGTGCGGCCAACCCGTGGCAGAGGCGGTTCGTCCACGCGTCGAACTCGGCGTAGGTCCACGACCGGTCGCCGTCCACCACGGCCGAGTGGCCGGGCCGCGCGGCGGCGGCACGCGTAAGGGAGTCGCCGACGTTCACCCGTTGGATCAGGTTGCGCACGGCGACTCCCTTTCGGCTACGCGGTGGCCATCGCCTTGGGCTGCTGGGCCCCATCGGGTTCCGGCGTGCCGAACGGCTTGGGCAGGAACCTGCTCGCTCCGTTCACCGCGAGTGCGCACAGCGCCATCGTCAGGAACGTCGCGAACCACACCATGCCGCTGGAGAAGTCGTCCCCGTCCAGGTGCAGGGCGATGATGATCGGGGCGCCGATGCCGAAGTTCGCGCCGAACATCGTGATCGGGAACGCGGCGATCAGTGCGGACAGGCCCCACTGGGTGTGGACGCGGCGCCAGATCTGCACGGCGAGCACGGTGAACAGCAGGGTCTGAGTTCCCTCGAGCACGCCGATCACGGCGGGGTAGTTCCAGATGCGGAGCTCGTACGGGCCCCAGTAGGTGTAGACGTTCACCCCGGTGCCGATGACCTCGAAGACGCACGAGGTCGCGATCTCCGCGAGCCAAATGAGGAACAGGCCCTTGCGGGTCAGCTGGCCCAGGTACATCTTTCGCCCGGCGTAGAGGGCGATCGCGCCGTACAGGATGATGTATCCGCTGTGCGACCAGTTCGGCTGGACCACGCCAAAGGCCGAGAAGTGCGAGTACATCGCGCCCGGCTCGCCGTTGTGAACGTCGTAGAACCACAGGTCGAACGCGTGGTCGTAGAGCGGCTCGGCGAACGCCCCGATCCCACAGGCGAGGAGCGCGAAGACGTAGAACGTCGTGCGGTGGCGCCTGCCGAGAAGGACGGCGACGACCAGCATCGCCACGACGATCGCCCAGCTCGCCCAGGTGAAGACGTGCTGCCACGCCATGTCGAGCTCGCGTTCCTTCACGTCCGGCGGGGTGCCGACCGCGGCCACGATCTGAGGAAGCGTCATTCCGGCAATACCTCCAGGTCCGGCTTGTAGCCGGACTTGCGCAGTTGGGCGAACTCGACGACCTGGTGGGCCACGGTCTCCAACTGGAACCGCGAGGAGTCGTCGATGCAGGCGCCAGTCTCGTCGAAGATCTTCATCGAGGCGTTGATGGTGGCGCCCAGGGGGCTGGGCCAGCCGCGCAGCGCGTGCACCGTGGTGCGGATGCTCTGCAGCGTGGTGACGGTGGCCTGCCAGCCGTAGGACACGGCCACGCAGCCGACCGGCATGCCGTCGAGGTAGACGCGCTGACCCGCGCGGAGGTCCTCGATGTAGTCCAAGACGTTCTTGATCATCCCGGACATGGAGCCGTGGTAGCCGGGCGAGGCGACGATGAGCGCGTCCGCGGCCTTGATGGCGTCCACGAAGCGCTTGGCCTCGGGCGAGCGTTCGGTCGTCTCGGTGTCGTAGATCGGGAACATCAGCTCCCGACTCACGATGACGTCGACTACGGCCCCGACCGCCTCGGCGGCCGCGGCGCATACCTTGACGGCCTTCTCGGAACTGGATCCGGGTCTGGTGGATCCGCCGATGCAGACCAGGCGGACGGGGCTCGTAGTCACCGACGCTCTCCTAGGGGCTCGTCACCGTGGGGTGGTCGGCCGAGAGCTTCGCGCGCAGCGCGGCGAGGAGCTCGGCGTCGTACGGGCCGGGCGACCACTCGAGCTTGCCCAGCTCCTCCGGCATGGGACGCGGGGCCTGGGTGTCGTCCGTCGCCGGGTCGTAGTCGTCGCGCCACATGTGCGGGGTTCCGGGCGCGGCGTTGATCGGGTACGGCAGCTGCTTGATGAGCTGGATGCCGTCCCAGAACGTCCAGTCCCGGATCACCTTGCCGTCGTCGTCGAAGACCTGAACGGTGATGCCGTCGATGAACGGCTGCGCGCCGCCGGTGGGCATGCCCAGGAACACGTCGCCCTGGAAGTTGGCCTGCCACACCCAGTTGAAGACGCCGAGCTTCTCCCCGCCGAGGTAGTCGGTGGCGACGAACTTGTGGGTGCCGAACAGCTCGCGCATCGACCACAGCGGGAACAGCTTCATCATCCGCTCGTGACCGACGACGTGCTGGTCGAGGATCGGGTCCTCGAAGATGCCGTCCACGGCGTAGAAGTCGCGGGTGGCCTCGCCGCTGGTGAAGAAGGCGTCGAGCCACGGCTGGGCGATCGTGTCGATGAGGTCCATGCGGGCCACCGACTCCGCGCCCTTGGGCACCGAGCGCAGCTGCGCCAGCAGCTCGGGGTCGTACGGGCCGGGCGACCACTCCAGCTTCTCCAGCGCCGGCGGGATCGGCCGCGGGGCGGACATCTGGTCGGTGGCCGGGTCCCAGCCGTCGCGCCACAGGTGCGGCGTCTGCGGCGGACCCTGGATCGGGTACGGGAGCTGCTTGATGGTCTGGATGGCGTCCCAGTAGGTCCAGTCCCGGGTGATCTTGCCGTTCTCGTCGTACACCTGAACGGTGATGCCCTCGATGTAGGGCTGCACGCCGCCGGTGGGCATGCCGAGGAAGACGTCGCCCTCGAACTTCGCCTGCCACACCCAGTTGAAGACGCCGAGCTTCTCGTCGCCCAGGTAGCTGGTGGCGATGAACTTGTGGGTGCCGAACACGTCGCGCATCGACCACAGCGGGAACAGCCGCATCATCTGCTCGTGGCCCTCGACGTGCTGGTCGAGGATCGGGTCGGTGAAGATCCCGTCCTCGGCGTAGAAGTCGCGGGTTGCCTCCCCGCTCGTGAAGAACGCGTCCAGCCATGCTTGGGCGTAGTCGATATTCACGCCACGTGCCTCCTCGCACCGGGGATCCGAATTCCCTTGAAACTAACCCACGCCCTACCGCCTACGGAAGAGGCAATGTGAGCGGCCGCTAACGGAAGCCGGCCGGGCGTGGAGCGGAAAACGGAGGGGGGCCGCCCCAGTCGGTTCCCGTCCCGGTGGAACCGACCCGGGCGGCCCCGGGTGCCGTGAAGACGCGAGAGCCGAATCGAATCGGTTCTCGACCCGCCCGCCCGACCTGATCCCGAGGCCGGTGAACGGGGATCACATCCCGCCGGCTTCCGCAGAGGAGCTGAAACCGGTGTCCTACGACGAGTGTGATGTTAGTTACGGTTAAACCAAGATGTCCAGAGATCTGGCCCGACACGCCTAGTTCGGGGGTAACGACGGCGTGTCGCGGTCAAACTGTCCACACTGTCCACAGGCAGAGCACCCGAGGGAGGCTGGATGACCGGACCGTCGCGCCACGGTCCCGTTCGTACCCGGCGCCAACTCGAGCTGATCGACGCGGCTGCGCGCCTGTTCGCCCGCGACGGCTACCACGCCGTCGGAATCAACGACATCAGCGCCGAGGTGGGCCTGTCCGGACCGGCGCTGTACCGGCACTATCCGAGCAAGGAAGCGCTGCTGATCGCGGTTTTCGACGACGCGATCACCGCCCACCTCGAAGAGACGGTCGAGGTCGCCCGCAAGCTGCACGACCCGCTCGAGGCCCTCCCGGCGATCGTCGATCTCCACGTGGACTTCGTCTTCGCACGGACGGCGCACATCGTGACCTGGCGCATGGAGTACCGCAGCCTGCCCGACGCGGACCGCCACCGGCTGCGCTATCTCCAGCGCCTCTATACCGAAGAGTGGGTGAGCCCGGTCAGTCGGCTGCGGCCGGAGCTCAAAGTCGACCACGTCCGCACCATGTGTCAGGGCGCGATCGCCCTGATCCAGTCCGCCACCGAGTTCAGCAACCGCCTCCCCCGCGAGGTCGTCGGGCCGACGCTGGCGGCCATGGCGCTGCACTCCTTGATCGGTACGCCGGCGACCGCTCTGCCGTCGGTCGGACCGGGTTTCGACGCCGGTGGGACGTCGTCTCCCTAGGTAGTTGTCCTGAGCGGTGGTTAACGGCTATAAACATGCTGTGCCTACTCTCAAATCGGCCGTCTCGGTCACCGGAGACGAGTTCCAGACCAACCGTGCGCACAACCTCGGCATGCTCAAGCTGCTGGACGAGCAGCTGAACTTGGCCAACGCCGGCGGCGGGGCCAAGTACATGGCGCGGCACCGCGAGCGCGGGCGCCTGACGGTCCGCGAGCGGATCGACCTGCTCGTCGACCCGGGCTCTGCCTTCCTCGAGCTCTCCACGCTTGCCGCGTGGGGCACGGACTTCACCGTCGGCGCGAGCGTGGTCACCGGAATCGGCGTGATCCACGGCGTCGAGTGCGTCCTGATCGCGAACGACGGCACAGTCAAGGGCGGGACCTCCAACCCGTACACGTGGAAGAAGATGCTGCGCGCGCTGCACATCGCGCGGCTCAACCGGCTGCCGCTGATCAACCTCGTCGAATCCGGCGGCGCCGACCTCCCCACCCAGGCCGACCTGTTCGTGCCCGCGGGTCAGCTGTTCCGGGACATCACCCAGCTCTCGGCCATGGGCATCCCCACGGTCGCGCTGGTGTTCGGCAACTCCACCGCCGGCGGCGCCTACGTGCCCGGCGTGTGCGACCACAACGTCATGATCGACAAGCAGTCCAAGGTGTTCCTCGGCGGTCCCCCGCTGGTCAAGATGGCCACCGGCGAGGTCTCCACCGACGAGGAACTCGGCGGCGCGCGGATGCACTCCACCGTCTCGGGCCTGTCGGACTACCTGGCCACCGACGAGCGGGACGCGATCCGCCTCGGCCGCCAGATCGTGCAGAGCTGGAACTGGCGCAAGCTGGGCCCGAAGCCGCGTGCCGTCGTCGAACCGCTCTACGACGCGTCGGAACTGCTGGGGATCGCCTCGGCGGATCTGCGCGTTCCGTTCAGCCCGCACGAGGTGCTCGCCCGGCTGCTCGACGCCTCCGAGTTCGAGGAGTACAAGCCCGAGTACGGCACGTCGCTGATCACCGGATGGGGCACGTTGCACGGCTACCCCGTCGGCGTGCTCGCCAACGCTCGCGGCGTGCTCTTCGGCGAAGAGGCGCAGAAGGCCACCGAGTTCATCCAGAAGTCGAACCAGGTGAACACGCCGCTGATCTTCCTGCACAACACCACCGGCTACATCGTCGGCAAGAGCTTCGAGCAGGGCGGCATCATCAAGGACGGCGCCAAGATGATCAACGCCGTCGCGAACAGCACGGTGCCGCACATCTCGGTGATCATGGGCGCCTCCTACGGCGCCGGGAACTACGGCATGTGCGGCCGCGCGTACGACCCGCGCTTCCTGTTCGCCTGGCCGAATTCGCGCACCGCGGTCATGGGGCCGGCGCAGCTCGCCGGCGTGCTGTCCATCGTCGGCCGGGAGGCCGCCGCCGCCGCCGGCCGGGAGTTCGACGAAGAGGCGGACCGCGCCCGCACCGCCCAGATCGAGGCGCAGATCGAGCGCGAGTCGCACGCCTTCTTCATGAGCGGAAAGCTCTACGACGACGGGATCATCGACCCCGCCGACACGCGCACCGTGCTGGGGATCTCCCTGTCCGCCATCCACAACAACGTCGTGGAAGGCGCCACCGGTTACGGCGTCTTCCGCATGTAGGGGGAACCCGTGCAGAAGATCCTCATCGCCAACCGTGGCGAGATCGCGCGGCGGGTCATCCGTGCCGCGCGCGGCCTCGGCATCCGCACCGCGGTCGTCTACTCCGACGCCGACGCGAACTCGCTGTTCGTCCAAGAGGCCGACGAGGCCGTTCGCCTCGAAGGCACCGCAGCGTCGGACACCTACCTGGTGCAGTCGCTCATCCTCGACGCGGCCGCTCGCGTCGGTGCCGACGCGGTGCACCCCGGGTACGGCTTCCTCTCCGAGAACGCGGACTTCGCCGAAGCCTGCGTCGCCGCCGGCCTGACGTTCATCGGCCCGCCGCCCGCGGCGATCCGCAGCATGGGCGACAAGGTCACGTCCAAAGAGATCATGGCCGCCAACGGCGTGCCGACGCTGGCGGGCGTGACGGTTGCAGGCGACGGTGCGCTCGACGGCGACCTGTCCGCCATCGGCTACCCCGCCATCGTGAAGGCCACGGCAGGCGGTGGCGGCCGTGGCATGCGGATCGTCGAATCGGCAGGCGAACTCCAGGCGGCGATCGAGTCCGCGCAGCGCGAGGCCAAGGCCGCGTTCGGCAACGGCACCGTGTTCATCGAGCGGTACATCTCCCCCTCCCGGCACATCGAGGTGCAGATCGTCGCCGACGCGCACGGCCAGGTCGCCACGCTGTTCGAGCGCGAGTGCTCGATCCAGCGCCGACATCAGAAGGTCGTCGAGGAGGCGCCCTCCCCGGCCGTGGACGCGCAGTGGCGCGAGCGGCTGATGGAGGCCGCGGCCAAGGCCGCCCGCGCAGTGGACTACCGGGGCGCGGGAACGATCGAGTTCATCGCCGGCAACGACGGCACGTTCGCCTTCCTGGAGATGAACACCCGCCTGCAGGTGGAGCACCCTGTCACCGAGTGCATCACCGGGCTGGACCTCGTGGCGCTGCAGATCGCCGTCGCGCGCGGCGAGGCCCTGCCGCCCGAGGCGATGAACCCGACCATCACCGGTCACGCGATCGAGGTGCGCCTGTGCGCCGAGGACCCGGCCGCCGGGTACCTGCCGGTGTCGGGCACCTTCGACGTCTTCGAGGTCGGCGGTCCCGGCATCCGCGTGGACACCGGCGTGATCAGCGGGTCGGAGGTCTCCCCCTACTACGACTCGATGGTCGCCAAGGTCATCGCCCACGGGCCGACCCGCGCGGCGGCCGCCGGCCGGCTGGCCGACGCGCTGTCGCGCGCGCGTCTGCACGGCGTCGTCACCAACCGCGATCTGCTGGTCCGCATCCTGCGCAGCTCGGAGTACCTCGCCGGCGATACGACGACCGATTTCCTCGAGCGCGTCGAGGGTCTGACGGAGCCGCTGACCACGCGCGAAACCCACGGCCTGCACGCGATCGCCGCCACGATCGCGCTGGCCAAGGCGCGCGGACAGGCCCGCACCGTGCAGAGCGGAATGCCGCTCGGCTGGCGCAACAACCGCAGTCAGTTGGAGTCGCTCGAGCTCAAGGGCGAGGGCGACCCGATTTCGGTCGCGTTCTCCCTGGCCGCCGCCACGCCCGTCGTCGAACTCGACACCACCCCGCAGGCCGTCGAGATCCACGGCGTCACGAGCGACGAGCTCGACGCTACGATCGGCGGAGTTCGCCGGCGGTACCGGATCGTGCTGTCCGACGACGGTGCGCTGGTGGACAGCGGCATCGGTTCCTCGGGCTTCGCGTTCGTCGACCCGCTGCCCGAACCCGGAGCCGGCGGCCCGCAGGGTGGCCTGACCGCTCCGATGCCGGGTTCGGTCGTTCGCCTCATGGTTTCCGAGGGCGACACGGTCGGGGCCGGCCAGCCGCTGCTCGTCCTCGAGGCCATGAAGATGGAGCACACCATCTCCAGCCCCGCGGACGGTGTCGTCGGCAAGCTCAATGTCGCTCAGGGCACCCAGGTCGAACGCGGCGCCGTGCTCGTGGAACTGACGGAGGCTCAGTAATGGACCGGGTTGCTGCCTACAAGGCCGATCGCACAGACATCGTCGCACTGCTTCGGGACCTGTCCGAGGACGAGTGGGCTCGGCCCAGCCGCTGCGAGGGCTGGACCGTGCAGGACGTCGTCTCGCACATGGGCGCCGCGGCGCACGGCACCTTCGGCCTGCTGATCGTCAAGCTTGCGTTGGGCAAGGACATCGAGGAGGCGAACGACGCCGACTCGGCCAAGCGCAAGACCTGGGCGCCGGCCAAGGTGCGCAAGGAGTACGAGAACTGGAGCAAGCGTCTGCCACCCGTGCAGGCCCTACTGCAGAAGCCGCCGCTGCGGAAGCTGCCGATCAAGGTGGCCGAGGTCGGCACGTACCCGGCGTACCTGCTGACGAGCGCGTTCGTGTTCGACCACGGCTTGCACGCCCGCTACGACATCGCCTCGGCACTGGGCCGCACGATGCCGAAGCCGGACGCGAACCGCGTCGCGGTGTCCAACGAGTGGATGCTCGCGGGCCTCGGGGCCATGAGCGGCGACCGCCTGTCGTGGCTCGACGGCCGCGTGCAGTTGAACCTCGTCGGTCCGGGCGGCGGAACATTCGCGATCGCCCAGGGCAAGAAGCGAGTCGTCGCCTCCTCCGGCACCGCCGCGGATGCAGCCGTGACCATCGAAGGCCCCGCCGAATCCTTCCCGGAGTGGGGCACGGGCCGCACCTCGTGGCGCGAGGCCGGCATCGCTCTGAAGGGCGACGAGGCGCTCGGCACCAGATTCCTCGACACCATGCGGATCATCTAAAAGGAGACGGCGATGTTGCCGCTGCCCGGCCCGGAGACCTACTCGCTCGAACTTCACGAGACGATGCAGACGATCGCCACGATCGTGCTGTGGGGCGGCACCCTCGCCCTGCTCGGGTACGCGATCAAGCTCGCCCGAGTGGAGAAGTCCTACCTGCCGATCGTCGTGGTGCTCTCGGTCGCCACCGGCAGCATCATCGAGCCGATCTACGACATCACCTACCACCTGCACTGGCTCGGCGCCGACGGGCAGGGCAACGGTCCGCAGTGGACGCTGTTCACCTCCTTCGGCCTGCCGCAGCCCGTCTGGGTCATGCCCGCCTACGTGATGGTGTTCGCGCTCCCGGCGATCCTGCTCTACCGCTCGTTCGCGGCGGGGGTAACCCTGCAGAAGATCTTCGGATTCGCGGCGCTCACCGCGTGCACCACCGCGATGTTCGAGATCATCGCCATCAACGTGGACCTGTACACCTACTACGGCGAGGCCCCGGTTCGCGTGTTCGACTACCCGATCTGGATCGCCTTCATGGAGGCCTCCCAGATCACCGGCTTCGCGGTGCTGTGCGCGGTCGTGAAGCTGCGCGCGACCAAGCCGTACCACTGCCTCGCGCTGTTCCTGGTCTTCCCGGCGAACTTCGCCTTCGAAACCCTCGGCGCCGGCTTCCCGACCCTGATCGCGCAGAACGTGCCCGACCCGTCGACGGCGCTGATGACCGCGATGGTCCCGGTGAGCATCGCGCTGGCCGCCACGGGTCTGTGGTGGACCTCGCAACTGCTCTTCCTGTGCCACCGGCTCGAAGCGGCCGAGGGCCGTCCTCTCGCTCCCGCCCCGATGTCGCGCACCGAGAAGGCGATCGCGGCACTCTGATGGCCGACGCGCAGGTGACCCGAACCGACCTTCGCCCGCTGGCGAACATGCCGCGCATCGCCGTGACGACGGCCAGCGACGTCGACGGCGTGTCCGTCGGCGAGTGGACGCTGGAACGTGCCGCCTTCACCGACCGCCACCAGCACGCCGAGATCAACGCCGTGACCGAGGGCGAACTGCACGTCACCTGCGGCGGCACGACCCACGTCCTCGGCCCCGGCGATCGCATCGTCGTTCCGGGCGGGGAGAAGGCCCGGTACTGCGCGCCGGTCTTCGCACGCATGGTCTACGTCTACGGCCCCGGCGAACCGGGCATGGCGGGCATGCTCTACGAAGAGCTCTGAGCGACTGCCCGGCCAGTGCCTACACTGCCAGGCATGGCGATCGAGAAAGTGGTCCGCAAGGTTCCGCTGCACGAGCGGGACGACAGTCAGCGGGACTACTGGCTCACCCGCCCCGTGGTGGAGCGACTGGCTCACGTCCAGGAACTGCGAGCGGAGTGCTATGGCTGGGCCGATCTCGCTGGACCCCGACTTCCTCGAGTTCATCAACTGCTGTATCGAACGTGACGTCCGCTTTCTGATCGTCGGTGGCTGGGCGATGGCCGCTCACGGCCACGCCCGCGCCACGAAGGACATCGACGTGTGGATGTGGCTCGAGCCGAACAACGCCGCGCGCATGGTGTCGGCCATCGAGGACTTCGGCTTCGGCGACGCCGGGCTCACTCCGGAGGATTTGCTCGATCCGTCGGCCGTGTTCGTCATGGGCCGCGAGCCCAAGCGCATCGACGTGCTGCCGACGATCGACGGAGTGGAGTTCGAGCAGTGCTGGGCGAACCGCATTCACGTGGACTGCGGCAGCGCGATGGTGCCGTTCATCGCCAAGGACGACTTCGTTGCGAACAAGCGAGCCTCCGCCCGGCCGCAAGATCTGGCCGATGTGGACCGCCTGGTGGGCAGAGATTCCCTCGCGGCGATGCGCTACGAGGCCGACGCCCTTCTTGGGTCGGACCGCATCGAGGAATAGCGGGTAGAGGTCGCCTTCTTGAGAGGCGAAGGCGCGATGTGCGTCTACGCCAGCCTTTGCCACGGCGATCCGGCGCTGCGATGGGCGCCTACCAACCCGAGGCGGTGGTTGACGGGCGCCCATCTGCACTGGTGTGGCGCTACACGGGGGCGGCGACGCGCGCCGGTGCGGATGCCGTTGGAAGCGCGATCGGCTCGTCGGTCCGTACCTCGGCCGCCATGCGTTCGCGGATCTCGCGGCGCATGTAGAAGGCGTGCACGTCGAGCCAGATGCCCCAGATGAAGATGGGGACGTAGAAGCCGAGGAGGCCGTCCCAGGCGAAGGTGCCGGTCATGGTGAAGGCGCAGCCGTTGGCCATCGGCACCAGCAGGGCGCCGACGATCGCGGTGATGCTGACCCACTTCGGAACCAGGGGCTTCGCGCGGTTGTCGCGGATGGTGACCACCGCGACGCACAGCATCTGTTGCGTGAGGCCGACCCAGCCGACGAGGAAGCTGAACCAGGCCGCGTCGTTCAGCGCCACCATGATCTCGGGGTCCACGATCGTGTCCGCGCGGTAGGCGACGCCGATCCACAGACAGTTGGACACGAACACGTACACGACGACGGCGAAGCCGCCGAGCATCGAGGAGATCGCCATCAGCGGCGAGCCCTCGTAGCGCCACAGCCAGATGCCGAGCTGCACGCTGAAGATGGTCAGGAACGCGGTGGCGGCACAGAAGATGGACAGCCCGAGGATCACCTCGAACTGACGCCCGGCGTACCAGTCGCGCAGCTCTTCGGCGCTCAGCCCGGCGCCGGCCGGGTCGTACCAGTGGGCGAGGAAGAACCACCCGCCAAAGGCCAGTACGGAGAAGATCGGCGCGCACCAGGCGCCGAACAGCTCGTGCTTCAGACTGACGCGATTCGAGAGCATGAGGCCACTTCCCTTGCAGACAAAGGGTTGTGGGGCGGAACGCTGTCCTGGCCGACGACGCCCGCCCCACGTCTGAGTGGGAATCAGATCCCGGCTTCTACTTCCAGGTGTAGATGACGTCCGCGAGTTCGAAGCCGTTCGGCGAACCGTCCGGGTTGGAGCGCGTGTTCGTGGACGTGTACTTGTACATGAACTCCCGACCCTGGCCCATGTTCTTGTCCCAGTTGTCTCCGTAGCGCTCGGAGTTGCGGTACGAGAACTTCTGGTCCATCGCCGCGTCGGCCGTGTAGACGTCGCCGTTGTTCAACTGGGCCATCAGGCGCTCGCGCGTCAGGTTGGGCCCGACCGCCTTGGCCGCCTGGGCGAAGACCTGAACACCCACGTAGGCCGCCTGGACGATGTGGTGGTTCGCGCCGGCGTTGCGCCGGGCGTACTTGGTCATCGTGGCCGTGAACTCCGGGCCCCACATGCGGTAGGTGGTGTTGGTCCAGTAGCGCCCAACCGCGTGTTGGCCGAAGATCGAGCCCAGCACCTCCGCGGCGAGGTGATTGCCGGAGATTCCCTTCTCCGGCCAGTAGTTCTGCTGCGAGGACTCGACGACGAACTTCGCCGTCGTGGCAGGGTTGATGACGTAGTGCAGGATGTGCTCCGGATTGGCCGCGCGCATTGCGAGCACGTGCGAACCCATCGACGTCTCGGAGATCGCGACGTCCGCCTTCTTCACCAACTTGGCACCCGAGGCGTCGAGAATCTTCTTCGCGGCGTTACACGCGAGCTGCATCTCCGGCGAGGTCAGACAGATGAGACCGTAGGTCTTCACCTTGAAGGTGTTGCGGACCCAGTTCGCATTGGCCATCGCCTCGTGGATCATCGACATGTGGACCGGGAACATGTACGGGTCCTGCCACTCGGTCTGCGAGTAGGCCCACTGTCCGACGGCCGGAACCTTGTACTGCTTCAAGTCGTCGTGGATCGAGGCGCTGCCCCAGGTGGTGATGCCGATGAACGAGAAAATCTTGTCCTGAATGACCATCTTCTTGATGCAGGCCTTGGTACGGCTCACCTCGCCGGTGCCGTCGTCGCAGTCGATCACCTGCATGCGCCGGCCCAGGATGCCACCTCGGTCGTTGATCGACTGAGCGGTGCCGACGGTGCCGTTGGCCAACTGACGCACGAACACGCCCGCCAAGGGCAGGCTGTGCATGTTGATCGTGCCGACCTTGATGGAGTCCTTCGTGACGCCGATGTCGGTGAGGCCCTGCTTCTCCACGGCGATACGCGAGTTCTCCGCAGCCTGTTCCGCCGTGTCGATTCCGGTCATGCCAGGGGCGAGGATCGCGCCGCCGGCGTTGGCCTTCGGCGCCGCCGCCTTGCTCTTCTTCGCGCCTGCCTCGACCTTCTTCTCTGCGGGCTTGGCCGCGGCAGCCTTGGGCGCCTTCGCGGCCGGGGCGTCCGCAGCGGCGGCAGCGGCCGGCTTGCCGGCTGTTGCGGGGGCTTCCTCGGTGGCTGCCTCGGCGGGCGCCGCGGCCGGTTCCGCTGCGGCTTCCGCCTGGGGCGCGCCTACGGCAGCGGGGGCCTGCGCCACCGCACTGCCGCCGTCGCCGCTTCCGCAGGCCGCGAGCACCAGCGCCGCGCTCACGGCAAGGGGGACCGCGGTCACCCAACTGCGCTTGATTGAAGTCATGTGGGCCATCTCCAGTAAGTCGAGCCTGGGGGACGAGGCTCCGGACCAGGTGAATCGTGGCTAACCAATGACGACCGTCTTTATGGCGTAGATCACCGCTCGCTATCTCGCATTGGGGACATATTCGAATAACCCTTTAGGGCAGGCGTGCGCCCGTGTATCACCCGGGAGATATGCCGTATAATACCGTGGTGTTAGGAACGGAATCCGCCGTCCACACCGCCGGCCTGGAACCACCGGACGACCGCTTCCGAGCGATTGGTGACGTTCAACTTCCGCAGCACGTGTTTCACGTGCTGCTTGACCGTGCCGTCGGTAATGAAGAGCTGCTGGGCGATGGACAGGTTGGTTCGACCACCGGCCATGAGCTCCAACACCTCCAACTCCCGCGGGGTCAACGTGGCGGGCAGCGGATTGGGCGTCCGCGGCCGCGAGCGCACCACCATGCCCCGCGGCAACTCCTCCGGGCCTTTCTCCAGCCCGACGCGAGGTGTGCGATGCACCTCGGAGCGGGCCGCACCGAGCGCGTCGGTCAACTCTGCGAGCAGTCGCTCGGCCGAAGCGAGGTTCTCCGCGAGAGCCGCGCGACTCAACGCCAATTGGAAGACCTCCGCGAAGGCCGCCAGAAGGTCCCGATCCAGCTCGTCTACGTCACGCCCGGATGCGTACCGATCGCCCGTCAGGATGCCGACGACTTCGTCGCCGGACATGATCGGAGCAGCCACGTACGAGGTGGTCTTCGACGCCGAAACCATGCCGGGGTGACCCCAGTGCCCGGCGTCGTGGCGTTGTGCGTCCAGCACCAGAATCGGTCGACGTTCCAGTACCAGGGCCGTTTCGTGCAGGCCCGGCTCAAGTTTGAGCGGAGCCTCCGCCCCGGCCGAACCGATCTCCGCGGCCCAACCCGGATCGCCGACGATGTACATCAGCACCGGGTACCACACGCCGTTCTCGACACGGCTGACGAGACCGCGGTCGAAGCCCAGCTCGCACACCAGTTCGGGGACGAGTGCCACGAGATCGGGGACGGTTCAGGGCGCCGCCTCGAGCGAGGGAAGCACGGCGAGGAGGGCGCGCATGTTCGTGACGCTGCGCGCGTACGCGTCGGCGGCGAATTCGCGTTCGTCGCCTTCTGCCGGCTCCGTCATCTGCCTCGCCCCTTTCGCGTGCGTCCTATCCCCTAGGTGATAGGACGTAGCCCTCTCGGTGACCACTTACGCCAGTTCTCGTGAACCGCCATTTACATCGTGTCTACGCGAGTCGAAGAATGGCCCCCGACTCCACCGTCTGGCTAGTAGGCAACTCGAGAGGATCCGTCATGGCCCGAGACCTCGTTTCCGTAGTCGAGCAGTTCTTCGCCCACTGGGGCAAGGACTGGGACTCCTTCCTGCAGTCCTACCGGGACTACCTGGCCCCGGACGGGGTCTACATCGCCCACCCGAACATCCCGCCGGTGACCGGCGCGGACGAGGCCGTCGCAATTCTCAACCCGTTCCACTCCATGGGCGTCGAGTCGATCGACGTAGAGATCACGAAGATCGTCCAGGTCGGCGACGACGTTTGGATGGAGCGCATCGACTACATGAAGGACCCCCGGGGCGAGCGCTACCTCGCCATCCCGATCGCGGGGGTCATCACGTTCGACGCCGACGGCAAGATCGCGCGCTGGGCGGACTACTGGGACATGCAGCAGGTCGTGGCGGCGGCCCAGTGACCACGTACGAGGAACTCACCGAGATCTCGCTCAAACGCGCTGCGGCGCTCTCGGAGACCTTCCGCGAGCTCGGCCCGACGGCCGATAGGGAGAACCGCTTCTCCTACGAGTCCATCGAGGCCTTCAAGGGCAGCGGCCTCATCCCGCTGGTGGTCCCCAAGGAGTACGGCGGCGACGGCGGCGACCTGTGGCTGTGCTCGCAGGTGATGACCGAACTCTCTCGAGGCGACTCCGCGATCGCGCTCGCCTACAACATGCACATGGGCCTCATCGGCATGATGCTCGGCCTGCTCGACGAGGACCAGAAGAAGTACTGGTTCGGCCGAATCGTGGAAGACGGCGACATCGTCTTCGGCCCGATCTCGGAGAAGCGTGCCGGCTTCTCGGGGCTGGCCGACGTGAAGGCCGTCCCTCAGCCCGAAGGCGGCTACAGGCTCTACGGCCAGAAAAACTGGGGCACCCTCTGCGAGGCCGCCGACATCATCGTCACGGTCGCGACCATCACCGACGCCGACGGCAACATGCCCGAGGCCTACGAGGACTGGGTCGACGCGGAGTACTCGTTCGTCCACGACTTCACAGTGGACCGCGAGACCGGCCTCGGCGACGGCATCCGCATCGAGCGCGTCTGGGACGCGATGGGCATGCATGCGACCGGCACGCAGACCATCGTGTTCGACGGGTTCTACATCCCCGAGTCGGGCAAGGCCTCCCCTTGGCGCGCGGGAGCATTCCAGACGCTCGAGTGGTTCGTGGTCCTCTTCGCCAGCATCTACCGGGGCCTCGGCCTGCGCTGCTTCGAGGAGTCTCGCGAGCTTCTGAAGAAGAAGACCCTCGGCGCCACGTTCGGCGCCATCGCCGCAGCCGACGTGAAGGTGGCGCAGATCGGCCACATCGTCGACGGCGTCGGCGACATGGCGATCAGGTGCGAGGTCAACCGTCGCTTGATCCAGCAAACCTGTCACGACATCGCCACCGGCTGGGACGACGAGCACTGGACCGCAGAGGAGCGCTTCCCGTTCATCTGCATCGCGAAGACCGAGGTCGCGAAGAACGTCATCCACATGACGAAGGAAGCCATGAGCATGGTCGGCGGACAGTCCTTCCGTCGCGGCACGATCTTCGAGCGCATGTACCGCGACGCCGCGGCGTCGATGTTCCAGCCGCTCAACGCCGCCCAGAACGCCGCGTTCCTCGGCGAGTACTACCTGATGGGCGATCAGCTCGTCGAGTAGTCGGCGGGCGTTGGCGGGCGGGTACCGGTGACGGTGACGACGGCGAACGCGGGAAGCATCCTCCCCGGCCGATCCAACTCGGCGTGAAACTCGTCGAGTTGGTCGGTGGTCGCACCGTTGACCAACAGCAGAGGGGTGAGCTGTTCGACGCTCAGTCCGATCAGCCGCGCGAGCGGTTCGTGGGCGGCAAAGTACGGCACGACCGCGGACACGCCCACGTTCGCCGCCCCCGCGCCCACGACCGCCGTGGGCAGGTGACGTGCCCAGTACCAGTCGCCGCCGGTGGTGGGAATCGCCTGGCACAACAGGGCCCAGACCTCCGCGTACACGGAGGACTCCGCGGTGGCCGCCGGGTAGAGGTCGATCTCCTCGACCACCAGGCGGCCACCCGGGCGCACCCGCGCGAGCATCTGGCGCAGGAGCGCCTCTCGCCCGGGCAGGTGCATGAGCAGGCACCGGCAGTGCACCAGGTCGAACTGGCCCTCCGGCAGACCGTCGGCCACCACGTCGCGTTGCACGATCCGCAGGTTGGGGCGGGGATCGGCCTCCAGAAATCGGGGCTCCAGATCGACAGCGGTCACCGACCCCGCCGGGCCGACTCGCTCGCACATCCAGCGAGCCACCGAGCCGCCGCCTGCGCCGACCTCCAGGCAGCTCCATCCCGCCGAGATTCCAGCTCGACCCAAGGCCTCGAACGTGCCTAAATCGTGCACCTGCTCGAGCAGGTCCAGTCGCAGCCGAGCCTGCTCCCAGGCGTTGTCGAGGGTGTAGCCCGGGCGGGCCGATGCAGGGTCTGCAGAATCGATCGTGGTCAACAGGGCTCCGCTTCCGAGACGAGGGCGCAATTGGACCGTCGTGATCGTTTGGGCACTCAACGTCCCCGCCACTGTGGGGGACGTTTCTCGGCAAAGGCAACCGCCCCCTCGCGTGCGTCCGCGGAGGCCAGGACCGCCTTCAGGTGGGCCTTCTGCCCAGTCCAGAACTCGTCGGCCGAGCGGCCGAATCCCTCGTCGAGTACCTGTTTGGTCGCGGCGAGGGCGAGCGGCGCGTTGCCGGCCACGACCGCGGCCAGAGCCCGCGCCTCGGCGAGGGCCTGGCCGGGCTCTGCCAGCACGTCGACGAGTCCGATGCGGTGCGCCTCCGCGGCGTCGACCGGTGTGCCGGTCAACGTCAGCAACGAGGCCTGGCCCATGCCCACTCGCCGCGGCAGCCGCCACAGGCCGCCGGCGCCGGCGATGAGCCCGCGGCTCACCTCGGGAAGGCCGAGCCGCGCGTCGCGCGCGGCCACGATGACGTCGCAGGCCAGGGCGATCTCCAGCCCACCGGCCAGGGCGAAGCCCTCGACGGCACAGACGAGCGGCTTGCGTGGTGGCCGAGCGACGAGGCCGGCGAACCCTCGGTCTCCGGCCACCGGCAGTTCTCCGCGAGCGAAGGCCTTGAGGTCCATGCCGGCCGAGAAGCCGCCGCCCGCGCCGGTCAGAATTCCGACCGCGAGGGCGGGATCGGAGTCGAGCGCGTCCAGCGCCGCGGCGACGCCCTCTGCCGTTTCTCGGTCGATGCAGTTGCGTGCGGCCGGGCGGTTGAGGGTGACCACCACGACCGCGCCCGTTGTCTCCGTGGTGACCGTCGTGGTCGTCACGCAGGCTCCTAGTTCAGAGGGAGAGGATGTCGCGGATCTCGGTGAAGTACAGGGTTCCGTCGGCCACGTCGGTGACCGTGACCTCGTGCCGTACGTAGCGACGTTCGCGTTTGACGTACTTGTCGACGGCCTTGGTTGCGATCCGGACCGTCGCACCCACCGGAATCGGGGCGTGGATTCGGGAATCGTGGAAGGTGTGGATCGACCCGATCGCGAACGGCTTGGTGTGGTCGAACTGCACCGACAGCACGAAGTGCGAGACGAGCATCGGCGGGACGATGGCGCTGCCGAACGGCGAGTCCCCCTCGACTCGCCACGTGTTCATCTTCCACCCCTCGTACCAGGGGTTGTAGTCCTCGACGCCGTCGGCGTAGAGGATCACGAGTTCCGGGGTGAGCTCGAGGTCTCGGACCAGCTCGTCGCCGACGGAAACCATGTCCCAGTAGGTCTGGCACTCCTCCTGCAGACTCTCGACGAACTCCGTCGTCTGCCGAACCTGAAGGGCCGTCATGGGCCGCAGCGAATCCCGCGCGGGCGGCCTGTGCTCGGTCGCGTCAGTTGTCATCGACGTTCGCCTCCACCCAACCCACGGTCTTCTTCTCCCCCGCCTCGTTCTGCGCCCAGATCTCGACCTTGAAGCGGTGACCCGTGGCGGTCGGCGTCTTCTCGGTGACGACACCGTGCGTGCTGATGACCTCGTTGGCGCCTACCGAGGAGACGTACTTGCACACCATGCGCGCGTCGGTGAAGAAGCCGCGCCCGAAGTAGTTCACGCACATCTCGGCGAGGTAGGCACTCGACATCTCGCCGGTCTGAATCGGCTTCGGCAATCCCGTCTGGGCGGCGTACACCGGGTCCCAGTGGTTCGGGTTGAACCGTCCCCACAGCCGTGAGCCCATGAGTTGGATGGCGGCCTTCTTCTTCACGCCCTCGAGTTCGAAGCCGACCGGGGTGTGGCGATCGAGCATGCCGCGCGCGGGCGGGGATCCGTTGCCCATCAGATGTGTTCCTCCGTTGGAATCTCGCGGGTTCGCCACTGCTCGGCGACCAGCCGCTTGTCGACCTTGCCCGCCGCGTTGACCGGGAGGGGCTCCGCGCGCAACCACCAGTGCGCGGGGACCTCGAAGTGGGCCAGGCGGGTGGCGCCGTGTGCGGCGAGGTCGGCCGCATCCGTGCCGTGCCCGGTGCGGACGACGACGACCGCTGCGATCTCCTCGCCCCAGGTGGGATGCGGCACCGGGATGACCCCGACCTCCGCGACGGCGGGATGGGCGGCCAGCACCGACTCGACGTGCGCGGCGGCGATGTTTTCACCGCCGCGGATGACGACGTCCTTGCTGCGGCCGACGACCCAGAGCAGGCCGTCGCGCAGCGTGCCGAGGTCGCCGGTGTGCAGGAAGCCCTCGTGGTCGACGGGGCTGTCCTCCTCGCCCCAGTAGCCCAGCATCTGAGCGGGCGAACGGACGAGGATCTCCCCGACTCCGTCGTCGTCGGGCCGGTCGACGCGCAGTTCGACGGCGGGAAGCGGTCGTCCCGAGGTGCCGGGATGTTCGGCCATGACGGTCGCGGCGGCGGAGGCCACCGACCCACCCGCCTCGGTCATCCCGTAGTTGGCCGACACACCCCGGACCAGATTCGGGAACGCGGCCCGCAGGCGTCCGACGAGCTCCGCGCCCACCGGCGCGCCACCGAGCGAGAGAGATTGGAGGGAGGAGCAGTCGCGATCGGGCAGGCTCGGGTCGTCCAAGACCCGCACGGCCATCGTGGGGATCGCTCCCCAGAGGTTGACGCGTTCGGACTCGATCAGGTCCAACACCTGGCGTGAGTCGAAGCGCCCTTCGAGGAAGACCATCGTGCCGCCGGTCAACATGGAGAAGCACATCACCTGGATGCCGCCGATGTGGAACAGCGGGAAGGTGTGCAGGCTGACCTGGCCGGGGACGTCCGCCGAGAGAGTGTGCGGCAGGCGTTTGGACGTGGCCAGCAGGTTGTGCAGGTTGGCGACGACGGACCGGTGCGCCAGCACGGCACCCTTCGGCATGCCGGTGGTGCCCGCCGTGAAGACGACGACGGCGGGGTCGTCCTCGTGTCCGGCCGGCGCGATCGGCGCCTCGCACCGGGGGGCCGCGCCGTCGACGACGCTGCGGACGTCGTCGATGGACAGCCGCCGGGGCCCGCTGCCGACCCTGGCCATTCGACTGCCGTCGGCAACCACCACCGCGGGGTCGACGAGCTCGACCGCGTGGGCGACCTCTTCCGCGCTCCACCACCCGTTGCCGGGAACGGCCACCGCGCCGGTGGCGAGCGTGGCCCAGAACGCCACCATCCACTCGGGCGAGTTGGGCGCCAGCAGCAGCACGCGGTCGCCGGGCCCCACCCCGTCCGCGGTGAGCCGCGCGGCGAGATCGGCGACGGCGCCGAGGAAGTGCTCGGTGGTCATTCGGCGCTCGCCCTGCACCACCAGCGTGCGGCCGGGCCAGCGGGCCACGTCGGCGAGCAGTTCGACGAGGTGCCGGCGGCGCGGGGAGTACATGAGGAACGGCAGCGCGCCGTCCCGACGACGGGCGATCTCGGTGCCCCAGGCGAACGCCGGGGCGGTCTGCGGGGAGGCGGCTAGCGTCATCTGCGCGCTCCAGTCGAATCTGACATGCCGTCAGGCCACCTTGACGACGCCGTCGAGGCCCCGGTGGGCGGGGGCGCCGACGAGGTCGCCGGCCTCCAGCGCGTGCAGCGTGGACGGCTCGGTGGTGGCGCCCCAGACCCGGTTGCCCGTGGGGGTGAGTCCGGCGATCACGGCGCGCTCGGGTTCCCCCGCGCGGTCGTAGACGACGGTGAAGGTCTCCACGGCCATGTCGCCGGTGTAGCCGCCGACGATCTCGCGGTTCGGCAGTGCGTCGACTCGGCCCTGCGGGACCTCCCGGCGGAACGGAGTGGGCGGCGGGTGTGTGCCGTAGATCCCGACCGAGTGCTTGGTCAACCACCAGCCGACCCCGGTGACCAGCGCGCGCGCGGACTCCTCGGCGCGCAACGTCGCCACGGTGGCCGCGATGGCGTGCATGGCGAAGTTGTTGCCGGGCGCGCCGGCGAACGCGTTGCCGCCGGTGACCGTCAGCCGGTCCCCGCGCAGGGGCAGGCCGAGTTCCGCGGCGGCGATCTGCACGGCGGCGGGGAAGCACGCGTAGAGGTCGACGTGCGCGAGGTCCTCGAGGGTCGTCGCGGCGAGGTCCAGCGCGGTCGCGGCGGCGATGCGCAGTGCGGGCGCGGTCCACAGATTCGCGCGTTGGGAGAGGAACCAGTGCTCGTGCGCGTCGGCCCCGCTCCAGGGGAAGACCCAGCGGTCGCGCGGCACCCCGGCGCGGTCTGCCGCCTCGGCCGAACACAGCACGACTGCCGCGGCCTGGTCGGTGGCGCTGTTGGCGCACATCAGCTTGGTGTAGGGCCAGGCGACCATGCGGTTGGCTGCGGTGGGCGTCGCGATCTCGTCGGCCCCGACGCGGCGGGGCGTCCACGCGTGCGGGTTGCGGGCCGCGACGTCGGAGAATTCGCTCCACAGCGCGGAGATCGCCGCGCGGTGCACCGTCGGATCGACCCCGCTCGCAGCCGCGAGCGCGTTCTCGAACAGGGGGTACACGTGGACCGGCAGGTCCAGGCCCGCGGCTCGCTCCTCCTCCCACAGGCCGGGTGCGGTCTCGCCGACGAATCGGGTGGGTTGCGCGTCGGTCTGCTTCGGCCACGGCAGCCAGGCCTGGCGCTTGCGGGCAGCCAGCCGGGTGTAGGTCGCCTCGGCGCCCACCAACAGGACGACGTCGCGTTCGCCGCGCACGATCGCCTCGGTGGCGTCGTTCACGAGGCGCTGCGGCGTGTTGCCGCCGTCGCTGCAGTAGACGGTCTCGGTCGGAGACAGCCCGAGGCGCGCGGCAACGAGCGAGGCGGGGTCGAGGTAGGGCCACGACACGACCTTGGGCACCGCGATGGAGTCGGCTCGCTCGAGCAGGGCGTGGCCCGCGCCGCTGTCGGCGGCCGCGAGGTGCAGTGCCTCGACCATCTGCTCGATCGGTTCGGTCGCCTCGGCCGGGTCCGCCGGGCGGCGCAGCGTCTGGGCTACGCCGACGACGACGGGCGTGCGCGGGTGCACGTTCACGAGCGGGGCAGTCCGAGGACGCGTTCGGCGACGATGTTCTTCTGGATTTCGTCGGTGCCGCCGCCGATGCGGCCGCTCGGGGCGCCGAGGACGAACTCCGCCCAGGCGTAGGTACCCCATTCGCCGGTGTCGGCGACCAGGCGCGGCCCGAGGATGCGCGTGGCCAGTTCGACCATGAGGGTTTGGGTTTCGACGAGGAAGAGCTTCGCCACCGAGTTCTCCGGGCCCGGGGTCTGGCCCGAGCGCACGCGCGCGGCGGTGCGCAGGCGCCCGTAGCGGGTGATCTCGCTGCGGATCCACAGCTCGGCGAGGCGCTGACGCACGATCGGATCGCGGTCCGCGCCGGTCTCGCGGGCGGCGTCGAACAGGCGTCTGGTCGCGGAGAATCCCGAGGACGCGCTCCCGCCGCCGATCGCGGCACGCTCGTTCAGCAGCGTCGTTCGCGCGACGCGCCACCCGTCGCCCACCTCGCCGACGCGCTGCCAGTCCGCGACGTGCACGTCGTCGAGGAACACCTCGTTGAAGGAGGTTCCGCCGGTCATCTGGCGCAGCGGGCGGACCTCGATGCCCGGAGCGTGCATGTCGAGCAGGAACATCGTGAGGCCGTCGTGCTTGGACTCGCCGTCGCTCGAGGTGCGCGCGAGCAGGAGGCCCAGGTCGCTGTAGTGGGCGCCGGAGGTCCAGACCTTCTGCCCGCTGACGGTCCAGTCCTCGCCGGCGCGGGTGGCGCGAGTGGAGACGTTCGCCAGGTCGGATCCCGCGCCCGGCTCGGAGAACAGTTGGCAGCCCACCAGGTCCGCGCGCCACAGCGCCCGGAGGTAGGTCTGCTTGGCGCGGTCGGTGCCGTGCGCGAGCACGGTCGGGGCGACCATGCCGAGGCCGACGAGAAACAGGTTGGCGCCGGTCGGCACCTCGAAGCCGTTCTCGGCGGAGGCGAAGACGCGGTCGAGGTTGCGGGAGTAGCCCCGCCCGCCGTATTCGGTCGGGCCTGCGGTCCACACGAAGCCGGCGTCGAAGCACTGGGCCCGCCATGCGCGCGCCTGGGCGAGTTCCACGGCGTCTTCCTCGGGCGTGCTCTCCCGGAAAAGGCCGACGCGGTCGCAACCGTGGCCCCAGGCCGACTCGTTCGTCTGCCGCGGACGGGCGTGCGCGGCGAGGAAGTCGAGTGCGGCCTGCCGGAACTCGGCTTCGGTCGGTTCGGCGACCGTGCCTGCGGTGCCGGATGCCATCGCTTCGCCCTTCGAGCCGCGTCGTCTCTCCAGGCCAGTGGACCGCGGCGGGCGGGGCGCGGTCTTGGGGGTCGACTACTCGACTTGTGGCGGTCCGCCTACTCAGGTGCGGTGGGCACGTCCCCGCCCAGCGCGCCCGCGAGGTCCGAGCGGCTGCGGATGCCCAACTTCTCGTAGACCCGTTGAAGGTGATTTTCGATCGTCCGGACCGAGAGGAACAGCTCGTCGGCGACCTGCTTGTTGGTGCGCCCGGCCGCGGCGAGCAGGGCGCTGCGCCGCTCCTGCGGGGTGAGCCGGGCTCGGGTGGCGACGGCGGTCAGTCCCGGCGTGACGGCCCCCTCGCAGCGTTCGACCAATCGCGTCGCCGTGAGCTCGTAGGCGGTCGCCCGACGCAGATCCCCTGCCGCGCGGGCCGTCCCGGCGGCGGCTGCGGCGGCCTCGGCGGCAGGCAGGTCCGCGCCCATCGCTTCGAAGGTCTCCGCCACCGCGGCCAGGGCGACGTGATCGCGGGCCGCGAGGGCGGCCGCGTGTGCGGCCCGGGCCGAGACGAGGCCCCCGTCCGCCTCCCCTGCGAGTTCGACGAGGCGAGCGCTCGCGGGGTCGAGAAACCCGATGCGCGCCAGGCAGTGCCAGGCCGCTGCCTCTCCGACCAAATCGCCGCGGGATCTGGCCTGCTCGGCGGCCTGTTCGAACAGCGCGCCGCCGGGCACGAGATCGCCGGCCGCGACGGCGGCCCAGCCGCGAGCCAGGGTCAGTTCGATCGGCTTGAACATCGACGTGGCCGGGATGAGTTCGAGTTCGTCGAAGGCCGCCAGCGCCTTGGCGGCGTCGCGCGGCGAACCGGCGAGGGCCAGCGCCGTGGCCAGACCGATGAGGCATTCGCCCACGTAGTGGGGCCGGCCGAGCTCGCGGTTCAGCGCGATGCCCTCGCGGGCGTGCCGAATCGCCGCGACGACGTGGCCACGATCTCCGACGACGGTGGCGAGGTGCCACGCGAAGTAGGCCTGGGCCTCGAGCGAACCGACGTCCACGCCCTCGCGGTGCTGCGCGAGCGCGAGCGCCTCGGACTCGTCCAGCCGGCCCGCGTGGGCCAGTGCCTCGCAACGCAACCACAGGTGGATCCACGGGTACCGGTCGATCCCGTCCTGCAGGCCCACGTGCGCGGCGTAGCCGCGATCGAGGACGCCGAACGCCTCCGCGATGCGTCCGAGTCGCGGCAGGCTGAAGGCGGCGCTCATGCTCGCCCAGACGAACGCGCGGCCGGTGGTCTGCGAGAGCAGCGGAAGGGACAGCTCCGCCGAGGCACGGGGGCCGTCGAGCGCGAACGCGACCACCGCACGCCGCGCGGTGACCTCGGCCCGCCAGGTCGGGTCGGCGATGCGCGCCTCCGCCTGCATCGCCATCTCCATGCCCTCGGTCATCCGGCCGAGGTAGACGGCGAGGGCGTCGATCCGACTGACTGCGACGGCAGCCCGTTCCGCATCCGTCTGCGCCTGTTCCACCAGCTTGGCGAGCAGCGCGTCGGCCTCGCCCAATCGCCCCTGCAGGATCGCGATCTGCGCGGCGAGCAGGTGGGCGCCAAAGCCCGCTCCGCCGTCGACGGCACCGGCCACGAGCCGCTCGGCGAGGGCGAAGTCGAAACGCCAGCGGGCCGTGCGTGCGGCGGCGAGCATGATGCCGGGCCGCGAGATGCCGCCCTCCAGCGCCCAGGTGGCGATCCGCAGGGTGTCCTCGCGGCGCCGGGCGCCGGTCGCCTCCACGGCGTCGGCCAGACTGCGGGCGATGCGACGCACGCGGATCGGCGCGGTCCGGCGGCGCAGCACGTCGCCGTACACCGGGTGCGAGAGTCGCACCTCCACGCGGCGGCGAGACATCGAGCTGAGCAGGAGCCGGGACCGGACGAGTCGCTCGACGAGGTCGGGGTCGGCGAGCGCCTCGAGCTCGGCGAGGCCGAGCGGCTCGCCGAAGGAGACGAGTTCGAGCAGATCTCGTTCCGCGGGTTCCAGCCGTCCCAGGCGCATCTCGACGAGCTCCGCGAGCCGCTGCGACGGCGACAGGGCGCGGACCAGTCGCCACAGCCCGCCGTCGTCGCGCAGGCTGCCGTCCTCCAACGCGCCGTTGACCAACTCCCGAAGGAACAGGACGTTGCCCTCCGACCGCGCATGCAGATGTGCGACGGTCGCGTCGTCGACGGGTCCGGCGAGGATCGCGGGCAGGAGCGTCTGCACGGCCGCGAGGGTCAGCCCACCGAGGTCGATGCGCTCCCCGAGGTCCTCCTTCCACAGCGCGACGATCGGTTCGGGAGCCGGTTCGTCGGCGCGCACGGTGGCGACGATCAGCGCCGCGCGCGTGGTCGCCAACTGGTGGACGAGCGTTGCGGAGGCGTCGTCGAGCAGATGCGCGTCGTCCACGAGGAACACCAACCGCTTGCCGCCGGCGCGTTCGACGAGTGCCGCCGCCGACCGACGCAGCAGGTCGGCCCGGTTGTCGACGAGGCCGGCGTTCGCGTCCTGCAGGTCCGGCAGCATCGGCGCCAGCGCACCGAAGGGCAGCGTGGAGGCGGCCCGGGTCGCGGTGACCGATGCGACGGGATGCCCGAAGGCTTCGGCGAGGCGCAGTCCCTCGGCCGCCAAGCGGGTCTTGCCCACGCCTGCGGGCCCGGATACGACGACCCCGGCCACGTCGCCCGCACGCAGCAGGGCGCCGAGCCACTGCAGTTCGTCGCTGCGGCCGGTCAACGGCCACTCTGCCGCCATGCCTCATTGTCTCCGGACCGTGTGGGCGCGACGCGCCGGGACTAGTCGGCGAGTCCGGGGAGGACCGCGATCAGGTGCGCGGTGGAACAGGCCGTCCGCAGCGGAATCGTCTGCTGGTAGGCCTCCGAGTGGTACCAGGCCTGGGCCGCCTCCATCGAGGCGAACTCGACGATCGCGTTGCTGCCGCCCAGTTCGCGGCCCTCCAGGAGGACCGCGCCCGGGCCGCCGGCGACGATCTTTCCGCCCGCGGCGGCGAGGATCGGCAGGCCGACGCGTTGATAGGCGGCGTAGGCCTCGGCGTCCGCCACCGAGATGTGGGCGACGACGTAGACGGGCATGGAATCTCCCCTGCTGCTCAGGTGGTGCGCGCGAGTGCGACGTAGGCGTCGAGGGCGCCGGGGTCCGCGAGAGCGCCCCGGCTGGCCGCGGTCTCCGGCGGGGCGCCCTGCAGGATGCGCTTGACGGGCACCTCGAGCTTTTTGCCGGTCAGCGTGCGCGGGACGGCGGGCACGGCCTCGATGCGGTCGGGGACGTGACGGGGCGACAGATTCCGACGGAGGTCGGACACGATGCGCGCCCGCAGGGCGTCGTCGAGCCGTGCCGGTGGCTCGAGCACGACGAACAGCACCAGTTCGCCGGCGCCGCCGGCGGCGTCCTCGAGGTGGACGACGAGGCTGTCCGCGATCTCCGGCAGGGCTTCGACGACCGTGTAGAACTCGCCGGTGCCCAGCCGGACGCCTCCGCGGTTCAGCGTGGCGTCGGATCGGCCGCTGACGACGACCGAACCGGTATGCGAAAGCACGGCCCGGTCGCCGTGGTGCCACGCGCCGGGATAGCGCTCGAAGTAGGTCGCCGCGAATCGCGTCCCGTCGGGGTCGTTCCACAGCCCCAGCGGCATCGACGGCAGTGGCTCGGTCAGCACCAGCTCGCCCTCGGAGTCTTCGACGCTGCGGCCGCCGGAGTCGAACACCTCGACCTTGCAGCCGAGCCATCGGCAGGCGATCTCCCCGGCGCGAACCGGCAGCATGGGCACGCCGCCGACGAATCCGCCGCACACCTCGGTGCCCCCGCTGAAGGACTGCAGGAAAACGTCGTCGCCGACGGCCTCGTACACCCAGCGGAACATCTCCGCCGGCAGCGGCGACCCGCCCACCGAGACACCGCGCAGCCCGGACAGGTCGGCGACCTCCCGCGGCACGAGGTCGGCCTTGCGGCACGCGCCGAGGAACGCCGGACTCGCCCCGTACACCGTGATGCCGTGCTCGGCGACGGCTCGCCACGGAGCCGCCAGGTCGGGATGCAGCAGATTCCCGTCCGCCAGCACGATGCTCGTGGCCCCCGCCAACGCCGAGACGAGCCAGTTCCACGCCATCCAACCGGTGGTGGAGAAGAAGAACAGACGGTCGTCCGCGCCGAGGTTCTGATGGAACGTCATGGACTTGAGCTGGTCGAGCAGCACGCCGCCGTGCCCGTGCACGATCGGCTTGGGCAGGCCCGTGGTGCCCGAGGAGAACAGAATGTGCACGGGGTGCTCGAACGGGACCTGCTCGAACGCGAGCGGTTCGATCTCGGCGACGAGCTCCGACCACGCCACCGCGTCGGGGATTCGGTGTTCGTCGGGGTAGAGGTAGGGCAGCGCGACGACGGCGCGCACCGACGGCAGGGCGGCCCGGATCTCCGCGACCTCGTCGGTGCGGTCGACCGGCCTGTCGCCGAAGCGGTAGCCGTCGACGACGAACAGCACACTGGGTTGCACCTGACCGAGCCGGTCGAGC
This sequence comes from Sporichthyaceae bacterium, assembly GCA_052386455.1. Classification (GTDB taxonomy): domain Bacteria; phylum Actinomycetota; class Actinomycetes; order Sporichthyales; family Sporichthyaceae; genus JBQTKD01. Next base: position 38,384 of record JBQTKD010000082.1, read on the forward strand.
ACCGAACGGGTCCCGAACTCCGGCGCGCAGGAGCACCAGACGGCGCCGAGGGACAGGCACGCCAGATACGCCGCGACGGTCTCGGGCAGGCTCGGGAGGTAGGCGGCCACGCGGTCGCCGGCGCCCACCCCGAGCCGGCGCAGCCCCGTCCGGGCCCGCGCCACCAACTCGGTCAGTTCGTCCGCGGTCGACGTGCGGTCGGCACGCGTCTGAGACAGCGACACCAGGGCCGCCCCGTCCGGATGCCGCGCGCGCCGGGCTCCGGCCAGGACGTGTTCGGCGTAGTTCAGGCGGGCGCCGGGAAACCAGCGGGCGCCCGGCATCGCGCGATCGGCCAGCACCGTCTCGTACGGGGTGCTGGAGCGGATCTCGAAGTAGTCCCAGACGGCGGCCCAAAAGCCGTCGAGGTCGGTGGTCGACCACTCCCACAGGGCCTGGTAGCCGGCGAAGCGCAGCCCGCGGTGGGTGTCCAGCCAGTCGGCGAACGTCGCCACCTGGCTGGGTCTTCCCGCGCGTTCGGCCGGTTTCCAGAGGACCTCGCCGGGCTCGGTCACCGCCGGGCGTCGGCCTCGACGAGCGCCCGGCGGACCAGGACCCTCGCGAGGTGCCTGCGGAAGTCGGCGTCGGCGTTCAAGTCCACGGGCGGGGCGGTGTTCTCCCCCGCGAGAGCGGCGGCGTCGTCGATGGAGGCGCCGTCCGCGAGGGCGGCCTCGACGGCCTCCGCACGGACCGGCGTCGGACCCATGTTGACCATGGCGATTCCGGTGCTGCCGTTGCGGACGGCGGCCACCCCGACGATGGCCCAGTCCAGGGCGCGGCGCCGGAACTTCTGGTAGGACCAGCCCGCGCCGCCGACCTTCGGCAGCCGGATCTCGGTCACGAGTTCGTCCTCGGCGAGATCGGTCTCAAGGAAGCCTTCGAAGAACGAGGTCGCCGCGATGCTTCGGGTTCCGTTCGGTCCCGCCACCACCAACGTTCCGCCGAGCGCGAGCACGACGGCCGGCATGTCCGCCGCGGCGTCGCCGTGGGCCATCGATCCGCCGATGGTGCCGCGGTGCCGGACCTGCGGGTCGCCGATGAGCCCGGCGACGTGCGCCGCGATCGGCACGTGCCGGCGCAGCGTCGGATCGATCTCGAGCGTCCGGTACCGCGTGAGGGCACCGATGGCGATCTCCTCCCCCTCCTCGCGGACGTAGGACAGGTCGTGCAGACGGCCGATGTCGATCAGGACCGACGGGGAGGCGAAGCGCAGCTTCATCAACGGCACCAGCGAGTGCCCGCCGGCGATGAGCTTGGCGTCGTCGCCGTACTCGACGAGACAGGACACGGCGTGCTCGGGCGATTCCGCGACGACGTAGTCGAAGGAGGAGGAGATCATCGCCCGTTCTCCTTTGCGTTGGCCTTGGCCTCTTGGATGGTGCGCCACACCGTCATCGGCGAGGCGGGCATCAGGACGTTGGTGACGCCGAGCGGCGCGAGCGCGTCGCAGATGGCGTTGATCACCGCGGGGGCCCCGCCGATCGCGCCGGCCTCGCCCACGCCCTTGGTGCCGAGCGGGTTGGACGGGCTCGGTGTGACGGTGGATCCGATGTCGAAGCTGGGCACCTCGGCGGCGGAGGGCACCAGGTAGTCGAGGAAGGAGGCGGCCAGCGGATTGCCGTCGGAGTCGTAGGCGGCGTGTTCGAACAGCGCCTGACCGATCGCCTGCACCAGTCCGCCGTGGACCTGGCCGTGCACCAGGACCGGGTTGAGCTGGTTGCCGCAGTCGTCGACGGCCGCGACCTTGAGCAGCTCGACCCCGCCGGTCTCCTCGTCGACCTCGACGACGACGACGTGCGTACCGAAGGGGAAGGTGAAGTTCGGCGGGTCGAAGGTGGTCTCCGCGGACAGATTCGGTTCCATGCCGTCGGGAAGTCGATGGGCCTCGAACGCCGCCACGTAGGCGAGTTCGACGATGTGCAGCCCCTCGCCGGGCGAGCCCTTGACGTTGAAGCGGCCTTCGTCGAAATCGACGTCGCTCTCGTCGGCCTCCATCAGGTGCGCGGCCAACTGCCGCGCCTTCTTGATCACCTTGTCGCAGCTGAGGTACAGCGCCCCGCCCTCGACGGAGAGCGAGCGGGAGCCGCCGGTGAGCACGCCGTACTGCGCGACGGCGGTGTCGTTGCACAGGATCTCGATGTCCTCGTACGGGACGCCGAGCCGGTCGGAGGCGAGCTGCGCCCAGGACGTCTCGTGGCCCTGCCCGTGCGGGTGGCTTCCGGTGGTGACCAAGACCTTGCCCGTGGGCAGGAAGCGAACGACGCTCGAGCCCCACAGCGAGAACTTTCCGCCGCCCGCGGCCATCAGCCGCGAGGGGGCGTAGCCGCAGACCTCCACGTAGGAGGCCATGCCGATGCCGAGGTGCTTGGTGCCGCCTGCGGCGCGCCGCTGCGCCTGCTCCCGGCGCAGCTCGTCGTACCCGACGAGTTCGAGGGCCTGGTTGAGCGCCGGCTCGTAGTTCCCCGAGTCGAAGGGAACCTGACACACCGTCGGATGGATGTCCTCGAAGGCCGGGATGAAGTTGATGCGCCGCACCTCGGCCGGATCCATGCCCATCGTGTGGGCCAGTTCGTCGACGGCCCGCTCGATCGCGTAGGTGGCCTCGGGTCGACCGGCGCCGCGGTAGGCGTCGGTGGGCGGCATGTTCGTGTACACCCCGACGACCTTGCAGGCGTAGTTCGGCACGTCGTAGCAGCCGTGGTAGTACACCCCGCCCAACACCGGGATGCCGGGGGTGAACAGCTTGCAGTGGGCGCCGAGGTCGCCGATCAGCTCGACCCGGACCGCGGTGATTTTGCCGCCGGCATCCGCGGCGATCTCGATGTCCTGCACCTGTCCGCGGCCGTGGATCATGGCGACGCCGCACTCCGAGCGGTTCTCGACCCATCGCACGGGGCGCTTGAGCCTGCGGGCCAGCGCGAGGCAGATGCTCTCCTCCGGGTAGATCTGCAGCTTGGAGCCGAATCCGCCGCCGACGTTGGGCGCGACCACGCGCAGCTGTTGCTCGGCCATGGCCAGCTGGTTGGCGAGCAGGGTGCGCAGCAGATGTGCCATCTGCGTCGAGGAGTACAGCGTGTAGCCCTCGCGGACCGGGTCGGGAATCGCGCAGACGGCGCGAGTCTCCATCGGCGCGGGCAGCAGCCGCTGCTGTACGTGCCGCTGCTTGACGGTGAACGCGGCCTCGGCGAACGCCTGCTCGACGCTCTCCGGGGTGATCGCGAGGTCCCACGTGTAGGCCTTGTTGGTGCCCAGCTCGTCGTGGATGACCACGCGGTCGCTCGCGGCGTCCTCCAGGTCGATCACGGCGGGAAGTACCTCGAACTCCGCGACGATCCCCTCGAGGGCGTCGACGGCCTGCGCGGGCGTTTCGGCGATCACGACGGCCATCGGCTCGCCGACGTAGTTGACCTTCCCGACGGCGATGGGCCGCCACTCCGGCGCGGACAGCGGTGCGGGGTCGGGCTTGATGAGCACCGGCACCCCGGCGGGCCACTCCTCGGCCAACTCCGCTCCGGTGAACACCGCGACGACGCCCGGGCTTGCCTTGGCGGCCGAGGTGTCGATGGAGAGCACCCGGGCGTGCGCGTGCGGGCTGCGGAAGACCTCGACGTGCAGCGCACCGGGCACCGGTACGTCGTCGGTGAAGCGGGCGCGTCCGCGCAGGATCGGGTCGTCCTCGCGGCGCAGCAGCGGCTGACCGAACTTGACCAGTCCCCGGCCGTCCTTGGCCAGTACCTCGAGCGTCATCGCTGCTCGCCCCCCGCGCAGGCCAGGACGGCCTTGACGATGTTGTGGTAGCCGGTGCAGCGGCAGAGGTTGCCCTCCAGCCCGGTCCGCACCTCCTGCTCGGTCGGGTTCGGGTTCTCCTTCAGCAGCGAGGTGGCGGCCACCACCATGCCCGAGGTGCAGAAGCCGCACTGCAGTCCGTGGTGTTCGTGGAACGCCTGCTGAAGGGGCGTCAGTTCGCCGTCGCCGGCAAGACCCTCGATGGTGGTGATCTCGGCACCTGCGGCCTGCGCGGCGAACACGGTGCAGCTCTTGACCGATTCCCCGTCCAGCAGAACGGTGCAGGCGCCGCAGGCCGAGGTGTCGCAGCCGACCTTGGTCCCGGTCAGGCCGAGGCCTTCTCGCAGGTAGTGCACGAGCAGGGTCCTCGGATCGGTCTCCGAGCTCCGGCGAGTGCCGTTCACGGTCAGATCGAGTTTCACAACTGTCCTCCGAAGCGCGTCGTCGAACCCGGGGCGGGCGGAACCCTTTCGGAAGCAAACCCGCGGATCGCCGATCCGGTCTTGAGTACGCGCTACTCAAGAGGTGGCGCGGCCCTTCGGCCAAGACTTTCGTCATGGCCGGCTACCGCGACTACACCCATCTCGACTGCGCGTTCGTCGAGGACGGAGTTCTGCGTATTGCGTTCTCCAACCCGGGCCGAATGAACTCGGTGACCCACGGCCAGCACGCCGAGTTGGCGCGCATCTTCCGGGACGTGCACCGTGACGACGACGTTCGCGCGGTCCTGGTGACCGGATCCGACGGCACGTTCTCCGCCGGCGGGGACTTCGGGATGGTCCAGGAGGTAGTCGACCACTGGGACGCGCGAGTCCGCACCGTCCGCGAGGTCCGGGAGATCGTCTACGGCATCGTCGAGTGCTCCAAACCGATCGTCGCCGCCGTCGAGGGCACGGCCGTCGGCGCGGGGCTGTCCGTCGCGCTGCTCGCGGACATCTGCATCGTGACCCCGGACGCCCGCATCCTCGACGGGCACATCCGCCTGGGCGTCGCGGCCGGCGATCACGCGGCGCTGGTGTGGCCGATTCTCTGCGGATTGGCGAAGGCGAAGTACTACCTGCTCATGTGCAAGCCCATCACCGGCGCCGACGCCGAGCGGATGGGCCTGGTGGCGCAGTGCGTCCCCGCGGAGGATCTGGCCAAGGTCGCGTTGGACACCGCGCGCGAACTCGCCGACGGACCCGCCCAGGCGATCGCCTGGACCAAGCACGCCCTCAACGGCTGGCTGCGCGCCGCCGGGGAGAGCTTCGAACTCTCGCTCGCCTACGAACTGCTCGGCGGGTTCTCCGGCCCGGAGAGCCGCGAGGGCCTGGCGTCGCTCCAGGAGAAGCGCCCGCCCAACTTCCGCGCCACGACGCGCACCGAGCCCGGGCCGGACGCATGAACCTGGCGTTCTCCGCGGATCAGGAGACGCTGCGCAGCGAGGTGCGACGGTTCCTCGACGCGCACGCCTCAATCCGGCGTACGCGAGAGCTCGCCGAGTCGCCCGAGGGCTACGACCACAAGGTCTGGGCCCGCATGGCCGACGAACTGCAATTGCAGGCGCTGCACGTCCCCGAGGCCTACGGCGGCGCGGGATTCTCCATCCTGGAACTGACCGTCGTGCTGGAGGAGATGGGCCGCGTCCTGCTTCCCGGACCGTTCTTCTCCTCGGCCTGTCTCGCCACGACGTGCATCCTCGAGGCGGCCACGGAGCAGCGGAAGGTCGAGCTGCTTCCCGACATCGCCGCGGGACTGACGGTCGCAACCCTCGCCTTCACCGAGGAGTCCGGGTCCTGGGACGCGGCGGACCTGGCGATGTCGGCAACTCCCCACGGCGACGGATTCCTCCTGTCGGGGACCAAGACCTTCGTCCCCGACGGTCTGCACGCCGGCCTCGTACTCGTCGCGGCTCGCCTCGACGGCACCCACGGCCTCGACGGCCTCGTGCTGTGCACGGTCGCCGGAGATGCGCCCGGCCTGACCAGGACCGCGCTCCCCACCATGGATCGGACCCGCCGCCAGGCGCGTCTGGACTTCGACCGCGTTCCCGCTCTCCCCCTTGGCGAACCGGGGGCCGACTGGCCGGCGTTGTCCGCCGCCCTGGACCGGGCAGCGGTCTGCCTCGCCGCGGAGCAGGTCGGCGGGGCCCAGCGCTGTCTGGAGATGGCGGTCGACTACGCCAAACTGCGGGTCCAGTTCGGGCGTCCCATCGGATCGTTTCAGGCCGTCAAGCACCGGTGCGCGGACATGCTCGGCTGGGTCGAAGCCGCCAAGTCCGCCGCCTACTTCGCCGCCTGGACTGCGGCCGACGGTTCCGGAGATCTGCCCGCGGTGGCCTCCGTGGCGAAGTCCTACTGCTCCGAGGCGTTCTTTCGGACCACCGCCGAGAACATCCAGGTGCACGGCGGCGTCGGCTTCACCTGGGAACACGACGCGCACCTGTACTACCGCCGCGCAAAGGCGTCCGAGGTCCTGCTCGGCGACCCCACCTTTCACCGTGAACGACTCGCCCGATTGGTGATCGACGCATGACGCCAGCCCCGCTTCGCCTTGCCGTCGCCGACGAGACCGCCGTGGACCACCGACGCGCGAGGGAGCGTGCGATGACCTCGCCCGCAGTCGACCTGTGGTTCAGGGGAGCCTTCGACGCATCGGCCGCCGCCGAATTGGAATCGGCGGCTCGAGCCTGCGCAACCGTCGACGTCTCCGGCCGAGCGCCCGTCGTCCACATCGACCTTCGCGACGTGACGTTGCTGGATGCCGCCGCGCTCGACTGCCTGGGCAGGACGTGGCGTCTGCTCACCGACCGTGGATGGGACGTGTGGTTCGGCACGCCCCACGCCGAAGGCCCGCGCCTCTACTTCGTCTACGCGGTGATCCGTGGAGAGGTGGAATGGGCTCGCCGCGTCGAGTGAATGGCCGCACACTTATTGTTGACACCTGTCTGGATACTCGTCAATGCTCGTCATCAGCTTCAGTTTCCAATGGCGGGAACCGTGGAAGGCAGACCAGTGACCATGGCCGACGGCACCACCCTCGAGGCGCGGATCGCCGCGCTGAACACCGCCCATCCCACCGAGGCGGCCAACGCCGCGGTGCTGGACGAGAAGCTGCGGCGGCGCGGCAACGTCGTGCACGCGACCCGGAATCTGCCGGATGTCGCCGCCCAGTTGGAGAAGTTCCTCGCCTCGACCCTCGACGGACCCTTCGCCGTCGGCGGACTGGGACGGCTCGCGGGCGGGGCATCGAAGGAGCAGTTCGCCTTCGACCTGGAGTGGACGGCCGCCGGCCGCGTACGGCGGGAACGCCTGGTCCTGCGGCTGAATCCGCCCGCCTCGGTGGTGGAGACCTCCCGGCGCCGGGAGTTCGAGGTGTGGGCCGCGGTCCAGGACGTCGTGCCCGCTCCCGCGCCCTACTGGGTGATCGACGACCTCGAGCCCTTCGGCGAGCGAGGCCTGATCTGCGGCTTCCTCTCCGGCGTGGCCGCGCCGACCAAAGGCGCCGGTGGGCCGTCGGGCCTGGGCACCGCGTACGGAGACTTGGCGCCGCGGCTCGGACCGCAGTTCGTCGACCACCTCGCGGCGCTGCACGCCCTGGACACCGATGCGCTCGACCTGCCGTCCTTCGACCGGCCGCGGGCCGGCACGACGGACGCCGTCGACGCGCGGCTCGGCCTGTGGGACCGAGTCTGGGCCGAGGACACCTTCGAGGCGCACCCCACGATCACCCTGACGCGCGAGTGGCTCTGGGCGCACCGGCCGATCGTGGACAGGGTCTCGCTGGTCCACGGCGACTACCGCAACGGCAACTTCCTCTTCGACGAGGACGCCGCGCGGATCACCGCGATCCTCGACTGGGAGCTGGCCTACCTCGGCGACCGGCACCACGACCTGGCCTACCTGATGCTGGTCGGCTGGGGACATGACGATGCGTCAGGCAAATATCTCTGCAGTGGTCTGCTCGACGCCGAAACACTGATCGCCCGCTACGAGGCGGCGTCCGGGTTGACCGTGGATCCCGAGCGGCTGCGGTACTACACGGTCCTGAACATGTACTGGGCGATGGTCGCCTGCTCGGCCAGCGCGACCCGCGTCGCCCACGAGCAGATGACGCACCTCGACGTGATGATGCCGTTCGTGACCGGCCTGGGCATGTTCTTCTCCCACGAACTCAACAAGATCCTCGCGGAGGCCTGACACCGATGATGCCGACCGTCGCGCAACAGCTCTCCGGGATCCGCAACACCATGACCAAGGTCGTCATCCCCGGCCTGGACCCCACCGACCGCTTCGCGCAGGAGCAGGCGGGCCTGATCGTGGCCACCCTCAACTGGATCCTCGACGTGCAGGGCTCGGAGTACACCTACGAGGCGACCGAGAACGCCGAGTACCGCGCGTTGCTGCCGCGACTGGCCGCCACCGCGGTCGGCCGCGCCCACGCCGACCGGGCCCACGCTCTGCGGATGGCGGCCGACGAGGGCGGCGGCACCGACGGGGACCTGCCCACGCTGGACGCGCTGCGCGCGCAGACCCGGCGCTTCAAGGCGTTGATCGACGATTTCTACGGAGCGTTGGGCGACGACCCCGGCGCCGCCGCCGCCAAGGAACTCGTCCTGGAGGTGGCCCGCGGGCAGGCGCGTCGCGACCAGTCGTGGTTCCGCATGACCGGCTTCCCCAAGGAGGTCGAGGGCGACATCGCCTCGGTGCTCGCGAACGCCGGGACGCCTTCGTGACCGCGGTCGCCGACCGCGCCGCCTGGACCGGCCCGCAGCTGCGCGGCATGACGCCGTGCGGCCCCCTGATCCCCGAGCTCGGAATGTGTCTGCTGCCCGGTCGCACGCACAATTCGGCTGGGGTGCTCGATCAGGCCGTCGAGGCCGAGCGACTCGGGCTGTCCGCCGTCTGGATCGCCGAGCGCTTCGACAGCAAGGAGCTCGCGGTCACCTGCGCCGCGATGGCGGCCCGCACCCAGCACCTGCGCATCGGCTTCGGTTCGGTGGCCGCCGGCAGCCGCAACGCCGTCTACGCCGCCGCGACCGCGACGACCTTCCAGGGGCTCTTCGGGGACCGACTCATGTTCGGCCTGGCGCGCGGCCTCGGCTCCGTGTTGCTGAATCAGGGCATGTCCGTGCCCAGCATGGCCGGCTTCGAGGACTACGCGGAGATCCTGCACCGCCTCTGGGACGGCGACGTCGTCGACTACGACGGACCGATCGGGCGCTATCCGCACGCACGGCTGATCGACCCTCCCCCGCAGCCGCGCCCCATGCTGTGGAACTCCAGCTGGGTACCCGGTCCCAAGGCGCTGGCGCTCACGGCCCGCAAGTTCGACGGGCTGTTCCTCGGCACCGAGCTGACCGTCGAAGCCACCGCCCGCATCGTCGAGCGGGCACGGGCCGAATGCCGCAAGATCGGTCGCGACCCCGCCACCCTGTTCGTGGCGAACTGGACGATGATCGCGCCCGACCTGCCGCCGGAGGAGGAGCTGCTGATCATCAACGCCCGGATGGTCACGCACCTCTCCTTCCCCGGCATCGGCGACCGGCTCGTCGAGGAGAACGGCTGGGACCGGCGGCAGATGGACGAGGCGCTCGGCCGCAGGGAGATCGCCAAGGACGGGATCATCGCCGACCAGGCGTACACGCGCGAGCAGCTCATGGAGGCGGGAGCCGCCTTGCCCCGCGAGTGGATCGAAACCGGGGCCGTCGTCGGCACCGCCAAGGAGTGCGCGGCGCACCTGCGCGACTACGTCGAGGCGGGCGTGGACCACATCGTTCTGCACGCCGCGTCGCCGACGCAGTTGGCGCCCGTCCTCGAACACTGGTCCAGATGACCTAACGTGGTTACGTGACCAGTTCAGCCGTCGGCCCCGCGATCCCGCCCCGCTCGCGCGGACGCCGCCAGCGCTCCGCCTCGACCCGGGACTCGATCACCGAGGCGATGCTGGAGCTGCTGACGGTCCGTCGGCTGGAGGAAGTGACGGTCCAGGAGATCGTCGATCGCGCCCAGGTGTCGCGGCAGACCTTCTACGCGCACTTCGAGACCAAGTACTCGGTCGTGGCCGATCTCGTCGACGACATGGGCCAGACGATCTACGAACACTGGCGTGCATTCCTCGAGGCCGATGGGACCATCGAGGAGACCGAGCTGCACAGCCTCGGCCTGGTCACCCTCGGCACCTGGCGCGAGCAGGCCACGCTGTTCTCGGCGACCATCGAGGGTTGGCACAACGACGTCGAGATCCACGACGTGTGGAACGGCGTCCTCGAACGGTTCGCCGGTGCACTGGCCGCCCGCGTCGGTCGCGTGCGCGCACCGCAGGCCGACGACGACCTGATCTTCCCCGCCCTGATCTCGCTCTTCGAGCGCACCGTGTATCTGGCCGTCAGCGCACCCGAGGGTCCCTTCGGCAAGTCCGACGACGAGGTCGCCCGCGTCCTCGCGCGCATGTGGCTGCGCACGCTCGAACTGTCGTAGCTCAACCCTTCAGTCGCAGGACTTCGGCGAGTCTGCGCCACTCGTCGACGGGAAGGGTCGGCTCGCCCGTCGCCTCGCCGGTGAGGACCTGCAGGCTGACATGGTCGGCTCCCGCCGCAACGTGCTCGTGGATCTTCGCCGCCACCACGTCGTCGGTCCCCCAGGCGACCAGTGCGTCGACGACGCGGTCGCTGCCGGGGGGAGTCAGGTCCTCCTCGGTGAATCCGTAGCGCCGGAGGTTGTTGAGGTAGTTGGGCAGATGGAAGTACATGCCGAGGCCGGCTCGCACCGTGGCGCGAGCCTTCTGCGGGTCGGACTCGAGGACGACGGCGATCTCGGGCGCCAGGTAGCTGTCCGGACCGTTCGCGGCACGCACGTCGCGGGTGTGCTCCACCGGCACCAGGTAGTTGTGCACGCCCGCCGAACGCTCGCCGGCGAGGGCGACCATCTTCGGCCCGAGGGCGGCGAGCACTCTGTTCTTCTTCGCCACCGTCGGCGTCGCCCGGTCCAACTCGTCGAGCCAGCCGAGCATGGTGCTGTAGGGCTTGGCGTAGGTGCTTTCCGTGACCGCGTCGACGATCAAGGCGTGGCTGGCGCCGAGCCCCAACACGAACCTGTCGCCGTAGAGGTCGTTCAGCCGCGCGTAGTGGTCGGCGACCGACTGGGGGGAATGCATCCAGATGTTGAGGATGCCGGTGGCGACCTTGATCCGGTCGGTTGCCTCGAGCAGGAGCTCCATGCGCTCGAAGAGCCCCGGTTCGCCCCGGTCGGGCATCCAGACGCAGGAGTAGCCGAACTCCTCGGCGGCGCGGATGGCGTCCGCGGCCTCGCCGGCCGCGCCGCCCCGCAGGCCCGCGTTCCAGATCCCGATTCCCGTGGGCAGCAAGTTCGTCATGGATGATTGTTGACACCTGTAAAGGTAGTCGTCAAGGTATCTGTCTAGTGGGACGCAACGAGGCGTCTGCGAGGAGGCAGCAATGGATGGCCCGTCTCTCGAACAGCGCGTGCAGGCGCTGGAAGATCGCCACGCGATCGTCGAACTCGCCGCGAGCTACAACCGCGGCGTCGACGAACTCAACGAGGCGCTGTGGCTCTCGGTTTTCCACGAAGACGCCGAGTACCTGATCGGCGACACGTTCGGCAACCACTACGGCCACGAGCAGATCCGCGCGATCCTGCACGTGCTGCGGGACTACTTCCACGAGATCCACCACTACGCGACCAACATCGTGGTGGACCTCGACGGCGACCGGGCCACGATGCTCGTCGACGCCGACGTCACCGCGACCGACCGCAGCGGCCGGGCGATGATGCTCGCCGCCTCCTACGTGGACACCTGCGAACGGCGGGGCGGCCGCTGGGGTTTCGCGAAGCGGGACATCACGCTGCACTACGCGACCCCGATCGAACGGCCGTGGAGCATGAAGCCCGACCAGCGTTTCGTCTTGGACGCCTGATGACGGAGCCTCAGTTCGACGCCGTCGTCGTTGGCGCAGGCTTTTCCGGGCTGCGCATGCTGGTCGAGCTCCGCAAGCTCGGCATGTCCGTCCGGTGCTTCGAGGCCGGTTCCGACGTCGGTGGCACCTGGTACTGGAACCGGTACCCGGGTGCGCGCACGGACAGCGAGTCGTGGATCTACTGCTACGACTTCGACCCGGAACTCATGCAGGAGTGGGACTTCAAGGAACACTTCCCCACCCAGGAACAGTCGCACGCCTACCTGCGCCACGTCGCGGACCGCTACGACCTGCGCCGGGACATCACCTTCGACACCAAGGTGACCTCGGCCGCGTGGGACGACGAGAACGGGTTCTGGTCCTTCACGACCGGCACGGGCGAGCAGGTGACCGCCCGTCACTACTGCGCGGCCTCCGGGCTGCTGTCCGTCGTGCTCGAGCCGCCGTTCCCCGGTCACGAAAGCTTCGACGGCGAGTCGTACCAGACCGCACGGTGGCCGCACGAAAAGGTCGACTTCGGCGGGAAGCGGGTCGCCGTCATCGGGACGGGCGCGACCGCAGTCCAGGTCATCCCGATCGTCGCCGAAGAGGCCGGGCATCTGACGGTGTTTCAGCGGACCCCGAACTTCATCTTCCCGGCCCGCAACGACGTGCTGACCGAGTCCAAGCGTGCGTCGATCAAGCGGAACTACACGCAGATCTGGGAGGAGACCTACGCCCACCCGTTCGGGATGTGGTTCCCGCCCGCCAACCGGGTCAGCACCGACTACCCGGATCCGGCCGAGCGGCAACGCATCTACGACTTCGGTTGGGAACGCGGCGGCTTCCGGTTCCTGTTCGAGACCTTCGACGACATGCTCGTCAATCAGGCCTGCAACGACGAGGCCGCGGAGTTCCTGCGCAACAAGATCCGTGCGATCGTGAAGGACCCGGCCACCGCCGAACTGCTCTGCCCCACCGACCACTCGGTCGGCGGCAAGCGTCCGCCTGCCGGGCACTACTACTACGAGACCTACAACCGCGAGAACGTCTCGCTGGTCTCCGTACGGGACAACGCGATCGTCGAGATCGTGCCCGAAGGCATAAGGCTGGCCGACGGCACCGTGCACGAGGTCGACGTGATCGTCTACGCGCTGGGCTTCGACGCCATCACCGGATCGCTCACCAGCATCGACGTGCGCGGCCGCAGCGGGCGGACCATCAAAGAGGTCTGGGACACCAACGCGCCGGCGCAGCACATGGCGCTGTGCGGTGCGGACTTCCCGAACATGTACACGATCGCCGGACCGCAGGGCGCGTTCTCCAACTTCCACGCCTTCATGAACAAGCAGGTCCTCTGGATCGGGGACCTCCTGCGGCACATGCAGGCGAATGGCCACACCCGCGTCGAGGTGACCGAGGAGGCGGCCGACGCCTGGGTCGCCCAGTGCGAGGCCATCCTCGAGATGCTGGTCATCAAGGACGGCGTGGGCGCACGTTCGTGGTTCCTCGGCGCGAACATCGAGGAGAAGAAGGCCCGCGTCATGTTCTTCTTCGGTGGCGTGCCCGCCTACGTGCAGGCACTGCAGGCGTCGTCCGAGGCCGGCTTCCCCGGCTATGCCTTCGACCGGGTCCCGGCGGTGGCCCCGGCATGACCACCGAAGTCGACGTTCTCGTCGTCGGCGCCGGTTTCGCCGGCCTGCGTGCGCTGCACACCCTGCGCACCGCGGGCCGGCGGGTCGCGGTGCTCGAGGCCGCGGCCGGGATCGGCGGAGTCTGGTATCGGAATCGGTACCCCGGCGCCCGATGCGACATCGAGAGCTACGACTACTCCTACTCCTTCTCCCCCGAGTTGGAGCAGGAGTGGCGCTGGACCCAGCGCTATGCGACCCAGCCGGAGATCCTGCGGTACATCGAGCATGTCGCCGACCGGTTCGACCTGCGCCGCGACATCCACCTCGGCCGCCGGGTCGCCCACGCGCAGTGGGACGAGGTCCACGGCCGGTGGGCCGTCGCGACCGAGTGCGGAGAGCAGTGGCTCGCCCGGCACCTGATCTGGGCCGTCGGGAACCTGTCCACCATCAAGCGACCCGACGTGCCCGGGCAGGAACTGTTCGCCGGGCGGGTACTCCACACCGCCGAGTGGCCGCACGAACCCGTCGACGTCGCCGGCCTACGGGTCGGCGTGATGGGCACCGGGTCCTCTGGCATGCAGTCCATTCCGCTGCTGGCCCGCGACGCCGCCCACCTGACGGTCTTTCAGCGCACCCCGAACTTCAGCGTCCCGGCGCTGCACCGCGAGATCACCGACGAGCAAGACGCGGCGGTCAAGGCGGACTACGGTGCGCGACGGCAGCGGATCCTGGCCTCGCCCAGCGGCCTGGGCTTTCGGCCGCGCAGCGAGAGCACGCTCGAGGTCTCGGAAGCCGAGCGCACCGCCGTATTCGAGGAATCCTGGAACGGCGCGGGCTTCGGGTTTGCCCTGGCCTTCCGCGACCTGCTCCTCGACGAGTCCGCGAATGCCCTCGCCGCCGACTTCGTCCGCGCCAAAATCGCCGAGCTCGTGCACGACCCCGTCGTCCGGGAGCGGCTGACGCCGCGCGACCACCCCTTCGGCGCGAAGCGGCCCGTCGTCGACGACGGATACTTCGACACCTTCAACCGGGACAACGTGACGCTGGTCGACATCCGCCACGACCCGATCGAAAAGCTGCGGCCCGAGGGAGTCGTGCTCGGTTCGGGCGAGACCCACGACCTCGACGTTCTGGTGCTCGCCACCGGATTCGACGCCATCACCGGTTCGCTGCTGCGGCCCCAGATCGTCGGGCGCCACGGGCTGACGCTGCGCCAGAAGTGGGCGGCGGGTCCGCGCACCTATCTCGGCCTGGGCACCCACGGCTTCCCGAACATGTTCGTGATCGCGGGCGCCGGCAGCCCCGGGCTGCTGATCAACGTGCTGGTGGGCATCGAGCAGCACGTCGACTGGATTGCCGACCTGCTCGCCGACATGGACGCCCGAGAGGTGACCCGCGTGGAGGCCGGGCGGCACGCCGAGGACGACTGGGTCGACCTCCTCCGGGAGCGAGCGCACCAAACGCTCTATCCCAAGGCCCGCTCGTACTACATGGGCGACGAGGTCCCCGGGAAGCCTCGCGGGTTCATGCTCTACACCGGTGGGCTGCGGGACTATCGCCGCGTCCTCGCGGAGTGCGTGGCCGAGGGCTACGCGGGCTTCCGGTTCGGCCGAAGGACGACAAACGAGCAGAGCGGCAAGGACCAATGATGCCGACACTGGCGGACCGTCGGGCCGAGCTCGAATCACGCCACCCAGCGTGGACGCCGATGTCCCTGCACGCGGCGCTCGACGCCGCAGCGCAGCGGTGGCCGGACCGCCCGTACGTGATCACCGATACCCGCACCTGGACCTACGCGGAGGTCCGCGACTGGTCGCTCCGGCTGGCCGGCGGTCTCGCCGCCGCCGACGCGGCGCCCGGTCGGCACGTGGCGCTGGAGATGGCGAACTACCCGGAGTTCGTCGCGTGCACGTTCGCGATCTCCCGCACGGGCGCCACCTGCGTTCCGGTCAACTTCCTCAACCGTCGTGACGAACTCGCCTACGTGCTGCGCCAGTCGCGGGCGGCGATGCTCGTTCTGATGGCGCGGCGCCGCGACTTGGACTACCTCGCCATGCTCGGCGACATCGCGCCGGGCTGGGTGACGAACGGCGGCGGCGACGCACTGCCGGAACTGCGGCGCGTCGTCGTCTTCGACAACGACGGGCTCGGGCTTCCGGACGGCGCCACGACCCTGGCGGACCTCGAACTGACTGCGGTCTCGCTCCCGGAATCGATCGACCCCACGGGCACCGCGACCATCGTCTACACCTCCGGGACCACCGGCGGACCGAAGGGCGTGCAGCTCACCCACGACATGCTGCTGCGCACCGCCTACGGCGCCGCGTACGGGCGTGGCTTCGAGGACGGCCGGCGCATCCATTTCGCCCTGCCGATGTATCACGTGTTCGGCTACGTCGAGGGCCTGCTGCCCGCGCTGTTTGTCGGCGGCGCAATCGTGCCGCACGTCTCGTTCGACCCGGAGGCCTCCCTCGACGCCATCGAGCGCCATCGCGCCACCGACCTGCTCGCCATCCCGCTGATGACCCAGGCGATTCTCGACGCCCAGCGGCAGCGGGGCGCGGACCTGAGTTCGCTCGGCTCGTTGATCTCATCGGGCACCGCGAGCCCGCCGGGGCTGTGGGATCGCATCGAGGCCGAACTGCCGGGCGTCGAGGTCACCACCGGGTACGGCATGTCCGAGACCACCGCCTCCACGACGGTTACCCGCCCCGACGACCCGGGACACCGACGCCGCACCACCAACGGGCGCCTGCGCGACGTCGGCGTGGCCGGCGAACCCGCGCTCGGCGGGCGTCTGGTCGTCTACCGCGTCGTCGACCCGCAGACCGGGCGGGACCTCGGGCGGAACGTTGCCGGGGAACTGCAGGCGTTCGGCCCCGGGGTGACGGCCGGGTACTGGGACAACCCGGCGGCGACCGACGCGGCGTTCACGGCCGACGGCTGGCTACGCACCGGCGACCTGGGCCTGCTGGACGACGACGACCACGTCGTGCTGATCGGCAGGACCAAGGACTGCTACCGCTGCGGTGGGGAGCAGGTCGTTCCGAAAGAGGCCGAGGACGTTCTGCTCGCCCATCCCGGCGTCGCGCAGGCCTTCGTGGTGCCGGTCCCCGATCCGAAGATGGGCGAGACCGGCGCGGCCTTCGTGGTGCGCCGCCCCGGCGCACACGTCGAGGCCGAGGAGCTCAGGGATCTCGTCGCGGCCGGTCTGGCGCGCTTCAAGGTGCCCAAACACGTGTTCTTCGTCGACGCGGCCGACATCCCGCTGACCCCGAGCGGCCGCCCACGGAAGTTCCTGCTCGCGCAGGCGGCAACGGCACGACTGGCCGAGGAAGGCTGACATGCAGACGACGCACGACGGCGCACCCGCCGCCCACGGGCTGATCGATCGGGACACCCCGATCGGGCACGAACTGATCGGGGTGAAGAAGAAGGCCGCGATCCAGTTGATGGGCTCGCGACTGTGGGGTCGGTTCAACCCCAATCACTGGGACCCCGTCTACGCCGCCGAGACGGGCCTGCCCAACCCCATCCAGACGGGCGAGATGTCCAGTGCCTACATCGCCGAGATGTGCGTGAACCACTTCGGGGCGAGCTTCTTCCGGGGCGCTCGGATCTCCTGCAAGTACGTCGCCGCGACGGTCGCCAACGAGGAGATCGAGACCGGCGGGACGGTCCGCGAGAAGGTGCCCAAGGGCGACGGCTACCGCTTCACCGTGGACGTGTGGGCGCGGAACGCCGCAGGGGAGAACAAGACCGTCGGATTCGTGGAGGTGGACGTCGATGTCTGAAACTGCGGCCACCGATTCGCTCCGCCCGATGACCGATCTGCAGATCGCGCAGACCCGCGCCTTCGTCTCCAGCCTCAACGAGAAGTGCGAGACGTACTGGGACATGGTGGAGATCGGCGACGAACTGTCCCGCGACCTGCACCTCACACCCGAGTTGGTCATCCTCTACGCCGACGGCGTGGAGGACTACAACCCCTGGTACGAGGGGTGGCTGATGAACTCCTGGTACACCCACGGGGAATCCCCGTTCGGCGACGCGATCGTCCCGCCGATGTTGGTCTCGCACTTCGTGCTCTCCGTGCAGTTCGACCACACCAAGCCGTTCGCGATCGGTTCGATCCACACCTTCCACGACTCGCAGATCCACGAGCCGATCCCCGTCGGCGCCACCGTGCGGATCACCACGAGGGCCGTGGACAAGTTCGTGAAGCGCGAGCGCCGGTACGTGCGGCACGAGGTGACGGTGACCGACGTCGAGAACGGGCGCCTGTACTTCACCGAGACCAGAGACATCCTCTCCCGATGACGACCGTCCACGTGGCCGACGACCTTTTCCGCGAGGATCCCCACGGGGTGGCGCTCGTGGGAACCCGCTGCAGCGGATGCGGCAGCCACTACTTCCCCCGCAGCCTGTCCTGCCGCCATCCCGAGTGCGACGACAAGACCGTCGACGAGGTCCTGATGGGCCGTCGGGGAACGCTGTTCAGCTGGACCGTGCAGCGCTATCGGCCCCCGGCACCGTTCCAGGTCGACGACTGGACGCCCTACGTCATCGGGGTGGTCGACCTTCCCGAAGGGCTGCGGGTCCTGGCCATGATCACCGGCTGCACGGCCGACGAACTGCGCATCGACATGCCACTGGAACTCGTCACCAAGGTCCTCGCGCGCGACGAGGACACCGCGACGGTCACCTACGCCTACGCCCCCGCCGGCGGCTCCGCATGACCGGGGTGTACGTGCTCGGCGTCGCGGCGCACCCGTGGGGGAAGTGGCCCGGGAAATCCCAGCTGCAGCTCGCGGTGGAAACGCTGGGCTACGCGATGCGCGACGCCGGTTTCGCCTGGCGGGATCTGCAGGGCCTGGTCGCCGCGAGCTCTCGGTTCGAGGGCGGCATGGGCTGGGGCCTGCACGCGAACGAAGTCCTGCAGACCGTCGCGGAGAACGGCGCCGCAGCCGTGAACGTCGGTGGTGGCTGCGCGGCCGGCGGCATCGCGGTCCACACGGCCGCGGCGATGATCGCCAGCGGTCAGGCGGAGATCGTCGCGGCGCTTGGTGCGGAGAAGATGCCCAAGGGCTTCATCCCGCGCCCGCCCGGCGGGTCCGACGACATCACCGACAGCGACTTCGTGCGCTGGGTCGCCGTCGGCGCGACGAACCCCGCGTACTGGGCACTCGAGGCCCGTCGGCGGATGCACGACCACGGCACCACGGCCGAAACCCTCGCCGCAGCCGCGGTACTGATGCGCCGTCACGCGCTGGCCAATCCTCGCGCGCGGTTCCGCAGCGAGTCCACCGTGGCCGACGTGTTCGCCTCCCCCATGGTGTCCGACCCCCTGCACCTGCTGGAGATCTGCGCGGTCAGCGACGGCGCCGCGGCCATCGTCCTCGGATCCGAGGCGGCCGCCCGCCGCCTCGGCGTCCCGCTGGTCCGGGTCGCCGGCTCCGCAGTCGCCACGGGCCGATTCGGCGACCCTGCGATCCGGGTGCCTACCGTCTCGCAGAACGTCGGGCTCCTCGACGTGCCGCACACCAGCGAAGTGGCCGGAGCCGTTGCGGGAGCGCTGCACGCGGCGGGCCTCGGCACCGCCGACGTCGACCTACTCGAGATGGCGGACAACACCGCGTGGCACGTGCTCGCGTGGCCGGAGAGCTTCGGGTTCCTCGAGCCCGGCCAGGCGGACTGGATGCTGGAACGGGGCGAGTTCGGCATTGCAGGCAAGCTTCCGATCAACCCCAGCGGCGGCTTCCTGTCCTTCGGGGAGGCCACCACCGCTCAAGGCGTGTTGCAGGTGTGCGAATTGGTCTGGCAACTGCGAGGGCAGGCCGGCCAGCGGCAGGTCCCCGGCGCCCGCGTCGGTCAAACCGCGGTGCTGGGGCTCGGAGCCAACGGCGCGTCGATCGTGCTGACGGCGCAGCGATGACCCGGCTGGCGGGCAAGGTCGCCATCGTCACGGGGGGTTCCAGCGCGATCGGCCGCGCGATCGCGATGCGATTCGCCGACGAGGGCGCACGCGTCGTCGTCGCGGACCTGAGTCCCGCGCCGCGCGAAGGCGGAACCCCGACGCACGAACTGATCGGGACACGCGGCGGCGTCGCGGTGTTCGTGCGCTGCGACGTCACCAACCTCGTCGACCTGCAGTCCGTCGTCGCCACAGCAGAAGGACTCGGTGGCGTGGACGTACTGGTGAACAACGCCGGCCTGCTCCGCGCCGCACGCCTCGTCGACATGAGCGAGGCCGACTACGACGCGGTCATGAACGTCAATCTCAAGGGCGCCTTCTTCGCGACGCAGGCCGCAGTGCGGTCGATGATCGCCGCCGACCGCGGGGGCGTCGTGATCAACCTGTCCTCGATCGGCGGCCTGCGTGGCGTGCCCGGCATCTCGGCCTACTGCGCCGCCAAGGGCGCGGTGCGGCTGCTCACCTACTCCCTCGCCAAGGAGCTGGGCGGCAAGGGCATCCGCGTCTGCGCCCTGCATCCAGGCGTGATCGACACGTCGATGACCCGGGTGGACGTACCCGTGGGGCCCGTCGACCGCGACATCGTCCTGCGTCGTCTCGGCGAAAGCGACGACGTGGCCGCCGCGGCCGCGTTCCTGGCCTCGGACGACGCCTCGTTCGTCACCGGGTCCTCGCTGACCGTCGACGGGGGCCAACTGTGCATCGGATAGCCCAGATTCTCAGCTACGGAGGGAAACCGCGATGAGCAGCGCCGAATTGGCCAAGGTCCGCGAGATGTGGGAAGGACTGGCCGCAGGTCTGCTTCCGCCCGCCGGCCCGGTGGAATGGCGGATCGGATTCGACGAGATGCTCGCCGGCTTCCCGATCCCCGCCGATGCGACGATCGAGTCGGTCGACGCAGGTGGGTGCCCCGCGCTGCTGGTCACCGCCGCGGGCGCGTCCACCGACGCGGTTGTGCTCTGGACCCACTCCGGTGGCTACTGCTTCGGCTCTTCTACGGCCTACCGCTCCTTCGGCGCCGCGCTCTCCGCGGCGTCGGGCGCGTCGGTGCTCTTGGTCGACTACCGCCTGGCACCCGAGAACCAGTACCCCGCCGCGCTCGACGACGCGAAGGCCTCCTACCGCTGGCTTCTGACGCAGGGTCGGACGGCGGCGAGCATCGTCGTCGGCGGCGACTCTGCGGGCGGCGCGCTCGCCGCGGCAACCCTCTTGGCACTGCACGACGACGGCGACCCCATGCCCGCCGCCGGTGTCCTGGTCTCGCCCATGGCGGACCTGACCCTGTCCGGCGAATCGGTGCAGACCCGGGCCGACCGCGACCCCGTCGCCTCCGCCCCGATGCTCGCGGCGCTGGGCGGCCTGTACGCGGGCGAGACCCCGGTCGCTTCCCGCTACCTCTCCCCCGCCCTCACGGACCTGTCCGGCCTCCCACCGCTGCTGGTGCTCGTCGGGAGCGAGGAGATCATGCACGACGACGCCGTTCGCATCGTCGACGGCGCCCGCGCGGCCGGCGGCGAGGCCCGCCTCGTCGTCGGCGAGGGCCAATTCCACATCTGGCCCCTTTTCGCCCCGATCCTGACGGAGGGTCAGGACGCGATCGAGGAGATTGGCGAGTTCATCCGCAAGAGCCTCTGATTAGCCCGGTCGTTCGACGACGAACCGAGGTCGATCGTCTTCGACCTCCAACCTCGCGTCGATTCGCAGGTAGGTGCGCGCGAACACCAGAATGACCCGCGCCGCGGTGTCGGGATCCACGCCCGGCAGATGGTTTAGGCCGATGGCCGCTCCCAGCAGACCATCGGCCAGCAGATCGGCAGCCGGGTCGCTCGTGGCCGCACGGATCGTCGCGGCGAAGGCCTCCCGGGTCCGCCGGTCGATCTCGCGCAGCGCTTCGCCGACGGTCGGTTCGGCGTGCGCCCAGGCCCGAAAGGCAGTCTCGGCCGGATCTGGAGCGCGGAGCAGGCGTTGGAGCAGCGTCGCGAGCTGTAGTGCCGAGTCGGGCTCGGCGACAGTCCCTGCGAGCAAGGTGCCGTGGCACTGCACCCAGTGAGAGGCCAGCGACTCGACGAAGGTCTGCATGTCCGAGAAATGCCACCGGAACGACCCCTTGGTCACTTCTAGCCTGTCGCACAGCGCGTCGACTGTCAGACCGTCAGACCCCCGCTCGGCCAGGAGTTCTCTCGCCACACGGAAGTAGTCCTCCCGCGTACGCGTCGTCCCGGTCGAGACGACTGCAGGCGGCCGTGCCTCGTCCGCGGTCCACGCGAGAACGTGCACGTCCGGCGAAGTCCAGGGCAGACCGCCCGGGAGCAACACGTCGTCGAGGAACCGGAACCGCACCCGGCCGTTGATCTCGACCAGTTCGGTCTCGACTCCGACGGACCGGCGCGCGTACTCCCGAGCAATGGCAAGAAACCGGGCGGGATCGGGGGCTTGTTCTGCACGGAGCGACAGACCGATGACGGCGCACACACTGCAAATCTGCAGCAGCGCGGCTAGTTCCGGGTCGCCGACGACTTGCTCCAACGTCCTCGTCGCCACTGCATCCGCAGTCGCATGCGTGACGGCCAGCGCCGCTCCCACGAGCGGCTCCGTGCTTCCCCATGCGCGGATCGCCGCCTCGCCGGGAGTGAACAGGAACTCCAGGCTCTCGTTGACGATTTTCTCGTAGCGCCGCAGCGGATCGTCGACCGCGTCGCAGTCGATCGCCCATGCCATCCGGCCCTGCTGCCACCGCTCGGTGAACGCGGCGACGAAGGCCGGAAGGGTCGGAAAGCGGTGATAGAACGAGCCCCTGGTGGCGTGCATGCGTTGGCACAGGGCACCAACCGTCACTGCCTCGGATCCACGTTCGGCGAGCAACTGGTAGGCGGCGGCGAAAAAGGCCTCGCGGTCCCGGACGGGGCCCAGGGGTGCGTCGTCCGTGAGCGGACCCACCATGCAGCCCCTTCCAGGAGGATTTCCATGCAGGACGGGACCTTACGCCGACGCGGCACTGCGACCACGATCGACGTGTGAAGCTCCAGTGAGGCGGAGTGGCCCCGCGCGAATCGCCGCGGTCGTGGTGTCGTTCGGGTTGGCGATCTCCGGGTGCGGGTCGCGAGTGGACCACGAGCGCGTGGTCGCGCAGGCGTCCCGCGACACGGTCGCACTGTCGCCGGAGTCCCTTCGCGCGCTGGCCGACATACGAACGGCTTCCGGCAGCCGGCAGGCGGACCGTGCGAACGGCAGTCCCCTCGCCGGTGTCATCGCAGGCGCTGCCGGCGTCGCACCAGCCCCGGTTCGGCCGCCGGTACCGGATGCGCAGGAGCCCCTGGCAGCGCCGGCGGCCGACGAACCGAGACCCACCAGGCCCACCGTTCCCTCGCC
This sequence comes from Sporichthyaceae bacterium, assembly GCA_052386455.1. GTDB lineage: Bacteria > Actinomycetota > Actinomycetes > Sporichthyales > Sporichthyaceae > JBQTKD01. Next base: position 61,080 of record JBQTKD010000082.1, read on the forward strand.
CGGCGCAGTTGCCTGCGGGGCGGGACTTGCACCGGTGGCCGTCGGGCACGTCGGCTTCTTCTCCGGGGTGATCGCTCCGATCACCGGAAACATGCCGAAGGTCTTGAAGGCTTGGGCGCAGGACCTCAACGCCCGTGGCGGTCTGGCCTGTCATCCGGTGACGGTCTACAGCGCGGACGACGGCGGAGACCCCGCTCGTTCTGCCTATCTGGTGCAGGACATGGTGGAACGCCATGGCGTGGTGGCCTTCGTTGCCCCGGTGGTCACCACCCCCGCCGGCTTCCTGCAGGCGATTGCGGCCGCGAAGGTCCCCGCAGTCGGTGGACCCGGCTTCAAGCGATGGCGGGAGAACCCGTGGGTGTTCCTGGAGAGCGCCGCCGTCGTCGACCAGGTCTTCGGATTGATCCGCAACGGTGTCCAGCAAGGCAAGCGCAAGGTCGGGTTGATCCACTGCGTCGAGATCCCGGAGTGCACCGAGGTCGCCGGCTACTTCGAAACCGGCGCCCCTGCGGCGAGCGCCGAGTTGGTCTACTCCGCGCCGGCGTCGGTCACGCAGGTCGAGTACACGGGCGCCTGCCTGAACGCTCGCAATGCCGGCGTGGACCAACTGGCCGTCTTCCTCGACGGGGCGTCGATCGGCCGGCTAGCGCGCTCCTGCGACGCCGTGGGCTATCGGCCGTTGCTCGCCTCGTTGGCAGGCCTGATCAGCCCCGGCCAGGCGGCCGATCCACTCGTCCGTAAGTTCGGCCTTGCGACCGCCACCGGCAACGCCCCGTGGACGCAGAAGGACACACCCGGCCTGCGCGACTACCACCGCGTGCTGGCGCGCTGGACGCCCGGGACACCGCCCGACGGCGCGTCGATCATCACCTTCACCGCCGCCAAGCTGCTGGAGGCGGCGCTGTCCCACGTCGCGGCCGAGGTTGCCCGCGGCCAGATCACATCCGAACTGGTGCTGCGTGGACTCGGCAACATCCGCAACGAATCCCTCGGCGGCTTGACGGTAGGGCTCACCTTCCGACCCGGGCAGAGGGGCAGCACCAGCAGCGGATGCGTCTTCCTCGAGCTGCTGACGTCTACCGGCTGGACGGCGCCTAACGGCAGCCGCAGCGTCTGTCGGCCCGCATCCGGAGGAACTGTCGGTCCGTGACGGCATGCTCGCGTGGTGACCGATGCCTCGCTGCCGCGCATACGCCGCGCGCCGCTACCCGACGACGCCGTCCTTGTCCTCCGAGGCGACGACCTCGGCGCCTTCGCGACCGGGCGGCACCAGGCCGAGGCGTTTCGGCGGCGTTATCCCGCCTGGGCTCGCTGGGGTTTGTCTGCGTTTTTTGCACGCAACGCGGCCGAAGTCGACGACCTGGCGGGCGATCGCCTCGAACGCTTCCCACTCCTAGCCTGTTATCGCGTCGCCGACCTGCGCGCCGCGGGGTTCGAAGTGTGGCCGACCTTTCGTACGCCGCACGTCACGATCGCGTTCGGCGGAGACCTAGACGAACGGCTCGCGGCGCTGCTTGCGACGCCGCACGACACTCTGTCCAACCCGTACCATCAAACCGATGGCTAGCGGAGGGATGACGACGTGACGACCTCGGACGTCGACCTGGTCGTGGACCTCAACTGCGTCGACGATACCGACCTGCCGTGGGCGTTTTTGGACTCGGCAGAGGACCCCGCCGTCGTTCGAGTGGGGAGCCACATCCTCGTAGGTTCCGGAGAGGTTCGAGCGGTAGCGCTCGTCGTGGACGTCGCCGACGGGCTCGTTCACGTGCGACCGATTCACGGTTCGGTCGACTCGAACGCGCATTTGCTCGACGACCCTGGCCGGATCGCCTCCTAGACCTACCCGGCGTCGTGGACCGTGACGCCTCGATGCAGACCCGCGCCGACCGCGACCCGGTCGCCTCCGCCCCACGCTCGCCGCGCTGGATCGAGGAGATCGGAGAGTTCGCCCGCAAGAGTTTCCGCGTTGACCGGGGTCGTCGCGGCCGCCAACGTATAGCGTCTGATAGCACCGCTTGCTATCGTGATGTCGTGACCAGGACGATCAGCCAGGCCGAGCTGCGCAACGGCAGCGCCGGGGTCATGGACGCGCTGGAGGCGGGCGAAGACTTCGTGATCACCCGCAACGGCGTACCGGTCGGGGAACTCCGCCCGGTGCGCAGCCGGCCAGATCCCACCGCAGAGCAACTCGTCAAGGCCTTCAACGGCCTACGCGGAGATTCCCTCGCGGCGATGCGCGTCGAGGCCGACGCACTGTTCCGGTCGGACCGCATCGGTGAGTGAGCGGGTGTCGCTCGGCCTGCTCGACACGTCCGTCCTGATCGACCTCGACGCGATCTCTGCGGGGGCGTTGCCGACGCGCTCGCGAATCTCGGCGGTCACCTTGGCCGAGCTCGGGCTCGGCCTGCACACCGCCGACGCCGCCAGCCGGCCCATTCGCGCGGAGCGTCTGCAGCGTGCGCAGGAGATCTTCGATCCACTGCCGTTCGGTGTCGCCGAGGCGCAACGCTTCACGCACCTGGTCGGGTTGGTCCTCGCGTCCGGCCGGAACCCGCGGCCCCGGCGCCAAGACCTCATGATCGCCGCAACGGCATCCGTCCTGGGCGTCCCGCTGACACGCGAAACCCCGAGGACTTCCGCGGCCTCGAATCGGTTCTCACAGTCGTCGCGCTCTAGCGACGCCGAGAACTACTTGGCGTCGCGGACCGTGACACCGCCCTCGGTGATGGCCACCGGCGTCGGGCCGGGGGCGCAGTCGCTGCCGAAGGACGAGGCGGGCGCGGGGCCGACGAAGCCCATCTTGTCGCCGGAGTCGCCGTTGTCCTCGATGAAGATGAGCACCGCCTGACCAACCGCGGCCTCGGGCTTGCTGCCCTGCTCGATCGGGTAGACGAACCCGGCGCGGTTGCCGTCGACGTGCAGACAGGTGATCGGTCCCTTGAAGTCTACGAGGGGGTTCGTCGCCTGCCACTGCCCGCCTGCCGGCTTGTCCGGCGTCGTGCCCAGGTTGAACCCGGAGAACTCGAACGCCGCGATGGGCGACACGCCCTTGCCGCTGACCTCGTCGCGCGCGGCGGCGGCGTGCACGGTCGTGGCGGGCAGCAGCGCAAGGGCCACACTCGCTGTGGTGGCGAGTACGAACGGCAGGCGGTAGGCGGTGGTCATCGGCGCTCCATGGTGTCGGGCGGTCGACCATGCTTCGCCGGCGCTCGAGAATCGGATTGGCGTCCGATGGTCCGTCAGTTCGCCAACCGGTGGGGGTTCTAGGCCTCGCCGGCCGATACCAGAGACCCGGTCGCCGTGCGGGCGGGCGGGCGGGGCAGGTCGACGCTGGACGCCGGGGGGCGGCCGGGGCCGGCGGCGCCGGCAAAGGCCTGGGCGATGCCCAGCCACTCCGTCGCGACCGGGCCCTCGACCTTCAGGCCCGTGTCCGCGCGGTTGCGGCGCTGGGTGACGACCAGACAGAAGTCCAGGGCGTTGCCCGTGACCCGGTCCACCGCGTCCTCCGGGCCCCAGGTCCACGTGCCGCCGTCCGGGGCGAGCAACTCGACCCGGATCGGGGTTTCCGGAACGGGCAGCCGGCGGACGCCGTAGGCGTAGGGCAGCGCGCGGACGCCGAGGTGCGCGACGTGCTTGAGACGGGCGGTGGGCTCGCGGTGCACGCCGAGGGTGTCCGCGACGTCCTGGCCGTGTGCCCACGTCTCCATGATCCGCGCGGTGATGCAGGACGCCAGGCTCATCGCGGGGCCGTACCAGGGGACTCGTTCGCCGGCGTCGCGGGTGCCCGCCTGCGCGAGCAGGTCCCGCCGAGCCTGCCGAAACCAGGAGTGCAGGTCCGCCACCGGCATCGACCGCTGCTGGGCGGCCAGGCGGTCCGGGAAGTCCATGCCGCCGGCGATCTGCTCGTCGGCGGCCAGGCGAAAGGCCTCCGCGTCGGTCATCGCCAGCACGCTCATCTCGTCGAAGAACGCGAGATGGCTGATCTGGTCTCGGATGGCCCAGCCGGCAGCGGGCGTCGGCAGCTCCCAGACGTCCGCGGGGAGCCCGGCGAGCAGTCCTTCGAGTACCTCGGTCTCGGCGGCGAGATCGGCCAGCAGGTCCTGCATGGACGCAGCCACTCGCGCCCCTTTCGGTGGGTTCTGTCCTGCGGAGCGTCCCGGCACCGCAGTTACCGATCGTGCACCTTCAGCGCATCTGCCCTGCTGGCGTACGGTTGACGTACTGCTCCAGATGTTAGCGGCGACTTACGCCGACAGGAAGAGCTTCCAGCCGAGATCTCGACGCTCACATGCGGACACGCGACGTTAACGAGCGTTAGCATGGGGTGGTGGATCGGAACGCCTGGTCGAAGCTGGTCATCGGCCGCGAGCGCGGAGACGTGGTGCAGCGTGCCGCCGGGCGGCAGTGGCTGCGCTGGTGGGGTCTGGGCGGCGCGTTTCTCGCCGCCGCCATCTTTGTCCCCCTCTCGACTGCGAACACCTACAGCTACGAAGAGAAGCTCCGCGAGCTGGGGAAGGTGCAGACGGCGCAGGTGCTGGAGGTCGAACCGGCGAACGTGGGCAGTCGGTTCACCGTCCAACTGGAGAACCGCGCCGTCGAACTGGACAACCCGAAGCTGGTCCCGAAGGTCGGCGACCGCCTCGACGTGGTCGAGGACAAGGCCGGCCGCGTGGTCCTCGCCGACGACGTCGGCGCCAAGAACAAGGCCTGGGGCGACGCCCTGTTCGGCGTCTTCCTGGCGTTCCTCGTCTTCATCGGCTTCGGCTGGGGGCCGGGCCTTGCGCCGTACCGCGCGCTGCGCTCGATTCGCAGGCCCGAGAAGCTCGAGCAATCTACGATCGTGCGCCTGGACGAAGTAGAGCGTGCGGCTCCCCCGCAGGGTCGCGCCTGGGCCGCGTGGCGCCGCGGCACCGGACACTTCTACCGGGCAACGCTGGTGATGCCGGACAAGCGACGGATTGAATGGCGGGGCCGCTCGCCCCGCCCGCTGGAGTCCGGGACGAAGGCGCGCATGGTCGGCGGCGGATTCGCAGGCGACTGGGTGGCGCTGGTGATCGACGTTCGAAGCTCGGCCGGCGAGGCCGTGTGTTGGCCCGCCGCGAAACTGCGCGATCCGCGCTAGGTCTGGAGGACGGTTCATGGCGAAGAAGCCACCCCGGAAGTCTCCGTGGCAACGGCCCACCACGTGGGCTGCCGCCGCGTTGGTGGTGGCGCTCGCCGCCGGTGGCGGCGCCTGGTACGGAACCCGCGGGGACGACTCGGCGGCGTCCGTCGTCAAGGACGAGCCGCAGTCCCCTGCCGACCAGTGGCAGAACCAGGTCACGACGGGCCTCGCCGGAGCCAGCCAGGGCACTCTGGACTACCTCAAGGTGGTCTACGACTGGAGCGAGGGCAAGACCACCAACGAGGCGATGGCACAGGCCGCGGACCAGGCCTTCGGCAGGTACATGGAGGCACGCGACTTCCTCGCGAAGCAGGCCGCGTTCGGGCCGGCGCCGCGGGCGCTGGACAACTTCAAGGACACCTTCGAGATCTACGCGGACACGGCACGGCTGGCGAAGCTCGGCAGCGGAGTCGAGTCCGACGACCTGCGCAAGCAGATCCAGTTCCAGATTCAGCGGCTGCGTCAGATCGCCGACCGGTACTACGACCTGGCCAAGTCCGACCTCGACCAGTTCCGCGGACGCGACCCCATCGGTCAGCACATCGAGTTCACCCGCGTGCCCGAGGTTCCGGTGTTCGACGGCATCGAGGCCGGCAAGCCACTTGCCAGTCCGGCCCCGACGGTCGCAGCGCGCGAGTACCAGGAGCAGCGGCCCGAGCAGGCCTTCGAGGCGTGGCTGTCCACCGTGAAGTCCGCGAACATTCCGACGGGCAAGGCCGTTCTCGACGCCATTCCGCAGGGCAACGGCGCCGCTCTCGGCGGCCTCGCGGTCGCGCTCGCCCGCGCGTCGAACACCCTCTACGACTCGTCGGACCCGAAGGGCGAGCGAACCCTGAACACGCGAATCCAGCTCGGGCTGCTGCTGCAGGCCGAGGCTCTGCGCACCGCGCAGATTGCAGCCCTGGCGGCAAAGGACGAGCGGCCCATCGCGATTCAGATCTCCGAGGCGCTCGGCTTCGTCGGCAACCGCGCCTGGGACCCCCGGCTGGGCGAGCGCACGACCGACCTGACCGATCGCGTCCTCGAACGCAAGCCCATCTAGAAGTCGACAAAGGCGACAGCGCCCGCCGGTCGGTTCGACCGGCGGGCGCTGTCGGTTGTGCCTAGCCCTTCGCCACCACCGCGAAGCGGCTGAACAGGAACGGCCCACCCACGAGGGCGGCACCGGCGGCAACGAGGACCATGTACAGCAGCATGCTGCTGCCGCCCGGGTTCTGCTGCGCGGCCTGGACGAACCCGAGGGTCTTCAGCGGCTCGTCGCTGCTCGGCTGAACGATCTCGTCGCCCGTCGACTCGGCCGCCGACTCGGTGACCGTCGAGGCGATCGAACCGTCCTCGGCGAGCGTCGACACCGTCGTCGGCGCGGCCGCGGACTCCTCGGCCAGGTCGGCCGGAGCCAGGCTGTCGATCGTCGAGGTCGTCGACGAAGCGCCAGTCGAAGAGGACGCCTTGGTGTCGGCCGGCGTGGACGACACGGTGGTGCCCGTGGTGGTCGCCGCCGTGTTCGACTTCTCGGTGCCGGCGCTGGTCGAGAGGCCCAGCTTGGCAACGTCCGCGCTGATGGAGGCGCGGCCGATGATGTAGGTGAAGGTGAACTTGCCGGCACCCGACGGGCTGTCCTGGGTCGTGGTGACCATCAGACCGCCGATGGTGTACCGGGTGCCGCCGCTGTCGGTCTTCTCCTGAATGACCGGAGCGAGCGCCAACTGGATGTTGGCCGCCTTCAGCGCCTCGTTGGCCTGCTTGACCGCGTCCTCGCTGGACTGGCCCTGACCAAGGTACTTGAACCCGCTCTGGTCGAAGCCGAACTCCTGGCCGGCGACCGCGAACTTGCCGAACGTCTTGCTCTCGATCTTCGGTGCCTCGCCGGCCACCTGGCTGATCGTGGCGGTCGCCGACGAGTTGGCGATCTCCAACGGGCCGGTGACGATGCCCTGCGAGCTGCCGAAGGCCGAGGCGACGACGTTGGAGCCCTCGCTCTTGGTCTCCGCGGTGGCCGTCTGCTGCTGGTTCGGCGCCGGGAACGCCGCCGGGGCGCCGTAGAACGCCGAGGACTTGCCCGAGGTCTGCAGGGCCTCCGCGGCGACGCGGTAGTACTGGCCCTCCTCGGACTTCTTCGTCTGCGCCTCGGTGGAGTTCACCGCGACGTAGCCGGGGAGCTGCGCGAACGGGATCTGCAGTTCGGCCGCGCCGAACTGATTCGGCACGCCGTTGATCGTGCCGGGCAGGGTCTGCACGGTGTTGCCGTAGAACGGCGCGCCGGCGAAGGACTTGCTACCGCCGCTGTTGTTCGTCGACACCGATGCGGTCGCCGAACCCGCGTCGTTCTTCGGCGAGGCGGGAATCTCGTCGCCGTCGACCTGGAAGTAGAACGCGTCGGCACGCGCCGTGAGGTTGAAGCGCGTCGCGTCGTCCGCGAGCGCCGCTCCGGGCAGGGCGAGGGCCATCGTCGCGCCGCCCACCACGCCCGTCGCGGTGAGGGCCACTGCCCAACGAGGCGCCCTCACGACGCCAACGATCCGAGGTAGCTGTTCATGATGGTCTCCTCCGAAATTTCACCGGGTTCTCCGGCGAAACTGATCCGTCCTCTGTCGAGGATGTAAACGTAATCTGCCATTTTCAGCGCCTGACCGACGTATTGCTCGACGAGCAATTGGGCGACGCCCTGCCGTCCGAGATCGGTCAGATATTGAAAGATCTCCTCGACGATCTTTGGTGCCAGACCCATGGAAACTTCGTCGAGCAACACCACGTGCGGATTGCTCACGTAGGCATGGCTCAACGCCAACATCTGCTGCTCGCCACCACTCATGGTGCGCGAAATCTGCTTCGCCCGCTCGCCCAATCGGGGAAACGTTTCGGTGGCGGTCTTGAACGCCTTCTTGAATTCGCCCGGTGGAGCCTGCAGGAGAATGTTGTCCTGCACCGTGAGCGAGGGGAAAATGCCGCGGCCTTCGGGAACGTGGATGATTCCCCGTTGTGCAATCTTGTGCGGAGGGGCACCCGTTACATCTTCCCCGTCGACGAGGATGGTGCCACTGGTGGGCCGGATCATTCCGCACGCCACGCGCAGCAGCGTCGTCTTGCCCGCGCCGTTGGGACCGAGCAGGGCCACGACTGCGTTGTCCGGCACGGTCAGCGTCACGTCGCGAAGGACCGTGACCGTGCCGTACCCGGCGGTGATGTTCCGAAGCTCAAGCATGGGCGTCCACCATCTCGCCGAGGTAGGCGGCCTTGACCAAGGGGCTGGCGAGAGCCTCCTTGGTGGTGCCGCTGTAGATGATCTTTCCGAAGTCGAGCACGTAGATCTGCTGGCAGATCTCCGCCACCAACGGCATGTCGTGCTCCACGATCAGGATGCCGTTGCCGGTCTCGGCCACCCAGTCCTGCAGAACCTTGCCGAACGCCGTGGACTCCTGCACGTCTAGGCCGGAGGACGGCTCGTCCAGAAGCAGGAACTTGAACGGCGTGGCGATGGCCCGCGCCAGTTCCACCAGGCGGCGCTGACCGGTGGACAGGTCGCCCACGGTCTTGTTGGCCAGGTGCCCGATGCTGCAGTGCTCCATCGACTCCTCGGCCACCTGGTTGATCTGGCGGGTCTCCTTGCGCGTGGAGTAGATCAGGCCGAGCGGACGGGAACTGGAGAAGAACGCCGCCGGTCCGGTCCGCACGTTCTCACGGACCGTCAGATCGTCGAACAGCTCCATGCGCTGGAAGGTGCGGCCGAGGCCGTGGTGCGCACGGTGCGAGGGCCGCATGCCGTGCAGGTCCTTGTCGCCGAGGCGGATCGTTCCGGACTGCGGACTGTTGCGTCCGGTGCAGGCGTTGAAGAAGGTGGTCTTGCCCGCGCCGTTCGGTCCGATCAAGCCGGTGATCTCACCGCCCTTGGCGTACACGGTGGCGTCGTTGACCGCGACGATGCCACCGAAGCGGACCGTCACGTTCTTGACGTCGAGGTCGATGCTCATGGCGCCAGTCCCTTCCCGCCGCCGGTGCCACTGCCCACCAGGACGCGCTCCGACAGATCGTCGACGACCTTGATCGGCCGTACTTCTTCGCCGTAGTCCGCCCTGCCCCCGCCCCCGGGCCCCGGGGTGTCGAGGCGCTGTTGCGCCCGCAGTCCGCTGGTGAGGCGGCCCCAGTTGATGGCGGGCCAGATCGCCACCAGGATCGCCAGCGCTCCGAAGGCCACGCCGCGGTACTTGATCGCGGTCGGGTCGTCGAACGGCGGGTAGATCTTGACGATCTGGAACGCCACCGCCGCGAGCAGCGGGGACAGGATCGGCCGGCGGCCGCAGAAGCCGAGGACCGCGACGAACACCAGGGAAACGGTGTAGTCGAAGATGCCGCCCGGCGAGCCGGACACCGACTGGGTGACGCCACCGATCACCGCACCGCCGATGCCGGCCATGAAGGCCGAGAGGCAGAACACCACGATGCGCATGACGTTCGTGTTCGCACCGTGTGCGGACAGGGCGACCGGCGAGCCGGCCATGGCGCGCAGCAGCGCGCCGAGGCGGCTGTTGCGAACCAGGAGCACGATCGCCGCCATGAGAACGACCACTGCCAAGGCGAGGTAGTAGTAGTTCTTGTCGTTCGAGAAGTCGACACCGAACATGCCCTGGACGGTGCCTTCGATCGGCAGCGCGTTCGGGTCCTTGTCCAACGCGTCTGCGTTCGGCGGGACCGAGTAGAGCTCGCCGGGCCGCGGCACCTGCACCAGCGCCGCGATGTCGAACATCGCCGGCGAGTAGTAGAACGCCTGCTGCAGCAGGATGCCGAAGCCGAAGGTGGCAACCGCGACGTAGATGCCGGCCAGACGGATCGCCGGGATGGCGACGATCGCGCCGAACGGAATCACGACCAGGCCGCCGATGAGCACGGCCAGCCACCACGGCGGGGTCTCCCCCGCCATGAAGCCCGGCAGCGGGATGTGGAACGGGAACACCAACAGGTCCGGCGGGAACTTGCTCCAGAACCCCTCGGTCATCAACTGCCCGGCGGTCGTTGCGCCCAGGGCCGCGAAACCCAGGTGGCACAGGGAAATCTGACCGGACATCCAGATCAACATGCCGAGCGAGAGGAACACGATCATGTACCCGAGCGCCGCCGAGTAGACGGGGATGTCCACCTCGTCGACGATCTCCGGCGTCATGACCAGCAGCAGCAGCAAGGCCGCCAGGCCACCGGCCGTGACCGGCCGCGAGAACTCCCGCGGGGGTTTGAAGCGCCGCGCGTTGCGTACTCCTCGTTCCGTCAACAGCCTCGCCGGCACGAAGAGGAACACCAACAGCAGCACGACGAACGGGATGTTGCGCGGCATGCGCTCGAGGAAGAGGCTGTCGGTCTTCTCGGCCTGCGCGGGCAGGTAGTTGATCAGGATGCCGATGACGAAGGCCCCGGCGACCGTCAGCGGAAGGTTCTCGAACAGGCCGACCGCCGCCGCACCGTAGGCCGCGATGACGACGAGCACGAGCACGTTGACCGAGACGCCGAGCTTCGGCGCGAGCAGCATGCCCGAGATCGAGGCGAACGAGGAGCCCAGGATCCAGGACAGGCGGCGGACCGCAGCCGGATTCGACTTCTGCAGCGCGAGCAGGGTCGGGTCGTCGACGACCGCGGTCATCGCCTTGCCGACACGGCTGCGGTTGAAGAACGCGAAGAGCAGGAAGGAGGCACCGAGACAGAAGCCGGTGATCATCATCTCGCCGTAGGAGACGGTCACGTCCCCGACTCTTGGCCCGTTCGTTGGCAGAAAGTCGCCACTCTTCAGGTCGGCCGCGCCGTAGATCGCCGTCATCAGCGATTGCAGGAGCACGAGGAGGCCGACTGTCGCGACCACGGTGGTCACCGTCGCCGCCGACGACAGCAGGGTGGCCAATCGTTCGAGGATCAGACCGCCGATGACGCCGACGACCAAGAGGCTGATCAGGAACGCGACCGGCCAGGGCAGGTCCTGCTTGGTGTAGCCCTCGTAGAACGTGTACGCCGCGGTGGCCGCGAGGGCACCGTGCGCGAAGTTGAAGACACCGGAGGTCTTGTAGGTCAGCACCAGGCCGAGCGCGGCCAGGGCGTACACCGACCCGTCGGCGATGCCCGGCACCAGGTAGTTCAGGAACTGACTCATGCGACCTTCCTCCGGAGCCTCGACTCACAAGCTCGCTCGGCCCCATCGGCCGGCCGCATCCGCTTCGCGGAAAGTGACACTGATTCGCTCGCAAGCTCGCTCATGGCTTGCACACTCCACACGGCTGGCGGCCGGCCTGCTGGTGTTCGGCGGCGTCGGCCTGGGGCCAATCGCGGCCGGCGGCCAGCGGGCAGTCGGTCCGGTGGTAGCGGGTCAGGCCCTCACCACCGACGAGGAACGGCGACACGGCGCCGGTACTGACGACCTTCGCGGTCGCCGCGGGAACCAGGCCCAACACCTCGACGCGGCGCCGGACGATCACGCGACGCCCGGCCAACACGAGGAAACCGCCGGCGAGGACCGAGAGCGCGGTGCCGAGCACGGCGAGGGTGATGCCGGGCTCCTGGTCGTCGTAGACGACCTCGTTCGCGACGATCGAGTACCCGACGATCAGCAGGACCAGGCCGACGACCACGACCACCGCGTAAACCGCCAGGAGCTGCGGGGCCCACGGCAAGGCGTGCGCCGACGAGGCGTGGCCTCGCGATGCAGTGCCTCGTTCCGAGCGGCCCGACGTGCGGCTAGCCGCGCTCATGGGTCGAACCGGCGTGAGCCAGGTTGGCGGTGACGTCGGTGGCCTCGTCCGAGGTGGCGGGCTTGGCCCGGCGGGAAACGCGGGCGGTCTCGACGTTCGCCTCCGAGCCGTCGCTCCAGCGGAGGACGCCCTCGCCGAGTGCGCGCTCGATGCGGTCGAGCTTGCGCCACTCGTCCTTCAGGTCGGCAGAGATCCACAGGGTCGCGCCGAGGCCCAGGAGGAAGATGCCTCCGATGCCACCGGCGGTGATGTACCGGGTCTGCTCGGCGAGAAGTACGGAGTCGTTGACCCCGAGGATGCCCGCAACGAGACAGATGGCGCCGGCGATCGTCAGCACGACGGCGAGGACGCGATCCCATTGACTCTTCAGGGCCTTGATGTCCACTGGGCACTCCGGGTGTTGATGGGGAGACGTAGAGGCATGTTCACCAGGGGTGGCACGCCGGGGGCCGGCGGAATTCCGCAGGCCCCCGACAGGCCTACTACCGCTGAACTACTTGCGGTTCTGCGGGTCGCTCGGGGCGAGGACCTTGGTGCAGCTCGGCTTGGAGATGGCCTTGGTCCAGCCGGTGTTCTCCGGGTTGCCGATGCCGGCGAAGAGGCAGTACGGGATCGCCGGGTTGGCACCCTCGTTGTAGACCAGCGGACCGGTCAGGCCACCGAGTTCGGTGAACTTCTGGCCCTTGAAGCTGTAGAGGGTGTCGAGCAGGTCCTTCGTGGTCGGGTTCTCCGCGGGCAGGTTCGCCGCAGCAGCCACGAGCAGCGCGCCCGCGGCCCAACCGAGAGAAGCAGCGCCACCGGAGGTGAAGCCGGGGTTGAACTTCTTGATCGAGGCCTGCCAGTACTTCTCGGCCGCCGTCGAGTTGCCGAACCACGGGAAGTGGTTCATCGGCACGTACGCATCGCCGAGCCACTTGTTGCCCTGAAGGAACTGCTTCTCGTTACCGACGCCCAGCGGGTACGGCATGACCTTCGGGAAGAAGCCGACCTGGGTGCAGGAACGCGCGAGGCGGTTCTGCGAGGCCGCGTCGAAGGTCATGGCCAGGGCCTCGACGCCCGCGTTCTTGAAGTCCAGGCACTGCTGGACGTAGGACGGCGAGGTGATGGAGACCTGGATGTCCTTCTTGAACTCGGCGCCGAACTGCGGGGCGAGTTCCTTCATGGCGCGGTTGATCTGCTCGCACGCGCGCGGAACCTCGATGCAGTAGACGTTTCCGACGTTCTTCTTCTTGTGGTAGTTCAGCGCACCGTCGAGGTAGCCGAAGGCCACCGACTGTCCGCCGGAGCCCTGCGGGAAGAACAGCGGGTTCGTGAACCAGGGGTTGTTGGTGATGTCGGCGCCGATGACCGGGATGCCGGCCTTCTTGATCGTCGGAACGATCGCGTCGACGGTGAGCACCTGGATGTTGCCGACGAAGGCAAGCACCTTGTTGTTCTTGATCATGTTGTTGACCTTGGACGCGGCCGTGGCCGGGTCGCCCTGGTCGTCGTCCAGGAAGAACTTGATCTTGTGGCCGTTCAGACCGCCGCAGGCGTTCTGCGACGCGACCCAGGTCTCCAGCGCCGGAGCGACCGGAGAGAACAGTTCGCCGAGCACGCCGGACAGCGTGCTGACGTTGCCGATGTTGACCTCGGACAGCGTCGCCGGCTTGCAGGGAGCGCTGCCGCCGAAGATCGCGGCCGAGCCGACGATCTTCTCGACGGCCGCGGCCTTGCCGGTGGCGGCGGCCTTGCTGCCGACGGCGCCGGTCCCGGCGGCCGGCGCAACCTTGGCCGCCGTCTTGGTGGTGCTGCCGCCGGCGGCCTTGCTCGGAGTGGACGCCTCGGCGGCGGACTCCTTGGCCGCAGTCTCGGTCTTGGGGCTGCCCGGCTTCGGCGCGGACGCCTTGGCAGCGGCCTTTTCGGCCTTCGGAGCGGCCGCAGTCTCGCCGGCCGCCTCGGTCTCCGTGGCGGCCTCGGACTCGGTGGCGCCGGAGGACTCCGGAGCCGCCTCGGCCTGCGACTGGGTGGTGTCAGCCGCCGGCTGACCCTGCGTCGCAGTGTCGACGCTCTTGCCGCAACCGGCGACTACGAGAGCCACCGCCGCGGAAGCGACGACGACTTTCCAGAGGCGCCGTCGACTCGTGGTGTTTGCCATGCTGTGTCTGCCCTCCAACGGGGCCTCGGTGGTGTGGCCCTGGATACGGGTGCCTCACCGAACGCAGGGCCGTGCGGCAGATCACGCCCACATGGCCAGGTGAGTTGTTGTGACGCTAATCTCCACTAACGCCCGTGTCAACGGATCCGGACATGTCAGGTTTTCGTTCCCGCAACTCGCCGAACCGGTCCGGGAGCATCGATGCAGGTCAAGACACCTTTGGGGGCGGTCCACCGTCAAGGCGGGGGGTCTGTGGACTCGGGTCCAATTGTTATCGGTGGGGAGTTAATGGGCGGTCACACGGGGTTCGCGGGGTTCGCCTCCCGCGGGCGGCGCGGCACTCTGGTGTCCGTGAATGCGGTCACGATCATGGGCTCGGGCGTCGTGGGGGCGCTCGTGGCCGCCGCCACGTGGGTCGCTCCGGCGGCCGCGGCGCCGGTGGCCAACGGGCTCCTCGCCTACGTCGCCGAGATCGACGGCAACACCGACGTGCACCTCGTCGATCTTGCCGGGGGCAGCCGGATCCGGCTGACCGAGGATCCCGGGACCGACTCCTCGCCCGCGTTCTCGCCGGACGGGACGACCGTCGCCTTCGGCTCGAACCGGTCCGGGAACGACGCCGTCTACCTGATCGGCGCCGACGGACGGGGCCTGCGCCGGCTCGTGGAAGGGCCAGGCCGCGACATCGAGCCCGCGTTCTCCCCCGACGGCACGCGGATCGCGTTCACGCGCTTGGTCGCCGGCAACGCGGACGTCTACGTCGTGGGAGTGGACGGTTCGGGGCTGCGGCGGCTGACCACGCATCGATCCACGGACTATCGCCCGGCGTTCTCGCCGGACGGCAGGCGGATCGCGTTCACGAGCCTGCGCGACAGCAACGCCGACGTGTACGCGATGGACTCCGACACCGGGCGGAACGTGACCAGACTGACCGACACCCTCGCGTTCGATACCGACCCCACCTACTCTCCGGACGGCAGGCGCATCGCGTTCAGCAGCACGCGCGGCGGCGACGCCGACATCTGGAGCATGGCCGTCGACGGATCCGACGTCCGCCAGGTCACCGACGACGCCGGCTTCGCCGTCGGTCCCGCGTACTCCCCCGACGGCGGGCAGCTCGCCTTCGACAGCGACTGCAGCGGCGAGAACGCGCTGTACGTCGTACCCGCCGGCGGTGGGGTGTCGACGCGGCTGACCACGGCGGGGAAGGGCGCGGCCCAGGCAACCTGGGGCGTCCGGGTGGGGAAGGGTCCGGCCGCCGGGCAGCCGACGCCCGCGAGTCCGTGCCTGCCGCGCATCCCGGCCGAGGCGTCGGCCTGCGGGAATCCAGTTCTCGGGGCGGGGCACATCGAAGATCCGCCCGTGCTCTGCGCCATGCGTGGCCGCGAATCCGAAGGGATGGCCAGGCCGTGACAACCGTGGGACACCAGGCCGCGCTGCGGAAGCTGGACAACTGCCTGCCCAAGAGCGGCGAGGCGAAGGCGGCGGCGATGGTCGGGGTCGTCTCGTCCTCCCTGTACTGCGGAAAGCACGGCCTGGAACGCGGGTCGAACTTCCTGCTGGTGCTGTTCGGACATCGCCTGACCGTCGTGCGGCCGACGCGATCGCCGGACCCGAAGGCCGTGCTGCTCGACTTCGCCAAGGGGACCTATCGCATCTCGGACGTGGAGCGCGGATCGCTCAACGCCACGTTCTCGTTGGCCCGTCCCTACGGCGCGGTGCGCCTGCGCATGTCGCGGTGGGGCTGGTACTCGATAAACGACCAGGTGCTCGATCGTCTGGTGGCCGCCGCGGCCCAGGCAGAGCGAGCCGCCGCGCGCACCCCGACTGCGCCGCTGCAGACGGCGGGCGACGTCCGAGTGTTCGCCCGGATGTGCGCCGCCTTCGGGCCGGGCGCAGAGAAGGCGACGGCAGTGGCCGAGGTCGAGGTGCTCGGGGAGTCGAACCGCGGGCTGTTGGACGGGCGCCGTCCCTCGGCGCTGTTGGCGACGTTCCCGGACCGGCTGGTGCTGCTCGACGGCGGAGCGACCACCCACGTCCCCGCCACTCCGCTGGCCTCGTTCGCCAAGAGCGCCACCGCGGTGACGCCGGGCGAGCACACGGCGAAGCACCTCGAGGTCGGCCTGACCAGTGGCGGGCGGGAGACGCGGATTCGGGTAGAGCTCTACGGGGAAGAACGCATCGACAGTCTCCTGGTCGACGCCGTGCTGGGCGCAGGAGGCTAATCGGGGTAAACCTTTCACCGCTCGGTCGACGCAAAATACCTGCAACATGCGTGGACTAGACGAAGCGACTTCGGGTGCTACGGTGTTAATGGCAAGTCACCCGACGGTCCATCGCAGACCGCCGAACCAACCTCATCTGGTTAAGTCGGGGAGCTCGTTCGATGTCACGACGATCGACAAACGACGCCGGCCGCAGTCCTCGGCAAACCGAGTTGATGGGCGCCGCCGCCCGCCTCTTCGCCCGTCACGGGTACCACGCCGTCGGCATCAACGACATCAGCGGCGAGCTCGGGCTGAGCGGGCCGGCGTTCTATCGGCACTACCCGAGCAAGGAAGCCGTGCTGGTCGCCGTCCTCGACGTCGCGATCACCAACCACCTCGAAGAGGTGGTCGACCTGGTTCGGTCCATTCCGGACCCGCTGGACGCGCTCACCGCCGTCGTCGAGAACCACGTGACGTTCGTGCTGGAGCAGACGGCGAACATCCAGACCTGGCGCACCGAGTTCCGCGCGTTGCCCAAGCCGGACCGGCACCGCCTGCGGTACCTGCAGCGGCTCTACACCGAGGAGTGGGTGCGCACGCTGCGCCAGCTCCGCCCGGAGCTGAGCCTCGAGCAGAGCCGCACCATCTGTCAGGGCGCGATCTCGCTGATCCAGTCCGTGACGGAGTTTCAGACGTGGCTGCCGCACGACGAGCTGCGCACGATGCTGACCCGCATGGGCATGCACGTGCTCATCGGTTCGCCGGCCGGCGCAGCACCTGCTTTCGACACGCAGGTGCTGGCCGAACCGATCGACTAGGCGAGCTTGCGCAGGAGTTTCTTGTCGAGCTCCGAGTACGGCGGGTAGACCATCTTCAGGTCCGGCTTGGTCGGCATGACCAGCGTCGCCTTGCGGTGGCTGAACGCCTCGTAGCCCCACTTGCCGTGGTACGCGCCCATGCCCGAGGCGCCGACGCCGCCGAACGGCAGCTGCGGCGCGAGCACGTGCATCGCGATGTGGTTGGCGACCGCGCCGCCGGCCGGGATCTCGGTGAAGACCCGCGCGATCTCGGTCTTGTTGTTGCTGAAGATGTACGCCGCGAGCGGCTTGTCTCCGGCGTTGACCTTTTTGATCGCCTCGTCGAGGGAGTCGACGTCCACGATCGGGAGGATCGGGCCGAAGATCTCGTACTTCATGAGGTCGGAGTTCGCGTCCGGGTTGAGCACGACGGTGGGCTCGAGTGCGCTGTTGTCCGCACTCTCGCTGCCGCCGGCCAGCAGGCTGTGACCGTCCAGAAGTCCCTTGAGACGAGCGAACTGACGCCCATTCACAATTCGCTGCTGCGTGGGCTCGCCCTTGCGGAACTCCTCGATGGTCGCCAGGAGTAGCTCGGCGAACTCCTCCCGGACCGACCGCTCGACCAGCAGGTAGTCCGGGGCCACGCAGGTCTGGCCGGAGTTCAGCAGCTTGCCGAACGCGATGCGGCGCGCGGCCACCTTGAGGTTCGCGTTCTTGGTGACGATGACCGGGCTCTTGCCGCCGAGTTCCAGCGTGCAGGGGGTGAGGTGCGGCGCGCAGGCCTGGGCGATCTTGCGCCCGATCTCGGTACCGCCGGTGAAGAAGACGTGATCCAGCTTGGTGTCGATGAGCGCGACGGTGGCCTGGGCCTCGCCCTCCACGACCGCGACGGCGTCGGCGTCGAGGTACTCGGGGATCAGGCGCGCGAGCGCGGCGGAGGTTGCCGGCGCGTGCTCGGACGGCTTGATCACCACGGTGTTGCCCGCGGCGAGCGCGCCGATCAGCGGACCCAGCGTCAGATAGAACGGGTAGTTCCACGGGCCGATGACCAGCACGGTGCCCAGCGGTTCGTAGTGGTACTTCGCCTTGCCGGGCATGAGCGCGAGCGGCACGCCCACGCGCGTCGGCTTCATCCACTTCTTGAGGTGCTTGATGGCGTACTCGGCCTCGCCGACCGTCGAGGCGACGTCGCCGAACCACGCCTCGTGCGGGGTACGGCCGAGGTCCGCGGCCAGCGCCGCGGCCACCTCGTCCTCGCGCTCGGTGACCAGGCGCACGATCCCCTCGAGCTGGCGCCGGCGCCACTCGAGGGTCTGCGTGCGCCCGGACGCGAACGTCTCGCGCAGCCGGCCGACGATCGCTTCCGCCTCCGCGGCGGACAGGTCGGCGATGGGTCCTGCGTGCTCGGCAAGAGAGGTCATGGAGGCCGCCTTCGACAGAAAGTGACTGACGAGTAACTTAGGGCCAAACCCTATGTGTTAATCCTCGTTAGCGGAAGTGGACATCTTGCCTCGGATGGCCTCGGTGACGCTCGAGTCGAGCAGGGTCGTCTGGTCGCCCAGGTCGCGGCCCTCGGCGATGTCCTGCAACAGGCGGCGCATGATCTTGCCCGAGCGGGTCTTGGGAAGTTCGGCCGTGACGAGGATCTGACGGGGCTTCGCGATCGGGCCGATCTCCTTGGCCACGTGGTTGCGCAGCGCCTGAACGAACTCCTCGCCCGACTGCTCCGCTGTCACGCTCCCCTTCGGCGTCACGAACGCGACGATCGCCTGGCCGGTGGTCGCGTCCGACGCGCCGACGACGGCGGCCTCGGCCACGAACGGGTGCCCGACGAGGGCGTGCTCGACCTCGGTGGTGGAGATCCGGTGCCCGGACACGTTCATGACGTCGTCGACGCGGCCGAGCAGCCACAGGTCGCCGTCGTCGTCGAGCTTCGCGCCGTCGCCGGCGAAGTAGATGCCGTCGAACTTCGACCAGTACGTCTCGGCGTACCGCTCCGGGTCCCCCCAGATGCCGCGCAGCATCGAGGGCCACGGTTCGGACAGGACGAGCAGTCCGGCGTTGCCCGGGCCGAGCGGTTTGCCGTCGTTGTCGACGACCTCGGCGGAGATGCCGGGCAGCGGGCGCATCGCCGCGCCGGGCTTGGTGGAGGTGACGCCGGGCAGCGGGCTGATCATCATCGCGCCAGTTTCGGTCTGCCACCACGTGTCGACGATCGGCGCGGTGCCGCTGCCGACGTGCGTGCGGTACCAGATCCACGCCTCGGGGTTGATCGGTTCGCCGACCGAGCCCAGGACCTTGAGGCTGGTCAGGTCGTAGGGCTCGAGAAGTTCGTGGCCCCACTTCATCAGCGTGCGAATGGTGGTGGGCGCGGTGTAGAGGATCGAGACCTTGAACTCCTCGATGATCTTCCACCAGCGGTCCTGATCCGCCGGGTGGGGCGTGCCCTCGTACATGATCGAGGTGGCGCCGTTGCAGAGCGGGCCGTAGACGATGTAGCTGTGCCCCGTGACCCAGCCGACGTCGGCGGCGCACCAGTAGACGCTGTCGTCCTTGAGATCGAAGACGTTGCGGTGTGTCCACGACACCTGGGTCAGGTAGCCGCCGGTCGTGTGCAGGATGCCCTTCGGCTTCGCCGTCGTGCCCGACGTGTACATGATGTAGAGCGGCTGCTCGGCGTCGAAGAACTCGGGTGAGTGTTCGTCAGATTGCAGCGCCACGGTCTCGTGCCACCACACGTCCCGGCCCTCGGTCATCGTCACCTCGTCGCCGGTGCGACGAACGACGAGGACCTTCTCCACGCCCGGACAGCCGGCAACGGCCTCGTCGACCGTCGGCTTGACGACGGCGGGCGCCCCGCGGCGCATCTGGCCGTCGACGGTGATCACGGCCTTGCAGTCGCAGTCGAGGATGCGGCTCTTGAGCGCCTCGGCGGAGAACCCGCAGAAGACGACCGTGTGCGCGGCGCCGAGGCGCGCGCAGGCCAGCATCGCCGCGAGGGTCTCCGGGATCATCGGCATGTAGATCGCGACGCGGTCCCCGGCGCGGATGCCGAGTGCGGTCAGCCCGTTGGCGGCCTGGCTGACCAGCTTCAGCAGGTCGGAGTAGGTGATCGCCTTGCGTTCGGTGTCGCCGTCGGCGATCCAGTGGAACGCGACCTTGTCGCCTCGGCCGGCTGCGACGTGCCGGTCCAGGCAGTTGACCGCGGCGTTGAGGCGCCCGCCGACGAACCACTTCGCGAACGGCGGGTCCCACTCCAGCGGCGTGTGCCACTCCGTGTCCCATTCCAGCGACCTGGCGGCCTGCTCCCAGAACGCGATCCGATCCTCGGCGGCCTGGTCGTAGATGCCGGGCTGGGCGTTCGCCGCCGCGGCGAGGTCTGCGGGCGGGTCGAACCGGCGGGTTTCGTGCAGGAGGGCGTCGAGGGCCGGCTGGTCGGACAAGGTGACTCCTCGGTTCTGGGGGCGCAGGTCTTCGTCCTATCACGCGCGCCCTGGGGCATCCCCTACTTATGGGTGTCCGCTGTGAGTCCGGGTCCAAAGAAAGCGCACAGCGAACTCAACGGGTCGCGCCAGCCGGCGGCCCCACTCTCCTGTTTGCGGGGGACGGGAGTCGCCCCGCACCAGACATCCATCCGGCCGTGGTCACCACAGTGGTCGGCTCGCAGGAGTCGACCGTCGAGGTCGTCGTCGGCACCGCGTACGGCATGACGACCGAGATCGTCTCCGGCCTCGTCGAGGGCGACCAGGTGAAGATCGTCAGCACCTCTGTTCGCCAGGGCACCGGTGGCACGGGCGGCGGCCGCGGCCAGGGCGGCGGAAACCTCCAGTTACCCGGCGGGCAGATGCCGCAGGGCTTCCCGGCGGGCGGGACGTTCACGATGCCCGGCGGCGGCACCTTCGTCGGAGGCACTCGATGAGCGCGCCGATCCTGTCTCTGGAGGGCATCCGCAAGCGGTACTCGAGCGGACCGGTCTCGTTCGAGGCCGTGCGCGGCGTCTCGCTCGAGGTGCACGAGGGCGAGTACGTCGCGATCACCGGCCCGTCCGGCTCGGGCAAGTCGACGCTGATGAACATCGTCGGCTGCCTCGACACCCCGACCGCGGGCACCTACCGCCTGGCCGGCACCGACGTCTCCGACATGACCGAGGCCGACCTCGCCGTCGTGCGCAACCGGCAGCTCGGCTTCGTCTTCCAGCAGTTCCACCTGCTGCCGACGCTGTCCGCCTGGCGGAACGTCGAGCTTCCCCTGCTCTACGCGGGCATCGCGCCGAAGGAGCGGAAGGCGCGCGCCGTCGAGGCGCTGACACGGGTAGGCCTCGGGGATCCGAGGTGGCCGCGGCCGCCGAGCGCACCGTGCACATCGCCGACGGGCTCGTCACCTCGGACACTCGCTACGCGCTGCTGGGCGGTGTCGCGTGATTCGGCGGATGGACACCGTCCGCACTGCAGGCGAGGCCATCAAGGGCCACCGGATGCGCTCGGCGCTGACCATGGTCGGCATCCTGATCGGCATCGCCGCGGTCACCGTGACCGTTGGCCTCGGACAGGGCGCGCAGGCGCAGGTCCGCGACCAGATCGACGCGCTGGGCTCGAACCTGCTGATCGTCTCCCCCGGTTCGACGACCTCGTCGACGGGTGTCCGCGGCGGACGCGGCTCGGCCACGACGTTGACCGTTCGGGACGCGGAGACGCTGGCCGACAAGGCCGTGGCTCCAGACGTCGGCACCGTCGCCGCCGTGTCCACCTCGAACCAGACGCTCACGGCCGGCGCGACCACCTGGACCTCCTCGGTGGTCGGTACCACGAAGGAGTGGATGACGGTCCGGGACCGCGAGCTCTCTGCGGGCCGGTTCCTCGACGCCGGCGACGTCGCCGAGTCTCGCCCCGTCGGGGTGATCGGCAGCGACACCGCCGGCGAGCTGTTCGCACGTACCGACCCGATCGGGCAGATCGTGACCATCGCCGGATCCACGTTCACGATCGTCGGCGTGCTGGAGCCCATGGGGTCGAGCACCTCGACGAGCGAGGACGACCTCATCGTCGTTCCGTCCTCGACGTACGCGACGCGCATCGCGAGCGGCGCCAATAGGACGGCGGTCTCGACGATCTACGTGCAGGCGGCCTCGCGGGAATCTCTTTCCGCGGCCTACCAGGAGGTGGCGGCGGCCCTCGCGACCAACCACGGGGTCACCGCAGCCAACGCCGACTTCACGGTGACGACCCAGCAGTCGCTGGTGACCGCGGCCAACGCCACGAACAGGACGCTGACCGTGATGCTCGGCGGGATCGCCGCGATCTCCCTGCTCGTCGGGGCGATCGGCGTCATGAACATCATGCTGGTCTCGGTCACCGAACGGACCAGGGAAATCGGTCTGCGCAAGGCCATCGGCGCCACCCCCAAGGCGGTGCGCACCCAGTTCCTCACCGAGGCCGGCGCCCTCGGCCTCGCCGGCGGGGCGCTCGGCCTGGGACTCGGCCTCGGCGTCGCGGCGATGCTGCCGCGCTTCCTCGACCAACCCGTCGCAGTGAGCCCCGAGGTTGCCGTCGGCAGCCTCGCCGTGTCCCTGCTGATCGGCACCGTCGCCGGCGTCTACCCGGCCGCGCGCGCCTCGCGTCTCACGCCGATCGACGCGCTGCGCACCCCGTAGCACCTCCCACCTGACTGCCCGTCACCCACATTCCTGGAGACTGCCATGCCTCGTACCGCTCGCAAGCTGCTCGCCGCCGTACCGGCCGCCACCATGTCCATCGCCCTCCTCGCCGCGTGTGGCGGGGGCGGCGCCACTGCCGCCGACGACACCCAGCAGACCGCCGCCACCGGCAACACCGGTGCCGCCGGCGGGCAGGCCCGCACGCCGCGTCAGGCGCCCGGGGCGTCGGGCAAGATCGCCGAGATCTCGGGCTCCACCATGCAGGTCCAGAACACCTCCACCCAGACAGCGGTGTCCTGGAACGGGGACACGCAGTTCACCGACACCGTGTCGGCGAAGAGCTCGGACCTGGTGGTCGGCGACTGCATCAACGTCACCCCGGCATCGACGGAGGCCACGACCGCCGACGACACCGCCCCGGTGGCCGCGGCCTCGATCTCCATCGGCGACGCCGTCGACGGCGCCTGTGGCATCGGCGGCGGTGGCTTCCCCGGCGCCGGCTTCCCCGGCGGACAGCGGCCCAACGACGGGCAGACGCCGAACGGCCAGGTACCCGCCGAAGGGCAGTTCCAGCGTCCGGACGGGGCGCAGCGGCCCGACGGTGCGCAGGGCAACCGCGGCGCCTTCCGGGGCGGCGCGAGCGGCAAGGTCGTCTCGATCGAGGACGGCACCATCACCGTCGAGACGACTCGCCCGCAGTTGCCTTCGCAGGGTTCGACGACGGCCACGCCCACCGAGACCACCGGCACCCGGACGGTCACGTTCACCGCCACCACCACGTGGACGCAGACCGGGTCGGCGGACTCGGACGCGCTCAAGGTCGGCCGGTGCGTCACCGCGCTCGGCACCGCGGGCAGCACCGGCGCAGTGACGGCCACTCAGATCGTCGTCCGCGAGGCGACCACCGGCGAGTGCTCGGGCGGAATGTTCATGGGCCGCGGTCAGGGTGCCCCGGCGAACGCCACGGTCGGTTCGTGATGCGGCGCCCGAAGCTCGTGCGGCGCGTCGTGCCGCTGGCGCTCGGCGCCACGGTGCTCACCGGCACCGGCCTCGCGTGAGCGCACGCCGGCAGCGGGGGCGCCCACTACCGCACTGCGACTGTGGAGCTCGGCGACGTCACGCAGGTCGTCAACTCGACCGGCACCGTGTCGGGCCTCGACACCGGCAACGCGTCGTTCGGCGTCGGCGGCGTCGTGGACAAGGTCGAGGTCGAAGTAGGCGACACCGTGCAGGCCGGCGACGTGCTGGCTCGCATGGACACCGCCGAACTCGACGCGGCCGTGACCGCCGCCGAGGCCACCGTGGCCAAGGCGAAGGCGGACCTCGAGAACGCCGAGAACTCCCTTGCCGAAGCGCAGGGCGCAGCAGGCGAGGACGACACCGAGACCACGGGCTCGTCCGGGGCGGCCGGCCCGTCCGGCGGCTCCGGCACGGGTGCGTCGGGTTCGCCGAGCGGCGGTCAGCACGGCGGGACCGGTGCAACCGGAGCCACCGGCGCTCCGGGCGGCGACGTCGACCTGGTCGCGCCCACCCGGGCACTGAACGCGGCGAAGACCGCGGCCGCCGGTGCGCTCACGGCCTCGACCGCCGCGCTCGCTGCGCAGCAGATCGCGTGCGCAGACGTGCTCGCTCCGGCCTCCACGCCCGAGCCCAGCGCCTCGCCGAGCCCGACCGCCTCGCCCGAGCCGACCACCTCCGCGGCCGACTCGACCGACGGGCTGCAGGCGTGCTCCGACGCCCTGGCAGCCGTCGCCGCCGCCCAGCAGGAGGTCGCCACGGCCCAGGCCGCGGTCGCGATCGCCGAGACCGCGTACCGCGCCGCGATGGACCAGGCTCTGGCGGCCGCCAAGGCGCGCGCCGCCGAGTCGGAGGCGGCCACCGCGCTCGCCCGGGCTGCGGCCGAGGCCGCCCAGAAGCAGCTGGCCGCCGTGCAGCAGCAGGCGCAGCAGAACAGTGGGGGCGGGTCGGCTCCGGCGCGCGGCGGCTCCTCCGGCGGCGGCAGCTCGATCCTCGACCTCACTGCCACGGTGACCGTGGAAGAAGCTGCGGTTCGCGTCGCGGAGGCAGAACTCGAAGGTGCGGAAGAGGATCTCGACGCGGCGGTCATGCGCGCCCCGGTCGGCGGCAAGGTCGCCGAGGTGCCGTTCGAGGAGGGCAGGACCGCCGCGGCGGACGACGCGATCTCGATCCTGAGCGACGGAGCCATGCAGGTCGAGCTCTCGGTGCCGGCGGCGACCGCGAGCAAGCTCGCCAAGGGCATGAGCGCCGCCGTCACCTCCGACGGCGCTCAGGGCTCCTCCGAGGCCACCGTCACGGCGATCGGGATCCTGCCGAGCACCTCGACGGGCTCCAGCGCCTACCCGGTGATCGTCACCGTGCCGAACCCGTCCGCGGGCCTCGCCGAGGGCGCGGCCGCAGCGGTCGCGATCACGCTGAAGACTGCGCGGAACGTCACGACCGTGCCGAACTCGGCGGTCGGCGCCACGGGCAACGGTTCCACCGCCACCGTGACCTTGGTCGAGAACGGGAAGCCGGTGCGCAAGCAGGTCGTCACCGGCGCGGTCGGCAACTCGACCACCGAGATCGTCCAGGGCCTCGTCGCGGGTCAGGTGGTGGTCCTCGCGGATCTGTCGGCCGAGGTGCCGACCTCCTCGACGACCTCCACCCGGACCGGCCCGGGCACCGTGGGCGGCGCCGGCGGCGGGTTCACGGGAGGCGGCGGGTTCACGGGCGGCGGCGGATTCGCCCCGCGACGCTGATCTGACGCTCGATCGGAACCGAATGTTCGCCGAGAGCGCGAATCCGGGCGAACCACCACAAAGCGGGCGAAGCGCTTCCGGGGAGGTCAGAACCTCTCCCCGATCGACCAAAATCGTTTGGGGGTGATCACGTTCGTCTCTAGCTTTCGGGCATGTTCGCCAGACGTCGCCCGCGGGTCCTCGACGGCGCGTTGGTCACCACCGCGGTGGGCCTCGCACTGCTTGCGGTGTACCTGCCCGGTTCCGCCGATCCCCAGGCCGCCAACGCCTCGTCCGTCCCGGCCCTGACCGATCAGCCGTCGGTCACGCCGAGTGCGCTCGCGACGGTCGCGCCGACGGCGGTGCCGACCGAGGTCGCGGTTGCCGGCCCGACGAAGCTGGCGCCGGGCGAAAAACCCCCGCAGTTCGTGGTGCTGTCCTACGACGGCGCGGGCTCGCTGGACCGCTGGCAGTTCTACCGGAACCTCGCCAAGGAGACCGGCGCCGGCTTCACCTACTACGTCGGCGGCACGTACCTGCTGCCCGACGCCAAGAAGAACGCGTACCGGCCGCCGAACTGGCCCGTGGGCTACTCCGAGGTCGGCTTCGGTGGCACGGCGGCCGACGTCCGGGCGCGCATGGAGCACATCCGTTCCGCGTACACCGAGGGCGCCGAGATCGGCACCCACTTCAACGGCCACATGTGCGGCGCCAAGGGCATCGCCGCCTTCGACACCGCCGCCTGGCGCAGCGAGATGGAGCAGTGGTTCGGCTTTCTGGAGAACTGGCGGACCAACGCCGACGCTCCCGGCGCAGAGTCCATGCCGTTCGGCCGCAGCGCCGTGACCGGCGCCCGCACCCCGTGTCTGGAGGGCAAGCGCCCGGTGTTCCTGCCGGTGTTCGAGGACAACGGGTTCACCTACGACACCAGCGGCTACGGGTACCTGCAGTGGCCGCGCAAGTCCACCTCGGCGAACCTGTGGGACATCCCGCTGCAGGAGCTCCGCATGGCCGGCACGGGCCGCACCGTGCTGTCCATGGACTACAACTTTTCGGTCCTGCAGGGGAAGGTGTCCACTCCGGCCTCGCGTTTCGCGATGCAGCGTCAGATGGTCACGACGTACAACAACGCGTTCGACGCGGTCTACCACGGGAACCGAGCGCCGCTGATCATCGGCCACCACTTCGCCGAGTGGAACATGGGCGTCTACCACGACGCGATGGCCCAGTTCGTCCGCGAGACCTGCGGCAGGCCCGAGGTCCGCTGCGTGACGTTCCAGGACCTGGTGAAGTGGCTCGACGTCCAGGACCCGGCGGACATCCAGAAGCTGCGCGACCTCGGCGTCGCGCGCATGGAGTACTGAGCCTCCGCCCCAGGCCCTACTCCCCCGGCGCGGGCGGGCGGTAGACGGGCAGCGCCCCGATCTTCCGCACGGTGAAGGCGGGGATCGGGTCGCCTACCTCGCCGTCGCGGGCGGGCGGAAGGTCCGCGCGGATCGCGCGGACGCGGAGCTCGTCGACCTGCTTGGCGTCGAGGACCGGGCAACGGTCGAGGCGGCCGAGCAGGACGGCGGCGATCAGGCGAGTGCGTGCGTACGGGTGGCCGGCGTCGACGAGCCGGACGTCGACGAGGCCGTCGTCGAGGCGGGTGCGGTACGTGGGCGCGAATCCACGAGGCGAGAAGGCGCAGTTGCCCAGGAAGAGCATCCACGCGCTGCGCCGAACGCCGTCGACTTCGATCTCGATCGGTTCGTAGTCGCGCAGCACGCGGCCGATGGCGACGAGCAGTGCGGGCCACTTGCCGATGCGGTCTTCGAGCTGCTCCCGGGCCGCGACCAGCTCGGGGTAGACGCCGACGCTCGCCGCGTTGAGGAACACCTGCGGCTCGCCGTCGGCGGGGACGATCGCCGCGAGGTCGACGAGTTCGCCCGCGCCGGCTCGCCAAGCCTCGACGACGTCGTCCGGGGTGTTCAGGCCGAGTTCGGCGGCGAAGTGGTTGAGCGTCCCGCCGGGAACCACCAGCAGCGGTAGTCCGGCGTCTGCCGCGACCTGAGCGGCCGCGTTCACGGAGCCGTCGCCGCCGGAGACGCCGAGGACGGAGCATTCGGCGGCCGCCTTGCGCAGTGCTTCGAGCAGGTCCTCGCCCTCGGCCAACTGCCGGATCGTCGCTGCCGGCCAGGCCTCGGCCAGCCGCTCGATCAGCTGCTCCGGGCCGTTCGGTCCCGAGGACGGGTTGACGATCACGTGGAGGCCCGTTCCGTCGCCGAGCTTCGGCAGCTCGATCTCGCTGCCACGCCCCAATTGGCCCGCCGGCGGGGGCCGCAGCGGCCAGACCTTGGCGAGCAGCAGCGTGGCGGCGGTGCCGAGGGCGAGCCCGGCGACGACGTCGGTCGGAAAGTGCGCGCCGGTGTGGACCCGAGACCAGGCAACGCCGCCGGCCAGGACCCCGACCCCGGCGCCCAGCACCGGGCGTTCCAGCGCGACGCCGGTGGCGAACGCGGCAGCCGATGCGGAGTGGCCGGACGGGAAGGACCAGGTCGTCGGGTGTCGGCGCAGCCGGCGTGCCATCAGGACGGCCGTCGCGTCCGGGCGGCCGCGGCGGAACACCAGCTTCGCGGGGCCGTTGGCGATCCCGCTGGCCAGGGCCAGGCCCGCCATGCCGCGCAGCGCCGCCCGCCGGTTCTCCCTGCCGCCGCTCGCGGCGAGCGCGGCGGCGAGGCCGGACCACAGGACGCCGTGGTCGGCGAGCCGGGAGAGCTTGGGCAGCACCGCGTCGAGCAGAGGGGTCGGCTGGGCGTGGACCCTGGCGAGGATCGTCTGGTCCAGCGCGGCCACCCACGGTCCTACGTTTCGCAACACCCACACGCTCCCTTCGCCGGTCACACTCTTCCCCGGGTAGCACCAGACCAATCCCCGGGTGCCGGAGCCGGCAGGATCGGGCCATGGCAATTGCGTCGCACATGGTTCCGCTCGGCACCCCGGCCCCGGACTTCACGCTCCCGTCCATCGCCGGTGGCACGGTGGCGCTCGCGGACGTGCTCGGAGCGCCCGCGGTGCTGGTCGCTTTCCTGTCCGCGCACTGCCCGTACGTGAAGCACATCCAGGGGACGCTCGGCCCGGTGGCCGCGGAGCTCACCGCGGCGGGCGCCGTGGTTCTAGGGATCTGCAGCAACGACGTGGGCCGGTACCCCGACGACGGACCTGCCGGGCTCGCCGCACAGGGCTTCGGCTTCCCGTACCTGGTCGACGAGTCCCAGGAGATCGCGCGCGCCTACCGGGCCGCGTGCACCCCGGACTTCTTTCTGTACGACGCGGCGGGCGCGCTCGCCTGGCGCGGACAGTTCTGCGACTCGCGGCCGAGCAACGGCCTGCCGGTGACCGGCGCGACGCTGCGCGAGGCCGTCGAGTTGGTACTCGCGGGCAAGACCGTGCCCGAGCCGCACGTCCCGAGCATCGGCTGCGGCATCAAATGGCGACCGGGCAACGAACCGAACTGAAGGGCCTACCGATGTCCGTCGCACGCGCACACGAAGTTGCCGACGAACTGTTCGAGCGGCACGGCGCCACGTTCGGTGCGAACCTGCCGACGTACCGCGGGCACGTCCACCGGGTCGTCGGTCTCGTGGGGCTGCAGACCGCGATCCCGGAGGAGAAGGCCGGCGCCGTCGGGGTCGCGGCGTTCTTCCACGACGCCGGGATCTGGTTCGACAGGACCTGGGACTACCTGCCACCCTCGGCCCGCCGCGCGGTCGAGGAGATCGGATCCGAGTCCGAGTACGCCGGGCTGGTCGACGCCCTGGTCGGCGAGCATCACCGGTTGCGGCGGGCGAAGCACGGCGATCCGCTCGTCGAGGCGTTTCGGCGAGCGGACCTGACCGACGTGACCGCAGGGCTGATCGGCGTGCCCGGAGCCTCCCGCAGGGACTACCGCAGCTTGTCCGCCACCTATTCGGCGAAGGGTTTCCGGCCCATGCTGGTCAAGGCCTTCGGCCGCGGGCTGCGCGAGAAGCCGTGGAACCCGGCACCCATGCTCAAGTTCTGACGCTGCACGCGTTGCCTACTGCCGGAGGTGGCCAGATGCCCACGAACACCGTTGCCCGCCTGGGTCTGTCGTCGATCGCCGTCGTCGTACTGGCCGCGGGGTGCGGCGGCGCCGACGAGGTGCGGTCCGCGGCGGCGCCGTCGCCCAGCGTCGCGGCGCCCGCCGAACACGACGATCACGCCGAACACGCCACGGACAAGCTCGGCACCGTGTCGTTCCCGGTTTCCTGCACACCCGAGGCACAGGCCGAGTTCAACCGGGGCACCGCGCAGTTGCACTCGTTCTGGTTCGCCCCCGCCACCGCGAGCTTCAAGCGCGTCGTCGAACTGGACGGCACGTGCGCGATGGGCCATTGGGGCCAGGCGATGAGCTCGCTCGGCAACCCCTTCGCGTGGCCGCTGGCGGGCCAACCCCTGGTCGACGGACGGGCCGCGGCCGACCGTGCCGTGGCCGTCGGCACCGCTACGCCGCGCGAGAAGGCCTACGTGGACGCCGTCGGCGTGTTCTACCGGGACGCCGACACGGTCGACCACGTCACCCGGGCCACCGCCTACGCCCAGGCCATGGGGCAACTCGTCGAGGCGAACCCGGAGGACACCGAGGCGAAGATCTTCTACGCCCTCGCGCTGGACGCCACCGCCAAGCCCACCGACAAGACCTACGCGAACCAGAAGCAGGCCGCGGCACTCCTGGAGCCGATCTTCGTCGCCCAACCCGATCACCCGGGCGTGGCGCACTATCTGATCCACACCTACGACTACCCGACCGGCGCGAACGCGGCCTTGACCGCGGCGCAGCGGTACTCGTCCATCGCGCCGGCGGCGCCGCACGCCCTGCACATGCCGTCGCACATCTTCACCCGGCTCGGCGATTGGGACGCCTCGATTCGCTCGAACGACGCCTCGGCCAAGGCCGCGCGGAACGAGCTGACGGCGGACCATCCGCAGGGGGCCGGCTCCTACAACGCCCTGCACGCGCTGGACTATCTGATGTACGCCTACCTGCAGACCGGTCGCGACCAAGCCGCACAGGGCGTGCTCGCCGAGATCAACGCCATTTCGAAGCTCGACCTCGAGACCTTCGCCGGGGCCTACGCGTTCGCGGCAATCCCCGCTCGCCTCGCGTTCGAGCGCGGCGAGTGGCAGCAGGCCGCGAACCTGACCCTGCATCCGGCGAACCTGGACTGGAAGCGCTTCCCCCAGGCCGAGGCCGTCAACGCCTTCGCCCGCGGACTGGGCGCCGCGCGAAACGGCGACGCGGCGGCGGCCGCCGTCGAACTAGCGCGCCTCGACGCGCTCAAGACCGCCCTGGTCGCGGCGAAACAGGCCTATTGGGCAGGGCAGGTCGACATTCAGAAGGCGGAGATCGAGGCCTGGGTGGCGCTGGTGAAGGGCGACGGTACCGAGGCGCTCAAGCTGATGCGTGCGGCGACGGACCTCGAGGCGGCCACCGAGAAGCACCCCGTGATGCCGGGACCGCTGGTACCGGCGCGAGAGTTGCTCGGCGAGATGCTCCTCGTGCTCGAACAGCCCGCCGCGGCACTGGCCGAGTTCGAGGCCACGGCGCAGGTGGAGCCGAACCGCTTCCGCTCTCTCTACGGCGCCGGCAGGGCGGCGGAGCTGGCCGGCGACGCGACCAAGGCTCGCAGCGCCTACGAGCAGTTGGTCCAGTTGGCCGCCAACGGCGACGGCCAACGTCCGGACCTGGCCACGGCGAAGGCCTATCTGGCCAAGGCGCCGTCGAACTGACCGGTCGTCAGAACTTGTCGACGCACTCCCAGAACGCATCCCGCAGAGCGTGGCGCGTGGTCTGCGGGAGGTCGTAGACGCCGAGCCTGTTCGACAGGTCGGTGAGCAGCGTGCGGTCCACCTCGGTCGGAATGCTGGGCTTGGCCGCCAGCAGGTCGTCCCGGTTCGCCGCAGTCGCGTTGTGCCACCAGGTGAGCACGACGCTGTCGACGACGAAGGCGATGGCCTCGGCGACGGCCGGGTCCTCGGCGGAGTAGTACCCGCCGGTCGCCGTCGCGTAGGCCGGGCGCGGCACGGGCCGTTCGGCCGCGCGGAACGGGACCACGGACATGGACGGCACGATCGACAACGGGGTCGGCCGCGCGGCGGGGACCGGTTCCACTCGCGGAACCGGCAGCACCGCTGCCGGAGCGGACTGCTGCAGCGGGAGGACGGGTGAGGCAACGCTGCGGTGCACGTGAGCGTCGATGGACGCGCCTTCGATGCGCACCAGACGGTCCACCGTGATCTGCAGATTCGTGGACACGGCGATCGCGGAGTCGTTCTCGTCCGGCACGACGAGCGCGACGACCTGGACGCCCAACTGCTGCGCGGCCTCGACGGCTTCGGACAGGTCGTCGTCGCCGGAGAGCAGGTAGGCGACCTCGACGGTGCGGTTGCGCGAGTGCGCGATCAGGTCGAGCGCCAACTTGAGGTCGACGCCCTTCTGCTCGCCGTTGAAGCCGGAGCGGCCCAGGCGCAGCTTCACCTTGGGCAGCAAGCCGATTTCCTTCTGCCCGGGCAGCGCGCTCCCCTGCCGGGTCCCGGCGTCGTACCAGTGGATGCGCAGCAGCGGCATGCCGCTGTCCGCCTGTACCTGGTTGGCGAGGTCGGCCAACAGGCCGGCAACGTCCACGTCGGTCGCCCCACGCAGAGACGCGCCGGTCACGCGGGTCGAGGCGGCGGCCATCAGATAACCCGCGTCGACGAACAACGAGCAGTAGGCGGTCACAACGGGCCTTTCCAAACAAATGTGCACCCACGAGGGGGCCGCGGCGGTGCGGTCCGGCTATGACGCCGAACGGCGTGATCGCGGATCCCCCAAACGGACCGGATCGACCGAACGTCGACAAGCACTGTCCGAACGGATGAGTCGGGCATCCGCCCCACCCGCCCCACGCCGCGTTGTCAAGAGACACCTGCGCACAGGCGATTGAGGCGAGCGGAGCGGAAGAGCCTGTTTGCGAGCTTGCGAGCGGCTCTGGCGATCCCGAGCCGATTGAGCCTGTTGACGAGCGAAGCGAGGAACACGACAGCCGAAAGGGTTGCTCCGGCGCCCGGTTTGTCCGGGTTTGTGGAGCCGTCTCGGCTGACACTCCTAGGCTGCGGGCCATGTTCGACGTACGGACGCTGGCCAAGCCGATCGTCCAGGCGCCCCTGGCGGGCGGCGCCTCTACCCCGGCGCTGGCCGCCGCCGTCTCGAGCGCCGGTGGGCTGGGGTTCTTGGCGGCGGGCTACAAGACGGTCGACGCGCTCGCGGCGGACCTCGCCGATCTGCGTAGTCGGACTGCGGCGCCGTTCGGAGTGAACCTGTTCGCAAACCCCGGGCACGGGGCGGGCGAGGGCGAGGTGGCGGCGTACGCCGCACGACTGGCCGCCGAGGGCGCGACGCTGGGCGAGCCTCGCTGGGACGACGACGGGTACGCCGCCAAACTCGACCTGCTCTGCACGGACCCGGTGCCGGTCGTCTCGGTGACCTTTGCGGCGCCCTCGACCGGCGACGTCGCGCGCCTGCACGCCGTCGACACCGCGGTCTGGGTCACCGTGACGACGGTCGACGAGGCGAAGGCCGCAGTGGCGGTGGGCGCGGACGCGCTCGTGCTGCAGGGCGTCGAGGCCGGCGGGCACCGCGGCACCTTCGACGACTCCGCGCCCGGGGACGTCGGTCTGTTGGCGCTGCTGCAGACCGTCTCGGCGGCCGTGGCGCTGCCGTTGGTCGCGACGGGCGGGATTGCCACGGGGGCGGGAATCGCGGCGGCGTTGGCGTCCGGGGCGTCGGCTGCGCAGCTGGGAACGGCGTTCATGCGTTGCCCGGAGGCGGGCACGGCACCGGTCCACCGCGCGGCGCTCGGCGGGACGGCGCCGACGGCGGTAACGCGGGCGTTCACCGGCCGCTCCGCGCGTGGCATCCGCAACCGGTTCCTCGACGAGCACGCCGACGCCCCCAGCGCGTACCCGCAGGTGCACCACCTCACCGCCCCCATGCGCGCGGCGGCTCGGACCGCGGGCGACGCAGACGCGCTGCACCTGTGGGCGGGTCAGGCCTACCCGTTGACTCGGGACATGCCCGCCGGCGTGCTGGTCTCGCTCCTGGACACCCGTGCTCGGGCGGTGCTTCGCGACGCCGCCGCACGCTGGCAGGCCTCGCCTTGAGCGACGTCTTTGGGCGTCGCTGACCCGATGAGTCCTCGTGCGGGCTAGCGTGGCTGCCCAACGCGCGAAGGGGGCTGCCAGGTGTCGGACGAACGGCGACCTAGCCTTCTCGGTGCATGGGTGTGGGCCGTACTGGGAGGACTGCTGGTGGCGTTGTTGGTGCCCCTCGCGGCGGCGGATCGAGCTCCCGAGAGCCGGGACGCCGTTCCCCGGGTGAACCTGCCGGTCGAGACCTACACGCTCGACAACGGCCTGCGCGTCATCCTCAGCCTGGACCGCAGCGCTCCGACGGTCGCCACGAACGTCTGGTACCACGTGGGCGCCGCGCAGGAGACCAAGGGCTCCTACGGCTTTGCGCACCTGTTCGAGCACGTCATGTTCACCGGCTCCGGGCACATTCCGGCGGGCGAGATGGACCGCCTCGTCGACGCCGTCGGCAGCTACACGAACGCGTCGACGAGCTTCGACTACACGAACTACTTCGTGCCGGACCTGCCGCCCGATCGGCTGGACCTCGCGCTGTGGTTCGAGAGCGACCGCATGGCGTACCTGCTCGACACCCTCGACGCGGGACAGCTGGCGAACCAGCAGGCGGTGGTGCGCAACGAGCGGCGGCAGACCACCGAACAGACTCCGTACGGGCTGACCGACGAGGAGGTCTACCACCAGCTCTTCCCCGTGGATCATCCGTACCACGGCAACGTCATCGGGTCCCACGAAGACGTCCAGGCCGCGAACCTCGACGCGGTCCGGGCGTTTTTCCGCACCTACTACGTGCCGAACAACGCGAGCCTCGCCGTCGCCGGCAACTTCGACCCGGTGCGAACGAAGGAGATGATCGAGAAGTACTTCGGCTCGATCCCCCGCGGGCCCGAGCCGCCCGCGCCGACGTTCGCGCCCGTCTCGCCGGTGCAGGCGGAGAAGTCCGTAAGGCTCACCGACGCGGTGCCGGCGACGCGGGTGACGATGGCGTGGCTGTCCCCCGCGATCTACGCGCCGGGCGACGCCGAGGCCGACCTCTCCGCCAGCCTCCTGGCGACCGGCGAGAACAGCGTGCTGTACCGCCGCCTCGTCCGGGAGCTGCGGCTGGCCCAAGAGGTCACGGCCGTTCAGTACTCCAGCCGCCACCCGTCCGTGTTCGTCGTCTCGGCCACGGCGAAGCCGGGCGTGACGGTCGAACAGCTGCGCGCGGGCGTCGACGCGGAGCTGGCGAAGCTGCGCACGGAGGGTCCGGCGCCGGCCGACCTCGAGGCGGCCCGCAACACCCGGGTCACCGAGCTGGTTCGCGGGCTCGAGGACCTCGGCACACGTGCGCAAACGCTGAACCAGTACAACGACTTCCTCGGCAACCCGGACTCGCTCTCGTCCGACCTGGCGCGCTACGCCGCCGTGTCCGCCGAGTCCATGCAGACCTTCGCTCGCGACCAACTGCGCCCGAGCGGCCGCGTTGTGATCGACACCGTGCCGGGCAAGCGGATGCTGCCGCCCGACCCGAAGGCGCCCAAGGCTCCGCCGATCGTGACCCCGCCCTCGACGACCAAGGAGGCGTGGCGAGCCACGGTGCCCGAACCCGGCCCGGCAGTCACGGTGGCGCAGGCCACGATCGAGCGCTTCGAACTCGCCAACGGCATGCCGGTGTACCTGGTGCCGTCCCGCGGTCTGCCGCTCGTCACCGCCTCGGTCGTGTCCCGGTACGGGAGCACCGCAGATCCGGCCGACAAGCCGGGCACCGCGACGTTCCTGGCTGCCATGCTTCGCCAGGGCACCGCAGATCTGACGGCAGATCAGGTGGCCGCGCGCGCCGCTCGGTTCGGTGGAACGCTGTCCTCGCTCGCCGAGACCAACGCGACGTCGGTAACCGTGCACGCGCTGGCCGCGCACGCGACGGAGGCCACCGACCTGGTCGCCTCCCTGGTCCGCGACCCGGCCTTCCGCGCCGCGGACCGAAACCGCCTGGCCGGCGACCTGACCGGCGCGGTGCGTCAGCTCAACGCCGACGCG
Source organism: Sporichthyaceae bacterium (assembly GCA_052386455.1). Classification (GTDB taxonomy): domain Bacteria; phylum Actinomycetota; class Actinomycetes; order Sporichthyales; family Sporichthyaceae; genus JBQTKD01. Next base: position 96,704 of record JBQTKD010000082.1, read on the forward strand.
GACGAAACCGCGACCATCGCCGGCTACGCCGCCGCCATGGGGCCCGGATCGCCGTACGGTCACGTCTCCGAGGGCACCGTTGCGGGCTTGGAGAAGGTCACCGTCGAGGACCTCGCGGCCTTCCACGGTCGGGCGTTCACGCCGAACCAGGCCGCGCTGGTACTCGCCGGAGACCTGACCGAGGACCGGGCGCGGGAGATCGCCGAGGCGGCGTTCGGGACGTGGTCGGGATCCTCCGAAGCCCCGCCCGCCCCGCCCGCGCCCGCCGCGATCGCCCAGCGGGTGGTACTCGTCGACTCCCCGGAGGCCGGCCAGACCGCGCTGCGGATCGTCGGCCCGGGCCTGCCCGCGACCGACCCGGAGTTCGAGACGTTCCAGGTGGGCAACCAGATCCTCGGCGGCCTGTTCTCCAGCCGGTTGAACCAGAATCTGCGCGAGCAGAAGGGCTGGTCCTACGGCGTCTACTCGCAACTCGCCCGTGGCCGCGGCGTCGGACCGTACGTCGCCGGCGGGTCGGTCGACCGCGCCGCGACCGCCCCGGCCATCGCCGAGATCCTGAAAGAGATCTCGCGGCTGCGGGCCGAGGACGTGTCCGCGGAGGAGTTCGAACGGGGGCGGCAGTCGTTGGTCGGCGCAACCCCCACGCTGTTCGCAACGACCGAACTCGCAGCGTCGACGACGCGGAGCATGTTCGTCTTCGATCTGCCGACGGACTACTACGCCAAGCGTGCCGCGCGCCTGTCCGGCCTCACCCCGGCGGTTGTCCGCGAGGTGTACGCCCGCCGCGTCGACCCGGCCACGATGAAGATCGCGGCCGTCGGAGACGCCAAGACGATCCGCAAGCCGATCGAGGCCCTGAAGCTCGGCGACATCGTCGACTACGGCGAGGACGGCCTCCCGAGGTCGTAACCGTGCCGGCTTCACTCGCCAGGGTGTCGCTTCCCGCGCCAAAATCACGCTCCCCGGGCGAGTGAAGCGGTACGAGAGCGAGTGAAGCGGGTCCTCAGCGCTTGGTGGCCTTGGCGATCTCGCGGACGAGGCCCGGGCCGCGGTAGACGAAGCCGGTGTAGAGCTGCACCAGGCGGGCGCCGGCGTCGAGCATGCGGCGGGCGTCGTCGCCGGAGAAGATGCCGCCGACCCCGATGACGGGCAGCGCCGGGCCGGCCTCCTTGGCGACGAACGCGACCAGGTCGCGGGACATCTCGGTGAGCGGGCGGCCGGACAGGCCCCCGGGCTCGGCGGCGCGGACGTGGTCCAGCGGTGAGATCCCGGCGCGGCCGATGGTCGTGTTCGTGGCTACGATCCCGGCGACCCCGCGGTTCAGGCAGACCTCGATCACCTCGGCTGCCGCGTCCCGGGTCAGGTCCGGCGCGATCTTCACCAGCAGCGGCTTGGGGCCGGTCGGGCCGGCGGCCGTGACGGTGTACCCGCGCAGGGCGGCGAGGAGTTCGTCGAGCGCGCCCTTGTCCTGCAGCGAACGCAGCCCCGGGGTGTTCGGGGAGCTGACGTTGACCGCCACGTAGTCCGCGCACGGGAGCAGGAGCTCGAGGGAGTTCAGGTAGTCGGCGGTTGCCTCCTCGACGGGGGTCGCCTTGGACTTGCCGAGGCTGATCCCGACGGGAATCGGCGCCTTGCCCAGCGCCTCCAGGCGTGCGGCCATCGCGGCCGCGCCGTGGTTGTTGAAGCCCATCCGGTTGACGATGGCCTCGGACTCGACCAGCCGGAACAGCCGCGGTTTCGGGTTACCCGGCTGGGCGTGCCAGGTGACGGTGCCGACCTCGACGAACCCGAACCCGAGCGCCCCCCACGCAGGGATCGCGACGGCGTCCTTGTCCATCCCGGCCGCGAGCCCCACGGCGTTCGGGAAGCGAATCCCGAACACGTCGACGGGAGCGTCGACCCGCGGCGCCTTGGCCAGAATCCTCCGCGCCGCTGCGCTCGATCCGAGCTTCCCCAGCGAGTCGATGGCCCGGTGGTGCGCCGCCTCCGCGTCCCCGCCGCCGAGGCGGAACATCGCCTTGCGCAGCGTCTTCTCGTACAGCCCGCTCATGACGCCTCCGCCCTGCTCAGTACTGAGCGCTCAAGAGGACTCCCGCCCGATTTGTCCGGTTTGTGCTCACTAGCGGTCAGTACTGAGCAGCGGTGAACCCGGACGGTCATGCGCGGGAGGCGTTCAGGTCCGCGGCGTACTCCTGTAGCGACTTCACGCCGATGTCCCCGCGCAGCAGCGCCTCGATGCCCTGCACCGCCGCCGCCATGCCGGGGATGGTGGTCAGGCACGGGGTGTTGGAGCCGACGGCGGCGGTGCGGATGTCCCAGCCGTCGACGCGCGACCCGACGCCGAACGGGGTGTTCACGATGAGCGCGATCTCCCCGTTCTGGATCATCGTCACGATCGTCGGTTCGCCGTTGGGGCCGGGGCCGTGGTGACCCTTGCGGACCACGCGGGCCGGTACGCCGTTGCGGCGCAGGACGTCCGCGGTGCCGCCGGTGGCGAGGATCTCGAAGCCCAGGTCGTGCAGCCGCTTGATCGGGAAGATCATCGAACGCTTGTCCCGGTTGGCGACCGACACGAACGCCAGACCCTCGGTGGGCAGGTTCCCGTAGGCACCGGACTGGGACTTCGCGAACGCGACCCCGAAGGTGGAGTCGATGCCCATGACCTCGCCGGTGGAGCGCATCTCCGGGCCGAGGATCGTATCGACGTGCAGTCCGTCGGCGGTGCGGAACCGGTTGAACGGCATCACCGCCTCCTTCACCGCCACGGGGGCGTCGAAGGGCAGGTCGGCGCAGTCGCCCTGCTTGGGCAGCAGGCCCTCTTTGCGGAGTTCCGCGATCGACGCACCCAGCATCACCCGAGCGGCCGCCTTGGCCAACGGGGTCGCGGTGGCCTTGGAGACGAACGGGATCGTGCGCGAGGCACGCGGATTGGCCTCGAGCACGTAGAGCACGTCGGCCGCGATCGCGTACTGGACGTTGAGCAGACCGCGCACGCCCACACCCCGGGCGATGGCCTCGGTGGTCACGCGGATCCGCTCGATGTCGGAGTTGCCGAGCGTGATCGGCGGCAGCACGCACGCCGAGTCGCCCGAGTGGATGCCGGCCTCCTCGATGTGCTCCATGACGCCGCCGAGGAACAGCTCGGTGCCGTCGTAGAGCGCGTCGACGTCGATTTCGACGGCGTCGTCGAGGAATCGGTCCACGAGGACCGGGCGGTCGGCGGAGATCTCGGTGGCACGGGAGATGTAGTCGGCGAGCATCTCCTCGCTGTAGACGATCTCCATGCCGCGGCCGCCGAGCACGTAGGACGGGCGGACGAGCACGGGGTAGCCGACCTCGTCGGCAATCTCCTTGGCCTCGTCGAAGGAGAACGCCGTCCCCCACTTCGGAGCGGTCAGCTTCTCGTTCGCCAGCACCCGGCCGAACGCGCCGCGGTCCTCGGCGAGGTGGATGGCCTCGGGCGAGGTGCCAACGATCGGCACGCCGTTGGCCTTCAGCGCCGCGGCCAGGCCGAGCGGGGTCTGCCCGCCGAGCTGCACGACGACGCCGACGACCTCTCCGGTCTGCTGTTCGGCGTGCACGACCTCGAGGACGTCCTCGAGGGTCAGCGGCTCGAAGTAGAGCCGGTCGGAGGTGTCGTAGTCCGTGGACACGGTCTCCGGGTTGCAGTTGACCATCACGGTCTCGAACCCGGCCTCGCGCAGCGCGAAGGAGGCGTGCACGCAGGAGTAGTCGAACTCGACGCCCTGCCCGATGCGGTTCGGACCCGAGCCGAGGATCACGACCTTCGGCTTGGACCCGGCCTTCACCTCGTTCTCCGAGTCGTAGCTCGAGTAGTGGTACGGGGTGTGGGCCTCGAACTCGCCGGCGCAGGTGTCGACGGTCTTGTAGACCGGGCGAATCCCGAGCGCGTGCCGCACGCCGCGGACCACGTCCTCGGGCATGGAACGCATCTCGGCGATCTGCGAGTCGGCGAACCCGTGCCGCTTGGCGAGGCGCAGCAGGTCCGGGCTGAGCTGCTCGGCCTCGACGAGCTCGCCGGCAACCTCGTGCAGCAGCAGGAGCTGGTCGACGAACCAGGGGTCGATCTTCGTGGCGTCGTGGATCTGCTCCGGGGTGGCACCCGCGCGCAGCGCCTTGACGACGTCGCTCAGGCGCCCGTCGTACGGCGTCGCGATCTTCTCCAGAAGTGACGCAGCGTCACCGGGCTCGCCGGCCCAGGACAGGGTGGCGCCCTTCTTCTCCAGCGAGCGCAGCGCCTTCTGCAGCGCCTCGGTGAAGTTGCGGCCGATCGCCATGGCCTCGCCGACGCTCTTCATGTGCGTGGTCAGGCGCGCGTCGGCCTGCGGGAACTTCTCGAACGCGAACCGCGGCACCTTCACCACGACGTAGTCCAGGGTCGGCTCGAAGCTCGCCGGGGTGACCTGGGTGATGTCGTTGCGGATCTCGTCGAGCGTGTACCCGATCGCCAGGCGCGCGGCGATCTTGGCGATCGGGAAGCCGGTGGCCTTCGACGCCAGCGCGGACGAACGAGACACGCGAGGGTTCATCTCGATGACGATGAGCCGCCCGGTCGAGGGCTCGACCGCGAACTGGATGTTGCAGCCGCCGGTGTCCACGCCGACGGCTCGGATGACGTCGATGGCGACGTCGCGCATGCGCTGGTACTCCCGGTCGGTCAGGGTCAGCGCGGGCGCGACGGTGATGGAGTCGCCGGTGTGGACGCCCATCGGGTCCAGGTTTTCGATGGAGCAGATGACCACGACGTTGTCGTTCCTGTCGCGCATCAGCTCAAGCTCGTACTCCTTCCAGCCGAGGATCGACTCCTCCAGGAGCACCTCCCCGCGGCGGCCGGCCTTCTCGTCGGCGGAGTACGTGAGGCCCGCGCCGGCGATTCGGTACAGGTCCGCCTCGTTGTAGGCCATGCCGGAACCGGCGCCGCCCATGGTGAACGAGGGGCGCACGACGACCGGGTACCCGAGGTCCTCGACGGCCTTGAGGCAGTCGTCCATCGAGTGGCAGATCGCGGACCGGGCGCTCTCGGCGCCGATGTCGGCGACGATCTGCTTGAACTTCTCGCGGTTCTCGCCGGCTTCGATCGCCTCGACCTTGGCGCCGATGAGCTCGACGCCGAACTCGGCGAGCGTGCCGTCGGCGTGCAGCGCCATCGCGGCGTTGAGCGCGGTCTGCCCACCGAGGGTCGGCAGCACCGCGTCGGGGCGCTCCTTCGCGATGACCTTGCGGACCATCTCCGGGGTGATCGGCTCGACGTAGGTGGCGTCGGCGAACTCCGGGTCGGTCATGATCGTCGCCGGGTTGGAGTTGATCAGGCTGACGCGCAGGCCCTCGGAGCGCAGGACGCGGCAGGCCTGGGTGCCGGAGTAGTCGAACTCGCAGGCCTGGCCAATCACGATCGGGCCGGAGCCGATCACCAGGACCGACTTGATGTCGTCACGCCGAGGCATGCACGTTCCCCTTAGCAGTCATGAGCTCGGCGAAGCGGTCGAACAGATAGCCGGCGTCGTGCGGACCGGCCGCCGCCTCCGGGTGGTACTGCACCGAGAAGGCCGGACGGTCGAGGCAGCGGACGCCCTCGACGACGTCGTCGTTGAGGCAGACGTGGCTCACTTCCGCGCGCCCGTAGGCGGTTTCGACGGCGCCTTCGCGCGGGGCGTCGACGGCGAAGCCGTGGTTGTGCGCGGTGATCTCCACCTTGCCGGTGGTGCGGTCCATGACCGGCTGGTTGATGCCGCGGTGACCGAAGCGCAGCTTGTACGTCCCGAAGCCCAGCGCGCGGCCGAGGATCTGGTTGCCGAAGCAGATGCCGAACAACGGCACCCGCTCGTCCAGAATGCCGCGGGCGATGTCGACGGCGTAGTCCGCGACGCCGGGGTCGCCGGGGCCGTTGGAGAGGAACACCCCGTCCGGGTCGAGCGCGAGGATCTCGGCGGCCGTCGCGGTGGCGGGCACGACGTGGACCTCGATGCCGCGCTGCGCCATGCGATGCGGGGTCATCGCCTTGATGCCGAGGTCCACGGCCACCACGGTGAACTTCTTCGGGCCGATCGCCTCGACGACGTACGGCTCGGGAGTCGAGACCTCCTTGGCGAGGTCGGCGCCGAGCATGTCCGGGCTCTGCAGGACCCGCTTGTGCAGCGACGCGAAATCCGTGTCCTCGCTGGAGATCCCGACCCGCATCGCGCCGGAGTTGCGCAGGTGCAGAGTCAGCGCGCGGGTGTCGATGCCGGAGATCCCGACGACGCCCTGCTCCTCGAGGTCCTGCTCCAAGGGCTTCTTCGAGCGCCAGTTGCTCGGGACGCGAGCGGGATCGCGCACGACGTACCCGGCCACCCAGACCCTGCGCGACTCCGGGTCCTCGTCGTTCACGCCGGTGTTGCCCACGTGCGGAGCCGTCATCACGACGACCTGCTTGTGGTAGCTCGGGTCGGTCAGCGTTTCCTGATACCCCGTCATGCCGGTGGAAAACACGGCCTCGCCGAAGGTCTCGCCGGTGTGCCCGTAGGCCTCGCCGCGGAACGACCGCCCGTCCTCGAGCACCAGCAGCGCGGGACTCCGCCGCCTCATCGCGTCACTTCCGATCTCCGAGTGCCTTCTTGTCGTCCGGAAAATCCGCTTGTCGTACTGTCAGTGGTACGACAAGCGCGGCTACCGGATGACATCCGATAGCGGAGCGCCGGTTGTCGTCCCGAAGCCACCCTTGTCGTGCCGCCAGTGGTGCGACAAGCGCGGCTAGGGGATGTCATCCGACAGCGGGGGGCGGTCATGCGAGCTTCCCGTCGAGGACTGTTGCCTTGCCACGCAGGAAGGTGGCGATCACGGAGCCGGGCACGGTGCGCTCCCGGTAGGGGGTGTTGCGGCTGCGCGAGGCGAGCGCGTCGCGGTCCACGGTCCACGGCGCCGCCGGGTCGTAGAGGACGACGTTCGCCGGCGCGTCGACGACCAGGCCGCGGCCGTGGCCGTCGACCCGGCCGATCCGCGCCGGGCGGGTGGACATGCGGTCGGCAACGCCCGTCCAGTCCAGGAGGCCGGTGTCCACCATCGTCTGCTGCACGATCGGCAGCGCGGTTTCGAGGCCGAGCATGCCCATGGCCGCGGCGGCCCACTCGCAGTCCTTGTCCTCGTCCGGGTGCGGCGCGTGGTCGGTGGCGACGCAGTCGATGGTGCCGTCGGCCAGTCCTTCGCGCAGCGCCTCGACGTCGGCCTGCGTGCGCAGCGGCGGGTTCACCTTGTAGATGGGGTCGTAGCTGCGGACGAGTTCCTCGGTGAGCACGAGGTGATGCGGCGTCACTTCGGCGGTGACGTCCCAGCCCTTGGACTTCGCCCAGCGGATCAGGTCCACCGAACCGGCGGTCGAAACGTGGCACACGTGCAGGCGCGAGCCGACGTGCGCGGCGAGCAGACAGTCGCGGGCGATGATCGCCTCCTCCGCGACGGCGGGCCAACCCCCGAGGCCCAGGATTCCGGAGAGTTCGCCCTCGTTCATCTGGGCGCCGGCGGTGAGGCGCGGCTCCTGGGAGTGCTGGGCCACGACGCCGTCGAAGGCCTTCACGTACTCCAGCGCCCGGCGCATCAGGACGGCGTCGTGGACGCAGTGCCCGTCGTCGGAGAAAACCCTTACCTGAGCGTGGGATTCGGCCATCGCGCCGAGCTCGGCGAGCATCTCGCCCTTGAGCCCGACGGTGACCGCGCCCACCGGACGGACGTCGGCGTACCCGTGCTCCTGCCCGAGGCGCCACACCTGCTCGACGACACCGGCGGTGTCCGCGGTCGGCGAGGTGTTCGCCATCGCGTGTACGGCGGTAAACCCGCCGAGCGCGGCGGCGCGCGTGCCGGACAGCACGGTCTCGGCGTCCTCACGGCCGGGCTCCCGCAGGTGCGTGTGCAGGTCCACCAGGCCCGGTAGGGCGATCAGGCCGTCGGCCTCGATCACGGTGGCGCCGGAAGCGGAGAGGCCGCTCCCGATCTCTGCGATGCGACCCTCGGCGAGGAGGAGATCGGTGGGATCCCCGCCCAGCACACGGGCACCCCTAATCAAGTACGAACTCATGCACCCTCTCCTGCGATGTCGCTGCCGGACAGCAGCATGTACAGCACGGCCATGCGCACGCTCACGCCGTTGGTGACCTGTTCGACGATCGTGGAGCGGGCCGAGTCCGCGACCGCGGCGGTGATCTCCATGCCGCGGTTCATCGGGCCCGGGTGCATGATGATCGCGTGCTCCGGCATTTGCGCCATCCGACCGGAGTGCAGGCCGTACCGGCGCGAATACTCCCGCGCACTGGGGAAGAACGCCGCGTCCATTCGCTCGTTCTGAACTCGCAGCATCATCACGACGTCGGACTTCGGAATCTCCGCATCCAGGTCGTAGGAGACCGAGCACGGCCAGGTCTGCACGCCCACCGGCAGCAGCGTCGGCGGCGCGACGAGCGTGACGTGCGCGCCGAGCGTGTGCAGCAGCAACACGTTCGAGCGGGCGACGCGGCTGTGCAGAATGTCGCCGACGATGCAGACCCGCGCGTCCTCCAGCGACCCGAGCCGCGAGCGCATCGTGAACGCGTCGAGCAGCGCCTGGGTCGGGTGCTCGTGGGTGCCGTCGCCTGCGTTCACGACCGAACCCCGAATCCACCCGGAGGTCGCCAGCCGGTGCGGCGCACCGGAGGCGTGGTGGCGGACGACGACGGCGTCCGCGCCCATGGCCTCCAGCGTCAACGCGGTGTCCTTGAGACTTTCGCCCTTGGAGACCGACGAGCCCTTGGCGGCGAAGTTGATGACGTCCGCCGAGAGGCGCTTGGCCGCGAGCTCGAACGAGGTACGGGTGCGGGTGGAGTCCTCGTAGAAGAGGTTGACCACGGTCCGCCCGCGCAGCGTCGGGAGCTTCTTGATGGGCCGATCGGCCAGCCGCGCCAGTTCGGCCGCGGTGTCGAGGACCTGGATCGCTTCGTCGCGGCTCAGATCGGCCGCGGAGAGCAGGTGCTTCACTTTTTCGTCCCGAGCAACACGGCGTCCATGCCGTCGACCTCCTCGAGTCGTACCCCGACGGATTCCGCGTGCGAGGTCGGCAGGTTCTTGCCGACGTAGTCCGCACGGATCGGCAGCTCGCGGTGGCCGCGGTCGACGAGCACGGCGAGCTGGACGGCCTTGGGCCGGCCCAGGTCGTGCAGGGCGTCGAGGGCGGCGCGGATGGTGCGCCCGGACATCAGGACGTCGTCGACGAGGACCACGACGGCGCCGTCCACCCCGCTGGCCGGCACCGATGTCGGCGAGGGAGAACGAGCGGGGCGCAGCGCGATGTCGTCGCGGTACATGGTGGTGTCCAGCGACCCGACGGGGACCTCGCCGCCCTCGACCTCCGCGATGCGCTCCGCGAGGCGATGGGCCAGCGCCACGCCGCGGGTGGGGATGCCGAGAAGAACGATCTCGCGAGAGCCCTTGTTGCGCTCGAGAATCTCGTGCGCGATGCGAGTCAACGCCCGACGAATGTCGGCCGACTCGAGCACCGGACGGCCAGCGGGTACAGACATCTAGAGCTATCCCCTTCCCCGCCTCTCTGGACGGGCTTTAAAGGTGGACTGCGTTCTCCAGACCCTATCAGCGCCGTGGGACCGTAGCGGCGTGTCGACAGCACTCGGCCGGCGCCGGAGCCCCGGCCCGGCCTTCGTGGCCGGGGCGTCGGTCGGCGTGCTCGGCGGCATGATCGGGCTGGGCGGCGCGGAGTTCCGGCTCCCCATTCTGTTGCTGGTGTTCGGCTTCGTGGCGTTGCACGCAGTCGTCCTCAACAAGGCGATGAGCCTGGTCGTCGTGGCAGCCGCGATCCCCGCTCGGCTCGCGGCCGTTCCGCCGGGATCCGTCGCAGCCCAGTGGGACGTGGCCCTGAACCTGCTGGCGGGAAGCCTGGTCGGCGCCTGGGTCGGTGCAACCTGGGCGGTCCGGATGCGGACCGCCGCGCTGTATCGACTCATCGCGGTACTGCTCGTCGCCATCGCGATCGTCCTGGCGGCCGAGCACACGGGCTCGGTGAGCCACCTCGCCTTGGACCCCGTTCCACGCGCGGTCGCAGGAGTGGTCTTCGGCACGGCCATCGGGATCGTGGCCGCCGTCATGGGCGTGGCCGGCGGGGAACTACTGATCCCGACGCTGGTGCTGCTCTACGGACTCGAGGTGAAGCTGGCGGGCAGCGTCTCGCTCGCCGTCTCGCTGCCGACGATGCTCGTCGCCGTCGCTCGCTACAGCCGAGACCAGAGCTTCGGGGTCCTGAAGGCGAACCGACACTTCGTGCTGATCATGGCGCTCGGCTCGGTCGCGGGCGCGATGCTCGGCGGCCTGCTCCTCGGCGTCGTTCCCGAGACGGTTCTCATTCCGCTGCTGTGCGGCCTGCTGATCGCCTCGTCGTGCAAGGTCTGGCGGCACACCTAGCGCGGTACAGAATGTAAAGACATTCGTAGAGCCGGTGCCTACACTGCCTGCATGCCCTCTCGTTCCCTCAACATCCGCATCGACGACGAAGTCGACGCCGCCATCGCTCGCCTCCGGCAAAGCGCAGGCGCGGTGTCCGCGTCCGAAGTCGTTCGTCGGGCGATCCTCGACGCCGACCGAGCCCGCCTCCGCGAACAGATGCGTGCCGACGCCGCAGCCCTCATGGCCGACCCGGACGAGGTCGCCGAGACCATGCGCGTGAACGCCGAGATGGACGAGCATCGTGCGTGGTGACGTCTACGAGCTGAAGTCGATCAAGGGCGCCAAAGGCCACGAGCAGCAGGGGCGGCGCTACTGCGTGATCGTCCAAGCGAGCGATCTGCCCCTGTCGACGGTGCTGGTGGTGCCGACGTCGCAGAGCGCCAAGCCCAACCAGACCTTCCGTCCCGGCCTGCAGTTCGGCTCCACGACCGCGCTGGTAGACCAACTCACCGCCGTGGACGTCGAACGATCGCTGGGACGCATGGTGGGCCGCATCCCGCTCGCCGACCTGCAGTCCATCGAGGTCGCGATGAAGCTGGTGTTGGAGTTGTGACCCGTCGCGCTACACGGCAGGGCGCGGCGCGTACATGATCACCGCAACCCCGGCCAGGCAGATCGTCGCGCCGACGACGTCCCAGCGGTCCGGCCTGTAGCCGTCCAGCGCCATGCCCCACAGCAGCGAGCCCGCGACGAACACTCCGCCGTAGGCCGCGAGGATGCGCCCGAACTGGGCGTCGGGCTGCAGGGTGGCGACGAAGCCGTAGATCCCGAGGGCGATCACGCCGAGACCCATCCACACCCAGCCCTTGTGCTCGCGCACGCCCTGCCACACCAGCCACGCGCCGCCGATCTCGGCGAGCGCGGCGGCGACGAACAGGGCGATGGAGCGCGCGGTGGTCATGCGCTCAGTCTTTCAAGCCAGCAGATCCTTCAGGAGCGCCTCGATGCGGGCGCGGATCTGATCCCGGATCACTCGCACGGGTTCGATGCCCTGGCCGGCCGGGTCCTCGAGGGCCCAGTCCTCGTACCGCTTGCCGGGGAAGATCGGGCAGGCGTCCCCGCAGCCCATGGTGACGACGACGTCGGAGGCCGCCACCGCCTCGGCGGTCAGGATCTTCGGAGTGGCCGCCGTGATGTCGATACCGACCTCGCGCATCGCCTCGACGGCGACGGGATTGACCTCGTCCTTCGGCGCCGAGCCGGCGGAGCGGACCTCGACCCGCTCGCCGGCGAGGTGGGTCAACCAGCCGGCCGCCATCTGGGACCGGCCGGCGTTGTGCACGCACACGAACAGGACACTGGGCCTATCGGACACTGGGTTCCTCTCGGGGATCGAGCGATGGAACGACGACGTCCTCGGCGCCGCGAGCGGGATCGGGGTACAGCACGACGAGCAGGGCGAGGCCGAGCGCGCCGCCGAGGATCTGCGCGACCACGAAACCCGGGACCGACGCCGGCTCGATCCCGGCGAAGGTGTCGGTGAACGCACGCCCCACCGTCACCGCGGGGTTGGCGAACGAGGTCGAGGAGGTGAACCAGTAGGCCGCGCCGATGTACGCGCCCACCGCGGCCGGGGCAATCGCCGCGCGCCCCGAGCGAACCAGGGAGAAGATCAGGAAGACCAGGCCGCCGGTGGCGACCACTTCGCCCAGCAGCAGATTGGCGTCGGAGCGGTCCTTGCCGGAGAAGTTGACCAGGTCCACGTCGAACATCGCGTCGGCCAGGATCGCGCCGGCGATGGCGCCGGCCGTCTGCGCGAGCGCGTAGACCGGGACGTCGCGACCGGGGCGGCCCTTGAGCAGCCAGTCCGCAACCGTCACGACCGGGTTGAAGTGCGCGCCGGAGACCGGACCGAAGGCCAGGATCAGCGCCCCCAGGCCGAGCGCGGTGACGAGGGAGTTCTCCAGCAGTTGCAGGCCGACGTCGTTGGGCGAGAGCTGCGTGGCCATGATGCCCGAGCCGACGACGACCGCGACCAGCATTGCCGTGCCGACGAACTCGGCGAGAGCGCGTCGCGGAAGGCTCAGCATCGTCCGCTCCGAACGTCGGGGGCCGCGGCAAGCAGGGTGCACAGCGCGGCCAGCGCGTCTGGTACGACCCGGTAGTAGACCCAGCTCGCACGGCGCTCGGAGACGAGCAGGCCCGCGTCGCGCAGCACCTTGAGGTGGTGGGAGATCGTGGGCTGCGAGACGTCGAACTCCCCCGTCAGATCGCAGACGCACGCCTCGCCGTCGCCGTGCGAGGCGATGAGCGAGAACAGCCGCAGCCGCACCGGGTCGCCGAGCGCCTTGAAGGTCGCGGCCAGGTCGACCGCCTGTCCCTCGTCGAGCGGCGCTCGCGTCATGGGCGTGCAGCACTGCGCGTTGAGAAACTCCACCGAGCCTCCATCGACCATCGTCGAATTCGTTCGCCATCGATATTGACATCTATCGATGTAGGTTGCAACCTCGGTCCAGGTGAACGTCCGGCTACAACGGGAGCGAGCATGTCCAGAGTTCAGTTGGCACTTCGAGTCTCCGACCTCGAGGCCTCGATCGCCTTCTACAGCAAGCTCTTCGGCGCCGAGCCGGCCAAGCGCCGCCCCGGCTACGCGAACTTCGCCATCGCCGAACCCCCGCTCAAGCTCGTCCTGCTCGAGGGCGAGCCCGGCCGGGAGACCGTGCTGGACCACCTCGGGGTCGAGGTCGAGACCAGCGACGCGGTCGCGGCGGCGAGCACCCGCCTGAGCGAGTCCGGCCTGGTCACCCTCGAGGAGAACGACACCGCCTGCTGCTACGCGCTGCAGGACAAGGTGTGGGTGCACGGCCCGGGCAGCGAACCGTGGGAGGTCTATTCGGTGAAGGCCGACGCCGACACCCTGGCGAAGTCCGACGAGAGCGGCTGCTGCCTGCCCTCGCCCGAGCACGGCGTTCCGGCGGCGCCGGCACAGTCGGTCTGCTGCTGAACTTCGAGAAGGCGGGTTGGCGATGGACCAGGCGATTCAGATGGTCGGGGCGATGATCGTGCTGTCCGGGTTCATCGCCAACCAGCGGTTCGGGCTCTCCAGCGACAGCGTGTGGTTCCTGCTGGCCAACTTCGTCGGCACGTCGATCCTGGCCGTCTGCGCCGCCGTGAACCGGGACGCGGGCTTCACCCTGGTCGAGGGCGTCTGGGCGATCGTGTCGCTCCTCGGCCTCGTGCGCGCGCTGCGCAGGGGAACGCCGGCGCGTCCGGCGCCCGCCTGAGGGTGATCCAATCGGTGCGTTTCGGTTGACGGCGGTGCTTACTCTGCGTAGCGTTACCCTGCGTAGCCGATCAGTAGCCAGGAGCGCATCGTGCCGTCCGAGTACGCCAAGTCGCTGGGCGCCCGCCTGCGTGCCATCCGCACCCAGCAGGGCCTGTCCCTGCACGGGGTCGAGGAGAAGTCCCGCGGCCGCTGGAAGGCCGTCGTCGTCGGCTCCTACGAGCGCGGCGACCGGGCCGTGACCGTCCAGAAGCTCGCCGAGCTCGCCGCGTTCTACGGCGTCCCGGTGGGCGAACTGCTCCCGGGCGGGTCGCCGACGGCCGCGGCCGAACAGCCCCCGCGCCTGGTGCTCGACCTCGAGAAGCTCGCCGACGCGCCCGCGGCCGAGGCCGGCCCGCTGCTGCGCTACGCCGCGACCATCCAGTCCCAGCGCGGCGACTACAACGGCAAGGTCCTGACGATCCGTCAGGAGGACCTGCGCGCGCTCGCCGTCATCTACGACAAGCCGCCGAGCATCCTCACCGAGGACCTCTCCGCGTGGGGCGTCCTGCGCACCGCCACCCCCCGCGACGAGGCGTACTAGGACAGCGTCAGAATCGGCTTCAGGTCCTCGATGCGGCCGAGCAGGCCGTTGACGAAGCCGGGCGACTGATCCGTCGACAGTTCGGTGACGAGCTCGACCGCCTCGCTGATCGCGACGGCGTCCGGCACGTCCTCGCACCACAGCAGCTCGAACATCGCGACGCGCAGCACCGCGCGGTCCACGGCGGGCATGCGGTCCAGCGGCCAGTCCACGGAGTACGTGGACAGGACGTCGTCGATGCGTGCGACGTGGGCGTAGACGCCGCGAACCAGCGTCTCGGTCCACTCGCGAACCGGCGGGTCCGCGGAGTCCAGGCGCTGGGCGAGGATCTCGAGGGCGGGGAGTCTGCGCTGGTCGGCCTCGAAGACGATGTCGACCGCGCGGCGGCGGGCCTTGCTGCGGGCAGACAAGTTAGTTGTTGATCCGGCCGGTGTAGGCGCCGGTACGGGTGTCGACCTTCACCTTTTCGCCGGTGGTGATGAACAGCGGCACCTGGATCGAGGCGCCGGTCTCCAGCGTCGCGGGCTTGGTGCCCGAGGTGGAACGGTCCCCCACCAGCCCCGGCTCGGTGTAGCTGATGAGCAGCTCGACCGAGGGCGGAAGCTCGACGTACAGCGCTGCGCCCTCGTGGATCGCGACAGTCGCCATCTGGTTCTCGAGCATGTAGTTCGCCGAGTCGCCGACGGTGGCCGAGGGGATGTGCAGCTGCTCGTAGGTGTCGGAGTCCATGAAGACGAAGTCTTCGCCGTCCTTGTAGAGGTACTGCATGTCGCGGCGGTCCACGCTGGCGGTCTCGACCTTGATGCCGGCGTTGAAGGTCTTGTCGACGACCTTGCCCGACAGCACGTTCTTCAGCTTGGTCCGCACGAAGGCGGGGCCCTTGCCGGGCTTGACGTGCTGGAACTCCACGACGGACCACAGCTGGCCCTCGATGTTGAGCACGAGGCCGTTCTTCAAATCGTTGGTCGTCGCCACGGGGGTGCATCTCCTGCGTCAGATATCAGCGTCGGCAGGCGACTCTAGTCGAGGACGAGCAGTTCCTTGGTGCTGACGGTCAGCAGTTCGGGGCCGTCGTGACCGACAACCAGGGTGTCCTCGATGCGAACCCCGCCCAGTCCGGGCAGGTAGACGCCCGGTTCGACGGTCACCGCGCCACGGTCGACCAAGCTGCCGGTGCCCGTCGGACCGAGCAGCGGAGCCTCGTGAATCCGCAGCCCGACGCCGTGCCCGAGGCCGTGGCCGAACTGGTCGCCGTACCCCGCGTCGGCAATCACGGTGCGCGCGGCCGCATCGACCTCGCGCACGTCGGCGCCCGGCCGCAGGGCCTCGCGCCCGGCCCGCTGCGCGGCGAAGACCAGGTCGTAGATCTCGAGCTGCCAGTCCTGCGGATTGGCGGCAACGACGAAGGTGCGAGTCATGTCCGAGTGGTAGCCGTCGACCCGGGCACCGAAGTCGATCTTGAGCAGGTCGCCCTGGGCGATCCGCCGGTCCGTGGGCCGGTGGTGCGGGACCGCGGAGTTGTCCCCGGTGGCGACGATCGTCTCGAAGGCGGCGGCCTCCGCGCCCTTGTCCAGCATGCGGCGCTCGAGCTCGCGGGCCACGTGGCGTTCGGTGCGGCCGAGCACCAGCCCCTCGAGCACCTCGCCGAGCGCCGCGTCCGCGATCTCCGCGGCCCGTCGCAGCGCGTCGATCTCCTCGGCGTCCTTGCTCATGCGCAGGCCCTCGACGACCCGGCGAACCGAGACCAGTTCGGCGCCCGGGCACTGCTCGGCCACAAGGTCGGACAGGTCCACGGTGACGTGGTGACTCTCGAATCCGAATCGGCGGATGCCGTTCTTTTCGGCCTGCTCGGCCAGCGCGGCGGCGCAGGCGCGGTTGAGGAGCACTTCCACGTCCGAGCACTGCCTGCCGGCCTGGACCTCGTACCGCCCGTCGGTGGCGAGCACGCTGCGGCGGCCGGTCAGCAGCAGCGCCGCATTCGAACCGGTGAATCCGGTGAGGTAGCGGACGTTGATCGGATCGGTGATCAGCACGGCTTCGAGGTCGGCCGACGCGCAGTACGCGCGGACCAGATCCCGTCGTGCGGCGTGAACGTCGGGCACCGCTTCAGGGTACGTCCGCACTCACGCGCGCCGGGCAAAACAGGGAGTGTCGCGGGGCACGACCACAGCAGAAGGCCCCGCCGTGTTCGGGTACGGCGGGGCCTTCATAAAGCGTCTGTGTCGTCAGGTATCACAGTCGCAGACGACTGCTGCCGGCAGCCGCTCTATTGCTTTGAACCATCTCCCACCACGGAGTCGTCATCACCTGGGTGATCACTAACTAAAGGTAATCAGACAAGCGCAGATCGTGACAACCAAGGTGGGGCAAAACGCAGAAAAGCCCCGCAGCGAGCGGGGCTTCTCCGAAGTGACGTGCGGTCAGGCGCCGCACTTGCAGCTGTCACCACAGCCGCACGGATTGCAGGTGCATCCCTCGGTGTGCTTTTCGGGCTCGGTCATGTCGACTCCCAACTCTTCGCAGTTGCACTCGTCGAACGCCTCACGCTACCGCCGTCAGGTACCCCCGGCACAGAGCACCTTGGACGAACTGGCCCGACCCACGGCGAGCGTGACTCGCACGCACTCGAGAGCGGGCGAGACGAAGGAGTAGGCAAAACCCGATCCGGCGCAGACCTTGCCGGTCTCGTTCGAGATCGCGGTGCTTCCGGAATTCAGCCACGCGACCTCCATCTTCGCGCAGCCGGAGCCGGACATGCGTCCGGTGACGACGCCGCGAACGTCCCGCGGACTCGACCCGCGCGACCAGGTGGCCGACCCGGACGCGCTCGCCGCCGATACGGATATCGAGAACGGGTCCTCGTCGAAGCCGGTCCACCGCGTGGGAGTGGCGCCGGCCGTGGCCTGCGACAGCGCCGGAAGGCAACCGAACAGGAGCATGCAGGCACCGAACCGGGTACCGAGCGCACTCGCCGTCATCGACGTTCCTCTCCGTTTGTCGATCGTGCGGGCTCCCCTCCGGGTCCGCACGAGCCTGCCGCGATCATCCCGTCTGGCCGGGCGGGCGGGTTCGGCACACGCCGACGCCGCCCGCCCGGGTGCCTCGACTAGCGCGGGCCGCGACCGTCCCCCCGCCCGTTCCCGTCACCGCGCCCGTTCCCGTCACCGCGCCCGTTCCGGTCGCCGCGTCCGTCGTTGTCCATGCCACCCCGGCCGTCGCGGTCCCAACCACCCCGGCCGTCGTTGTCCCAGCGGTTGTTGCGCTCGAAGCAGCGGCCGAAGAACACGACCGTGCGCCCGTCCCGGCGCGCGGTGACAAACTTCGTGTCGTCGAAGATCCGGCAGCCGCGGCCGGCTTCGGCGAGGACCCGGTAGGTGCGACCCGGCCGAAGGCCACGGAACGTGGCACATTCGCGGTTTTCGAGTTCCACGGACCGTCGGGCCACGTAGACGTCCGCCTCGCCGCCGCGCAGACCCTGCACACAGACGCGAATGGCTCCGCCGTCGAAGTTCCGGGTGACGGCGGCGTTGGCCATCGGCATGGTCAGCGCGGAGATCGAAACGACGGCGGTGGCCGTGGCCGCGATACGAGTGGCGATGTTCATCGGTGGGGTGCTCCCTTGCAGTGTGGACGGGACCCGGGCCGTGCCCCGGGTCCCGGTCTGGCAGCAACCGGAAGAATCGGTCGACAACGGGCATTACGGGCGCCCGGTCCGGATCGGTTCGCGGTCCGCCGGAAAAAATGTGCAAACCGTCAGATCCTTTGACGACAGGGATTTTGCGCCTAACGTCGAGGCGTGGAACGCGCGACGTTGGAGGCGTTTCGGGCCGGAGACCCGAGCGCGGTTCGTGCGATCTACGAGCGGTACGGCAGGTTGGTGTACGCGGTGACGCTGCGCGTCCTCGGGGATCGCCAACTGGCGGAGGAGGCCACCCAACAGACCTTCGTGCAGGCCTGGCGGGCGGCGCACTCCTACGACACGGATCGAGATCTCGCGCCCTGGTTGGCCACGATCGCCCGGCGCGCGGCGATCGACGTCCACCGCCGGGAACCGGTTCGAAGTTCCTCGCTCGACGATCCAAACGTCCACCCGGATGCGTATCGATCCACACTCGGCGGGCTGGACAGCGCGTACGAGACGTGGACCGTGCGAGAGGCCGTCGAGGCGTTGCCCAAGGAAGAGCGGGAGGTGGTCCGGTTGCAGCATCTCGAGGGGTTTACCCACGCCGAGATCGCCAAGCACCTCGAGATCCCCCTGGGCACCGTCAAGTCCCGATCGAGTCGCGCACACAAGCGCCTGGCCGGAGCCCTGGGCTACCTGCGAGAGGTCCAATGAACAGCTTCGACGACGAGCAGGTGCTCGCGTACCTCTCGGGCGAGTGCGAGGGCCTCGGCCCGGCGCCCGCCGAACTCGACGACCTCCGGGCGCTGCTGGCCGACCCGACCACGTGGGAGGAGCCCCCGCCCGGGCTCGCGGACGGCGTGGTGGCCGCCGTGGCCGTCGCCGCCTCGACCGCTCCGCGTCCGGTACCGGCCCCATGGGCCGAGCCGGCGCCGGTGGTTCCCCTCGCGCCCAAGCGGGTCTCGCGGCTGCGGCCGGCCGGATTCGCCGCCGCCGCCGTCGCGGCCTCCGTCGCGCTCGGCACCGTGATCGGCGCGAACCTCAACGACGGTGCCGGCACTCCCCCCGCCCTCGCCGCGGCTGCGGCGGCGCAGACCGGTGCGGTCCCGGCGGCCGGGCTGCCGAGCGTCGCGGTCACCGCGCAGGAGAAGGAACAGTTCACCCAGGCGGATCTGCGCGAACTCGACGACCCGGCAGGGTCGGTCGGCTTCGGCCCGAGCCTCGGCCGCTTCCCCGGCGTCCTGTACTGGCTGACCGAGGGCCCCGGCGGCTCGTCGCTGCTCGCCCGCGAGATCGCGCAGATCTACGACCGCAACGGCCGGGCCACCGGCGCGCTGCGCGCGATGCTCAACCGCCGCCCCGCGGATCCCGACGCCCGCAACCCGTGGCCCGCCGGCAGTTCTGGAGACGTGGACCTGTCCTCCGTCGCCGGTGGCGTCGGCACGGCGTACCCGGCCGGCACCGCGGTCGTGTATCTGAACTCGGCGGCGTTGACGGGCCGCGCTTCGGCGGACGAGGCCCGCGCCGCCGTCCAGCAGGTCGTCTGGACGCTGCGCGCGAACGACCCGAGCATCACCCGCGTCGTGATCAGCGCGCTGGCGGCAAAGGACCGCACCGCGCTGGAGAAGCGCGGCCTGTGGTCCAGCGGCGTCGGCTTCGCCGAGCCGGTCCTGCCGGGCGAGGCCGGCGCCGTGCTCGCTCCCGTACAGATCGACGCGCCCGCAGAGGCCGCGAGGCTCGAGGCCGGCACGTTCACCGTCTCCGGGGCGGCGATCTCCCCGAACGGACGCATCCGCTGGGAGGTCCTGGACCGCGGGCAGGTCGTGCGCCGCGGCGAGGCCACCACGGCCGCGTGCTGCTCGCTCTCGCCCTATTCGTTCGACCTCGCCCTCGCCCCGGGCACGTACACGATCGTCGTATACCCGAGCCTCGACGGCCCGACCGGCTCGGCGAGCCGGACCGTCGAGGTCAGCGGTACCGTCGCCTAACGCTGCGTCAGATCGCCGCCAGGGCTCGAAGAGCGAGCCGGTAGGAGTCGATTCCAAAGCCGGCGATCGTGCCCTTGGCAACCGCCGCGACGACCGAGGTGTGCCGGAACTCCTCGCGCGCCGCGGGGTTGGAGATGTGGACCTCGATCAACGGTGCGCGCAGCTGCGCGCACGCGTCGCGCAGCGCGTAGGAGTAGTGCGTGAACGCGGCCGGGTTCAGCACGACGGGAATCGCGGCGTCGGCCGCGGAGTGCAGCCACCCGACGAGCTCGGCCTCGTCGTCGGTCTGACGCACCTCGACGTCGAAGCCGAGCTCCTTGCCGGTCTCCCGACACGCGGTCACCAGGCCGGCGAAGGTGGTGGCCCCGTAGACGTCGGGCTCGCGCGAGCCGAGGCGGCCGAGGTTCGGGCCGTTCAGCACCCACACCGCTTTCATGCGCTCACCCGCCGGTAGGCCTCTTCGAGGTGCGCGGGGTCGGGGTCCTTGGTGATGACCGGAGCACCGAGCGCGTCGAGCACGACCAGGCGCAGGCTCGCGCCGCGGGACTTCTTGTCGATGCTCATCGCCGCACGAAGCTCTTCCCATCGGCCGCCCGCGTAGCTGGTGGGCAGCCCGACGGCCTGGAGCAACTCGCGGTGCCGGGCGACCAGCGCTTCGTCGATCCGGCCCTGCAGGGCGGCGAGTTCGGCCACGAACGTCATGCCGACCGAGACGGCCAGGCCGTGGCGCCAGGTGTAGTTCTCGACCTTCTCGATCGCATGGCCGAGGGTGTGGCCGTAGTTCAGCATCTCGCGGCCGATGCCGCCGCCCGCGCCGGTCTCCTTCAGATCCGCGGAGACGACGTCGGCCTTGACCACGATCGCGCGCTCGATCAGCTCGCGGGTGTGCCGGCCGGAGGGGGTGGCGGCCTCGGCGGGATTGGCCGCGACGAGGTCGAGGATCGCGGTGTCGGCGATGAAGCCGGCCTTCACGACCTCGGCCAGGCCGCTGGTCCACTCCTGCGCCGGCAGGGTGCGCAGCACGGCGAGGTCGCAGACGACGCCCGCGGGTTCGTGGAAGGAGCCGACGAGGTTTTTGCCCTCGTCGGTGTTGATGCCGGTCTTGCCGCCGACGGCGGCGTCGACCATGGCCAGCAGCGTCGTCGGCACGTGCACGACCTTCACGCCGCGCAGCCACGTGGCGGCGACGAAGCCGGCGAGGTCGGTGGTGGCTCCCCCGCCGACGGAGACCACTGCGTCGCTGCGGGTGAAGCCCTCCCGGCCGAGCGTGGCCCAGCAGGACGCGGCGACGGCCGCGGTCTTGGCCGCCTCGCCCTCCGGAATCTCGATCGGCACGACGCGGTACCCGGCCTTGGTCAGGTGTTCGCCGATCGCACGTGCGAGGAAGCGCAGCGGTTCCGTGCAGAGCACCGCGACGGCGGCGACGCCCTCGCCGAGCATCGCCGGAAGCTCTTCGGCGAGGCCGTGCCCGACCAGCACCTCGTACGGGCTCGCCCCACGCACCCGGATCCGCGTCGGCTCGTTCACCAGGCTCATGCGACCTCGCTCATGGCTGTCCTGCAATGTCGGCCGGAGAGGGACGGTGGCGCTGGCGGTCCTTGATGGCCGACAGGGTCTTGGCGACGACCTCGGGAATCGGGCCGTCGGCGGGGATGACCACGCTGGCGACCTCGAGGTAGTAGGGGCGGCGCGCGTCGAGCAGGGCCTTCAACGTGGCCCGCGGGTTGCCGATCAGCAGCGGCCGGTCCCGGTTCAGTCCGACGCGGCGGGCGGCGGTGGACAGCGTGACGTCGAGAAAGATCACGTGCTGATCGGCGAGCAGTTTGCGGGTGGCCTCGGCGAGGATTGCGCCGCCGCCGAGCGAGAGGATTCCGTCGCAGTCGTGCAGCGCGGTGGCGACGGCCTCGCACTCCATGGCACGGAACGCCGCTTCGCCGTCGTCGACGAAGATCTGCGCGACCGGCTTGCCTGCCAACTCGACGATGTCTGCGTCGGTGTCTCGGAACCCGAGGCCGAGGCGAGCGGCGACCACGCGGCCGACGGTGCTCTTGCCCGCGCCCGGCGCGCCGACCAGCACCGCCCGCGGACGGACCTCTCGGCTCACATCCCACCCAGCCCGCGAGCCTGCAGCTCGGCCCGGTAGGCCTCGACGTTGCGGGCGGTTTCGCCGATGGAGTCGCCGCCGAACTTCTCGACGATCGCGTCGGCGAGGACGAGCGCGACCATCGCCTCGGCGACCACGGCGGCCGCCGGCACGGCACAGGCGTCGGAGCGCTGGGCGATGGCCTTGGCCGGCGCCAGCGTGGCGACGTCGACGGTGTCCAGCGCGCGGGGCACGGTGGAGATCGGCTTCATCGCGGCGCGCACCCGCAGGGCCTCGCCCGTGCTCATCCCGCCTTCGGTGCCGCCGGAGCGTCCGGAGCGGCGGCGCGGGCCGTCCGCGTGCGCCTCGATCTCGTCGTGCGCCTGCGAGCCGCGGACCTCGGCGAGGCCGAAGCCGTCGCCGACCTCCACGCCCTTGATGGCCTGGATGCCCATGAGCGCCGCGGCCAGGCGGGCGTCGAGCCGGCGATCCCAGTGGACGTGGCTGCCCAGGCCCGGCGGCAGGCCGTGCACGACGACCTCGACCACGCCCCCGAGGGTGTCGCCCGCGTCCTTGGCGGCGTCCACCTCGGCCACCATCGCGGCGGCGGCGTCCGGGTCGAAGCAGCGCACCGGGTCGGCGTCGATGCGTTCGCCGTCGTCCGGCCCGGGCACGACGCCGTACGGGGCGGCGACCGTGCCGATGCGCACGACGTGGCTCAGCACCGTGGCTCCGACGGACTGGGCGAGGAAGGCCTTGGCGACGGCTCCGAGCGCCACGCGGGCCGCGGTCTCGCGGGCGCTGGCCCGCTCGAGCACCGGGCGTGCGTCGGAGAAGCCGTACTTCTGCATGCCGACGAGGTCCGCGTGGCCGGGCCGGGGCCGAGTCAGCGGAGCGTTGCGGGCGATTCCGGCCAGCTCGGCGGAGTCGACCGGGTCGGCGGACATCACGCGGTCCCACTTCGGCCATTCGGAATTGCCGACCTGGATGGCGACGGGTCCGCCCTGGGTCTCGCCGTGCCGCAGCCCGCCGAGGAACGTGACTTCGTCCTGCTCGAACTTCATGCGCGCGCCGCGGCCGTGGCCGAGCCGCCGGCGGGCGAGTTCCCCCGCGACCTCCTTGGTGGAGGTGCGCACCCCGGCCGGCATCCCCTCGAGGATCGCGACCAGCGCGGGGCCGTGGGACTCCCCTGCCGTCAACCAACGCAACATGGGCGTCATTCTCCCACGTCGGCGCCGGCCGCCGGCCGCCCGGATGCGCCGAGTGGCTCACTACTTACGCAGCGTCAGACCGCACTTCGCGCATATCGGATCAACCGGACGGGGGGTTGAGGAACAGCTGTGTGATTCCGGCTCGATGACTCGTTCCATACCCGCAGCCGACCTTCGGTTCCCATACTTCAAGAGCAAGAGCGCAAACAGGTGACGGGGGACGAATGTCGAGTCGTGTGCGGGGGGTACGCCTTGCGGCGTGTGCCGCCGCGGCGCTGCTCGCCCTGAGCGCCTGCGGCTCGTCGACTCCGGCCATGCCGGACGACGTGCCGCGCCCCGCGGAGGGGAAGATCGCCATCACCCCGGCCGCGGGCACCTCGGACGTCGGCCCGGACGCGCGGGTCACCGTCGTCAGCGCGAGCGGGCCGCTGCGCAGCGTGGACGTCGTCGACGCGAGCGGCAACTACCTCGCCGGGGACTACTCGCTGGACCGCACCACCTGGACCTCGGCGCACCCGATGAGCACCGCCACGGCGTACACCGTGCAGGCCGCGGCCGGCACCGGGAACTCGGTGGTGACCCAGGACGCGCAGTTTCAGACCCGGCCGCTCGCGGACACCGAGCGCGTGAGCATCCTGCGGGTGAGGCCGGAGAACGGTGCCGTGGCCGGCGTCGCGCACCCGGTGATCGTCGAGTTCACCAAGCCCGTGCGCAACCGCGCGGAGGTCACCAAGCTGCTGACCGTCGAGACGTTCCCGAAGGTGCAGGGCAGCTGGTACTGGATCGACGCGGCAACCGTGGACTGGCGTCCGCGCGACCTCTGGCCGTCCGGTACGCAGGTGACGGTCAAGGCCGATCTGCGCGGCATCGACGCGGGCAACGGCCGGTACGGGTTCGGCACCTGGACGTCGTCGTTCACGATCGGTCGCGCGCAGGTGCTGCAGGTGGACACGACCACGCACCGGATGAAGGTCGTCCGCGACGGCAAGGTGATCAACAGCTTCCCCGTCTCCACCGGCAAGCCGGGCTGGGAGACGCGCAACGGCACCAAGATGATCATGGAGATGGTCCGCGGCAAGACGTGGACGAACGAGGAGATCGACGCACCCGAGGAGTACACGGAGTACTCCGAGTACGCGATGCGGGTGACGAACTCCGGCGAGTTCGTTCACGACGCGTCGTGGAACCCACGGATCGGGCAGGGCAACGCCTCGCACGGCTGCATGGGCATGAACCCGGGCGACATGGCCTGGCTGTTCAACCACTCGATCGTCGGCGACGCCGTGGTGGTGACCGGTTCCCCCGCGAAGCACACCGACCTGTGGAACCGGATCCAGGACTGGAACGTGCCGTGGGAGCAGTGGCTCACCGGCAACTTCGATCTCAAGGACCTCTAACCCTCGTCGACGGTGCTGAAGGCGGCCTGTGCGCCGGTGCCGGGGCGGCCCCTCGGGAGGCGCTTGCGGAGTTCGGCGTTGACCACGGCGAGCTCGGCGGGGTCGCGGTGGGAGAGGGCGGTGCGACCGCGGGCGATGAGGCGCTTCACCTCGTCGTTCTTGGACTTGGCCAGGATGCGACGCAGGTCTTCGAAAACGATGGCCTCCATCTTCCCGCTGCGGCGCAGCAGTCGGGCGCCGATCTCCATCAGCACGTCGGCCTGCCGGCGCAGGACGGCGCGGTCGCGGTTCGCCAACGCCTGGGCGGCGACGGCGTCCGCAGCGGCGAGGTCGTCCCTGTCCTCCTCCGTGCCGCCGGCTTCGACCTTGCGGGCGACGACCTCGCGCAGCTTGCGAACCCGCTCCATCAACGAGGGCAACTGCAGCGCGTCCTCGACGTCGTCGAGCAGCGTCTCGGCGTCGAGCAGCCGGGCGTGGCAGTTGGCCCCGGCGACGGGGTCGACCTCGGCGGCGCGTAGAAGGCGCCCGGCCTCCTCGAGGATCGCCTCGGCGTGGAGGCGATCGAGCGTGCGCGTGGCCTCGGGAACGGGCAGCTCGGCGACGGCGCGACGCACCTCGTGCGCACGGTCGGACACGGCGGAGAGGTGGTCGCGCAGCCCGGCCGGGGCGGGGATCTCGGCGCGGCCGAGTTCGACCTCGATCTCGAAGTCCTGGTCGAGGATCGGGACGTAGGCCTCGGCACGGACGGTGCGGCTGGCGTCGATCTCCACCGAGATCTCGACCTCGCTGCCCGCCGGGACGTCGCGGACCATCTGCCGAGAATTGATCTCGAGGCGGCCGATGAGGGTGTTCCGGTCCGCCTTCGGGCGCTCGCCCTCGACGAGCGGGACGCGGATCAGTCCCTCGCCCGAGCCGCTGCGCGCCATCGTCGTGGTGGTCAGGACGACACGGCAGCGGGCCGGCAGTTCGGTGCCCTTCTCCAAGAGCCAACGCACGGCCTTGTCCGCGAGGCCCACGCCGACAGAGTGCGTGAGCACCGCCGCCCCACCCACCAAGGGAGTATGACGGTACGTCAGCTTCTCGGGGTCGGTGGGCAGGGCGCTGCCCCGAGGGTCGCGCAGGTCGATGCGGAACTCGTTGGTGCTCTTCGTCTGCGCGCGCAGGCGAGTGACGAAGGCGCCGTCGGCCGCGAGTTCGATGCGGCCGGAGCGCCACGGCGGGCGGGCGGCGTCGTTGGCGAACTCGACGGTGCACCCGGACCAGTCGCTGCCGGGCGCCTGGCCGGTGGCGCGGCCACCGACGAGCGGCTCGTCGTCGGACCCGACGCTCTTGTGTTCGAGGTCCAGCGACACGGCGTCGACGGCCTTCGTGGCCCCGGCCCTCCCTCCCCGATGTGACTGTGGCATCCGCTGGGTGCCGGCGAACATCGCGGCGCCACGGGCGACGACGGTGATGGCGTCCATGCTGAAGTCCAGCGGGATCCCGAGCCCCCCTCCTGCGTCGGCCAGGCGTTCGCGCAGGCCGGGCGAGAGCGTCGCTCCCCCGACGAGGATCAGGCGCTCGATGTCGCCTGGGGCGAGGCCCTTCTCGGAGAGCGCGCGGCGGCAGAGGTTCACCGAGCGGGTGTAGAGCGGGTCGGTGAACGCTGCGAGCTCCTCGCGGGTTACCTCGCGGACGAACTCGAACGGACGGCCGTCCGCGTCGGCCAACTCCACCCGCACCTCGGCCACCGGGCTCGCGGACAGCGCGATCTTCGCCGATTCGGCGGCGTGCTTGAGCTTGGCGATGTTGCCCGCCCAACGGCGGTTGCCGCGGGTCAGGTCCGCGAGGCCGTGCTCCTTGGCGACGGCGGGCGCGAGCAGATCCTCGACCAGCGCCCAGTCGATGAGCTTGCCGCCGAGGAAGTTGTCGCCGGCGTGGTTCACGACGCCGAACTCGCCGTCGCGGACGTTGACGACTGCGGCGTCGAAGGTGCCGCCGCCGAAGTCGTAGACCATCCAGAACGCCTTGCGGTCCTCGGCGGTACTGGCGTACGCCCAGGCGGCGGCGGTGGGTTCCTGGACGAGCGGGGCGTAGTCGAAGCCGGCCAGGGCGGCGGCGCGGCGGGTGGCGTCGCACTGGTCGAGGGAGAACGCCGCGGGGACGGTGACGACGGCGGCGGCGGCTTCCTCGCCGGTGGTGCGCTGCAGGTCCGCGCGCAGCGACTTCAGCACCTCGGCGGAGAGTTCCTCCGGAGTCATCCGGCGGCCGGAGGCCTCGAAGACCTTGTGCTCGCCCGGGGTGCCCATCTGGAGCTTGAACTCGGCGCACGCGTTGTCCGGGTCGCGTTCGATGCGGCTGCGCGCCTCCTCGCCGACGTAGACGTTGCCGGAACCGGACAGGTACACCGCGGACGGGGTGAACTCGCGCTGCCAGGTGTTGCGCACGACGGTCGCGTCGGCGCCCGACGCGAGCGCCAGGGCGCTGTTGGTGGTCCCGAGGTCGATGCCGACGTCGATCGTGTCTCGGGTCATCGTCGTCCCTTCTTGGTCTCGGGCCGGGCCACGATCACCTGGCCGACCTGAAGACGTTCCCTCCCGCGATAGACGCAGGGACGCACGGTCTCGACGACGACGTCCGCCGCGACGCCGGGCCGCGGCTCGTAGGCGACGACCTCCAGCGCCATGCCCGCGACGAACGCGACGCCGTCGTGGTCCTGGACGGTGAGACCTGCTCGGGCGAACGCGTCCCACGCGCCCTGCAGGTGGCGGGCGGCCTGGCGCTCGGCCTCGCCGAGCTTTCGGCCGGCGCGCCAGATGTTCGTGAGTGCCTCGGCCAACGCCGCGTCGTCGTCAGCCATATCGAACCTCGCCCACGTGCAGTTCTTCGTCCAGGTACTTGCGTACGGCTTGGCGCCGCGAGAGCGCGGCTGCGCCGAGGGCCACCGCGAGCGCGGCCACCAATGCGAGGTCTACCCAGATGCCCACGACGAGCAGCACGAGGCCGAGCACGAGTGCCGCGGGCACCGCGACCCGCAGCCGGCGGACCCACGGGGAGAACGGGACCTTCGCGTACACGTAGTCCTCGTCGGTGAGGTAGCTGGCCAGGGCGTGCACGGGAATCCAGAAGACGGTGACGCAGCGGGTCTCCACCCAGGTGTCGTCGACTTCGGCGCGCCGGCCGAAGGGACGCACGCCGCAGCCGAGGAACTGACTCCGCGTCGGAGTCCTCGAGAGCTCTGCGCGGACGGCGCGCGGGTCGTCGGCCATGGCGTGGAGCCGGCGTCGAAGCTCGTGGTCCTCGGTGCGGCCGGCCCACTGGCGCAGGACCTCGACGGCGCCGTCGGGGTCGCCCGCGTCCAGCCACGGCTTGATGACCGCTCGTACCTCGGCCTCGGCGAGGTCCCCGGCGGTGCGGTCGACGAGGGACCGGGCCGTCTGGTCGCGCGCG
This sequence comes from Sporichthyaceae bacterium, assembly GCA_052386455.1. Lineage (GTDB taxonomy): Bacteria > Actinomycetota > Actinomycetes > Sporichthyales > Sporichthyaceae > JBQTKD01. The sequence continues at coordinate 124,716 of JBQTKD010000082.1, forward strand.
AGGTCGCGGGCACCCGCGAGCAGCGGGGCCGCCGCCGCGGCGGGCCCGCCCGCGTTCACGTGGGCCACCGCGGCGCGAACGACGGCGGTGGCGATCTCGTCGTGCAGGGCGGCGGGCAGCGGGTCGTCGTCCGGCAGCACGGCGTGGAGCACGGCGAGGGCGGTGGGCGCGGTCTCGAGAAGCGCGCTTGCCGCGGTCAGCCCGGCGTCGGCTTCCTCCTCTGTGGCGGCTCGCAGGACGGTCGCGCACTGGTCGTGGAGCCGGTCGACGGTGGGAGCGCACGCTTCGCGCAGCGCGACGCGCACGGCGCGGTAGTCGAAGGGCGAGTCGGCGAGGTGGCGCAGGTGCGCGCGGACGCCCGGTTCGTCGCCGGCCTGGGCGGCAACGACGGCGAGGTGGGCGCTGGGGGCGAGCACACGCCCGCGCGCGGCCACGCGCAGCGCGCGGGCGTGGGCGACGCCGACGCGGGGGTCGTCGAGATCCTTGGCACGGTCCTCGAGGCGGTGCCAGAACGCGTCGTCGTCGAGCGCGCGGGCCCAGGCGGCGAGGGCCGCGTCCCAGTCCCCGTCGTGTTCGAGCGCTCGGCAGTGTGCCGCGATGGCGTCGTCGTGCACGCCGCCCTCGCCGGTGAGCCAGAAGGTCTCGTGGACCAGCCGGGTCAGCGGCGCGGTCAGGGCTTCGAAGGCGTTCTTGATCGTGTCCGCGTCGGGCTCTAGAGCGAGCTCTCCCCAGGGGCTGGGCACCGCGGTGCCGAGGCGCGCGGCCATGGCAAGTTCCTCGCGGCGGCGTCGGACCGCCGTCGTGCCCGCGTCGGTGGGGATGCCCGCGATGCGAAACAGGTTGGCGCGGTACAGGGCGAGAACGGGGATGCGGCGCAGGACGGCGTCGACGTCGCGTTGCGCCGCCTCGTCGGTCATCGCAGTGCGGCCCAGGTGCCGAGACCGGCGGCGCCGGCGGTGACGGCAAGAAGGCCCCAGCGCTCGCGGGGCGGCAGGTCCTTCCAGTGCACCAGCGTGGCGCTCATGTCGACGGCGTCGGCCACCGCACCCATTCCGACGGCGAGGCGCCGGGTCCTGCCGCCCGCGGCGAGCGCGAGCACGCCGAGCGCGATGTCCCGTCCGCCGAGGGCCCGGGCGAACACCTGCACGCCGGGGGTGGCCGCCGGGCCGGCGCCGATCCACGGCTTGGCGGGAAGCTCCGGCTTGGCGATCGCGGCAACACCGAGGACGACTCGGCCGAGCGCGATTCCGGTGGCGACGGTACGGGGGTGGGCCACGAGGCCCAGGACATTGGTCACGGCGCCAAGAATGCCCCACGACCATCTCGGGACGTCCGACCGGGAGTAGGCAATAGTCCTCGGCCGGTCGGACGTTGCGGGTCAGTGGCGGGACGCGAGGGCCGCAAGGCCGGCGGTGCGCATCGCCGCAACGACGTCGGCACGCGGGATCGGCGAACCGGTCATGAGCTCGACCTGCAGGACGGCCTGGTGCACGAGCAGTTCCAGCCCGGACACGACCCGTCCCCCGGCGGCCTCCCACTTGGCGGCCAGCACGGTCGGCCACGGGTGGTAGGCGACGTCGAACAGGACGCCCGGGTGCACCGGGGCACCGATGGCGTCGGTACTACCGCCGGGCGTGGTCGCCAGGACGAGGGGCGCTTCGAGCCCGGCGGGGATGTCCTCCCACAGGCGCAGGCGCAGGTCGACGCCGAGGGCGTCGGCCAGCGACGGAAGGGCGGCGGCGCGGTCCAGGGATCGGACGAAGGTCTCGACGGGGCCGTCGCAGATCTGGGCCAGGGCGGCCAGTGCCGATGCGGCGGTGGCGCCACCGCCGATGACGGTGGCCGTCTCGACTCGGTGGACCCCCGCTTCGGCGAGGGCGTTCACGAGGCCGGGCACGTCGGTGTTGTCGCCGTAGGTGGTGCCGTTGGCAAACACGAGAGTGTTGGCGCCACCCACGATTCGCGCCGTCTCGCTGAGGTGGTCGCAGAGCGGAATCGCGGCGCGCTTGAGCGGCATCGTGAGCGACAGTCCCGCCCAGTCACGGCCGAGGCCGGCGACGAAGCCGGCAAGTTCGTTCTCTTCGACGCGGTGCCGCCCGTACTCCCATTCCAGGCCGAGTTCGCGGTACGCCGCCGCGTGCAGGTGGGGCGAGAGCGAGTGCTCGATGGGCGATCCCAGGACCGCAGCTCTTCTCATCGGCCGGGGTTGTCGCGGAGCCACTGGCGGAAGACTTCGACGTTTGCGTTGTGCTCCGCCAGCGTGGCGCCGTAGCGGGTCTCGCCGGTGTCCGGGTTCACGGAGACGAAGTAGAGCCAGTTGCCCTCGGCGGGGTTGAGCGCGGCGGCGATGGCGGCCTCGCCCGGCGAGCAGATCGGGCCCGCGGGCAGGCCGGCGTTCCGGTAGGTGTTGTACGGGGAGTCGACGTCGCGTTCGGCTGCGGTGGTGGTGATCTTCTTCGCGCCGCCGACGGCGAAGTGCACGGTGGAGTCGAACTGCAGGCGCATGCCCTGCTCGAGCCGGTTGTAGATGACGCGGGCGACCTTGGGCATGTCCACGGCGAGCTTGGCCTCGGCCTCGATCAGGCTTGCGACCGTCAGCACCTGAAACGGCGTCAGATTCCGGGGCGCGGTCTTGGTGCCGAGGCCGGTGGCCTGCTGTGCGCGCTTGAACCGGGTCGTGAACTGGGTCAGGACCTCGGCGGCGGTGTCGTCGTCGCGGATCTCGTAGGTGGCCGGAAAAAGGAAGCCTTCAGCCCGGTGCTCGGGCGGGTTCTTGTCGAAGTCCGGGAGGCCGTACTCGGCCGGCTTGGCGAGTACGTCCCTGTACTGCTGGAGCGGGATCTTGGTCTCGGCGGCGAGCTTGGCGAGGGTCTCCGCGACGGTGTACCCCTCGGGGATCGCCACCCGGGACAGCACACGGAACTTGGGGTCGAGCAGTCTCGCGATGGCGTCCCGTGCGGGCAGCTTCTCGGCGAGGCGGTACTGGCCGGGCCCGATCTGGTTGGACTTCGGGTTGTTGCCCGCGGCCGAAACGAACGCGCCCTTGCTCTTCACAACGCCTGCGTCCTGGAGCTGCTGGCCCATCCCCCGGAGGCTCGTGCCGGGGGCGATCTCGACGACACGTTCCGCACCGGGCGGGCCGGCGTAGTCCCCCTTGGCCTCGGTCAGCTTGTCGAAGACTCGTCCGAAGCCGAGCGTCGAACCGACGGCGAACACGAGCAGGAGCACGACCGCGAGCACGAGGGCGACGGCACTGCGCCGGCGACGCTTGGTGCGCGGTGGGGGGGCGTCCGAGCGAGTTGCAGCCACTCGACGACCCTAGTCGCCGTTCCTTGGCGGCTCGGGCGCCTCGGTTCGGCGTGTCAGCCGTCACGACCGTCCGAGGAGGGCGAATCGGCCGCCGGCGTGGTCGTGGAGGATGACATCCCCCACGACCACGCGCGCTAGGCCGGAGCGACGGGTTCGCCGGGCGGGTTGCCGGTCGCGCGTTCGGTGTCGAGGGCGGCCTGGAGGAAGACGACGGCGGCTGCCTGGTCGACGACGCTGCGGCCCTTCTTCGCCGACACCCCGGAGGCGCGGAGGTTGCCGGCCGCGGAGACCGTCGAAAGGCGTTCGTCGACGAGGCGCACCTCGACGGGGGCGAGCCTCGCGGCGAGGCCCGCGGCCCATTCGCGGACGCCCGTCGCCGCGGGGCCCTCCTTGCCGGACAGCGATCTGGGCAGACCTACGAATACCGCAACGGCCTCGTGCTCCTCGACCAGCGCCGAGAGCCGGTCCAGATCCCCCTTGCCGCGCGGCACGGTTTCGACCGGCACGGCGAGCATTCCTGTCCGGTCGCTGGCCGCGACGCCGATGCGGACGCTGCCCAGATCGACGCCGAGGCGCACCCCCGTCGTCACCGGGCGCCCCCGGGACCTCGCACGGAGCGCTGTACAGCGCTGCCGGCTATTGTGCGCCCGAAATGTCCCGGTTCCGGTCGCACGCAGCGCTGTACAGCGCAACGAGCGAACCGGGACCGAGGCGCTTCCCTTCGCTGCCGGCGATTGTGCGCCCGAAATGTCCCGGTTTCGGTCGCACGCACCGCTGTACAGCGCTGCCGGCGATACGCCTCGAGCATGAGGGGGTTAGGCGGTGGCGATGGCGTCGGCGAGGGCAGACAGGGCGGCGTCGATCTTGGACGGGTCGGTGCCGCCGCCCTGGGCGACGTCGTCCTTGCCGCCGCCGCCACCGCCGAGCACGCCGGCGGCGGTCTTGACCAGCGCGCCGGCCTTGAGGCCGCGGGCGCGGGCGGCGTCGTTCGTGGCGACGACCAGCGCGGGGCGGCCGCCCGCGGCCGCGATGGTCACGACCACCGCGGCGCGGTCGGCGGGGAAGCGGCCGCGGACGTCGAGGGCCAGGGTGCGCAGGTCGTCGGCCTTGGTCTCGTCGGGCAGGTGCGCGGCGACCCAGGAGATGCCGTTGACGTCCTGCGCGTTCGCGGCGAGATCGCCCGCCGCGGCCATGACCTGACCGGCGCGCAGACCGGCAAGCTCCTTCTCGACGTCCTTGAGCTTCTGCAGCACACCGGCGATGCGGTCGGGCAGTTCCTCGGGACGGGCCTTCAACGTGTCGGCGAGCTGGGAGACGAGGACATGCTCGCGGGCCATGAACTGGTACGCGTCCACGCCCACGAGAGCCTCGACTCGGCGCACGCCGGCGCCGATCGACGACTCGCCCAGCAACTTGATCAGGCCGATCTGGCCGGAGCGGCCGACGTGCGTGCCACCGCACAGCTCGCGGGAGTAGTCGCCGATCGTGACCACGCGGACCGTGTCGCCGTACTTCTCGCCGAACATGGCGATCGCGCCGGTGCGCTTGGCCTCCTCCTGGCTCATCACCTCGGCGATCACGGGATGGTCCTCGATCAGGACCTCGTTCACGCGGGCCTCGACGTCGGCGAGCACGGAGCCGGGCACGGCGTTCGGGGAGGAGAAGTCGAAGCGGAAGCGGCCGGCGTTGTTCTCCGAACCGGCCTGGGCGGCGGACTCCCCCAGCGCGTCGCGCAGGCCGCGATGCACGAGGTGCGTCGCGGAGTGCGAGCGGGCGATGGCCGCGCGCCGCGCCACGTCGATCTCGGCCCGAACCTCCTCGCCCGCAGTGAACTGACCCTCCGTCACCGTCGCGCGGTGCACGATCAGCCCGGGCAGCGGAGACTGCACGTCCGACACCGTCGCGATGCCACCGGAACGGCCGACGATGCGGCCGTGGTCGGCGAGCTGGCCACCGCCCTCGGCGTAGAACGGGGTGCGGTTGAGCACGAACTCGACCTGGTCGCCGGCGGAGGCCGCGGGCGCCGAGGCGCCGCCCGCGACGAGGCCGACGATCTTCGCGTCCACGGACACGTTGTCGTAGCCGAGGAACTCCACCGGCGAGCCGGCGGCGGCCAGCGCGTCGCGGTACACCGAGACGTCGACGTGCCCGGTCTTCTTCGCCTTCGCGTCGGCCTTGGCCCGCTGGATCTGCTCGGTCATGAGGACCTTGAAGCCCTCGCGGTCGACCGCGATCCCCTGCTCGGCGGCCATCTCGAGGGTCAGGTCGATCGGGAAGCCGTACGTGTCGTGCAGAGCGAACGCCTGCTCGCCGGACAGCACCTTCGAGCCGGACTGCTTGGTCGAGGCGACCGCGGCGTCCAGGATCGTCGTGCCGGCCCGCAGCGTCCGACCGAACGCGGCCTCTTCGGCGTCGGCGACGGTGTGGATACGGTTCGCCTCGGTGCGCAGTTCCGGGTACTGCGGCGCCATCGCCTCGATCGCGGTGTCGATGAGCGCGTGCATCGTGTCCCCGGGGGCGCCGAGCAGGCGCATGTTCCGCACCACGCGGCGCATGATGCGGCGCAGCACGTACCCGCGGCCCTCGTTGCCGGGCACGACGCCGTCGCAGATGAGCATCGCGGCCGTGCGGGAGTGGTCGGCGACGACGCGCAGCGACACGTCCTTGCCCGCGTCGGCGCCGTACTTCACGCCGCACAGCTCGGTGGCCTTGTCGAGGATCAGGCGGGTGGTGTCGATCTCGTAGATGTTGTCGACGCCCTGCAGGATCGCGGCCATGCGCTCCAGGCCCATGCCGGTGTCGATGTTCTTGGCGGGCAGCTCGCCGCGGACGTCGAAGTCGACCTTGGTGCGAACCGTCGACAGTTCGTACTGCATGAAGACGAGGTTCCAGACCTCGAGGTAGCGGTCCTCGTCCGCGACGGGCCCGCCCTCCTTGCCGAACTCCGCGCCGCGGTCGAAGTAGATCTCCGAGCAGGGGCCGCCTGGGCCGGGAACGCCCATGTGCCAGTAGTTGTCGGCCTTGCCGCGGCGCTGGATGCGGTCCAGCGGAACACCGGCGTTCTCGTGCCAGATCGAGATGGCCTCGTCGTCGTCTTCGTAGACGGTGCACCACAGGCGGTCCCCGTCGAAGCCGTATCCGCCGTCGGCGACCGAGCCGGTGAGCAGCTCCCAGGCCAGCGGGATCGCGCGCGACTTGAAGTAGTCCCCGAAGGAGAAGTTGCCCGCCATCTGGAAGAACGTGGCGTGCCGGGTGGTCTTGCCGACCTCTTCGATGTCCGGGGTGCGCACGCACTTCTGGACGCTCGCGGCGCGCGGCCACGGCGGGGCCTGCTCGCCGAGGAAGTACGGCTTGAAGGGCACCATGCCGGCCGGGACGAGCAGCAGCGTCGGGTCGTCGGCGATCAGCGACGCCGACGGCACGACGGTGTGCTCGTACCTGGCGAAGAACTGCAGGAAGCGATTCCGGATATCGGCGGAGTCCATGGAGCCAGTCCTTACTTGCGTTTCGCCGGCTCGGTGTCCGGCACGTCGTTGAGACCAAGCGCCTCGTACAGCTCGTCCTCGCGCTCCCACATGGCGTCGCGCATGCCCTGGCCGAATTCGCGGACGGCGTCGCCGAGGATTGCGATGCTGCCCGCCAGACGCTCGGTCGCGCCGGCCGGAGTGAACGCGTGCGCGGCCTCGGTGATCTTGCGCGTGGCCATCACACCGACCGCGACGCCGAGGCCGGTCCAAAAGAGCCTCTTCATCGCCGGGCCTTCGAGGCCTTCTTCGCGGCCTTGCGGGCGGCGACGCTCGCCTTGCGGCGCGCGGCCTTGCCCTTGCGGGACTCGGCGCGCATCTGGTCCTTGACGCGCTTCTGCATCTCGCGCTGCTTCTTGCCGCCCATCGCGCGCCGGACGCCGTAGGAGAAGGAGGCGACCTTCACCATCGGGCCGCCGAGGGACACTGCGGCGATCTGGCTGAGCACGCTCACGTTGCGGCTGATCGTGGAGATGTTCCCGGTGATGTCCTCGACCTTGTCCAGGGCCAGGTTCGTGGTGGCGACCGACGTGGTGACCTCGTTGAGGACCGGGATCGTGTTGTCGCCGACCTCGCCGACCACCCGGGTGAGCTCTTTGAGCGATCTGCCCAGGTGAACGAGCACGTAGCCCAGGAACAGGACCAGCACGGCCCAGGCCACGGCCACGATCAGACCAGCGACCTCGCCTGGGGACACCGCGCACACCCCTTCAGAGCCTCTTTCGGACCCAAGCACCCTATCTAGCCGCCGCGACCCTGGCCGCTGCCGGTAGAACAGAGCGGTGGACGAGCGACGGGCGCTGAGCTTCGGGGCGGTGGCCGAGCTCTACGACCTGCGGCGCCCGGGCTACCCGGACGATCTGTTCGACACCGTCCTGGGTCTGACGCAGGGCCGCCGAGTGCTCGACGTCGGCGCCGGGACCGGCCGCGCGAGCCTGGCGCTGTCCCAGCGTGGGGCCGCCGTGACAGCGGTCGAACCGGACCTGCAGATGGCCGCCGTGCTGGCGCGGCGGGCACCCGCGGTCGCGATTCAACTCTCGACGTTCGAGGAGTGCTTCGTCCCGCCCGGCTCGTTCGACCTGGTCGTCGCCGCGCAGTCCTGGCACTGGGTGGACCACGAACGTGGCGTCCGAGTAGCCGCCAACGCGCTGACCCCCGGCGGGTACCTGGTGCTGTGGTGGAACCGTCCCAACGTGCTCGTCGGCCCACTGTGGGACGCCATCGAGTCCGTCTACCGGTACCTGGCCCCGGATCTGAAGCCCGTCGTGCTCGGCCACCCCGCGGCGCTCGACCCGGACGACCTCCCGCCCGCCGATGGGTTCGGGGAGTGGACCTACCGGCACTGGCAGTGGCGCCAGGAGTACGGGGCGCAGGAGTACGCCGAACTGCTCGACACCCACTCCGACCACGCCCTGCTGCCGCCCGTCCAGCGCGAACTGCTCGTCGACGCGGTGGCCCGGGTGATCGACGACGTCGGCGGCGGCACGCTCACCTACCCGTACCGCACGTTCCTCGGCTTCGCCCAGCGGCTATAGCCGGGGCGTCCGAAGAAGGGTGGTACCGGCGTCACGCTCGTTCGGACGCCTCGGAGGGTGGGCTGCCCCGGACGACGCGGCGCAGGCGGGCCAGGCGCTCGGCCAGGTCGCGTTCGGCGCCGTTGCCCGACGGCCTGTAGTAGTCCCGGCCGACGACCTCGTCCGGCGGGTACTGCTGCTCGACGACGCCGTGCGGGAACGAGTGCGCGTACTTGTATCCGTCGCCGTGCCCGTGCTGCTTCGCGCCCGGGTAGTGGGAGTCCCGCAGATGTGCCGGGACGGCCCCGATCCGACCGGCGGCCAGGTCCGCGCTCGCGGCGCCGATCGCCTCGACGACCGCGTTGGACTTCGGCGCGAGGGCGAGGGCGATCGTGGCGTGGGCCAGGGTGAGGCGCCCCTCGGGCATCCCGATCAGTGCGACGGCCTGCGCGGCCGCCGAGGCGATCAGGAGCGCGTTCGGGTCCGCCAGGCCGATGTCCTCGCTGGCCAGGATGATCAGCCGCCGCGCGATGAACCGGGGGTCCTCGCCGGCGTCCATCATGCGGGCCAGATAGTGCAGGGAGGCGTCGACGTCGGACCCGCGGACCGACTTGATGAACGCCGAGATCACGTCGTAGTGCTGGTCGCCGTCCCGGTCGTATCGGGCGGCGGCCTTCTGCACGGCCCGCTCCACCAGCGCCAGGTCGATCTCGGTGCGCCCCAGATCCAGCGCCGCACCGGCCGAGGCCTCCAGCGCCGTCAGGGCGCGGCGGGCGTCTCCCCCGGCGACGCGCACCAAGTGGTCGCGGGCGTCGTCGTCGATCGTGGCGGCCTTCGCCAGGCCGCGTTCGTCCACCAGCGCCCGGTCGATCAGGTCGGCGATGTGACGCTCCGTCAGGGGCTGCAGCGTCAGTAGGAGCGAACGCGACAGCAGCGGGGAGATCACCGAGAACGACGGGTTCTCGGTCGTTGCGGCCACCAGCGTGACGATCCGGTCCTCCACGGCGTGCAGGAGCGAGTCCTGCTGGGCCTTGGAGAAGCGGTGCACCTCGTCGAGGAACAGCACGGTCTGCCGGCCGCTGAGGTCGTTCTTCGCCATGGCGAGAACCTCGCGGACCTCCTTGACCCCGGCGCTGACCGCCGACAGCTCGACGAATCGCCGCCCGGTGGCCGTCGCGATGATGCGGGCCAGTGTGGTCTTGCCCGTCCCCGGCGGCCCCCACAGCAGCACCGACACCGGCGCCGCGGCGCTGCTGGCGGGATCGGCCTCCACCAGGCGGCGCAGCGGCGAGCCCGGCTCGAGCAGGTGCTCCTGCCCCACCACCTCGTCCAGCGTGCGCGGCCGCATCCGCGCCGCCAGCGGGGCCACCCGCCCCGCAGAGGCGTCGAACAGCGACTCGGACTCCACACTTGGCACCCTAATCCGCACGTGGTGCTCAACCGGGTGGGAGCCGGGACCGACAATCCCTTTGTGACCAAGCTCCGCGCCGCCGCCCTCCTCGCTGGGCTCGCCCTGGTTGTCAGTCCGTTCGCGGCCGGCACTGCCAACTCGGCGGCATCGGTCTCCAAGTCCCACCCGTTCTCCGACCCGGTGTGGTGGCCGCTGCGGACGCCGTCGGTGGTGGACTGCACGAAGAGCAACCCGGGGTGCAGCAAGCACCACCACTACTACGGGATCGACGTCCTCTCGAAGGACCGCGACGACACCCGCAACTACATCGAGGACGCGGGCGTCTACGCGATGGGCGCGGGCATCGTCCACATGGGGGACGCCAAGGGCCGGGCGTGCGGAAAGACGTATTCCTCGACGACCTTCGGCAAGTGGGTGTGGATCGACCACGGCGGCGGCGTGATCTCCCGGTACGCACACCTGATGGACATCGCGGTCAAGGAGGGACAGTACGTCTCGCCCGACACCCGCCTCGGCACGGTCGGCAACACCGGCATCAAGACGCCGACCAGCTGCCACATCCGCTACGTCAACTTCTCGCTGAAGTTCCCCGGCATCTACGGGCCCGCAGCGGGCCGGGAGTTCTCGCGCAGCACCGTGGGCGCCGCCGACGGCAAGCTGCTCGCCTGCGATCTCAAGGGCAACACCCAGGTCTGGCCGGACGCGCTGAGGCTGCCCGGAAGCCCAACGCGCATCGAGGCGCTGCCGAAGAAGACCGTGCTGCCCAAGACTGGCAGCTCCTGCCGGTCGGGCTCCCCGAAGACCGCATCGCGCCCCTCCGACGTGAAGCTCTCGACCGCCGGTTCCGGCGCGCTGAAGGCGACCTGGCCCAAGGCCCCCCGCGGCGTGGACAAGGTCCGCCTCGAACTCGGCGAGTACCACCCGACCACCGGCGAATGGGACAGGGAGAAGCGCGAGCGCTGGAAGGACCTCTCGCCCACCACGTCCTCGTACACCTTCAAGGACCTGACCCACCGCAAGAAGTGGCGGGTCCGGGTCTGGTTCCACACCCCGAAGCAGGGCTGGAGCGCCCCGAGCTATTGGGTGCAGCGAACGACGATCTGAATGCGTCTCACCGGTGATACGGTGCTGCCATGAGCGAAGCAACCATTCGGGAACTGCGCAACAACGGCGCCGCCGTCATCGACCGCGTGCTGTCCGGCGAGACCATCACGATCACTCGCGACGGCGAGCCCGTGGCGGAACTGCGCCCGCTCGGCCGCCGCCCGCTCTCGCGCGAAGCGCTGCAAGAGCGTGCACGCAAACTCCCGCCGATGGACCCGCAGCGCCTACGCGAGGACATCGACGCGATCATCGACCCCTCCCTGTGACGAACGTGTCCAGCTCGAACGGTGCACGGAGCGGACTCATCGACACGAATGCGGTGATCCTCATGGCCCGTCTCGACACGGACGAGCTGCCAGAGCGGCCCCTGATCAGTGCAGTCACGCTCGCGGAACTCTCGGTGGGGCCTCTCATCGCCGACGACCCAAGGGAGCAGGCCGTACGCCAGGTCCGCCTCCAGGACGCCGAGGCTTCCTACGATCCGATTCCGTTCGACAACGACTGCGCTCGCGCCTATGGCGCCGTCGTGACCTCGCTGCGCAGGGCCGGACGCAAGTCCTCCGCACGGGCACTCGACGCCTTGATCGCGGCGACGGCAATTGCCAACGGCCTGCCTGTCTACACCTGCAACCCAGCGGACTTCACGGGGATCGACGGCCTGGACGTGCGGCCGCTCACCCACCCCGACAACCTCTGACGGATCGTCAGGCCGGCGGCGGAGCGGTGCCGAGTGCTCCCTCAGCTCCGCTCACTCGTTCCTCGCTCGCGGACCTCGGTCGCGTCAATCCCGGCTTCCTTGCGCTGTGCGGCCGTGATCGGCGACGGGGCGCCGGTCAGCGGGTCGCCGCCGGACGCGGTCTTCGGGAACGCGATGACGTCGCGGATCGTCTCCGCGCCCGCCAGCAGCGCGCAGACCCGGTCCAGGCCGAGCGCGATCCCGCCGTGCGGGGGCGGGCCGTAGGCGAAGGCCTCGAGCAGGAAGCCGAACTGATCCTGCGCCTGCTCCTTGGACAGCCCGATCGCGTCGAACACGCGCGCCTGCACGTCGCTGCGGTGGATACGGATCGAGCCGCCGCCGATCTCGGTGCCGTTGAGCACGATGTCGTAGGCGTCGGACAGGGCGTGCTCGGGGTCGACGTCGAAGGTGTCGACGTACTCCGGCGTGGGCGAGGTGAACGGGTGGTGCACGGCGGTCCATCCACCGTGCGAGTTCCTTTCGAACATGGGCGCGTCCACGACCCAGAGGAACTCCCAACGGCCCTCCGGGATCAGCCCGCAGCGGCGGCCGATCTCCAGGCGCGCGGCGCCGAGCAGCGCGAGGGTCGCGCCCCGCCCGCCCGCGCCGATGAAGATGCAGTCCCCCGGTGCGGCACCCGCGGCGGCGGCCAGGCCCTCGCGCTCGGCGTCGGACAGGTTCTTCGCCACGCCGGCGAGCGTCCCGTCCTGACCCACCGTCACGTACGCGAGGCCCTTGGCGCCGCGGGACTTCGCCCAGTCCTGCCAGTTGTCGAGTTCGCGCCGGGTCTGCGCGGCGCCGCCGGGCATGACCACGGCGCCGACGTGCTCCGCCTGAAAAACGCGGAACTCGGTGTTCGCGAAGTACGACGTCAGGTCGACGAGTTCCTGCCCGAAGCGCAGGTCCGGCTTGTCCGAGCCGAAGCGGCGCTCCGCCTCGTGCCAGGTCATCCGCGGGATCGGGTGCGGGATCTCGTGCCCGACCACGTCGGACCAGACGCGGCGGATCACCTTCTCCATCAGCTCGATGACGTCGTCCTGGGTGCAGAAGGACATCTCGACGTCGAGCTGGGTGAACTCGGGCTGGCGGTCCGCGCGGAAGTCCTCGTCGCGGAAGCACCGGGCGATCTGGTAGTACCGCTCGAGGCCGGCCACCATCAGCAACTGCTTGAACAGCTGCGGCGACTGGGGCAGCGCGTACCAGGAGCCCGGCTGCAGGCGCACCGGCACCAGGAAGTCCCGGGCGCCCTCGGGCGTGGACCGGGTCAGGTACGGGGTCTCGACGTCGAGGAAGTCGGCTGCGGCCATCTCCTCGCGGATCAGGTGCGTGACCTTCGAGCGCAGCCGGAGGTTCTCGCCCATGCGGGCGCGGCGCAGGTCGAGGTAGCGGTACTTCAGCCGTGCCTCTTCGCTGACCGTGCCGGCGCCGTGGTCGTCGATCGGGAACGGCAGCGGAGCGGCCTCGGACAGCACGACCACTTCGGTGGCGACGACCTCGACGTCGCCGCTGGCCAGGTTCGGGTTCGCGTTGCCCGCGGGGCGAAGCTCGACGTGGCCGGAGACCTTGAGGCAGTACTCGTTGCGCAGCCCGTGGGCCACGGCCTCGTCGCGGATCACGACCTGGACCAGGCCGGAGGCGTCGCGCAGGTCGAGGAAGGCGACCCCGCCGTGGTCGCGACGGTGCGCGATCCAGCCCGCCAGGACGACGTTCGTCCCGGCGTCGGCGGAGCGCAATTGACCTGCGGTGTGCGTGCGAATCACTGGTGGCTGTACCTCTCTGCATGCTCGCCCCGGAGCCTACCGACTCCCCGCGCCGCCTCCGGGCACGCGCGCAGCGCGGAACTGTTATCTGCGCCGCCGCTTCGCGATCAAGTCGCGCCTGTAGGCATCGGTAAGGTGAGCCTGCGGCCCTGGTGCCGCGCGGTAGCTGAGTCGAGGGAGAACGCGTGGCAGGGCAGGGCAAGCAGACCAGCGCGGAGCGCCGGAAGCAGAAGGCGGCCGAGGCGCGGGCCAAGGCCCAGGCCGAGGCGCGGAAGCGCCGACTGCAGGTCGTCGGCGGCACGCTGGCAGTCGCGCTCGTCGCGGGCGGCGTGTTCGCGGGCGTTGCTGCGCTGACCGGGGGCGACGACACCGACTCGGCGACCCAGGAACCGTCGCCCACACCCACCGCCGCGGCCGCGATCGACCAGACCGGCGTTGCCGAGGGCAAGCGCCGCTGCTCGTACCCGAAGGGCACCGAGTCGGCGGCCAAAGACGTCGGCCTGCCGGACGAGATCGCCGACGCCAAGGGCGTCGTCTACGCGACCTTCGTCACCAACAAGGGCACGATCCAGGTCGAGATGGACCGCGCGGCGGCGCCGTGCACGGTCAACTCCTTCGTGCACCTGGCGGAGAACAAGTACTACGACAACACTCCCTGCCACCGTTTGCTCGACGAGACCAACGGTCAGTTCACCAACGCCGTGCTTCAGTGCGGCGACCCGACGGGCAAGGGAACCGGCGGACCGGGGTACAGCTTCCCGGACGAGAATCTGACCGGCGCCACGTACGGCAAGGGCGTCATGGCCATGGCGAACAGCGGACCGAACACCAACGGCAGCCAGTTCTTCTGGATGTTCAAGGACTCGGACTTCTCGCCGGACTACGTGCCGTTCGGCAAGATCCTCTCCGGCGTCGACGTGATCGCGAAGATCGCCGAGGGCGGGCGCTCCACGAACCCGCAGAGCGGCGCGGACGACGTCCCCAAGACGAAGACCACGATCGAACAGGTCACGGTCAGCACCACCAAGCCCGGCGGCAAGGCGGACGGCACTCCAAAGCCGGAGAGCACGAACACCGCCAAGCCCGAGAGCACCGAGAAGCCGAAGTCCTGACGGGCCGGCGGAGGCGCGCGTGACGAACCAGGAACCCGGAATCTTTCCGGACGCAGAAGACGAGCAGGCGCTCGAGCCGGTGGCGCCCGGGGCGCCGGAAACGGTCGTCGCGGACGTGACCGCAACGGAACCGGAACCGGAGCCCGCCGCCCCGAGCGACCCGACTCCGCCCGACGTCCCGCCCACCGAGATTCCCCCGGAGCCGGCCTCCGCTCCACCGGCGGAAGAGGTCCCGGCCCCGACCGAGGCGGAGAGTCCGACCGAGGCGGTGAGCTCGACCGAGGCGGAGAGTCCGACCCCGGCCGACGTTCCGTCCCCGGCCGAGACCGCCGAACTGCTGCGCGCCCGCTTCGACGCGGCCGCCGCGGAGCTCGGCATCCTCGCCGGGCGCATCGCGTCCGACGAGCTCCTGCTCAAGGCCGCGAACGTCGAGCTCGAGCGGATCAAGGCCGCAGCCGCCTCCGGCGGCCCGCAGCCGGACGCGCTGCGTCCGCAGCTCGAAGCCGTCGAGGCACTCCTCGCCGAGAAGTCGGCGGCCGCCCGCGCGGCCCGCGCCGAAGCCACCGCCGCCGCGCGCGTGGTCAAGGAGCGGATCGTCGAAGAGGCCGAGACCCTCGCCGCCGGCGACCAGTGGCGAGCAGGCGGTCAGCGCCTCGCCGAACTCCTCGACGAGTGGAAGGCCTGCGCGCGTCTGGACCGCAAGTCCGACGACACGCTCTGGAAGCGCTTCTCTTCGGCACGGTCCACGTTCACCAAGCGCCGCAAGGCCCACTACGCCACGCTGACCGCCGAGCGGGACACCGTGAAGTCGGCCAAGCAGTCCCTGGTCGAGCAGGCCGAGGCCCTGGCCGAGTCGACCGCCTGGGCCGCCACCTCCGCCAAGTTCCGCGACCTCATGACGGAATGGAAGACCGCCGGGCGCGCGGGCAAGGACATCGACGACGAGCTCTGGGAACGCTTCCGCACGGCCCAGGACACCTTCTTCAACGCCCGGAAGAACGCCGCACCGGCGCCCCCGCGGCGCGAGAGCGCAGGGCCCCGCGGCCCGCGCCCCGAGCGTTCGCGTCCGGCCGCCCCGGCGGCGCCTCCGCAGCCGCGCACGAACCCGGCGGCCGTGACCCGGGCCCGCGAGACCGTCGACACCCTGCGGTCGCTCATCGAGGGATTCGAGGCCAAGGCAGCCAAGGCGAACGCCGCAGGCGACACCAAGGCCGCAACGGCCGCAAAGGAATCCGCGGACGCCCGCCGCGAGTGGTTGGCCGAGGCCGAGCGCACCCTCGCCGAGCTGTCCTAGCGGCGAGATGGCGGGATGCATCGCAAGGCGGAGGAGGAGACCGATCCCGTGGTTGGATCGGCGACGACGACAACGCAGCGAGGCGCCCGCCAGACGCCGCTAGCGCCGCCGAGTGGCGGGGCGCGGGCGAGGAGGATCGGTGAGCGCGCCCGTGGTGCGGTAGGCGTCGAAGACGCCCTCCACGTTGCGGACGTGCTTGAGCACGTGCACCAGGTGCTTCGGGTCGGCCATCTCGAAGGTGAACCGGCTGATCGCGGTGCGGTCCCGGGAGGTCGCGACCGTCGCGGACAGGATGTTCACGTGCTGGTCGGACAGCACGCGGGTGACGTCGGCGAGTAGCCCGGAGCGGTCGAGGGCCTCGACCTGGATGGACACCAGGAAGATCGAGGACTTCGTCGGCGCCCATTCGACGTCGACGACGCGTTCCTTCTGCCCGCCGAGGCTTTTTGCGTTGGTGCAGTCCTTGCGGTGCACCGAGACGCCGTTGCCGCGGGTGACGAAACCGAGGATTTTGTCGCCGGGCACCGGCGTGCAGCACCGTGCGAGCTTGACCCACACGTCGTCCACGCCGCGGACCACGACACCGGGATCCCCGTGCGGCTGGAAGCGGCCGCTGCGGCTCGGGCTGACGGTCTCGGCCACGTCCTCGGTGGTCGAGTCCGTGCCGCCGAGCGAGGCCACGAGGCGCGAGATCACGTTCTGCGCGGAGGCGTGCCGCTCCCCGACCGCCGCGTAGAGCGCGGTGATGTCCGGCAGGCGCATCTCGTGCGCGATCGTCGTCAGCGACTCCGAGGTGAGCAGGCGCTGGAGCGGCAGTCCCTGCTTGCGCATCGCGCGGGCGATCTCCTCCTTGCCCCGCTCGACGGCCTCCTCGCGGCGCTCCTTGGAGAAGAACTGCTTGATCTTGTTCCGGGCGCGCGGGCTGGCGACGAACTCCAGCCAGTCCCGGCTCGGCCCGGCGTTCGAACTGCCGGCCTTCGCGGTGAGAATCTCGACGGTGTCGCCGTTGACCAGCGTCGACTCCAGGGGCACCAGGCGCCCGTTGACCCGGGCGCCGACACAGCGGTGCCCGACCTCGGTGTGGACGGCGTAGGCGAGGTCCACCGGGGTCGAGCGGTCCGGCAGACCGATCACGTCGCCGCCGGGGGTGAACACGTACACCTCGGCGCCGGCGAGGTCGAAGCGCAGCGAGTCCAGGAACTCCCCCGGGTCCGCGGTCTCCTGCTGCCAGTCCAACAGCTGGCGCAGCCACGGCATGTCGTCGGCGCCGGCCCGGTCGCCGCTGGCAAGCATCGGGCCCGGCACGGGCACGGAGCCGTTGACGTCGGACTTGTACTTCCAGTGCGCCGCGACGCCGTACTCCGCGCGGCGGTGCATCGAGTTGGTGCGGATCTGGATCTCCACCGGCTTGCCCTCGGGCCCGATCACGGTGGTGTGCAGCGACTGGTACAGGTTGAACTTGGGCTTGGCGATGTAGTCCTTGAACCGGCCCGGCACCGGGTTCCAGTGTTGGTGGACCTGACCCAGCGTCGCGTAGCAGTCGCGGGTGGAGTCCACCAGGATGCGGATCCCGACCAGGTCGTAGATGTCGGCGAAGTCCCGGCCGCGCACGATCATCTTCTGGTAGATCGAGTAGTAGTGCTTGGGCCGCCCGGTCACCGACGCCTTGATCCGCGCGCCGCGCAGGTCCGCGGAGACGTCTTCGACGACCTTGGACAGGTACTCGTCGCGCGAGGGTGCGCGGTCGGCGACCAGGCGCACGATCTCGTCGTACATCTTCGGATAGAGCGTCGCGAACGCGAGGTCCTCGAGCTCCCACTTGATGGTGTTCATGCCCAGGCGGTGGGCCAGCGGCGCGTAGATCTCCAGGGTTTCACGCGAGATCCGGTCCTGCTTGGCCGGTGGCATGTACCGCAGCGTGCGCATGTTGTGCAGCCGGTCGGCGAGCTTGATGACCAGGACGCGGATGTCGCGGGCCATCGCGATGACCATTTTGCGGACGGTCTCGGCCTGCGCCGCGTCGCCGTAGCGGACCTTGTCCAGCTTGGTGACGCCGTCCACGAGGGCGGCGATCTCGGCGCCGAAGTCCGCCTCGATGCTCTCCAGCGTGTAGTCCGTGTCCTCCACGGTGTCGTGCAGCAGCGCCGCGCACAGCGTCGGCGGCTCCATGCCGAGATCGGCCAGGATCGTCGCGACCGCGAGCGGGTGCGTGATGTACGGCTCGCCGCTGCGGCGCAGCTGGCCGCGGTGGCACTCCTCGGCGGTCTCGTAGGCCCGCTCGATGATGCGGACGTCGGCCTTCGGGTGCGTCTGGCGCACCGCGCGCAGCAGGGGTTCCAGGACGGGGTTGACCGTGCTCGGGCGCTGCCCGGCCAGCCGCGCCAGCCGCTGCCGCACGCGCTTGGCGGCGCCGACGCCCGTGGGTTCGGGCGTGGCGGTGCTCTCGACGACCTGGTCGGTCATCCGGCCATCCGCAGCGTCACGGACTCATCGTAGCCGGCGGGGTGCGTGCAACTCTCACGATGTGAGCAGCGCACGAACGTTGAGGGGTGCGAGGTTCGCCCGCCCGGGCAGGCCCTCGATCTCCAGCAGGACCGCCGCGGCGACGGGCTCCGCACCGCCTTCGCGCACCAACTGCGCGGCCGCCGCGAGGGTGCCGCCGGTGGCGAGCACGTCGTCGATCAGGAGCACGCGTGCACCGGGCTGCACGGCATCGACGTGCATGTGCAGAACCGCCTCGCCGTACTCCAGCGCGTAGGCGACCGAACGGGTCGCGTACGGCAGCTTGCCCGGCTTGCGGACCGGGACGAACCCGACCCCGAGCGCGAGGGCCACCGGGGCGCCGAGGATGAACCCGCGCGCCTCCACCGCCACCACCGCGTCCACCGCGAAGTCCCGGCACGCGTCCGCCAGCTCGCCGGTGAGCGCCGCGAACGCCGCGGCGTTCCCGAGCACCGGCGCGATGTCCCGGAACAGGATCCCCGGGCTCGGGAAGTCTGGAACGTCGCGGATCAGCCCACGCCACTCGATCAGATCTGTGGGCCCTTCTTCTGCCGGGTCTCCCGCGACGGGGGCCGCTTGGGCTGCACTCGCTCGCCGGGCGCCACGTTCTCGCGGATCGCGGGAGTGGGCGGCACCGTCGCCTTGTCCAGGTCGATCGTGCCGTCCTCGTGGGCCGCGCCCTCCTCCTGCTTGCGGTGCGCCGCCTCGCGCTGCGCGACGCGCTTGGCGAGCGCCTGCATCTCGGGCTCCCGTTCCTTGAGTGCCACGACGAGCGGGGCCGCAAGGAAGATCGACGAGTACGCACCGACGGCGGTGCCGATGAACAGCACCAGGGCCAGGTCCTTGAGCACCCCGGCGCCGAGCAGGCCGGCGCCGACGAACAGCAGGCCGGCCACCGGCAGGAGCGCGATCAGCGTCGTGTTCAGCGAGCGGACCAGCGTCTGGTTGATTGCGAGGTTCGCCGCGGTGGAGTAGGTCTGTTTGTTCGACGAGAGGTCCGCGGTGTTCTCGCGCACCTTGTCGAAGACGACGACGGTGTCGTAGAGCGAGTAGCCGAGGATCGTGAGCAGACCGATCACGGTCGCCGGAGTGACCGAGAACCCCACGATCGCGTAGATGCCGATGGTGATCGCGATGTCGTGCAGCAGGGCCACGAGGGACCCCACGGCCAACTTCCACTGGAAGACGATCGCCAGGTAGATCGACAGCAGGATCAGGAAGATCAGCAGGCTCTGGACCGCTTTGCCGGTGACGTCGGAGCCCCAACTCGGGCCGACGACCTGAGTGGTGATTTCTTCCTTGGGGATGCCGAACTCGGTGGACAGGGCGGTGCGGATCTCCTCCGCCTCCTCCGGAGTCAGCGTCTCGGTCTCCGCGCGGACGCGGTCCCCACCGATCTTCTGCACCTCGGCCTCGGCTACGCCGTTCTTCTCCAGGACCTCGCGGACCTCCGAGGTAGCCACGCCCTGGGCGCGCACGTCGAACACCGCACCGCCGTCGAACTCGACGCCGAGGGTCAGCCCTCGAACTCCGAGACCGATCATGGACACCAGCACCAGCACGATGCTGATGGCGAACCACTTGCGACGGCGGCCGACGATGTCGAACGACCGCCGACCGCTCTGCAGGTCCGCTCCGAAGTTGGCGACTCGGGACACCTAGGCCTCCTTCGGCGTGGCGGGACGAACCACCGATGCGGATCGCATGCCCAGGTTCTCCGGACTGGCGCCGGAGAATCTGCCGCCCTTGGCGAAGTACGGGCGGCGGAACATCAGTGTCACCAGGGGCTTGGCGAACAGGAAGGTGACCACGATGTTGATCACGGTGGCCACTCCGAGAGTGAAGGCGAAGCCCTTCACGTCGGCGACGGAGAAGTAGTACAGAACGACGGCGCCGAGAAGGGAGACGACGTTCGCGGTCTGGATGGTGCGCCAGGCGCGCTTCCAACCCTGTTCCACCGCCACCCGAGGCGTGCGGCCGTCGCGGATCTCGTCGCGCAGTCGTTCGAAGAACACGACGAAGGAGTCGGCGGTGATGCCGATCGCGACGATCAGGCCGGCGACGCCCGCGATCGACAGCCGATAGTTCATCGCCTCCCCGAGCAGGGCGACCGCCATCAGGGACATGACCCCTGCCATGAGCAGGCCCAACAGCGCGACGACGCCCAGTCCGCGGTAGAAGAAGATGCTGTAGACGATCACCAACAGCAGGCCGAGCGCGCCGGCGATGAGGCCACCGCGCAGCTGGTCCTCGCCCAGGGTCGCCGACACGGTCTCGACCTTGCTCTGCGTGAACGCCAGCGGCAGGGCACCGTACTTCAGCACGTTGGCGAGGTCCGAGGCCGAGGACTGGTCGAAGCCGCCGCTGATCTGAGCGCTGCCGCTGGGAATCTCCTCGTTGACCGTCGGCGCGGACTGGACGACTCCGTCCAGCGCGATCGCCAGCTGGTTGAACGGGCTCGGCTGGTTCGCCAGCGCCTTGGTCACCGCGGCGAAGTCGCGGGTGCCGTCGCCGTCGAACTCCAGGTTGACCTGCCAGGCCCCGACGCTCGCGGTGCCCTGCGGGAGCCCGGCCTCGGCGGTCTTCACCTGCGTGCCCTGAACGGCGCTGGGCGCTAGGAGGAGCTTGGTCAGCCCCTCGCGGTCGCAGGCGACGACGTAGGCGTCGGCCGGGGAGGTGTCGCCGATCCGCGTGGGGTCGGGCTTGGAGCAGTCCAGCCGGAAGTACTCCTCGTTGACCTCCTTCGGCACGGCGTTCAGCGCCGCCTGGCCGAACTTCGGGGCCGCGGCCCCGGCCGCAGGCGTGGCGGAGGCGCTCGGCGCGGGACTCGCCGTGGCGCTGGGGCTGGGCGACGCGCTCGGGTCGGCGGTGAGGGCGGAGCTGACGGCCCGGTTCTGGTCCGTCTTCTCGTCCTTCTTCGCCGTGTCCTTCTTGGCGTCGTCCTTCTTCGGGTCCTTCGCGTCGTCGGCGGTGCCGCCGAGGCCTTCGAGACCGGGGATCTGGCCGGGAGCGGAGATGTCCTCGGGGGTGGTCGGGCCGGGCGGGCCGAGGCGCAGCACGGCGCGGAAGCGCAGGAGCGCCGTCTGACCGACCTGCTGGGCGACGTTGCCGCTGTTCTCGCCGGGAACCGCGACGACGATGTTGTCCTTGCCGAGCGTGGTGACCTGCGCCTCGGAGACGCCGAAGCCGTTGACCCGCTGCCGGATGATCTTGACGGCTTCCTTCATGTTCTCCGAGGTGACCTTGCTCTCCTCGCCCACGGAGCGTGCAGTCAGGGTGACCTGCGTACCGCCGTCGAGGTCGATGGCCAACTTGGGCGACGTCGAGTCGGTCGCGACCATCGCCGCGCCGCCGCCGACCAGGAGGGCGAAGAACAGCAGCAGCATCCGCGCCGGCGACCCACCACCGCTCGGTCTCCGCTTCTTGCTCTTGCTCTTGGCCACCTTCTCGCCTCTCGTCGTACTGCCGTTCCAGCCTCAGCGCATTCGCGGCGTGGGCTCAGAGCGTCTTGGTGGGCGGCGGGTCGCCGTCCTTGGGAGCTTCCGCGTCCTTGTCGGCGTTCTCGTCGCCGTCCTTCGGCATCGTGATCTTGCCGACCGCGCCTATCACGAAGCGCACCACCACGCCGGGCGAGACCTCAATGTGAAATTCGGTTTCGTTCGCCTCGACGACCGTTCCGAACATTCCGGAGGTCGTCATGACCTCGGCGCCGGGCTTGAGGTGCGCCTTGATGTCGTCGGCCCGTTTCTTGCGATTGCGGGCGGGGGCCAGGATCAGGAGATAGATCGCGGCGATGATGACGACGAGTAGCAATACGTTCGGGTCCACAACTTGCGGAGTCTACGCGGCGCAGCGGCCTCACGATTCCGTGCCGGCACCCGTGTCGAACAATCCGCTCTGGCCGAACGCTCCGGCACCCTTCGGCGGGGCCAGGCCCAGGTGCATCCAGGCGGCCGGGGTGGCCACCCGCCCGCGGGGCGTGCGAGCGAGCAGACCGGCCCGGACCAGGAACGGCTCGGCGACCTCCTCCACCGTCTCCGTCTCCTCGCCCACCGCGACTGCAAGCGTGGACAGACCCACCGGCCCGCCCCCGAACTTGCGGACGAGGGCGTCCAGGACCGCGCGGTCGAGTCGGTCCAGGCCGATGGGGTCCACCTCGTAGAGGGTCAGCGCCGCGTTCGCCAGCCCGGGGGTGACGACGCCGTCCGCCCGGACCTCCGCGTAGTCCCGGACGCGGCGCAGGAGCCGGTTCGCGATGCGGGGCGTGCCCCGGGACCGGCCGGCGATCTCCTGGCCTGCGCCGGGGGCGAGGGGCACCCCGAGCAGCCCGGCCGAGCGGTGCAGGACCTGTTCGAGTTCGGTGGCGGCGTAGAAGTCCATGTGGGCGGTGAATCCGAACCGGTCGCGCAGCGGCCCGGGCAGCAGGCCGGCCCGGGTGGTAGCGCCGACCAGCGTGAACGGCGGTATCTCGAGCGGGATTGCGGTGGCCCCGGCCCCCTTGCCGACGATCACGTCGACCCGGAAGTCCTCCATGGCCATGTAGAGCATCTCTTCGGCGGGGCGGGCCATGCGGTGGATCTCGTCGAGGAAGAGGACCTCGCCCTCGGTCAGCGAGGACAGCAGCGCAGCCAGGTCGCCCGCGTGGGTGATGGCCGGGCCGCTGGTGATGCGCAGCGGCGCTTGCAGCTCGGCGGCCACGATCATCGCCAATGTCGTCTTGCCGAGACCGGGCGGACCGGAGAGCAGGATGTGGTCCGGCGGGCGCTCGCGCAGCCGGGCGGCGTCCAGGACGAGCGCGAGCTGCTCCCGGACCCGGTGCTGGCCGACGAACTCGCTCAGCGACTTGGGCCGCAGCGCGGCCTCGATTTCGTGCTCGTTGAGCACGGCGGTGGGGTCGACCAGGCTCGGGCCGTCCTGGGTCATGCCGACTTGCCCAGGGTGCGCAGGGCCAGCCGCAGCAGTTCGGGCACCTCGGCGCCCTCCGGATCCGCCTGTTCGACGACCGAGTCCCACGCGGCGTCCGCCTCGCGGGCCGACCAGCCGAGGTTCAGCAGCGCGCCGTGGACCTGGGTGCGCCGCGCGTCTTCGACCGGGGCGGCCGGGCCCGGGATCGTCGCTCCGGTGCCGCGGGGCGGGCCGATGCGGTCCTTGAGCTCCAGCACCATGCGCGCAGCGAGCTTGGGCCCGACGCCGGACACCTTGTTCAGCGTCGCCTTGTCCTCGCTCGCGACCGCCAGACGCAACTGCTCGGGAGTCAGCGCCGACAGCACGGCCTGCGCCATCTTCGGGCCGATGCCGGTGATGCCGATCAGCACGTCGAAGACGGCGCGTTCCTCGGCGTCGGCGAAGCCGAACAGGGTGAGGGAGTCTTCGCGGACGATCAGTGCGCTGGAGAGGGTGGCGTGCTCCCCCAGCCGCAGCCCGCGGAGGGTGCCGGGGGTGCAGTGCAGGCTCAGGCCGATGCCGCCGACCTCCAGCACTGCGCAGTCCAGGCCGATCTCGGCGACGCGACCGGACACGAACGAGATCATCTGGTGCCCCTCGTGGGTTGGGCCGCGATCGCGGCCGCAAGACGGTTGTGCTGGGTGCCGCGCCAGACGTGGCAGATCGCCAGCGCCAGGGCATCGGCGGCGTCCGCCGGCTTCGGCATCTCGGTCAGCCGCAGCAGCTTCGCGACCATGGCGCCCACCTGGGCCTTCTCCGCCCGGCCGTTGCCGGTGACGGCGGCCTTGACCTCGCTGGGGGTGTGCAGGGCGACGGGGATGCCGGCCCGCGCCGCGCAGACGATGGCGATCGCGCCGGCCTGGGCGGTGCCCATGACGGTGCGCACGTTGTGCTGGGCGAAGACGCGCTCCACGGCGACGGCGTCGGGCCGATGGCGGGCGATCATGGCCTCCACCTCGCGCTCGACCGCGAGCAGGCGCGCTCCGAGGTCCTCGCCGGCCGCGGTGCGCACCACGGTGACGGCCACCAGGGACACCGGGCGGCCGGGCGTGCCGTCGACAACGCCTATGCCGCACCGAGTCAGGCCGGGATCCACCCCGAGCACCCGCACGCGTACCTCCGAACATGTGTTCGGACCACCGTAACGGCGCGCCCCGACGAAATCGGGGAACGGCGCGTGCGTCCTACAGGTTCCGGCAGATCGCCGAGGCGTCGACGGCGTCGTCGAAGGCCGCCGAGTCCGGCGCCTTCTGGATGTCGGCACGCTGTGCGGCGACGTCGGTCTGCAGCTTGGCGAGGATCTTCCGGGCTGCCTTGTCGAAGGCGCTGGGCTCGTCCGCGTCGAGCGCGTCGAGCTTGGCGCGGGCCGCGTCGACGAGGGCGACGTAGTCCATCGCGGCGCGCACGTCGGAGGCGAGCTCCCTGCCGTCCGCGATCCGCGGGGAGCCCGCGCGGCGCAGGTCGTTGGCCAGGTCCAGCGCGGCGCGGCGCACGCCAACGAGTGCGTCGACGTAGAACTCGCGCATGGTCTCGAGGCTGTCCCCGGCCGGCTGCGGCTTGAGCGCCTTGCGCAGCTTGGCGGCCATCAGGCGGTCGTCGAGGATCGCGCGGCAGAAGTCGTCGGCGTACGCGGCCGCCGACACCTCGGGCCCAATGCGCGCGGTCGGCTTCGGGCTCGGCCTGGCCGAGGCGACCTCGGTGGGCTTGGGATCGGGGGTCGAGGGTCCGGCGCTCGGGCCGAGAACCTCCATGCGCATGGGAGTGCGCGTGGACTCGGGGGCGGCGGACCTGTCGTCCCCGCCCATCCCGCAGCCGGCGAGCAGCACTCCGGCAACGGCCAGCACAGCGGTCGCGGATCGCCCGCTCATGCGACCCTCCTCCGGGACCTCGACTCGCAAGCTCGCTCGGCCCCCTCGGACGGCCGCATCCGCTTCGCGGAAAGCGCCACCGATTCGCTCGCAAGCTCGCTCATGCGCATCGCCTCCATCCCCCGCCCGCGACTGTGCGGGTTCGGTGATCCTGCCGGCGTTTCCCCAGCCGGCCTATGTAGTTGGCCCGAACGGGCGCGTCCGGCCTAAAGGGCTCGACAGGTGCGCGAGGCGTTGAACGCGTTGCGGAACTCCGTGCCCGCGTCCATCCAGTCCAGCTTCAGCAGCGCGGCGGACAGGTCGGCCTCGGATTCGGCGAGCAGCGAACGCGCCTGCCCGGAGAAGTTCCTGTTGTCGCTCTGCAACGCGGCGATCTGTGGGCGGTACCGGTAGTTGACCTCCTGGGCCCCCACGAGCGCGGCGCGGATGCGGCGAGCGACCTTCTCGCCGTTCGCAACGTCCGGGACGCCCCACGCGACCGTGGCCGCGACGGTCTTCTCGAGCGCGGCGTCCACGTCGTCGACGTAGTCGAGCATCGCCCGCTTCGCCTTCGCCGGCGGCCCGTAGAGCCGTTCGCGGCGTTCGGCCCGCGCCTGCTGGTAGCTGTTGCCGAAGACCTTGAATCCGCTGCAGACGTCGTCGGCAAAGGTGTCGATGCGGACCTTCATCGTGGGCCCACTCGACGCGGGTTCGCTCGCCTCGGTGAGGCTGCCGCGCCCGCTCGAGGCGAGGTCGGTGTGGGCAACCGTCTGGACGTCGGCCTGCTCGGCGGGCGGCGCCGCGAACGGGTTGACGCCCGGCCCGGTACAGGCGGTCAGGCTCAGCAGAGCAGCAGTCAGTGCCACGGGCGCGACAAGACGAGGACGCATGGTTTCCCCCCGGAAGACGATGCACGTCGGTAGACCCGACGCTATTCGCTTCCGCCCCAAAGGCACCACACGCCCCAGGTCCAGGGGTGGTCAAACCATCCGAAAGTGCGCAAACGCCGCGCCCAAGCGATCGCCAACCGCGCTGTACAGCGCTGTGTGCGAGATTCCGGGTCCTTACCCCGGCGTGTCGTCGCAAGCGCGGCTGTACAGCGACGCGTGCGAGGTCCGGGCGCTGCGATTGGGCGTGGCGTCGCACGTTGCGCTGTACAGCGCGCCGTGCGAAGCGACCGGACGGGGCTCAGGCATCGATGAGCGCCATGATCTCGTCGGAGACGTCGAAGTTGCTGTAGACGTTTTGGACGTCGTCGCAGTCTTCGAGGGCGTCGATGAGCTTGAAGACCTTGCGAGCGGTGTCCTCGTCGACCTCGACGTTGACGCTGGGGACGAAGCTCGCGTCGGCGGACTCGTAGTCGATGCCCGCCTCCTGCAGCGCGGTGCGGACCGCGACCATGTCCCGCGGCTCGGAGATGACCTCGAAGGACTCGCCGAGGTTGTTGACCTCCTCGGCGCCCGCCTCCAGGACTGCCATGAGGACGTCGTCCTCGGTGAGGCCGGCGGCGGGGACGATGATCACGCCCTTGCGGTTGAACATGAAGCTGACCGAGCCGGGGTCGGCCATCGAGCCGTGGTTGCGGGTGACCGCCACCCGGACTTCGGAGGCCGCGCGGTTGCGGTTGTCCGTCAGGCACTCGATGAGAACGGCGACGCCGTTGGGGCCGTAGCCCTCGTACATGATCGTCTGCCAGTCCGCGCCGCCGGTCTCCGCGCCCGATCCGCGCTTGACCGCGTTCTCGATGTTGTTGTTCGGGACCGAGGACTTCTTCGCCTTCTGGATGGCGTCGTAGAGCGTCGGGTTGCCGGCCGGGTCGCCGCCGCCCGTGCGGGCCGCGACCTCGATGTTCTTGATCAGCTTCGCGAACATCTTGCCGCGTTTGGCGTCGATGACGGCCTTCTTGTGCTTGGTCGTCGCCCATTTGGAGTGGCCAGACACAGCGCTGCGCTCCCGCGTTCTCGACTGATGGCAGAGGAACCGGTGCCTCCGCCCGGCGAATTCTAACGACGCCGCGCCGTCAGGCCGTGCGGACCACGTCCACGAAGTAGCGGTGGACCCGCTCGTCGCCGGTGAGTTCGGGGTGGAAGCTGGTGGCCAGCAGCGGTCCCTGACGGACTGCCACAATCCGTTCGCCGACCTGGGCGAGAACCTCGACGTCCGGGCCGATCGACTGCACCTCGGGGGCGCGAATGAACACCGCGCAGAGCGCGGATCCCGCGAACTCCAGGTCGGTCTCGAAGGAGTCGACCTGGCGGCCGAAGGCGTTGCGTTTGACGACGACGTCGAGGCCGCCGAGGGTTTCCTGGCCCTCGATGCCGTCGACGATCCGGTCGGCGAGCAGGATCATCCCGGCGCAGGAGCCGAACACCGGCAGGCCGTTCTTGATGGTGGTGCGCAGCGGCTCGAGCATGTCGAAGGCGGCGGCGAGCTTGACGATCGTCGTGGACTCGCCGCCGGGCAGCACGAGGCCGTCGACGCGCGCGAGCTCGGAGCGGGTGCGCACCTTGACCGCACGCGCGCCCGCCTGCTCGAGCAGGCGGAGGTGCTCGGCGACGTCGCCCTGCAGCGCGAGCACGCCAACCCGAACGGATGTCATCCGTTGTCCGTCCTTGTCGCACCACTGGCCGTGCGACAAGCGCGGCTACCGGATGTCATCCGATGGCGGAAGGCGCTCACCAGCCGCGGTCGGCCAAGCGGTGCGGCACCGGGATGTCCGCGACGTTGATGCCGACCATCGCCTCGCCCAGGCCTCGGGAGACCTTCGCGATGACGTCCGGGTCGTCGTAGAAGGTGGTCGCCTTGACGATCGCTTCCGCTCGGCGCGCAGGATCGCCGGACTTGAAGATGCCCGAGCCCACGAACACGCCGTCGGCGCCGAGCTGCATGACCATCGCGGCGTCGGCCGGGGTGGCGATGCCGCCCGCGGTGAAGAGCACGACCGGGAGCTTCCCGGCGGCCGCGACCTCGACGACGAGGTCGTACGGCGCCTGCATCTCCTTGGCGGCGACGTACAGCTCGTCCTCGGACAGCGAGGACAGCCGGCGGATCTCGCCGCGGATGGCGCGCATGTGCGTGACGGCGTTGGAGACGTCGCCGGTGCCGGCCTCGCCCTTGGAGCGGATCATCGCCGCGCCCTCGACGATGCGCCGCAACGCCTCGCCCAGGTTGGTCGCGCCGCAGACGAAGGGCACCGTGAAGCGCCACTTGTCGATGTGGTGGGCGTAGTCCGCGGGCGTGAGGACCTCGGACTCGTCGATGTAGTCCACGCCGAGGGACTGCAGCACCTGTGCCTCGACGAAGTGCCCGATGCGGGCCTTGGCCATGACCGGGATGGACACGGCCGCGACGATCCCGTCGATCATGTCGGGGTCCGACATCCGGGAGACCCCACCCTGCGCGCGGATGTCGGCGGGCACCCGCTCCAGCGCCATGACCGCGACGGCGCCCGCGTCCTCGGCGATCTTGGCCTGCTCGGGCGTGACCACGTCCATGATCACGCCGCCCTTGAGCATGTCGGCCATGCCGCGCTTGACGCGCACGGTGCCGTGGACTGGGGCCTGCTCGGTGCCGGTCAAGATGAAGTCCTTCTACACGCCGGTGGGGGTACTCGCCCATTCTACGGAGATCGGCACAACCGGATTTCCGCAAGCCTCCTACCAGGGGTAACGCCGCGCGGGGACCCCTCCGGGCGACGGCTGTGGAGCACGGAAACGGCGGGTGCGGCGGCAGGTGGCCTCGGCGCGACCTCCCCCGTCGCTTCTCGGCTCACCAACCGTCGGGCCGCAGGCGAGGCGGACCGGCGCGATCGCGGCTGGGAAGCAGGGAACCCAGGCCCGAGGCGTTCATCGCGCGGGATGGTGCACCACGCGTTGGTTCTCTGCTCGGCGGCATGCGGTTTGTCTGGTGGGGCGGCTAGAGGGCGCGGGCGAGGCAGTCGGGCGGGGCGTCGTCGCACTCGAACGTGACGGGCTGGGGGGCGTGGCCGGCCAGGCGCAGGTAGCGGACGTGGCGCTTGGTGCGGACGGCGCGGGTGGCGCGGACGGCGTCGTTGTGGAAGCGGCGGGCCATGACGACGCGGTGGGCGGCGGCGTCGAGTTCGCCGAGCAGTTCGGCGCCGGCGCGGTCCGCGCGCAGTTCGTCGGCCTGGGAAGGCTGGTCCAGCGCCGCGCGCAGTGCGCGGGAGAGGTCGGATTCGGCCAGCTCGCGGCCGGCGTCCGGGGCTTCGCGGGCCTCGTGCGCGGCCTCGGCGATCAACAGCGCCGCGGCCGGGTCGAGGAGACCGCACGTGGCGAGCTCCAACGCCACCGAGGAGCGGCGCACCAGCTGCGCGTCCAACGCCGACCGCGCGGCGTCGATCCGGTTGTGGAGCCGGTCGAGCCGTCCGGCCGTCCAGCTCAGGTAGAACCCGATCAGCGTGACCGCGAGCAGCAGCCAGACGATCTCGTGGACAAGCACGGGCTAGCCGTCGCTGCGGCGGTCGGAAAGGGCGACGAGCCGCGCGAAACGACTCGACGGTTCCGCCGTCACGGCCGCGCTGCGGCCCTCGCCGGCGGTGTCTGGCCGGCTGCGGCCCTCGCCGGCGGTATCTGGCCGGCTACGGCCCTCGCCGGCGGTGTCTGGCCGGCCGCGGCCCTCGCCGGCGGTGACCGTCTCGTAGACCGCGAGCACGTCGCGGACAACGCTCGCCCAGTCGTAGCGGGCGACCGACGCCGACGCGGCCGCGGCTTGCGCGGCCCGACGCGCGGGGTCGTCGAGCAGGGCGCCGATGCTCGCGGCCAGGGCGTCCGAGTCGCCGACGGGCACGAGCGTTCCGCAGGCACCGTCCTCGAGAACGCGGCGGAAGGCGTCGAGGTCTGCAGCCACGACCGGCGTTCCCGCCGCCATCGCCTCGGTCAGGATGATCCCGAAGCTCTCGCCTCCGGTGTTGGGTGCGACGTAGACGTCGACCGAGCGCAACAGCCGCGCCTTGTCCGTCTCGTCGAGCATGCCGAGCATCGTGGTCGCGGCACGGACGGCCGGCGAGACCTCGGCCAGCGCGGCCTCCGCGTCGCCGGGCCCGCCGACCAGGAGCCGCAGTCCGGGCCGCGAGGCGAGCAACCGTTCCAGCGCGCCGAGCAGGACGCCGAAGCCCTTGCGCGGCTCGTCGAAGCGGCCGAGAAAGCCGATGGACCCGCCCTCGCCGGGCCAGCCTGGCAGCGGCTCCGCACCCGAGAACCGCGCGACCGAAACGCCGTTGGGAATCAGGATGGCGTCCCCACCGAGATGCTCGACGAGGGTCCGGCGCGCCGGCTCCGACACTGCGATGCGGGCAGTGATCTTCTCCAGCGCCGGCTGCAGGAGGGCGTGTGCGGCGGACATGGCGCGGGAGCGCTCGTTGGACATGTGAAACGTGCCGACGATCGGTCCGCTGGCACTCCAGCAGGCGAGCAGCGACAGACTCGGAACGGCCGGTTCGTGGACGTGCAGCAGGTCGAACTCGCCGTCGGTCACCCAGCGCCGCACGCGCGTCCGGGTGACCGGGCCGAACGCCAGCCGAGCCACCGAGCCGTTGAACGGCACCGGCACCGCGCGCCCCGCCGAGACGACCCACTCCGGCAGGTCCAGGAGCGCGTCGGAGTCGACCGGCGCGAGCACCGAGACGGCGTGCCCCCGTTCGATGAGTGCCTCGGCGAGGTCGCGCACGTGCGCCTGGACTCCCCCGGGCACGTCCCACGAGTACGGACAGACCAGGCCGACGCGCAGGCTCCGGTCGCTCATCCCCGCACCAGGCGTCCGAGCGACCGTGACGCCGGTACCACGGTCCTTCGGACGCCGGGCGTCACCGGGCTCACGGTCCCGCGGGACGGGAGATGCCGGCGGGGTGGCGCAGGCGGACGTCGTCGGACCAGATGCGCTGGAGCATGTGCCAGTCCGTGGGGTGCTCGCGAATGGACGTCTCGAACGTGCCGGCGAGCGCTTGAGTCATCGCGGCGATGCGCTCGGAGCGGCTGCCGGCGGTGGGTTCGACGACTCGCGGGTGGATCCGCAGCCGCATCGCGCGGCCGTCGAACCACAGGCTCACGGGCAGCAGCGCCGCGCCGGTACCGACGGACAGCGCGGCCGGGCCGGCCGGGAAGCGCGCCGTGTCCCCGAAGAACTCGACCTCGAGGCCGGCGGCCGTCATGTCCCGCTCGGCGACCAGGCACACGACCTTGCCCTCGCGCAGCCGCGCGGCGAGGGCGGCGAACACGGCAGAGCCGCTGCCCTTCTCCAGGGGCAGAACCTCCATGCCCAGCCCGACGCGGTAGTCGACGAACGCCTGGTACAGCGCCGCGGGCTTGAGCTTCTCCGCCACGGTGGTGAACGGGTACCCGCGCCCGGTCAGCCAGGCGCCCGCCAGATCCCAGTTCGCGCAGTGCGGCAGGGCGAGCACGACGCCGACGCCGACCTCGCGGGCGGCGCGCAGGTGCTCCTCGCCCTCGGGCAGCACCCTGGTGGCGACCTCTTCGGCGCTCCACGACGGCAGCCGGAAGCTTTCGTTCCAGTACCGGAAGTACGAGCGCATGCCCTCGCGGGACAGGGCCCGGACGCGTGGGTCGGCCTCGTCGGTGCCGAGCACGCGGGCGAGGTTCCGCTCGAGTTGGATGACGCCGCGGCCGCGCCGGGACCACAGCCGGTCCGCGACGAACGCGAACACCCGCTCCGAGGCGGGCTCGGGCAGGCGCCGCACGAGGCGCCAGCCCAGCAGGTACGCGGGGGCGACGAGCCGCTCGCCCAGCGCGATGCGCGGGGCCGACGGCGGCTGCCGGACGGCCAGGCTCACGAGCTGCCTGCCGCCGCCGCAGCGTCCTTGACCAGTGCCTGCTGCCGGACCATCCACATGCGCTGCACCACCGTGATGGTGGAGGCGACGGCAAGGACGATCAACGCGGCGCGCAGAATTCCGGGCACGCCGATGCCGTCCAGGCCTGCCGCCGCGAGCACCAGGACGAGCCGGTCCGAGCGTTCGGCGATGCCGCCGGCGGCCTGCATGCCGAGGCTCTCGGCGCGAGCGCGGGCGTAGGAGACGATCGAGCCGGCCGACAGGTTGTAGAGGCACAGCGCGGCCATCAGGTCGTTCCCGCCACCGCCGGCGAACCACATCGCCAGGCCGGCGAAGACGGCCGCGTCGCCGAACCGGTCCAGCGTGGAGTCCAGGTAGGCGCCCCACACCGACGAGCGCTCGGTCATCCGCGCCATGGTGCCGTCGACGATGTCGGAGAACACGAACGCGGTGATCACGATCGTTCCCCAGAACAGCTCGCCGCGGGGGAAGAGGATCAGCGCTCCGGCCATCACCCCGGCCGTGCCGACCAGCGTGACGACGTCCGGACTCACCCCGGCGCGCACCAGCGCCCGGGCGATCGGTGTGAACACGCGGCCGAAGAATGCGCGCGCGTACTTGTTGAGCACGGCCCTCTCTCCAGACAGCGCCTTCGTTGCCGAGCGCGCTTCGCGCCTCGGCAAATCCGCGTCGATCGAATCGTACGCAGACGGGCGCGCCGCGCCGGGGAGGCCGGGGCGAGCGCGTTCTCGTGCCCTCTCCGCCCTTGCCGGCACCCCCGGAACGGGTGTCTGCTGCATGGACGTGGTGTGGACCACGCCACGTATGACCCATGTCGGAGTTGGCGCAGGCGCCACCCAGCGCGCTCGGCCACTCCAGCCCACAAGGAGGTGGCGCTACATGGCCCAATCCCAGTCCGGAGTCGCCGGCAGAGCACCGGAGGCCGAACTCTCCGCGAAGATCCGCAACGTCGCGTTGGTCGGCCATACCGGTTCCGGGAAAACGACTCTGGTGGAAGCACTCCTGCTGGCCACCGGCACGATCACGCGAGCGGGTCGCATTCAGGACGGCAGCACCGTCAGCGACTTCGACGAGGCAGAGGCCCGTCAGCAGCGCTCCGTGAACCTCTCCCTCGCGCCGATCATGGTCGGCGACGTCAAGGTCAACCTTCTCGACACCCCCGGCTACGCCGACTACGTCGGCGACCTGCGTGCCGGACTCCGCGCGGCCGACGCCGCACTGTTCGTCATCTCGGCCGCGGACGGCATCGACGGCACCACCCGCATGCTGTGGCAGGAGTGCGCCGCCGTCGGCATGCCGCGCGCCGTGGTGATCACCAAGCTCGACAACCAGCAGCGCGCCAACTACGACCAGATCGTGGAGACCTGCCAGCTCGAATTCGGCAACGGCGTGCTCCCGGCGTACTTCCCGGTGATGACCGGCGAGGTCCAGACGGGCCTGGTCGGCCTGCTCTCGCAGCAGGTCTACACGTATCAGGGGAACAACCGCACGATCACCGCCGCGGACGAGAACCTCGTCCTGGAGATCGAGGACGCGCGGAACACCTTCATCGAGGGCATCATCGCCGAGTCCGAGGACGAGACGCTCATGGAGCGCTACCTCGGCGGCGAGGACATCGACCTCAAGGTGTTCATCGACGACCTGGAGACCGCGGTGGCGCGCGGCTCGTTCTACCCGGTGCTGCCGGTGAATCCGGTGACGGCAGTGGGCATGACCGAGCTGCTCGAGGTGATCACCGAGGGCTTCCCCTCCCCCTTGGAGCACCGCATCCCGCCGGTCTTCGGCCTGCACGACGAGCCGCGGCCCGAGCTCCGCTGCGACCCGTACGGGCCGCTGGTGGCCGAGGTCGTGAAGACCACCTCGGACTCCTACGTCGGCAAGATCTCGCTGGTCCGCATCTTCTCCGGCACCCTGCACTCCGACGCGACCGTGCACGTCTCCGGCCACTTCCTGGCCGACCGCGGGCACGCCGACCACGACGTCGACGAGAAGGTCGGGGCGCTGACCTCGCCGCTGGGCAAGGTCCAGCGGACGTTGGACAAGGCGATCGCGGGCGACGTCGTCGCGGTCGCGAAGCTGACCAAGGCCGAGACGGGCGACACCCTCTCGGACAAGGACAACCCGCTGCTGATGCACCCGTGGACGATGCCCGAGCCACTGCTGCCGGTGGCGGTGGTAGCCCATTCGAAG
Source organism: Sporichthyaceae bacterium (assembly GCA_052386455.1). Classification (GTDB taxonomy): domain Bacteria; phylum Actinomycetota; class Actinomycetes; order Sporichthyales; family Sporichthyaceae; genus JBQTKD01. The sequence continues at coordinate 158,789 of JBQTKD010000082.1, forward strand.
GCGGACGAGGACAAGCTCTCCCAGGGCCTCAACCGGCTCCTCGCCGAGGACCCGACGCTGCGCCTGGAGCACAACGTCGAGACGCACCAGCTCGTCCTGTGGTGCATGGGCGAGGCCCACCTCGACGTGCTGATGGACCGTCTGACGAACCGGTACGGCGTGGCCGTGGACTCGGTGCCGGTGAAGGTGTCGCTGCGCGAGACGTTCGCCGGCAAGGCCAACGGCCGCGGCCGCCACGTCAAGCAGTCCGGTGGGCACGGCCAGTTCGCGGTCTGCGAGATCGAGGTCGAGCCGCTGCCCTCGGGCTCCGGGTTCGAGTTCGTCGACAAGGTCGTCGGCGGTTCCGTCCCGCGCCAGTTCATTCCGTCGGTCGAGAAGGGCGTGCGCGCGCAGATGGAGCGCGGCGTCGTCGCCGGGTACGCGATGCAGGACATCCGCGTGACCCTGTTCGACGGCAAGGCGCACAGCGTCGACTCCTCCGACATGGCGTTTCAGACCGCTGGCGCCCTGGCGCTGAAGGACGCGGCGGAGAAGGGCGCGTGCTCGCTGCTCGAGCCGGTCGACGAGATCGGCGTGATCGTCTCCGACGACTGGGTCGGCGCGATCATGAGCGACCTGTCCACCCGGCGCGGCCGAGTCCTCGGCTCGGAGCCGGTGGGCGAGAGCGGCCGCACCCTGATCAAGGCCGAGGTCCCGGCGATCGAGATCGTTCGCTACGCCATCGACCTGCGGTCGCTCTCCCACGGCACCGGCGTTTTCAGCCGCACGTACGCGCGGCACGAGCCGATGCCCAGCCACATCGCCGCCAAGGTCCAGGCGGAGGCGGACGCGCACTAGCCCGCAGATGGCAACGGAAGGCCGGGCCCGCGGGGAAGCGGGCTCGGCCTTCTGTCGTCGCACGTCCTTTGCCCGCGAGTGGGGCCATCGCCGCCGGGTCGTACCCCGACCCGCGGGCACCAGTCGGACGCGGTCACCCATCCCATCGATGTGGGAGGTCCGGGAGCCTCGGCCGTGCGTGCGTGCACAGAACTACGGAGAAGGAACAGGTGTGACGACTTCCGCGCCGCTGGAGTCCCACTGGTGCGACTCTGTGGTGTGCAGCGTGCGGGCCGCTACGTCGAGGTGGTCTCCGTGGAAGGTCCGACCGTCGGCCGACAGCTGCTGCTGGCCGTGCCGCTCCTGGCGGGGCCAACCGCTCTCGTCACCGGGCTCAACGGGCTGATGCTGACGGCCTACCAGGACGAGTCGTCGCTCTGCGAGGGCAGCGCGGACGACTACGTCGCGTATTCCCGGTGTCTGAGCCGAGTGGCCGGGCAGAACTGGTTCGAACAGCGCCCCGGAGTGTGGAGCCTGGCCGCGCTGTCCGCTCTCGTCTTCGTGCTGAGCGTCGCGGTGTTGATCGGCAGTCGACGGCGGCGTCCGATCCCAACCTGACGCTACGTCAGCCCACCACAGCCACGTGCCCCATCACTCCCGATAGCGCACTCCAGGCACGCTTCGAGCACGTGTCGCGTACCCCAACTGCACTATCGGCGAACAGGGCCGAGGGGCTCAGACCAGGGCGGTGTCGTCGCTCGCGTACGCCTTGAGGCGTTCGAGTTCGGCGGGGACGGCGGCGGCGAGACCGGCGGGGTCGGGGACGGCGACCGGGTCGGCGCTGATGCCGACGAAGCCGCGCCCGCCGTAGGTGGACAGGGCGATCTGCAGCGGCTGGCCCTGGGCGAGCGGGGCGACCGGGTAGGCCTCGGTCATCTTCAACCCGCCGAGGTGGATCGGGCGCGGAATGGGGATAGTCGAGATCAGGACGTCAAAAAGGCGGTGCGCTTGGCCGGCGATCAGCGGCCCGCCGACGCGTACGACGGCGGGGGGCATCAGGTTGGTCAGGTGCTGCACGGCGCCCGGGCCGCCCTCGGGGCCGAGCGCCCGGTTGCGGGTCATCGAGTCGACGACCGTACGCACGCGCCGCTCCGGGTCCGGTTCGTCGAGCGGGAGGTCCAGGAGGAACGCGGAGAAGTTGTTCCCGGCGCCGCCGCTGAACTGCGGCTTGTCCGTGGCGACGGGGACCATCGCGCGGACGATGCGGTCCGCGTCGAGGTGGTTGTCCTCGAGCCACTGCCGCATGGCGCCGGCGACCAGCGCGACGAGGACGTCGTTCGCCGTGCCGCTGGTTCCGCCGTAGCGACGACGCAGCTGCCGCAGATCCGCGAGCGGGACGGAGGCCGAAGCGAATTCCCGCAGGCCACTGACGTCGCGATCGAACGGCAGCCCCTGCCCGCGCCGCGCGATGCCCGAGGCCAGGCCCGCGGCGGTGCCTGCGCCGTGCGCGAGGGACTTCACGAGGGCGCGCGGGTCGTTCCACGACAACGGGCCGTGTACGCGCCGGGCCAGGCTCCGGGCCGTCCCGAACTTCTGTGCACGCATGCCCTCCGGTCCCGGCAGGCGGATCGAGCCGCCGCCGTCGGCGAGCGCGAACGCCAGGGCGACCGTGCCGAGGCCGTCGAGGAACGAGTGGTGCACCTTGGCCAGCACGGCGGTGAGGCCGTCGGCCAGATCGGTCAGGACGTGGAACTCCCACAGCGGCTTGTTCCGGTCCAACGGTTCGGTGAGCAGCCGCGCCACCCAGGCGTTCAGCTCGGCCCGCCCGCCGGAGCCGCGCGAGCGGTGCGCGAAGACGTGCCGGGCGACGTCGAAGTTCGGGTCCGGCACCCAGCTTGCGCCACCGAACGGGAACGGGTTCGAGGACAGTTTGCGGCGCAGCCGCGGCAGCTCGATCGCGCGCGTGCGCAGGATCTCGACGACGTCCTGCGCCGGGACGTTGTCCTGCGCCTCCAGCACCATGAGCGCACCCATGGTCATCGGAGTCTTCGCGGTCTCGATGGCCAGGAAGGAGATGTCGAGCGGGCTGAGCGACCAGTCCTGCACGAGCCCGCCCCCCATCGAGTGCGTCGACGCTACCGACCGGAGCCCTCGCCCCGCACCGTCGCGTTCGTCACCACCTACAGCGCGAGGACAAGCCGAAGTCCGGCGTCGACCGCCTGGACCGATGCCGCCGGTGCGTCCGCGATGTGCGAGTCGAGTAGGGAGCGATCTACCGTCAGCAGCTGGCTGACGTTGACCACCGAAGGCTTCGGCAGCAGGCCCTCGGGCAACTCGACGTTGCCCGGGCTGGCGGCCAGCCGCAGGTTCGAGGTGACCGTCGCAACCACGATGGTCCCGATGCGAGAGCGGTTGAAGCGGTCGGACGAGATCACGAGCGCGGGCCGTCGATACCCCGGCCCCGAGCCGTCCGGGTCGGCGAAGTCGACCCACCACAGCTGCCCGCGCGCTACCACTCCCAGGCGCCGTCCTCGATCAGCCGCCGCCCTGCGGCCGCACCGACGCCGGGCTCGCTTTCGTCGGCCAAGCGGTCCAACGCCAGCGTGACAGGGTCTGCGCCGTAGGCCGCGAGGAACTGTTCCAGCGCCCTCGCGTAGAGCTGGGACCGGTTGAGCCCAAGGCGCTCCGCGACGGCGTCTGCCTGCGCGAACAACTCGTCGGGAACCGAGACGGCGATCTTCACGCCTGGAGTATAACCGGTTATACCGCAGTCGGAGTTCGCTCGTGGGATCGCGACCCCAAGGCGCCGTCGTGGCAGCGGGTCGCGGGCTCAGGCGGGCCAGGCGGCGCGGATAGCCTCGGCGGTCTGGCGCAGGAGCTGCGGCAGGACCTTGGTGTGCCCGACGACCGGCATGAAGTTCGTGTCCCCGCCCCAGCGCGGGACGACGTGCTGGTGCAGGTGCGCCGCGATCCCGGCGCCCGCGACGGTGCCCAGGTTCATGCCGACGTTGAAGCCGTGCGCGCCCGAGATCGTCCTAATCGCGCGCAGTGCCTGCTGGGTCAGCTCGGCGATCTCGACGGTCTCCTCAGCCGTGAGCTCGTCGTAGCCGGCGACGTGGCGGTACGGGCACAGCAGCAGGTGGCCGGGGTTGTACGGGTACAGGTTGAGCACCGCGTACGCGTGGGTGCCGCGGCGAAGGACGAGGCCCTCGTCGTCGGGCATACCGGGGATCCGGCAGAACGGGCAGCCCGCGGGCTCGGCCCCCTCGGCGCGGTTCTCGCCCTTGATGTAGGCCATCCGGTGCGGGGTCCAGAGCCGCTCGAACCCGTCGTCACAGCCCACACCGTCTTGCGCCTCCGGCGCGGCTCGGCCGTCCTGCTCCTCGAGGTCGCTGATGGCTCTACCTTCCTCTCGCACGGTGGTTCCCGGCAGGAAGCGCTTGGCTCGCTTGTCCCTCGAGGACTGAGATGAGACGGCGCTCCTGTCGGGCTCCGGCGAAGACCTGACGCCCAGGAGGGTGTGGTCCCGCGAGGACTGGTTCATCAGCACGACGCCGCGTCTTCCCGGTCCGCCGAGCACGACAACTATGGCCCGGCTCGGAGAGGATCTGCGCATGCTTGGTGTGGGTATCGACTGGGCGGAGGAGTTCCACGACGTCGCCTTGGGCACGCCCGAGGGCGGGGTGGTCGAGCAGTTCCGCATCGACCACGGCCCGGCCGGGGTGCAGCGTCTGGTGGCACGATGTCTGGCCCTTGAGCCGGACCCGGCCGAGGTCCGGGTGGTCTTGGAGACCCGCCACGGACTGCTGGTCGAGGCGCTGCTCGACGCCGGGTTCACCCTGGCGCCGGTCAACCCCGACCTCGTCGCGCGTCGCCGGGGCCCGGCTCGGAAGAAGGACGACGCCGAGGACGCCCGAATCTGCTGCCTGCTCGCCCTGGACCGCCACGCCACCCTCAAGCCTCTGGTGCCACACGGCCCGGTCGGTGCCGAACTGCGGGCGATCGCCCGCGACGACGAACGCGCCGCCCGCGACCAGCGGCGCCTGCTCAACCGCCTGCGAGCGGACCTGACCATCGCCTACCCCGCCGCCCTGACCCTGGCCGAGAACGACCTGGGCGCACCCACGATCCTGCGCCTGCTGCAACAGTGGCCCACCCAAGACGAACTTTCCACCGCCACCTTCGAACAACTGGTCGAGTTCGCCCGAGCCGCCAAGCACGGCTGGCCCGACCGTTTCGCCCAGCGCGTAGCGGCCGCGCTGTCCGCCGACACCCTGCCCACCCGCGACTACATGGTCCGCGCGAAGGCAGCCGGCATCCGACTGGCCGCCGTGCAGCTGCTCGCCCTGCACGAGGCCCGCCGCGGCTGGGAACGACGCATGGCCGAACTCCTCCTCGGCGGCCCCCGCACCGGACGCGACCACACAGTGAAGGACCCCGACCCGGGGAAGGCCTTCCCGGGCGGGGACATCTACCTGAGCTTCCCCGGCCTGGGAGACCGCCTCGCAGCTCGGGTCGCCGGCGAAATCGGCGAGCACGTCGGCCAGTACGACTCGCCCAACGCACTGCAGTGCTACGCCGGACGAGCACCGGTCACCCGGCGTTCCGGCAAGAGCGACTTCGTCGTGGCCCGACGCCTCGCGCACAACCGCTACCTCGGCGACGCCGTGCACCAGTGGGCCTTCTGCAGCCTCAACCTCAG
>JBQTKD010000083.1:0-18546 GCA_052386455.1 Sporichthyaceae bacterium
CGCTGCGCGAGGGCGGGGTGTCGACGACGATCAGGTCCCACTCGCCGGTCCTGCGCAGCTGCCCGAGCTTCTCCATCGCCATGTACTCCTGCGTCCCGGCCATGGACGAGGACAGCGATTGGTAGAACGGGTTGGCCAGGATCGCCTCGGCCCGGCCGGGTTCGGAGTGCGCCTCGACGATCTCGTCGAACGTGCGCTTCATGTCCAGCATCATCGCGTGCAGCGATCCGCCGGCCTGCTCGTCGATTCCGGCGACGGGCCTCGGGGTGTTGTCGAGTTCGGCCAGGCCCATCGACTGCGCGAGCCGCCGCGCCGGGTCGATGGTCAGCACCACCACGTGCCGTCCCCGCTCGGCCGCCCGTACCGCGAGCGCCGCCGCGGTCGTGGTCTTTCCGACGCCGCCGGAGCCGCAGCACACGACGATGCGCACCTCGCGGTCGTCGAGGAGGCCGTCGACGGCGATGGGTTCGCTCGGCTTCATCGCGCGACTCCCTGCTCGCGGAGTTCCTCGGCCAGGCGGTACAGGCCACCGAGATCGATGCCCCGCGGCAGGGCGGGCAGCTCGTACACCGGGCGGCCGGTGTCGCCGAGGTCCGCGCGCTCGCGGGCCTCGATACCGACGCGGATGGCGTGCTCGGCCGCCTCGGCGATCAGGCCGTCCACCACGGCGTCGTCGGCGGTCCGGCCCGCGCCCTTCAGCGTCTCGGCGATGGCGGCCCGGTCCAGCGTTCCCTTCTCCGCGGCGTCGAGGTCGTCGTCGCCGAGGGCCGGGCGCCGTACCTGGTTGACGATCACCGCGCCGACGGGCAGCCCCACGCCGGCGACCTCGCGGATGCCGTCGAGCGTCTCCTGGACGGGCATCTCCTCGAGCACGGTCACGAAGTGCACCGCGGTGCGGGGGGAGCGCAGCAGCGCCATGATCGACTCGGCCTGCTTGTGCACCGGGCCGCCCTTGGCGAGGCCGGAGACCTCGGAGTTGATGTTCAGGAACTGCGCGATGCGGCCCGTCGGTGGGGCGTCCATCACCAGGGCGTCGTAGGTCGGGCGGTTGCCGCGGCGCGGACCGACCGACTCGTAGGCCTTGCCGGTGAGCAGGACGTCGCGCAGGCCCGGGGCGATGGTGGTCACGAAGTCGATGAACCCGAGCTTGCGCAGGGCTCGGCCGGCACGGCCGAGCTTGTAGAAGATCTCGAGGTACTCCAGCAGCGCCTCTTCGGCGTCGATGGGCAGTGCGTAGACCTCGCCGCCCTCCGGAGCGACGGCGATCCGCCGTTCCTCGTACGGCAGCGGCGGGGTGTCGAAGAGCTGGGCGATGCCGCCGCGGCCCTCGACCTCGACCAGCAGCACGCGCCCGCCCTTCGCCGCCAGCGCCATCGCCAGCGCCGCCGCCACGGTCGTCTTGCCGGTGCCGCCCTTGCCGGTGACGACGTGGAGTTCCACCCCGGACCAGGGCGAAGCGGGCGTGGCGGCAGGCACCATCGCAGCCTAATAGGGTCGACGCATGCAGAAATTCGAGTACGCGACGGTCCCCCTGCTGACCCACGCCACCAAGCAGATCCTCGACACGTGGGGCTCGGACGGGTGGGAGCTCGTCACCGTGATCCCCGGCCCGAACCCCGAGCAGCTCGTGGCGTACCTGAAGCGAGCTGTCGCATGAGTTTCGAGAAGAAGCTGGCCGAACTCGGCCTGAGCCTCCCCGCCGTCCCGACGCCGCTCGCGGCCTACGTGCCCGGCGTCCGCAGCGGCAACCTCGTGTACTGCTCCGGCCAGCTGCCCACCGTCGACGGCGTCCTGCCGAAGACCGGGCGGGTTGGGGTGGACGTGACCGTCGAGGAGGCCTACGACCTTGCGAAGATCGCGGCGCTGAACGGTCTCGCGGTGATCGCCGACGTCGCCGGCGGGCTGGACAAGATCAAGCAGATCGTGAAGGTCACCGGGTACGTCTCGTGCCCGCCGGAGTTCGTCACGCACCCGAAGGTGATCAACGGGGCGAGCGAGTTCCTCGGTGAACTGCTCGGCGACGCCGGCAAGCACTGCCGCGTGGCGATCGGCGTCGCCAGCCTTCCGCTGGACGCCCCCGTCGAGATCGACATCCTGGCCGAGGTCGAGTGACCCATCTTCTGCGTGTGTCTGCGCCCTACAAGGCAGGTTGTAGGGCGCAGGCGCACGCAGAAGTTGCGCCGGTGGAGGCCGGGTGACCTCACTTCCCGAGTCCCTCGCGGAGGAACTGGCCGGCGCCCGGCGCCTGCCGGACTCCTTCGTCGAGCGGGCTCGGGCCGTGATCTCCGGGGAGGTCGAGCCGGTCGTCGCGCGGGATGCCGCGACGGTGGCCCTGCTGCGGGACACCGCCGCGGGCATCGAGGTCTACACGTTGCGCCGGCAGCAGAAGATGGCGTTCGCGCCCGGGATGTACGTGTTCCCCGGCGGCTCGGTCGACGAACGCGACGCGCATCGGTCGGTCGCGTGGGTGGGCCCGCCCGCCGAGTTCTGGGCCGCCGCGTTCGCCGTGCCGGAGGATCTCGCCCGCGCGCTGGTGTGCGCCGCGGTGCGCGAGACCTTCGAGGAGGCCGGCGTGCTGTTGGCCGGGCCGGACGCGCACAGCGTCGTCGCCGATACGAGCGGCGCCGAATGGGAAGCCGACCGGCGCGCGCTGATCGATCAGGAGCTGAGCTTCGCGGAGTTCCTCGACAAGCGCGCGCTCTGCCTGCGCGCGGACCTGCTCACCCCGTGGGCGCACTGGATCACCCCGCGGGCCGAGCCTCGGCGGTTCGACACCCGGTTCTTCGTGGCAGCGATGCCGGCCGGCCAGCGCACCCGGGAGTTCGGCGAAGAGGCCGATCAGGTCGAGTGGATCCGCCCCGCCGACGCGATCGAACGGTGGCGGGCGCGGGATCTGGCCATGATGCCGCCGACGCTCATCACGATCGCCGAGCTGGCCGAGTTCCCCGACGCCGCCGCCGCGCTCGCCGAGGTCCGCGACATCCAGACCGTCGAGCCGGTGGTCGTGATCAACGACGGGCACGCCGACGTCGTCCTGCCCGAGGGGTACCTCTCGTGAGCGCGCCTTGGCTCGGCGGGCGCGTGACCGAGCGCGCCACGTGCGTGCTCGCCCCGAACCCCGGCCCGATGACGCTCGACGGCACCAACACGTGGGTGCTCGGCGAACCCGGCGCCGGCGCGGTCGTGGTCGTCGACCCGGGCCCGGACGACCCCGAGCACCTGTCCGCGGTCATGGCCGCCGTCGCCGGCCGCGAGGTCGCCACCGTCCTGCTGACGCACCGTCACCCCGACCACGTCGAGGGCGCCGCGACCTTCGCCGCCCTGGCGAGTGCGCCCGTCCGCTCCGTCGATCCGACGTTCCGGTACCGCGGCGGCGGAGGCCTCGACGAGGGCGAGCGGCTGACCGTCGCGGGCCTCGAGCTCGTGGTGATGTCCACGCCCGGCCACACCGACGACTGCGTGTGCTTCTGGATTCCCGCCGATCGCGCGGTGCTCACCGGAGACACGGTCCTGGGCCGCGGCAGCACCGTCGTCGCCCATCCCGATGGCCGCCTCGCCGACTACCTCGACTCGCTGCACCGGCTCGAGGACCTGGCCCGCGACCGCGTCGACACCGTGTATCCGGGCCACGGCCCGGTGCTGCCCGACGCCCGCGCTTCCATCGAGTGGTATCTCGCTCACCGAAAGCAACGGTTGGAGCAGGTGCGAGAAGCCGTCGCCGGCGGATTGCGCACCGCGCGCGAGGTTGTCGAGGCTGTTTATGTCGACGTCGATCCGAGTTTATGGCCGGCAGCGGAATGGTCGGTTGCGGCGCAGCTGGAATATCTCGGCGTCAGCTAACGATCATGCTTGGCAAAGCGCGATAAAAATAGCCGGCCCTTCGACCAAACGGGGCGCGGCGGGTGTCCCGGTTGTGCCGGCCGTGGGTCGGACGGCCCAGGCCCCGGTTCCTCCGTTCGCCCGATGACCAACCGGGACCTACCGGCGTTCTCCCTGCTCAAACTACCCGTGGGGCGGGCGGCGGACGTGGACGGGGGACCCCGGCCCGCGGTTCCCGGTTTCCGGTGATCACCACCACTCGACGGCCCGTGATCACTGCACGATTCGGACAATGAAGCTTCTATCGATCTTCCGCTGACAGGTGTCATTCCGGCCCGCCATATTTCTCACGTCGGCCCCGGGGAGTGGGCCTGGCGAAAGGGAATCGGAACGTCGGCCGGAATTCAAATTCCACCGACGAGCTGCCGAAAGTTCGGCCCTTTCGCACACCGTCGCGGGCGCTGGGGAGGCGTCCGCGTATTCATCAAAGGGGAATCACCATGGCCATCAAGCGCTACCTCATCGCCGCCGCCGCCGCGGCCACCGTCTTCACCGGCGTCTACGGCGCTGCGTCGCAGCTCGCGATCAACAACAACCCGAACCTGCAGGTCGGCTCCACCAACGTCTCCTGCGACCTGCCGGACGACGCCGGCACCGCCCCCGCGCCGTTCGGCGTGTCGGTCTCGTTCGTCCACCAGACCCCCGGCAACCCGTTCACCCCGGTCGTCGGCGTGACCGTCGGCAACATCGACCAGAGCATCGGCAGCGACCCCTGCTGGATGGGCAAGGACCTGACCGTCCAGCTCCGCAGCCAGTCGGGAGCCCAGCTGGCGATCGGCACCTTCGCCCCGATCACGGGCACCTCGCACACCGTGCCGATCACCCCGGGCATCGCGTCGGCCGCCATCTTCGACGTCGACGTCGCGATCCACGACTAGTAGTCCCGCCCGACACCACGCAGTAGAGGAGACGACAGTGAACATCTCGACACTCGCGCGCCGCCGCCCGCGGACTCGCCAGCTGTTCGGGATGCTCGCTGTCGTCGTCCTGTTGGGTGCGTGGTGGACCTGGTTCCGGCCGCCGGTCCTGGGCGGGTCCGCCACGGTGATCACCGTGTCCGGGCGCAGCATGGAGCCCGGCATGCACACCGGTGACATGGTGTTGGTGCGAGACACCAACGACTACCGCATCGGCGACGTCGTCGCCTACCAACCTCGGCTCGAGAACGGCAAGCGCGGCGGGATGGTCATTCACCGCATCGTGGGGATCGAGTCCGACGGCTTCGTCCTCAAGGGCGACAACAACGACTTTCTCGACCCGTGGCACGTGCCCGTCGACGAGATCGCAGGCGAACGCATCGTCCACGTCAAGAACATCGGGGCGTACGTCGCCAAGCTCCGCGAGCCGGCCCCGCTCGCCGCGTCGGTCACGGCGCTGACGGTGTTCCTGATCCTCACCGACGGCAAGCGGCTCCGGAAGAAGCAGAACACCAGCGAGGTCGCGCAGGACGCGCCCGCCAGCTCGGGGGAGACTTCATGACATCCGCACGTGCGGCCGCTGCGGGCGGCCTGGCAGGCGTGATTCTCGGATCCGCGCTCGCCGCCGGCGCCGGGGCGGCCAATGCGTCCTCGCTGGCCATCTCGGATCGCCCGACGATCTGGACCCACTCGTACCCGGTCGACGGCCCGCTGCCCGGGCATCCGCTCTGCTTGGCCTACACCAAGCTCCAGCTGACCGGGTTCAACTACAGCCTGTACCTCCAGCTCTGCCTGGGTCTCAAGCTCGGTCTGACGCTTCCGACCATTCCGCCGATCCTTCCGCTGCCGCTGGGGCTCGACTTGGGCTCCACGATCTCCGCCGAGCCCGGGACGGGCAAGCACCGGGCGCCCTCGCAGGCCGAGACCAAGGCTGAGGAGGACTCGAAGGCCGGCAGTGGCAAGCGCCGCTCGCCCGAGCCCACCAAGACCGATCCGAAGTCCGGCGGCGGAAAGCACCGGGCTCCGGACTCGGGCAAGGACGAGAAGCCGGCGCCGAAGCCGGCACCCGCCCCTGCGCCCGAGGCGCCTGCGCCGAAGCCGGAACCCGCTCCTGGGCCCGAGGCTCCGACGGCGGAGGCACCTGAGACCACGCCCACCCCGGCCGAGAGCCAGCCGAGCGGGTCGGACTCCAGGCCTGCCGACCCGGAGTCCGCGGCTTCCGGCGGCGAAGCGTCGACCGCCGGAACCGAGTCGGTGTCCCAGGGCGCCGTGGAAGGTACGGCGTGAACGCCGGCCGTGCCAGGCGCATCGTCCTGGGAGCGGGCCTGACGGTCGGCGCGCTGGCTGGGCCCATGGAATCGGCTTCGGCGGACGAGTCGAGCGCCATCGCGTTCGCCGTCAGCCACGTGCCGTGCGAACCCGACGGCGTCACGGTGCACCCGCTCGGCTTCGACATCGTTGACAAGGCGTTCGCCGGATTCCGGGTGGACGACATTCACCCGGACTGCTTTGGTACGAACCTCTTCGTCCAGGCGCTCGCCGAGGACCTGTCAGTGCTTGAGAGCAGTCCGGCGATCACCGTCAACGGGCCCAGCGAGGAGTTCATCTTCGACGCTCGACTGGCGGTGGTTCCCACCCACTTCGTGCGAGTGGCGCTGGCGGCGCGTCCAGGCCCGGTGGAGCCGCCGGACGACGACGATGACGACGATCACGATGACGACGACCGCGACGACGACCGCGACGACGACCGCGACGACGACAACGGTGGATCTGGCGGTTCGCACGGCAGCCTGCCGAGCACCGGCGCCGGGGCCGTGGCCGACGTGGCAACCGGAGCGGCAGTCGCTCTGGGCGTCGGTGCCCTGCTGGCCGCGGCGGCTCGTCGCCGCCGTCGGGATTCGGAGTAGGACGCACTAGAGCTGTCGCCACTGCCGCTGCAGGCCCCACCCCCGAGGCGGTAGTGGCGACAACCGACCTGGCTCGGGTCGGCGCAGAAATGAAGTGGCCCGGCGTGCATCGGGCCGGCCGCCGCAACGGCCCCGAGGAACCCCACCCCTCGGGGCCGTTCCGCGTGTCGGGGGCAGTCCACTCCGCCGGTGGCGCCGAAGGATCCGAGACGTCGAAAGAACGTGCGACTGCGATCTCGCGTGACGCGAGCAGTGCGGGGTAGGAAACAAAGCGAGCGGCCGATTTTCCCGGATCTTCGTTTCTGACCCGGTTCCCTTTCCGGCCAGTAACCAGCAGTATCGAAGGTGCCTGGAGGGGTGCAATGACAGCAATCACGTACGTCGAAAGAGACCGCTGGAGTACGGGCCCGCGTGCCGCGGCGAACGCTCCGCAGGAGTTCGCGCTCAAGCCGCTCGCCGCGCGCTTCGAACTGCAGGGTTCGGACCTGGTGCTGGTCGTGTCGATCGGCGCGTCCGAGGCCGAGCGCGGCGCCATGATCTCCGTTCCCGCGCCGGGAGCAGACGTTCGCCTGCGCATTCCGCCGGGCACCGTCACCGGCCGGCACTTCCGTCTGCCTCGCACGAACGCCCCGGCCCCCGACGGCTTCGGCGACCTCTTGGTCATGGTCGAGGTCGTCTAACTCGAAGCCGCCTACCCCGCCGCCCCCGGTTCGCCGGACGGGCGGCGGTTGCGTCTCCTGGCCGCGGCCCCCGCCGGCGGCGAAGCCGCCAAAAAGAAACCGGCCGACGCGGTCTGCGCTTTCCGCAGACACACGTCGGCCGAGGGCGGTGGCGGAGGGATTTGAACCCTCGGATGCTTGCACATCACGCGCTTTCGAGGCGCGCTCCTTCGGCCGCTCGGACACGCCACCGCGGCGTACGTTACCAGCCGGGGGAGCGGCGTCCGATCCGGTTACGGAGTCGGGGTCAGGAGTCCGGCGAGGTGCGCGCAGCCGGTCAGTTGGAGCTCGGTGAAGGCCGCCCGCCACTGGTCGGCGACGCCGTCGACGCGCAGCGTCCAGTCGGCGATCCGCTGTGTGGCCGAGGCGTCGGCGTTGGTCTCGAGGTCGGCGTACTCGGTGCCCAGGCTCTCCCAGTAGGTGGCCAGCAGGTTGCCGGATTCGACGACCCGCTCCGCCGCCGCGCGGTTGACGCCGTCGGCGGGAAGCTCCACTCGGCGGAACGCCGCGGTGGCCTCGCGTGCGCCGGCCGCCATGCGGCTCGCACCGGAGACCCAGCTCGCGACCGCTCCGGGGTCCGGAGCGGAGCTCAGCGCGGCGACCGCGGCGGCGATCTCGTGGGCGGTCGAACTGGCCGCGGCCAGGTCGCCCGCGGCAGCCGCACACGCGGCTTCCTGCTGCCGACTCCAGGCGACCGATCCGGTGTCGGCTGCTTCCTTGCCGCCGAACTGCAGCAGCGCGGCAGCGCCGACGGCGGCGGTTACCGCGAGCAGAACGGCCTCGGGCAGCCAGCGCCGCGTTGTCGATCCCGTCTGCACCCCAACCCCGCCTCTGAACGCCCGCACTGATCCACTGGCAGTGTGCGGGCGCAGCGTGTTCGGCGGGCCCGAAGCTGCGGAGATTCAACCGAACGTAGGAGCCCTAGCGGCCGCGGTGCGCGTCGAAGAACTCGCGCAGGACCGCGGCGCACTCCGCCGCGAGAACCCCGCCGATCACCTCGGGCCGGTGGTTGAGGCGCCGATCCCGCAGGACGTCCCACAGCGATTCGACGGCTCCGGCCTTTGGGTCCGCGGCCCCGTAGACCAGGCGCGCGATGCGGGCGAGGCCGATCGCCCCGGCGCACATCGTGCACGGCTCGAGCGTGACGACCAGGGTGCATTCGGACAGCCGCCACTCGCCGCGCGCCGCCGCCGCTTCCCGCAGGGCGAGGACCTCGGCGTGCGCGGTCGGGTCCGCGTCCAGCTCGCGCCGGTTGTATCCGCGGCCGAGTACGACGCCGGCAGCGTCGAGCACCAGCGCACCGACGGGGACGTCTCCGCCCGCCGGTGCCGAACCGGCCAGCTGGAGGGCCTCCCGCATGGCGGGCTCCCACCGGGCCTTCAGCGCACAGCCTCCAGGGCGCCCGCCGCACCGGCGCGCTCGGCGAGCACGGTCAGAGCCTCGGACGGGAGCACGCCCTCGGAGGAGCACAGGTCGAGCAGCGCGTCGGGCTTTGTTCCGAGGTCGAGGAGGATCTCGAGATCTCCGACGGGGCCGTCCTCTTCCTTGTCCTCGCGGTCGTCGTCCGCTTCCTCGGAGTCCACGGCGAGGTCGTCGAGTTCCGCCTCCTCGTCGCCGAGTGCCGCCTCGAGCAGCATCTCCGCGTAGGCGGAGTGCACGATGGCCGAGCGGTCCGAGACGAACACGCGCGGGTCGTCCTCGGAGTCGACCCGGACGATCGCGAACCAGAGATCCTCCTGCTCGAGAAGCAGGAGTGCGGTGCCGTCGCTGTCCGCGTCCTCGGCGATCTCCCGCATGGCGTCGGCGAGGTCGCTCAGCGACTCGATCTCGTCGAGCTCGATGTCATTGGTGTCCCACCCGTCCTCCTGTCGGGTGAGCACCACCGCGAAGTACCCCACTGCTGCTCCCAGGTGCCGTGTACGTGGATAAATCTGACGATCCGTCAGCCGGAAAACGCCTCGACGGCCCGACGATAGGGCTCGGCGAAGCCGAGACGCGCGGCGATACTGCCCAGAATCTCATCTGGATACAGGTCTTCGTCGTCGCACAACGCGCCGAGTTCCATGGCGGGAAGTCCCAAGTCCGAGAAGATCCCAAGATTTCCGGCCGGCTGGACGCGTTCGTCCTCGGGGCCGGGCAGCGGAAGGTCGAGGGCTTCGAGCACCTCGCCCGCGATCGGGGACTCGCCCGCTGCGGTGACGTCGGACAGGAGCAGCGAGACGTCCCGGCCACGCACGCGGACCGCGACGAAGAAGTCGTCCTCGACGGAGACCAGACCGATCGCGCCACCCTCGCCGGACCGTCGCCGGGCGGCCTCGACCAACTCGTCCAAATCGTCGCCCACGCCGGCCGGAAGCGCATCGGCGAGCCACTGGTCGTCCTCGCGGTAGACGACGACGGCGAAGTCGGCTGCGGGGTCGTCTGCCATGACCACTCCTCAACCACGTCGCGCGAACGATCACAGCCGTAGGGCTCAGCCGCATCCTGACAGCCCGCGCCTGCCCCGCGCCACCGCGCGAGCAGGCAAGAGGTGCCGGCTGCGGGCGAGCACAGCGACCGTTCGGGCGCGGAGCGCCTATCGACGAAAGCTGTTCCAGCGCACGTGGGCGCGGCGGCGGGCGGCGGCGGTGCGCCGGGGAGCTACCCGCTCGAGCAGTTCGCGGGCCTCGCCCATCTCGCGGAGGAACTGCGCGCGGCGTTGGGCTCGCGTGGGCCCGCCCGTCGTCTGCAGAGTGTCCGTGTCGCGTTCGATAGGGCATCCCCCCTCCGCCAAGACTTCTGCCCAGTCTCACCCGACCAAACGCCGGTGCGGTACCCCCGGGCGTGGATTGCCGGCCAACCCTCCGTTCGCCGGGGCAGCGTGGCTCGCGCGAGGTCGAGCGGTAGCGTGCGTGCCGTGTGACGTACATCTATTCCCGGTAGTCCACCCAGGAGAGTCGATGACGCAACCGCCCGGCGCCCGGATCGGCGTGGTCGACGAGTCCAGCCGCGGTGAGACCCGAGTCGCGGCGACGCCGGCCACGGTGAAGCAACTGATCGGCCTCGGATATCGGGTCGCAATCGCCGCCGGCGCGGGTGCGCTGGCCGGCTTCCCCGATTCGGCCTACGCCGACGCGGGCGCGGAACTCGTGGACAACAAGGACGCCTGGGCCAGCGACGTCGTGTTCGCCGTCGGTCCGCCGTCCTCGGAGGAGATCGCGCTGCTGCGCGACGGCGGCACGCTGGTGAGCCTTCTCTCGCCGGGCCTGGCACCGGAGCGGGTCGCGGACCTGGCCGCCCGTCCGATCACGGCGCTGGCGATGGACGCGGTACCGCGCATCTCCCGGGCGCAGTCCCTGGACGTGCTCTCCTCCATGGCGAACATCGCCGGGTACCGCGCGGTGATCGAGGCGGCGCACCGCTTCGGGCGGTTCTTCACCGGGCAGGTGACCGCCGCGGGCAAGGTCCCGCCGGCGAAGGTGCTGGTGGCAGGCGCCGGTGTCGCGGGACTCGCGGCGATCGGCGCCGCTTCTTCTCTCGGGGCCATCGTGCGCGCGACCGACCCGCGCCCGGAGGTCGCCGACCAGGTCAAATCCCTCGGCGGGGAGTACCTCGCGGTCGACGTCGTCCAGGAGCAGTCCGGCACCGGCTACGCCTCCGCGACCAGCGAGGACTACAACCGTCGAGCGGCGGAGATCTACTCCGAGCAGGCCGCCGACGTCGACATCATCGTCACCACCGCGCTCATCCCGGGCCGTCCCGCCCCGCAGTTGATCACCGCCGCCGACGTCGCCTCGATGAAGCCGGGCAGCGTCATCGTGGACATGGCCGCCGCGCAGGGCGGCAACGTGGCGGGCACGGTGAAGGGCGAGGTCGTCGTCACCGAGAACGGCGTGACGATCATCGGCTTCACCGATCTTCCCGGCCGGCTCCCGGCACAGTCCTCGCAGCTGTACGGGACCAACCTCGTCAACCTGATGAAGCTGCTGACCCCGGAGAAGGACGGCCAAGTCGTTCTCGACTTCGACGACGTCGTCCAGCGGGGCATCACCGTGGTGCACCGCGGCGAGAACATGTGGCCCCCGCCGCCGGTGCAGGTCTCCGCCGCGCCCGCCGCGGCCCCCAAGGCGGCGGCGCCGGTGGTCGCCAAGCCGTCGGTGTTCACGCCGGCGGTGAAGCTGGCCGTGGTCGCCGTCGGCGTGGCGGCGCTGTTCGGAGTGAACGCGTTCGCGCCGGCGCAGATCCCCGAGCAGTTCAACGTGCTGATGCTCTCGGTGGTCGTCGGCTACTACGTGATCGGCAAGGTGCACCACGCGCTGCACACGCCGCTGATGTCGGTGACCAACGCGATCTCCGGAATCATCGTGGTCGGCGCCCTGGTGCAGATCGAGAACGACGATCCGACGATCCGCACCCTGTCCTTCGTCGCGATCCTGCTCGCGTCCATCAACGTGTTCGGCGGGTTCGCAGTGACCCGCCGGATGCTCTCCATGTTCTCGAGGGGCTGAGCTGTGGACGCAGAGTCGATCGCGAACGCCGCGTACATCGTCGCGGCGCTGCTGTTCATCCTGAGCCTGGCCGGGCTCTCCCGGCACGAGACGTCCCGCCTAGGCGTTTGGTACGGCATCGCCGGCATGGCGATCGCCCTGGCCGCCGTGATCGGCCTGGCCACCGACGACATCGACTCGACCGGCGCGATCCTGCTGGCGGTCGCGGTCGCCATCGGCGGGGCGATCGGCCTGTGGCGCGCGAAGGTCGTCGAGATGACCGGGATGCCCGAGCTCATCGCGCTGCTGCACAGCTTCGTCGGGCTCGCCGCCGTGCTGGTCGGCTGGAACGGCTACTACGAGGCGAAGGACCACCCGGAGAACTACCCGGGGTCGCTGCTGGAGATCCACTCGGGCGAGGTCTTCGCGGGCGTGTTCATCGGCGCGGTCACCTTCACCGGGTCGGTCGTCGCGTTCCTCAAGCTCTCCGCGCGGATCAAGTCCGCACCGCTCATGCTGCCCGGCAAGAACCTGCTGAACGTGGGCGCGCTGGTCGGATTCTTCGTGCTCACCGGCGTCTTCGTCGCCGAACCCAACCTCGGGCTCCTGATCGGCGTGACCGTGCTGGCGCTGCTGCTCGGCTGGCACCTCGTCGCCTCGATCGGCGGCGGGGACATGCCCGTCGTGGTGTCGATGCTGAACAGCTACTCCGGCTGGGCCGCGGCGGCGTCCGGCTTCCTGCTGTCCAACAACCTGCTCATCACCACCGGCGCGCTCGTCGGCTCCTCGGGCGCGTACCTGTCCTACATCATGTGCAAGGCGATGAACCGCAACTTCCTCTCCGTGATCGCGGGCGGCTTCGGCGTCGAGGCCGGCGCCTCGGCCAAGGGGGACGAGGAGTACGGCGAGCACCGCGAGATCAACGCCGACGGCGTCGCCGAGCTCCTCCGCGACGCGTCCTCGGTGATCATCACCCCCGGCTACGGCATGGCCACCGCGCAGGCGCAGCACGCCGTCGCGGAGATGACCAGGCGCCTGCGCGGCGCCGGGGTGAACGTGCGGTTCGGCATCCACCCGGTCGCGGGGCGCCTGCCCGGGCACATGAACGTGCTGCTGGCCGAGGCGAAGGTCCCCTACGACATCGTCTTGGAGATGGACGAGATCAACGAGGACTTCCCCGAGACCGACGTCGTCTTGGTCATCGGCGCCAACGACACGGTGAACCCGGCCGCCCAGGAGGACCCGAGCAGTCCCATTGCGGGCATGCCGGTCCTGCACGTGTGGGAGGCCAAGAACGTCATCGTCTTCAAGCGCTCGATGGCCACCGGGTACGCGGGCGTGCAGAACCCGCTCTTCTTCCGCGACAACAGCCAGATGCTCTTCGGCGACGCGAAGGCCCGCGTGGAGGACATCGTGACGGCCATCGGCGCCGTGGAGGGCGTTCCGGTGTAGTTACTCCGTTGGGGTGACCCTTGCCGATTGTTCGGTTGTTCCCTGCCCGGGGGCCCGGCTAGTCTGCCCCTAAGGTCGCATTGAGTAGTCGTACGACTACTTACAGCGGCATTGGGGGAGGGGTCCACCATGAACCGGAAGCTCGCGATTCCCGCGGCAGTCGTGGCGCTGTACGCCATGTCGCAGCAGCCCACCGAGTCCGCGGACGCGGTCTCCAAGGGCTGGGACCAGGTGACCGTCGGCTCCGGCGACGTCGTCCAGGGCTTCTTCACCTTCGTCAACCGGCTCTAGCGGCCGTGGGGCGCCTCGGCGCACCGGCGCGTCGCCCCGCCGGGTCCAGCCTGGTCGCCAAGTACCTGCTGCCCGCGGAGCGGGTGATCGTCTCGCTGCGGCTGCACTGGTTCGCGCTGCGGATCCCGCTTGCGGTGGCCGGCGGCGGCCTGGTGCTCGCGCTGCTGCTGGACATCGCCCTGCCGGCCTCGGCCGCGCTGGGCCGGGACGTGGTGTGGCTGGCTTGGGCCGCCACCCTCTGGTACTTCGGCTGGCACTACGTGAACTGGTGGTCCGACCGGTTCGTCGTCACCGACAAGCGCGTGATGTGGGTGCACGGCCTCGTCAACCGCAACGCGGACATGATGCCGCTGAGCAAGGTCACCGACATGCGCTACGAGCGCACGGTGGCCGGCCGCATGTTCGGCTACGGCAGCTTCATCATGGAGTCGGCCGGGCAGGACCAGGCCCTCTCCCGCATCGACCACATCGTGGAGCCGGACTGGCTCTACCGCGAGATCTGCGCCCAGCTCTTCACGCCCGAGGCCGTCTCGGCCAATTCCGGTGGGGAGCGGCGAGGCCGCGATTGGCCCGGCTACGGCCCCGACGACCCGGATCCAGCGTGTTCCGGCGCGTCGCACAGGTGACATTTCGCAGAGATCATTTTGCCTTGCACGCCGTGATCGAATTACACAGCGTGGATTTGTTTGGCCTACATTCGCTGGGCCTTCTGCGATAACACAGAGTGGCAATTCAGGGCTCCGACCTGCGCAAAAGCGCTCAGACCGGTGCTCCCGGGTCTGGCTGTGCGCCCCATCCACACGATCTGTAGTCGACCACTGGTGGTGCCCGTGGGGCCATCGGCCCCGGTGTGACCCATTGACCGTCACTCTGCGTGTAGCCGAGGAGTTATCCACACTCCCCGGGTTTCCTCAGACTTTGAATGGTCATCTCTCGGGCATGGGTGGCGGAGCCTTCCCGCGGGTCTACGCTTCCCAAGACCGTACGCCTCACAAGTCTCGTTGATCCCTTACATCCCTGACGACACAGGGTCCTCGAGACGGTGAGACGCCCAATGAGCAATCAGTGGGCCATTAGGGGGAGAGTGCAGTGAACACGGTGGGGGCGCCGATCAGCCGCAAGGCTGTCGACCCGCGCCATGTCACGCCTTCTTCCTCGGGACGGTTCGTCGCGCTCGACGCGGCGGAACACCTGTACTCGATCCTTGTCGCATCCTCCGGCCGCTTCGCGGCGGTCGGGGAACCCGCGGGGGGCGCGGTTGCGATCGTCGCTGCTGAGAACTTCGGCAGCGGGACGGCCAGGGATGAGGGGTTCGGGCAACCGACCCTCTGGCTGGGCCGAGTACTCGGTGGTGCTTGGAAGGGAAAGGCTGGGCAAACCCGGGGCAACTCGGATGCCGGGCCTACCGCCAAGTACGAAGGTAGTTCCATGCATGAGGACAAGCCGAAGCGTGTGCTGCGCGTCGGTCAGTATCAGGGACGAGTTGTCGCCCGCCGCCAGGCGGACGCCGACTCGGTGTCATCGGTACGTCGGACCTCGGTCTGTCGGCCCGGTGAGCCCGCCCTCGGTGTGATGGGCGGTCATCTTTCAGCCGGTGTCCTCACCGGCGCAGCCCCCGGTGTCGTCGCTTTCGAGCCTCACAGCTCGTCGACGACGGCACCTGCCCCGACCGGAGACGTGCAGGCCCAGGGGTGTGTCGCCCGAAGCCAAAACAGCGGGGAACCGCTGTGGATACACGTCTGACCACCATGGCTAGGGGAGCCGTGGCGGACCTGCCTGGGGCAGGGCCGGAAGCGTAAGCCGAACCACACACCTGACCCACATACCGACCAGAGAAACAGGAGGGGCTTCGATGCGAGCCTCGAAGAAGGTCAAGGGAGCCGTGCTCCTTACGGCGGGCGCCGCTCTCGTTCTTGGTGCACCGACCGTCTACGCCGACACCGACACGGGCCGCAACGACGGCCTGCTCAACGGCCTGCAGGTGCTCAACGGCGCCAGCCTGAACGTGCCGGTCAACGCCTGTGGCGTTGCCGCCCTGCTCGCGACCGCCAAGGGCGAGTGCGAGTCCGAGGCCGGCAACGGCAACGGTGGCAACTCCATCGGTCGCAACGGAGTCGGCCGCGCCGGCAACGGCGGCGACCAGGGCGACGTTTCCAGCAAGCGGAACGACGGCCTCATCAACGGCGCCCAGGTTGGCAACAACCTGACCGCCAACGTCCCCGTCAACGCCTGTGGCGTCGGCGCCCTGCTCGGCTCCGGCCGCGGCAAGTGCGAGGCCAAGGCCGGCGACAACAACGGCGGCGACAGCAAGGGCAAGGGCTCCGGCCGCTCCGGCCGCGCCGGTTCCGGCGGCGACCAGGGCGACGTCTCCTCGTCGCGCAACGACGGTCTGCTCAACGGTGTTCAGGCTCTGAACAACGTCTCGCTGAACGTCCCGGTCAACCTCTGTGGCGTGGGCCTGCTCCTGGCCGACGGCCGCGGCAAGTGCGAGGCCGAGACCGGCAACGGCAACGGTGGCGACCTCATCGGTGGCCGCGGTGGCCGCGCCGGCGACGGTGGCGACCAGGGCGACACCCGCACCGGCCGCAACTCGGGCCTGCTCAACGGCCTGCAGCTGCTGAACAACCTCGACGCGAACGTCCCGGTCACGGTCTGCGGTCTCGCCGTTCTCGGCTCCGCTCGCTGCTCCGTGGACGTCGAGGCCGGCAACCGCAACGGCGGCGACGTCATCCGCGGTGGCTTCGACCACGACCGCAAGAAGCACCACTCGAAGAAGACCTGGAAGACCTGGAAGCACCACGACGACGACCACGACAGCGACAAGAAGCGCAGCTGGAAGTCGTCCGCCCTCCCGCACACCGGTGCGGCCGGCCTCGCCCTGCTCCCGTTCGGCCTCGCGCTGATCGCGGGCGGCGCGGCGATGCGTCGTCGTTCCATCACCTCGCAGCGCTAGTTCGCTGATGGGTGGCGCTGCCGGAAGGTGGCGCCACCCCCAAGGCTCAGAGACCGTCGCTGGGATCAGACGCTTCCCGGGCACGCAACCCCCCCGGCGCGCCCGGGAAGTCCCGGCGACGTGTCTCTGACTGGGTGATCGGTACGACACCACCGATCACCCGAACGGCACCGGAAACGGTGACCCCCGGCACTGGCCCGGCGGGAGCGAAAGCTCTCCGTCCGGGCCGGTGTCGTTTTTGGCGTTGGTGGGTGCGCGGCCCCGCGGGTCCCGGCGGGTGCTGTCCGCCGGGTCCTCGCAACTTCTGCTGCGTGTCGCACCCTTCCCGATGCGTGGAAGGGTGCGAAACGGTGCAGATGATGCGTTTCGCTGTTGAGTTTGCGGCCGATCGGGGTGGCCGGGGAGCGGCTGACCGGTCAGATCAAGATCATCCGTTCGGGCAGGAGTTGCTCGTACCGAATGGATCGGCGCCCCAGCGGGCCGACTTGACGGGCGCGGCATCCACCGAAAGTACGATCCGCGATGCAACCGAGCGGCTGGTCCCAGCGTCGAAGTGATCGATTCGCCCGATCCGGGCGATTGGTCCGATTCCAGGGGTCACCAGCCATGACGCTCTGCCGAAACGCCGTCCGCCTCGCCCTCGTCGCCGGGTTGTCCGCCGCGCTCCTGCTGCCACACGGCGCAGCCGACGCTGCTGCAGGCGCGGCCGCGGCATCCAACCGCTCGGTGGCCTTCGCCCGCTCGCCCGGCTTCGCGGGCATCGCCGACAGCCTGCGGATCGACGCTCCGGTGTTGCTGCACGGGCGCCTCGGCGCCGTCGGCGGCCAGGCGTTAGACGGCGCCCAGGTGCTGCTCTCCGCGTGGCCGTCCCGCGAGACGGTGCGTGCCCTGCCGAAGGGTGCGGAGTTCTACATCGTGCCCATTGCTCGCACCACGGCCGGGCGCGACGGGTCGTTCGAGCTCCGTTCGGCGCTGACGCCACTGCTCGGCTCCCTGATCGGACGCGACGGCCTCGACCTCGAGGTCCACGTGATCCACGGCGGGCGCCAGTACGACTATCTGACCAACGTGCTCCCGGTCCGGCAGGTTGGAGCGTGGGTGCGGGCCATCGCCGACACGACCCTCGCCGCGACGCAGGGCGCGGGGGAGCGGAACCGCCTCGACATCGCTCTCGACCCGGCCACCGGCGAGAAGCTCTCTCCGGCGTTGCTGCGCGCGGCGACGCTCCGCGCCTCGGCACCGGACCCCGAGCCCTTCAAGAACGAGCCGATGTTCCCGGGCCGCTATTGCACCCGCTACAAGAAGATCGACTTCAAACGCACCTTCGAGACCGTGGCGACGGCGCACGTCAAGGACGGCGTGTCCGCGACCGCGCACTACGCCAAGGGTGCGGTCACGGACAGCAGCGCGGGGCTATCGCTGGACGGCATCGGATTCAGCATCGCTGGTTCGCGTTCGCACGAGTCGACGATCGGCGTCGTGTACCCGGAGCTGAAGTCCAAGCGGAAGGGCTGGTCGAGCGGCCAGTACGCGGCCGAGGTCGAGCACAACGTCGTCGAACGACGCTGCCTGTCCGACAACGGCTACTCCAACTCAGGCAAGTACCGCAGCACGTACAAGACCGTCCCCGGCCGAACGGTCGGCGCCAAGCCGATGCCGGCTACGGCCAGGCCCTGGGACTGCCAGATCGGAAACCGAGGGTCGGGCACCGGAACGATGACTGCCGACACCAAGAAGGCACACACCTACGAGGGCGCGTTTAACTTTTCTCCGCTCGGGCTCGCCACGTTCACCGGTCGAGCTCTGAGCGGCTACTCCGAGGCGGTCAAGCTCGAGTTCCACTACGAGAAGTCCGGCGACGGCTGGTGGTGCGGCCACACGGGCAGCCCTGACACGGACGGGCAGATGATCCAGGGGTACGTCCGATGACCTGCCAGGATGCCCTCGTGGTGGATGAGCTTA
>JBQTKD010000084.1:0-6338 GCA_052386455.1 Sporichthyaceae bacterium
GCTGCTGGCGTTCACCAACCCGACGATGAACTCCTACCACCGCCTGGTCCCGGGCTTCGAGGCTCCGGTCAACCTGGTCTACTCCGCGCGCAACCGCTCGGCCTGCGTCCGCATCCCGGTCACCGGCAGCAACCCGAAGGCCAAGCGCATCGAGTTCCGCGTCCCGGACCCGTCGAGCAACCCGTACCTGGCGTTCTCGGCGATGCTCATGGCGGGCCTGGACGGCATCAAGAACAAGATCGAGCCGCCGCTGCCCGTCGACAAGGACCTCTACGAGCTCCCGCCGGACGAGCTGGCCGAGATCGCCCAGGTTCCGGACTCGCTCCCGAAGGTGCTCGACGCCCTCGAGGCCGACCACGGCTACCTCTCCGAGGGTGGCGTGTTCACCGAGGACCTCATCGAGACCTGGGTCGCGTGGAAGCGCGCCAACGAGGTCGACCCGATCCGCCTCCGCCCGCACCCGCACGAGTTCGAGCTCTACTACGACATCTAGGCCGTAGGCACACAGCGGGTCCCCGGTACTCCCGGGGGCCCGCTTCGTCGTTGGGCGCCGAGTGGCGAACACGGAAGCGGCTGAAGTGGCGCGAATCGCCGACGCCGCCACCTCACCCGTTTCTTCTGTGTTCTCCAGTCGGCGAGGGCGTTCGATCGGCGGTCAACCTCGACCCGGTGGTGAGCGTCTCGGCGCGAAGGTGGCGGGCCATAGGGCACACATCGCCCACGACGCGACCGGCGAGGCGGCCCCACCGCTCCGCGTCGCCGTGCCCGTGACCAGATCTGATGGTGCGGCAGGTACGCGCGATCAGGATGCAACTGAAACCGACGCCGGCGACGCAGGCACCGATCGCCACCAGAGCAAGCAGTGTCCGCATCGCCGGTCTCCCTTCCGTTCAGTGCTGCGCGTGCGATCCGTGGTGCTCGACCTCACCCGAGTGGCTGGGCAGGACCTCCGGCCGGGCGAGGACCAGCAGGCCGAGTCCGACGAGCGCGACGCCGGCCATGCGGCCGAGGCGACGACCGTTGGGCAGGACCTTCTCGACGTACACGAGAGCGGTCACGCCGGCGAGCGCGGCGACGTTCATCATGCCCAACGGGAACATCAGGGCCATGAGTGCCCAGCAGCAGCCCGCGCAGTGCCAACCGTGGTGGACGCCCATCCGCACCGCGCCGAGTCGCCCTTCGCGCCAGTGCTGCATCACGAACGCCATCGGCGATCGGCACTCAGTGAGGCAGCGATCCTTGAGCCGGCCGAACTGGTACGCCCCGGCCACAACGACGACCGCACCGCCGATGCGACCGGTGTTCTCGTCCACCCACGCCAGGTTCGACGCGAGACGTTCTGCGCCGACGGCCAGGACGTAGGCGCCCACGCCGAGCGCCGTCCATACGACGAGATAGCCGAGCACGAACAGCCACGTCGGCACGTACGCCTTGCCCGCCGTCCGCTTGGTGGCGGCGAGACGCGCGAACATCAGGATCATCGGCGCGACCGCCGGGAACATGGTCGCGATCATCATCGCGACCCACACGGCCAGGAACAGCAGCGCGCCGAGGCCCATCGTCGGCGTCGTAGCGTGCTCGCCCATGTCGGCGGTGAGCAGGTACCACCACGACGCGGCCGTCAGCGCGATCAGGCCCAGCAGAATGCCGGTCCGCGCGCGCGACATCGGAGTGGCGACCATCTGTCGCCACCAAGCGGTCGAGCACGCTCGGGCGGGAACGTGCGCGTGCTCGACCGCGCTCACGGGAGCGGCCAGGTCAGGCATTCCCGCCGGACCACTTGAACGGGATGTGCTTGCTGGAGGTCTTGACCATGCCGATGTGGAAGTCGCCGAACAGCGGCTCGTCGGGCTGGGTGATCTCCCCGACGCCCCAGGTCGCAACGACGTGCTCGCCGGGACCGACCTCGGAGCCGGGCGGGTTGATCAGCTGGACGCGCTTGTTCGGGTCGGCCGTGGGCCCGGTCAGCGCGACGGCCGAGGCGGATACCTTCCCCGAAACCTCGACCTTCCAGGAGGCGAGGTCCTCGGCGATGTCGATGGAGACCGGCACGACCTCGACGCCGCGCAGTTCGCCGATGTTCTGCGCGAAGGCGCCGGGCCACCCGCCCGCCTGGCCGCCCCAGATCGCCTGGACGCCGCCGAGCTGCTCGGGGGTGGCGTCGTCGCCGACGAGCAGTCCGACGGTCATCTGCGACTCCCCCGCCCACAGATCGCCCTCGAACCGATAGATCACGACGACCTTCACGCCGGCCATGTCGACCTCGCCGTACGCGCCGGAGTTCACCCGGTAGGCGAGAACGCCGGTGCACCGGTTGTCGGTGGGGGCCTGCGCAAACTCGCACGGGCAGGCGATGTTGCAGCTGCAGACGTCGAACCAGTCGCCGTCGAGGTGCCAGGTGGGAACGGAAACGGTTGTCACGAAATCCTTCTTTCGAGCGGGGCGGACAACGGCCGGGCGAACGGGCCCGGCCGACGTGGACGAAACTCCGGCGCACCGGATCGTCGGTAGGACGATCCGGTGCATCTCGATTGGACACAGACGTCCGAAGGAATCCGAGGCCGCCGTCAGGAATCGCTCTCGGCACGCAGCGCGGAGGTGATCTCGTCTTTGACGAAGGCCGACTCGGATCGGTCGAGCACTTCGCGCAGGCCGATGGCGGCCTGCGCAAGCGGGGGGCAACTGGCACAGACTCGCAGGTGCGCCTCGATGGCCAACCGTTGTTCGGGGTCGAGTTGGTCGTTGAGGTAGTCGGCCGCGAACTCGCGGCACCGGAAGCAGAAGGGAGAGTGGGAGGCCGTCGGTAGATTCGCCGGATCGAGCACGGCCCGGACGAGGCGGGCCCGCGCACGCTGGAGTCGCTTGTGCAGGGCCGCCTCGCTCAGCCCGCAGGCTTCGGCGATCACGGCGACCGTCATCCCCTCGCCGTCGTGGAGCACGACCACCAGGCGGTCGACCGGCGCGAGTTGGAACAGCGCCGCGCGCAGGTGCGGGTTGTCGGACACCGAGTCGATCAGGCGGGCCGGATCCTCGACCTCGAGTCCCATGACCCGCCCCCCGACCAGCGACGAGACGTCGACCGGGACTGCAGAGTGTTTCGTCGACAGGTCTGCGGCGCGATTGTTCACGATCCGGTACAGCCAGGTGGACAGCGCGGATTCGCCGCGGAAGCCCGCACGATTGCGCCACGCGCGTTCCAGCGCATCGTGCGCGAGATCGTCGGGGTCGACCCCGAACGGGGCCACGCGCGCGGCGACTCTGCGCAGCCGCGGGATCTCCGCCTCCAGCAGGCGACGAAATTCTTCGTCGAGGTTGGCCGAGGCGGAGCTGCCGTTGCTCTCGCTGTCCATGGTTCCCATCCTCCGTTGTCGGCAGGCCATACAGGCCTACGGCCGCAAGTCCGTCGCGGCCGCGACTGCGGCGCGAATGCCCGCGTCGATTGCGCCCTCGACATGTCCAGGTCCAGCCACCCGTCGTCGTGCGCGCGCGAGAGCAGCCGCCCGCCGACCCGATTGCGCACTTCGAGCACCACCGCGTCCAGGCCTCGAGCGCGGGCGATCACCGCTGCGACCAGACCGGACACCCCGGCCCCGATGATCACCAGGTCGTGCAGTTCGCCGGAGTCCACGTCAGCCTGCGGTCGGTTCGTTGTCCGCGAGCCCCTGCAACGCGGCGCGTACGTCTTCTTCCACGAGATCGGCGTTGAGGTGGGTGACGGCCGTCGCAGCGGCCGCGGTGGCCGTCCCCACCTGCGCGGTGGGATCGGCGAGGTTGCCGGCGGCCCACACGCCGGGCGCTGCCGTCCGCCCGATCGCGTCGACCGGGAGGTACTGTCCGACGCCCGAGGCGTGCTCGGCCGCCTCGAGACCGAGGCCATGCACGAGGCGCTCGTCGAGCACCACCCGCGGGACCAGCGAGAGGAAGGACCGCGCGATCGTGCGGCCGTCGACCACGACGCCCACCAGACGATCGTCCTCGACCACCGGGCGCTCGACGGTCCCGTGGGCAACCTGGACGCCGCCGACGGCGAGGCGCTGGAGGTCGGCAGGGTCCAGCGATGCCGCGTTGGGCAGGTAGACGACGTCGTCGCTCAGAGTTCGCCACAACAGGGCCTGCTTGATCGACAGCGGTCCGGTGTGGAGCACGCCGAGGGCGCCGTCGCGCGCCTCCCACCCGTGGCAGTACGGGCAGTGCAGCACGTCTCGTCCCCAGCGTTCGCGCAGCCCGGCGAGGTCGGGCAGGACGTCGCGCAGTCCGGTGGCGAGCAGCGCGCGACGACCTCGAACGGTCCGACCGTCGGCCATCTCGGCGACGATCTCGCCCTCGCCGTGTGCCAGCCGGGCGGCCGCCCCCTGCAGCAGTTCGCCGCCGTAGCGCGCGAGTTCGTCCCGGCCGCGTTCGAGCAGTTCGGCCGGGGAGAGGCCGTCGTGGCCCAGCAGCCCCCGCACGTGGGATGCGGGGGCGTTTCGCGGCGAACCGGCGTCGAGGACCAGCACCCGCCGCCGAACCCGGGCCAGCATCAGGCCCGCCGACAGACCGGCGGGTCCACCGCCCACCACCAGCACGTCGTAGCGTGCGTCCCCGTCCGTCACTGATCCCTCCTCGGGTCGCCCGATACGGCACGCCCTGGTGCCGCACTGTGAATTGGACGAACAGCGAAGCGGGATCTGGACGCCTTTCGGCCGCGCACGTCGTTTGGCCTCGCCGTTGGAGCCTCGGGACCCGACCCCAGTCGGTGATTCCCGGGCTCAGCCGGCGCTCGGCACGCGGGGCCAACGCGCCGCCATCCCCTCGGGCGTCCAGTTCGGCCACGCGGGCACGCCGGTCGGAAGGCCGCCGGCGAAAGAAGCAGCCTCTACCGGGCCGCCGAGGGCGTTGTTGTCGTAGATCGTGGCAACGTCGGATTGCTCGATCGCCTCGACCACCAGTGGCCAGAGCCGGTGGTAGCGCTCTCGGATCTTGTCCTCGGGGACCGAGTGTCCGCCGCGTTGGACGCGCAGCGCGACGCGGTGCACTGCAACGGCTTCTGGGACCATCAGGACGTGCAGCGCAAGGTGGTAGCCCGCCGCCCTCGCCCGAGCAACGAGTTCGAGCTTGGACTCGTGGGAGAACACCGTTTCGGCGATGAATGGACGGCCCGTTTCGATCAGGCGGTCACGGGTGGCGGCCGCGATCCGAGCGGCCTCGTACGAGTGCGCCTCGAGATCTCGGGGCCATTTCTGACGAGCAATCAGGTTGGCGTTGACGAGCAGCGCCGACGGCCAGCGCGGCAAGATCACTCGTTCAACGAAGGTGGACTTGCCCGCGCCATTGCTGCCGACGACGAGATCGAGACGGCTCACGGCCGGCCGTCAGCCGACAACCGTCGTGGTTCCATCGGGGTGGTAGCGGACTAGGCGGCCCTCGTCGTCCAGGGCGACGGTGGTGACGCCTTCGCCGGCAAGCGCTTCGGCGAACGACGCCTCGCGCGCCGCCGTCTGGATCGCCACGTCGAGCTCGGCGTTGAACACGACGCGTTCCTCGCCCGAAAGGTCGCGCAGCTCCACGTCCCCGGCCAGCGCAGCCTCGACGCGGCGACGAGCCGCCGACTCGCGCATCGAAACGGCCCGCCCGACGCGCGCCCAGTGGTCGAGCTGCTGCTTGGCCGATCTGCTCTGCCGCGCTCCCTCGACGGCCGCCGAGTCCAACAGGTCCACCGCAACGCGGGTAGGGCGATCCAAGGGCTTCGACACCGAGGGCCTCTCGTATCAATGTGATACGACTGTAGCAGATTGATACCGTAGATCCAGCGGACGAGGGTGGCACACTTATGGCATGGGTAGAACACGGATCAGCACGACCGTGGACGCGCAGCTCCTCGCCTCCGCACGGCTCGCCTGCGCCGGGAGCACCGACGCGGCGGTGATCGATCAGGCGCTCGCCGCTCTGCTCGCCCGGCATCGTGCGGCCGAGATCGACGCGAGCTACAGCGCCTACGACGAGCACCCCCTCGACGAACCGGACGAGTGGGGAGACCTGGCCTCGTTCCGCGAGGCTGCGGCCCGATCGTGAGCGCGCTTCCCGCCCGCGGCGAGGTGTGGTGGTGCGAGCTGGCCGAGATCGGACGGCGACCAGTTGTCGTGCTCTCGCGCGACGCAGTCATCCCACGGCACGGCCGCGCGTTGATCGCCCCGTGCACCACGACAATCCGGGGGCTCGTCAGCGAGGTCGGACTCGAGCCAGGCGAGGATCCGATCCCCCGGCGGTCGGCGGTCAACCTCGATTCGGTCGAAAGCGTCTCGCTCGGCGTGCTGGTAGAACGGATCGGCCGACTGTCGGATCTGCGAATGCGTCAGATC
>JBQTKD010000085.1:0-58478 GCA_052386455.1 Sporichthyaceae bacterium
GGACACGCCGCGGGCGATCAGCCGGGAGAACTCGTCGCGCTTCTCCGTCTGCGGCGCGGGACCGGGACGACCGCCAGCCATGGCAACTCCAGGGGCCAGGCGTTGCGACGATCACTGGAACCTGAGCTTCCAGAGTTGGCCCTTCCTGAGCTGGACGGCCCCGGTTTCGACGTTGCCGCGCCTGCGTTGCCCGCAGTCCCGGCGCTGGACCTGCTCTCGCCGCCCAGCGCACCGCCGGCCAGTCCGCCGTCCACGCCGTACTACTTCCTCGGCGAGACCTCGACGCTTCCGTCCGTCGGCGGCGTGGACGCGGCCACCGCCGCCCCGACCAATACCGCCTCCGTGCAGGATCGGGCGCCGCGCAGCGACACAAGCGCGCACGGCGCCTTCGACGTGCACGCGGTGCGCCGCGACTTCCCGATCCTGTCCGAGATCGTCGACGGGAAGCCGCTCGTCTGGTTCGACAACGCCGCCACGACGCAGAAGCCGCAGGCCGTGATCGACCGGCTCGCGTACTTCTACGCGCACGAGAACTCGAACATCCACCGCGCCGCGCACACGCTCGCGGCGCGCGCGACCGACGCCTACGAGGCCGCCCGCGACAAGGTCGCTCGCTTCATCGGCGCCGCCAGCTCCGACGAGATCGTGTTCGTCCGCGGCGCCACCGAGGCCGTGAACCTCGTCGCCGGCACGTGGGGCGAGGTCAACATTCGCGAGGGCGACGAGATCGTGATCTCTCACCTCGAGCACCACGCGAACATCGTTCCCTGGCAGCAGTTGGCGCGGAAGAAGGGCGCGAAGCTGCGCGTCATCCCCGTCGACAACGACGGCCAGGTGCTGCTCGACGAATACGGCAAGCTCCTGAACGACCGCACCAAAATGGTCGCCGTCACGCAGGTCTCCAACGCGCTCGGCACCGTCGTCCCGGTCGCGGACATCGTCGCCATGGCCCAGCGCGTCGGCGCATGCACGTTGATCGACGGCGCCCAGTCCGTCCCGCAC
The DNA here is from genome assembly GCA_052386455.1 of Sporichthyaceae bacterium. Lineage (GTDB taxonomy): Bacteria > Actinomycetota > Actinomycetes > Sporichthyales > Sporichthyaceae > JBQTKD01. Next base: position 1,003 of record JBQTKD010000085.1, read on the forward strand.
ATGAAGGTCGACGTCCAGCAGCTGGACTGCGACTTCTTCGTCTTCTCCGGCCACAAGATCTTCGCCCCCACCGGCATCGGCGTCGTCTACGGCAAGCGCGAGGTCCTGACCGCGATGCCGCCGTACCAGACCGGCGGCAACATGATCAGCGACGTCACCTTCGACCGGTCCCGCTTCCAGGACCCGCCGATGCGCTTCGAGGCCGGCACCGGCAACATCGCGGACGCCGTCGGCCTCGGCGCCGCCCTGGACTACCTCGACCGCATCGGTTTCGAGATCGCCGCCGCCTACGAGCACGAGCTGCACGGGTACGCGACCGAACTGCTCAAGGGCGTCCCCGGCCTGACGATGATCGGCACCGCCCCGGACAAGGCGAGCGTCCTGTCCTTCGTGCTCGCCGGCCACTCGAACAACGACGTCGGCGCGGCCCTGTCCCGCGAGGGCATCGCGGTCCGCACCGGCCACCACTGCGCCCAGCCGATCCTGCGCCGCTTCGGCCTGGAATCAACCGTGCGCCCCTCCCTCGCCTTCTACAACACCCACGAGGAAGTCGACCTCCTGGTGAGCGTCCTCAAGCGACTGGTCGCCAACGACCGTTAAACACCGAGGCGTCCGCTCGTCCGTGAATCACGGAGGAGCGGACGCCTTGGAGGGTCAGGCCTCTGCGCGTACCCAGGCCTCGACGTGGGCGCAGGTGCTGGCGGTGCCCGCGGCGCTGCACGCGGGGCAGCTGGAGTGCCCGGTCCCGTGCTTGAACGGCTTGATCGTGCGAGCGTCGAACGGAGGCGTCCGAACGGGCTTTGACGAGTCCTTGTTCCGAGCGACCTTGGTCGCGCGATGCTTCACAGACAAAAGCGATCCCTTGTTCGGGTGGGTCGCCCTGGGTGCAGGGCGCCTCCACGAGTCTCCATCTTGACAGGCTTTCGAAACCTCGGTGACGGGGAGCGCGGCGGCGGCCTTCGTGTGCGTGCGGCTGGTCGACGGCCGCCACGCCTACTTCTGTCGTTTGAAGTGCGTCAGCAGCCCACCGGCCAGCGCGCCGGCGAGGAAACACAGCAGCAGGACCACGTAGAGAGGGGCCTCCATGCTGCCCACCAGCCAGCCGATGGTGGTGCGATCGCGATTGTCGACCGCCAGGCCCACAACCGCAGCGCAGACGAGCAGAGCGACGACGACCTTGACGGTTTGGGCGCGGCGAATCTTGCGTTCGGTGCGCGGATCGATCTCGGGGTCCGCAGGACGACCCAGCATGCGACGACCCCTTTCTGGATCGCGGCGCGACACGTCGGCAGAGTCGCGTACCCGGCCGGGCCTACCCGGTGTCCGATCGCCTAAACCCCGGGGTTCGCGTACCGGGCTGGCAGCCTGTGATCGAATCGCGTTTCGGTACGAAGGGGGATCGCGTGAGCGGGTCGGCCAGTGCGGTGCAGCGGCGCTGGCATGCGATCGTTCCGGTGGCCGGCGCCGCGGTCGCGGCCGCGTTCTTCGGCTCGCATCCCGGCACTCCCGTGCTGGTTGCCGTTGGTGCGGTGCTGGTCGCGGCCGTGCTCTCGGCCGTCCACCACGCCGAGGTGGTGGCGCATCGGGTGGGGGAGCCCCTCGGTTCGCTGGTCCTGGCCGTCGCGGTCACGGTCATCGAGGTCGCCTTGATCGTCACGTTGATGACCTCCGGCGATCCGGAGAAGACCGCCACCCTGGCGCGCGACACGGTCTTCGCCCTCGCGTTCCGTCCCTGACGGTACGTCAGTCCGCTCGGTGGGACAGGGCCGCCTGCAGGTTGTCGGCCAGGAACCCGTCCAGACGGAGGTGTTCGACCTCGGAGCGGGCGATCGGGTGGCCTTCGACGGCGATCACCCGCAGCCCGCGCGACTGCACCGCCGCCACCTGGGCGCGCGTGACCTGCGGACAGTGCAGGACGATGGCCCCCCACCGGGTCCGGTGGGAGGCGAAGTCCTTCGTGCGATGCGCAATCCAGGCGAGCCGCTCGCGGGGAACGCCCGCCAGGGCGAGCGCGTCGAGCCGCTCGGGCTCGTCGGCCACGTACACGACCTGCTCGGTGTCCATGCCCTCCATCGCCACCGCACCCACCAGCGCCGCGGCCTGGGTGACGGTGTCCACCAGCTTCACGTGCAGATAGAGCTTCACGCCGCTGTGCTTCACGACGTCCAGCGCCTCGGTGAGCGTCGGAACCCGCTCGTCGCCGAACGCCTGGTGGAACCAGCTGCCCGCGTCGCAGCGCAGCAGCGCCGAGAGCTTCCACTGCGCCACGTATCCGGAACAGCTCGTGGTGCGGTCCAGGGTGTCGTCGTGCAGGATGATCGGCCGCCCGTCGGCGGTGAACCGCACGTCGAGTTCGACGGCGTCCGCGCCGGAGGAGATCGCGGTGCGGACTGCGGCGAGGGTGTTCTCCGGCGCGGTGTCCAGGCCGCCGCGGTGGCCGCCGATCTCCAGGCGGTACGGCTCCGCCGTGCCCCGCTCGCCGGCCAGCGCACCCACGGCGGGCGCCTGCTCGATCGTCGTCACGGGATCGGGCGCCGGGGCGGCCACCGCGACTGGGCGGGCCGGCCCCGCCATGGCCACCACGGCCGCTGCACCGAGCGCGGCGACGGGAAGCGCCGCGAACTTCAGCTTCATTGCCAGTCCCCCTCGTGGACCGTCGTGGTTCGACGGCCCCGAGAGTCCTCGGGTCACCTTTCCGAATGGCGACGTCGACTCGACTTCCAGTGGAGAGTCCTGCGACCGCGGGACGTACGTCCCGTGCTCGAACCGGCACGCCCGGTGAACGGCCTGCTAACTGTCGAGGGCGACGGCCACGTCGTCGGGTGCGCGCATCCGCCAGGCGTCGGTGACGAGTTCGCGCAGGCGCGGCACCCGCACCTTGTCCAGGCGGAGCATGACCAGCGGGAACCCCTCGTATCCGGGGGCGGTGAAAAACAGTGCCGGTTCACCGAGCAGCAGCGCCTGCTTCTCCGCCTCGTCGCCGACGTACAGGACGGCGACGTCGGTGCGGATGACTCGCGGCCTGCCGGGAATGCGCTCGGGGTAGGACCAGACGAAGCCCTTGTTCGCGACGCGAAAGTCGAACCCGTCGCTCGGGATCTCCGCGACGTGCGGCAACGCGAGAGCGATGCGGCGGACGTCGTCGGCAGTGGCCATCGGCCCATCATGCCCGGCTCCCTAGACTCGCCGGATGTTCGGGCGCGGACGGCAACAGGACCTCGGGCGGCGAGATCCGCGCAACTGCGGCGGCACCTGCGGCGCGCTCTACGACCACGTCCGGGACTTCTTCGCGGGCCGCGATCTCGAGGTCTTCGTCTGGGCCGCCGGTCCGATGCAGCGGCACAACCCGCACTTCCGCGTCGTGCGCGTGGCGCCGAGCCGGCCGGGCGACGTGTGGACCTACGTGTCCATCGGCGGCTGGGCCGAAGTCGAGGAAGGACCCGGCCTGGAGTTCGTGCTGTGCACCCCGGCCGCGGACGTCCGCGCCGTCGAACTGTTGGCCATGGCCGCGTACGTCAACCGCGGCGGCACGCTGGGGATCGGGCACACCGTGTCGATCGGCCGGCCCTGGCTGCCGGAATCGCCGTGCGGCCACCTGCTGGTCAGCTTGCCCTATCCCTTCGGCGAGCAGTTGCGTACCGCGTACCCGAAGGACCGGCACGTCGAGTTCCTCTGGCTGCTGCCGATCACCGAGGCCGAGCGCGCGTTCAAGGTCGCGCACGGCCTCGAGGCGCTGGAGTCCCGCTTCGACGAGGCCGGGCTGCGCTACTGGCAGATCGACCGAGACTCCGTCGTCTGATCGGCTGACGGGCCGTCAGCGCGCGAGGCGGACGTCGACCTCGCGTTCGACCCAGTCCCACTCGGCGCTGGCCCGCAGTTGCGCGACGAGCTCCTCGAAGTCGGCCGAGGCACTCGCCGGGTACTCGAACCAGGTGAGGAAGTCGAACTCGGCGCCGATCTCGCGGCCGTGGTGCAGCCGACGGGCAACGGCCGGTACGTGCTTGAGGCCGAGGCTGATGTGCCCGGACTTCTCCTCGATCACCGCCCGCCGCTCGTCTTGGGCCATGCGCCACCACTCGGCGGACTTGACGATCGGGATCAACGCGGCGCGGTCCGCCTCGGGCCGGCCGAGGTCCAGCCCGCCGGCGCGCAGCGCCTGCGCCTCGGCCGCCGTGGCGTAGCGGAGGTTGCTGACCACGCCCTGCAGCGTCCACTCGCCGACGGGCTCGTCGAGGACCGGACCCTCGACCATCCGCAGGCGCGCCACGGCCGGCAGGCCCGGGCCGATGACCGGCTGGACACGCAGCACGTGCCAGGGCCCAGACGCCCCGCCGACGAAGGAAACCGGAGTGATCACCGTCGAACGCTAGTAACGGCCGATGACACCGGTGTTGCGCCTGCCGAACACGGGAGACGTCACGCAGTGAGACGAAGGGCCGGCGTTACATCGGCCGAACGGACATTTCGCGCACCCGGGCGCAACCCCGCCGCCCACGGGCTCGTCAGAGCAGTCATGAACAGCGTGATCGAGGTCCGTGGGGCCGCCAAGACCTACCGCCGGCGAGGCAAGCCGCCACTGCGCGCGCTCGACGGCGTCGACCTGCACGTGGAGGCCGGTGGCGTCCACGGCTTCCTCGGGCCCAACGGCTCCGGCAAGACCACGACCATCCGCGTCCTGCTCGGCCTCGTCGCCGCGGACGCCGGCGAGCTGCGCCTGCTCGGCCGGCCCGTGCCCGAGCAGTTGCCGCAGGCCATCGGCAGCGTCGGCGCGCTGGTCGAGACCCCGCTGTTCTTCCCCGGCTTCACCGGCCGCCTGAACCTGCGCCTGCTCGCCGACATCGCCGGCGTCTCGCACGCCCGGGTCGAGGAGTGCCTGGAGATCGTCGACCTGCGCGACCGCGCCGACGAGCGCTTCAAGGGCTACTCCCTCGGCATGAAGCAGCGCCTCGGCATCGCCGCCGCGCTGCTCAAGAACCCCCGCCTGCTGATCCTCGACGAGCCGAGCAACGGCCTGGACCCGGCCGGCATCAAGGACACCCGCGACCTCATCAAGCGCCTCGGGACAGACGGGCACACCACCGTGTTCCTCTCCAGTCACCTGCTGGCCGAGGTCGAGCAGGTCTGCGACCGCGTCTCGATCATGGCCAAGGGCCGCTGCGTCGCGTCCGGCCCGGTCCGCGAGGTTCTCGCGCACCGCGCCACCGGCGAACTGCAGCTGCGCGTGCCGAACATCCCGGCCGCCCGCCGCGTCCTGGAGGACGCCGGGCATCGGATCGTCGCCCAGCGCACCGACGGTGCCCTCACCGTCGCTCCCGCCAGCAGCCCGGAGGAGCTCAACCGCCTCCTCGCCGTGCACGGCCACTACCTGTCCGAACTGACGCCGGTCGCCGCAGACCTCGAGAGCGCGTTCCTCGAGCTGACCGGAGGAAACCACTGATGACCCTCCTCGACCGCCCCACCACCGCGCCCGCCGCGGCCCGCCGCCCGTCGCTTATCCGCGCCGAGGCTCGCCGCTTCGTCTCGCGCCGCTTCATCCGCGTGATCCTGGTGCTCGTCGCGATCGGCTACCTCGCCGGCGCGATCTGGGCCTCCACCCAGTTCTCCAAGCCGACCGCCGACGTCCTCGCCGACGCCACCGCGAAGCGGGCCGGCTACGCCGCCGACAACGAGCGATGGCGCCAGGAGTGTCTGGCCGAGACCTCGCCGTCCGGACCCCGCGTGGTCTTCGACGACTCTCCGTCGGCGGCCAAGGCGTCCGCCCCGAGCGCCGCGACTCCGGAAGAGCGTTGCGGTCCCGCCATGACGGCCGAGGACCTCGGGCCGATCCAGAACTTCATCGACAAGCCGATGTTCAACCTGGCCACGGACGGCCCGGGCGGCGTCCTGTTCCTGAGCTTCGCCGGTGCCGCGGTCGCGTTCCTGCTCGGCGCCACGTTCGTCGGCGCCGAGTGGTCCTCCCGCTCGCTCGTCGCCCAACTGTTCTGGGCACCACGTCGCCTGCGCGTCATGGGCGCCAAGCTCGCCGTGCTCTCCGCCGTGGCCGTCGTCTTCGGCGGCCTGCTGCAGGCCGCCGGGTACCTGGAGAACCGCTGGCTCGCCTCGGCCAAGGGCACCACCGAGGTGCCGAAGGGCTTCTGGGGCGACTATGCGGCCATGGCCGGCCGCGGCATCCTGTTCACCCTCGTCGCCGCGCTCGTCGGCTTCGCCCTGGCCAACGCGATCCGCAACACCGCGGCCGCCCTCGGCATCGGGTTCGTGTACTTCGCGATCGTCGAGAGCGTGATCCGCGCCTTCAAGCCCGCCTGGCAGCAGTGGCTGTTCACCGACAACGCCGTGGCGTGGGTCCAGCAGGAGAAGTACACGATCTACCGCGAGGGCCTCTACCGCGACGACACCGGCCGCCTGGTCCAGGGCTCCTACGAGCAGGTCGTCACCCACGCCCACGCCGGCACGGTCCTCGCCGTGGTCGCCGCGGTCCTCGTCGCCATCGGCGTGGCCCTCTTCGCCAAGCGCGACCTCAACTAACCCCGCAACGTCCGACCATCGGTGACCTATAGCTCACGGGTGGTCGGACGCTACGTGCTTTTGCCCGGCATCTGTAGCTTTTTCTGACGGGCCATCAGCGGGGAGGTAAAGCTCGGATCAGGGCTTTTCGTTGGGTACTACGCCCGTAACACATTCGGCCTAACCTGAGCGTTCCGCCGGCAAACGGCGAGTGGACACCAGGAGAGCGGGCGGCAACGTGAACGGCGGGGGCAGCGGACCGATTCGGGTCTGGTTCAACCGGACATTTTCCTCGGCCTACCACGCGGTCAACCTGATCCGGCACAACCCGGACGGCGTCCCTGTCGAGGTGTACGGCTCGCACGACACCCCGGACGCGGTGTTCCTCGGCGCCTGCGACCACACCTTCACCGAGCCCGCGCTGCCCGCGCCCGCGTACGTCGAGTGGGCGCTGGCGTTCTGCGCGGAGCACCGCATCGACGTCTTCGTGCCCAAGCGCCACCTCGAGACCATCGCCGCGCACCGCTTCGCGTTCGAGGCCGCCGGCACCCGCCTGTTCGTCGCCGGCTCGCCGGGCGCGCTGCGCGCGGTCGGAGACAAGGGCGCGCTCTACGAGACCCTCAAGCGCATCGCCCCGGAGGCGGCGCCGCGCTTCCGCGTCGTCTCCACCGCGGCCGAGTTCGCGGCCGCGTACGAGGAGATCGCCGCCGGCGGCACCGGCGTCTGCTTCAAGCCGAACCGCGGCGAGGGCGGCGGCGGCTTCCGGATCGTGGACCCGACGGCCTCTCCGCTTGCCGCGCTCGGGGACTTCCCGAGTTCGCGGGTCGGCCTGCACGCCACCCTCGACGCACTCGCGAGCGTCGAGTCCTTTGCGCCGCTGGTCGTGAGCGAGCTGCTGCCCGGCGCGGAGTCCAGCATCGACTGCCTCGGCGCGGACGGCGAGCTGATCGCCGCGGTCGCCCGGCGCAAGCTGGACCGGCGCACCCAGCGCATCGAGCGCTCCCCGGAGCTGGTGGCCGTCGCCGAGGCGATCGCCGCCGAGTACTCGCTGTCCGCGATCTTCAACGTCCAGTTCATGGTCGGCCGGGACGGGCCGAAGGTCATCGACGTGAACCCGCGCATGGCCGCCGGCGTCGACGTCTCCGCCGCGTCCGGGATCAACCTGCCCTGGCTCGGCGTGCAGCTGGCCATGACCGGCACCGCCGAGGTGCCGGTCGCCCGGTACGGCATGACCGTCGGCCGGATCGACCACCTGGTCACCGTCAGCGGCGGCGGATCCGCCGGCGCGGGCACCGGGTGGATCCAAGCTGTTACCCGCCCGGCGTAGCGGCGCGTCGCACACGTCGCGCACAGCGGGATCGGCGAGGATCGAAAGGTGAGCCTTTCTTCTTCGCGTTTCGTCCGTAGCGCCGTGGGCGCCGGAACCGCCCTGGTCCTGACGTTGTCGCTGTCCGCCTGCGGCGGCGACGACACCCCCGAGCCGGCCGCTGCCGCCGAGCCGGCCGCCGAAGCCGCACCGCAGCCGCTGGCGCTGCCGACCCCGTCGGTGGCACCGCTCGGGTCAGGTGCGCTTCCCGGCGTCCCGGCGATCACCAAGAACGCCACGGTGTCGCAGGTTCCCGGCGCACCGCCGACGATCGCCAAGGGCACCGGCGACGCGCCCACCCAGTTGGTGATCCGCGACCTTGTCGTCGGCAACGGCGAGACCGCCGTGTCCACCGACACCGTCGACGTCCGGTACGTGGGCGCGTTCTTCGACGACGGCAAGGTCTTCGACTCCTCCTGGGAGCGCGGGAACGAGCCGGTGACCTTCCCCCTCAACGGCGTCGTGAAGGGTTTTGCCGGCGGCATCGTCGGCATGAAGCTCGGCGGGCGCCGGGAGATCGTCATTCCGGGCGACCTGGCCTACGGCGCGAACCCGCCGCCCGGCATCCCGCCGAACGCCGTGCTGGTCTTCGTCGTCGACCTCATGGGCATCGACCGCATCGACCCGGACGCCACCGCGCAGTAGTCGCGGTTACCGACCCGGTGCCGAGTGAGTGGGCACCGGGTCCGGCACGCGCGGGTTGATCGACTCCCCGTCGTCGTCGGTGCAGCCGCCCAGCAGGAGCGCGACGGCCAGTACCGCCACCAGACGCCTCATGGATTCCGCCGGGCTCGAACGCCGGCGAAGCCGGCCAGCGCGATCGCCGCGAACATCGCGAGCCACAGCCCGTGCACCGGCCACAGGCCCTCGTTTCCCGGCGCTCGGTACTCCGGCAACAGGTGCACCCAGGCCTGGTGCAACGGTTCGTCGACGCCTCGCGTGCGTGCGGCGCCGACCCACGTGAGCTCCGCCGCGTGCCCGTCGATCAGCAGCGCGGCCATGACCAACGGCCCGGGCAGCGCGAGAACCAGGGCGGCGATCCGCACCCCGCGGGGCGTCGAGTCCAGCCACCAGAGGATCAGCAGCACCAGCAGCGGCAGGATCACGACGATTTGTCGGCCGGGGAACCAGTAGCCGTTCATGGTCATCGCGACGAACGTCGCCACCAGCCAGCCGGCCAGTGCGGGCAACACGAGCGCGCCCGCCGCCGACCGCGAGTGCCGCCTGGCCCGATCGGCGAACAGCGCGCCCAGCGCCCCGAGCACCAGCAGCCAGCCGGGCTGCCACGCCGCCAGCCCGTAGTCGCGGTCGATCAGCAGTGCCGCCAGCCGTTGCGATCGGCCCCACAGGTTCACCTCCGTCCCGACGACGGCGAACTCGCCGTCGGTCGCGAAGTGATCGCCGGTCGCGTAGACCGTCCACCCGCCCCACGCGATCCGATGCACCGTCAGGTACACCGCGCCGCAGGCCGCCAGCAGCGCGGCCAACGCGCCCGCGGCACGCCACCGCAGCGACCACGCGAGCCGGCCCAACGCCACCAGGGTCAGCGCAGCGGCCACCGGCGCGTACTTCACCGACAGCCACGGCAGCGCGACGACGGCGATCGCGAACCAGAGCAGGCCGCGACGATCGAGCCGCCCGGTCAGCGCCGCGACGGCGCACACCACCGCGAGTGCGGCCGGCATCTCCGGGTACACCTGCTGGCCGTAGACCCCCAGCGGCGGCGACGCGAACGCCAGGCCCACCCCGACGGCGGCCAGGCCCACTCGAACGCGGAAGCGTCGCACGGCGACCCAGAGCGTGCCCGCGGCGGTGCACCCGGCGATCGCCGCCATCGTGGCCTTCGCCGCCGCCAGACCGCCGAGCCCGTACGGGACCGCGAGCACGGCGGGCAGCAGCGGATCGTGCGGGCTGATCTGTCGCCCGTCGGGCAGCACCTGGGTCTGCACCGGCAGCCCGTCGCCGTGGTACGCCCGCCAGGTTTCCGCGGCGAGCTCGTCGGCGATGTCGAGGTTGCGGTCGGCAAACAGCGACTCGGCGGTGAGCAGGTACTGCGGCTCGTCGACCGCCGCCTGCCCGCCCATCGTGGACCGCACGCCGATGCCGGCGAGCGCAGTCGCCAACGCGACCGCGAACACCGCGACCATCGCCCAGGCCAGCGCGCGCGTGCCGCAGTGGCCCGGCGCCGGACGACACGCCTTGAGCACCGGCTAAGCCTAGCTTCGACGCAGCGTGATCGTAGGATCACAAATTGTCCGGATCTGGTGGTGATTCGGCTGGGGATTGCTTGATCGTTGCTCGTCTCAACGGGGGGATTTTTATGAACAAGTCTCGTGTATTTGCCACTGCGGCCATTGGCGCGGTGCTCGCACTCGGCCCGGCGACGGCTGCGTTCGCCGGCGACGGCGACGTCGGTCCGATCGACGAGACCGGCGGGTACGGCCCGCAGACCCCCTCGAAGAAGTCCACCCCGGTCAAGGAGCAGAGCACTCCGCGCAAGCCCGCAGTCCCGCAGAAGCCGCAGGCTCCGGCGGTCCCGGCGAAGCCCGCCGTCCCGAAGCAGGAGACGCCCGAGAAGAAGGACGTCCCGGCGACGCCGAAGAAGCCCGAGGTGGCGATCGGCGAGGCCAGCTTCTCCGCCACGGGCGAGTCGCTCGTGCCCCCGAAGTCGGCCGTCGATGCAGGTCGGACGTCTGCGGAGATCCCCGCGAAGCCGGCGAAGGACGCGGCTCCCAAGCAGCCCACCGCCCCGGACGAGGGCAAGGTCGCGGCGCAGAAGGTCGACTCGAAGACTCCGAACAAGCAGATCGTGATCCGCGTCCCGAGCGCGCCCGAGGGGACGGTCGCCAAGCAGGGCTTCCCCGGCCGCGGCGGGGAGCAGTTGCCCGCAGGTGCGCCGCGTACCGGCTTCGGCACCTCCGCCGGCATGGGCCTGGACTCGGCGCCCATGGCCGCCGGCGCGGCCGCTCTGGCGGTCGGCTTCGCTCTTGCCGGCGTCGGTGTGGCGCGGCGTCGCCAGGTCGTCGCGTTCCGCCGCTACAACTGAGGGCGAACCCGTCTCCGAGTGGGGGCCCGGGGCAAGATCCGGCCAAAGGTGACAAACATGATCTTGACGGTCACTTGAGGGTTAGGTTCGACTAAGTGCCCCACCTCCGCTCGCGCGTGCGCGGGCCAGCACACGGAGTCGCCCCATGATCACCTCCCGAGTTCTCGCCGCGGCTGCCGCAGGCACGCTGCTCGCACTCGCTCCGGCGTCGGCCGCCCTCGCCGTCACTCCTGCGCCCGCCCCCGCGTCCGGTTCCGCCTCGGGCTCGGCGTCGGGTTCCGGCTCCGCCTCGAGTTCCGGCTCCGCCTCCGGCTCGGGTTCCGCGTCGGCGTCGGTGGAGAAGGAGGCCCCGAAGCCGGCGGCCACCTCGTCGGCCGCTCCGACCGCGAAGCCCAGCTCGGCTCCGGCCGCAGCTCCGGCCGCCACGTCGTCGCCGGCCCCAGCGGTCAAGCCGTCCGGCGCGCCCAAGACCGGTTTCGGCAGTTCGTCGTCCAGCGACAACGCCTACGCGATCTCGCTCGGTGCCGGTGCAGCCGCCGGTGGCCTGGCGCTGGCAGGATTTGGAATCGCACGTCGACGCCATGGGTGATGCGCCATAGGTACCAACAAGCTGTCCACTCGCGCCGGCCGACGCCGGCGTAGCAACTCCGCCGCGCGAATGATCGCCGGCGGTGTCGCGTTGGCCGTGCTCGGGGTCGGCTCCATCGCCCTGGGCGCGGCCGCTCGGCGTTCCGGACCGCCCGTGCCCCCGGCGGGCGGCCTCGTCGCCGCCGGGTACGACACCGCTCCGGAGGTGGCGCCCGCGCCGGTCGACGCCGCGCCGGTGCTGGTCGACGCGCTGGTGGAGCATTCTCCGGCGGAGCACCTGAGCTTCCCGCGCCTGCGCATCGACACCGAACTGATGGTGCTCGACCTCGCCGACGACGGCAGCGTCGCCGTACCGCCGGACGACCCCGACGCCCCGGCCGGCTGGTACGGCCGCGGCGCCTCGCCCGGCGAGGTCGGCCCGACCGTCCTGCTCGGCCACGTGGACACGAAGGCCGGCCCCGGCGTCTTCTACGGCCTCGGCGCCACCCGCGTCGGCGACCGCATAACGGTCACCCGCATGGACGGCCGCGTTGCCGAATACGAGGTCAAGCGCGTCGCGACGTACCCGCAGAGCAACTTCCCGACCGAAGAGGTGTACGGCCCCACCGCCGGCTCCGAGCTCCGCCTGATCACCTGCGGCGGCCGCTTCGACCGGGCCAACGGCGGCTACCAGGACAACATCGTCGTCTTCGCCCAGCTGGTGGGCCTTACCTAGACGTGCGGGTCCCCAACCCAGGTGTCGAGCCAGTCGACGAGCGGGGCCATGCCCTTCCAGAGCTTGACGATCTCCGCCTTCGCCTTGGCGGTGGCCAACCAGTCCGGGTTGCCGAGTTCGCGGTGCGCCGTCAGCGTCTTGTGCCGCAGCAGCTCGCCGCGCGGGTGGTCCTTCGGATAGCCCGGCGGCACCCGCACCGTGCAGCTCCCGCCGATCTCGAAGCCCTTCTTCGACACTGCCGCGACGGCCCGCTCGAGCGCCGGGCCGCTGCCGTCGTCCGCCACGGCGGCGCGCATCCGCGCGACCTGGTCCGGCGCGGTCCGCCAGTACCCGGCGGCGACCCACAGCCCCGAGGCCGAGATGTGGAAGTACGTCCGCGACTGCTCGAACCACACGCCCTGGTGCGTCTTGTAGGGCGTCTTGTCCTGCGCGAAGCGCACGTCCCGGTAGGGCCGGAAGAACTTGCCCGACCCGAACTGGTCGGAGAGCTCCGCGGCGAGCGCCTCGATCGGCGCCTTCACGCAGGTGTCGTAGACGTCCTTGTGCGCGGTCCAGAACGACTTGGAGTTGTCCGCCTCCAGGTCGTCGTAGAAGTCCAGGGCGGCGACGGGAATCCCAGTGAACTTCACAGCTCAACCCTAGTGAGCGTGTCGCGCTAGGTTCCGGGCCCGCCTCTGGGGAGTCTGGCCCTGGGCCGTGGGGACGGCCGAGGTATCTGGGGAGGAACACAACGATGACGCGTGCCTCGACGAGGGCAGCTGTAGTGCTCGGCCTGCTGGCGCTGATGCCCGTCGGGAGCGCGGTCGCCGCGGAGAGCCCCGGCAAGACGACGCCGCCCGTGGTCACCATCGCGCTGGACGAGGGCGAGCCCAAGATCACCGGTGCGGACAAGCTCGCCGCCGGCTGGGTCACCTTCAAGGTCACCGCGACGAAGACGCAGCACAACCTCTGGCTGCACACGCCCAAGCCGGGCGTCGCGGCCGGGAAGGCGGACAAGGCCGGCGAGGCGGCGAACACCGCCCGGAACGGCCGGCCGGGTCCGAAGGCGGCCAGCACCGAGACCATCTCCAAGCAGGCCGCCGCCGACGCCTCCAGCGCCGAGGACTCCCTGATCGCGCTCGGCGGCACCTACGTCGCCCCCGGCCGTCCGGCGACCATGGCCGTGAAGCTGCCACCGGGCGAGATCACCGTCGCCGACATCGCCGCGGCGAACCAGCCGGGCGGCGGCAAGATCACGCTGCTCAAGGTCGGTGCTCCCGGCAAGGCGGTGCGGGCCGCGGGCAAGTCCGTCCAGGTCTCCGTCGACGACGCCGCGCGGATCAAGGCCCCGGCCAAGCTGGCGCGCAAGGGCGAGTTGCGGGTGTCCAACCTCGCTGCCAGCAAGTGGCACTTCATCGGTCTGCAGAAGCTGGCCGAGGGCAAGGGCGAGAAGGACGTCGCGGCCTTCTTCGCCAACCCCGGCCGGACGCCGTCGCCGTTCGACCCGGCGGCGTCCACCGCCGCCGCCCCGCTCTCCGGTGGCCGCGAGCAGTACCTGTCCTACAACCTGCCCGCCGGGAAGTACGTGTTCATCGACGCGTGGGTGGACTCCAGCACCGGCAAGTTCTACGCCGCGCAGGGCGCGATCAAGCTCGTCACCCTGAAGTAAGACGCGCGGGGGCGGCCGGCCGGTGCCTGCCGCCCCAGGCTGCCGGATCGGGCCCGGCGGGTGCGAACCGGTTATGCGCGGCGCGCGTCCAGGCGCTCGGGCGTGGGCCACTTGACGTTCCAGGCCCAGCCGACCTTCTCGAACAGCCAGATCAGGCGGGCCGACGCGTCGAGCTGCCCCTTGTCGACGCCGTGGCGGGCGCACATCGGGTCGGCGTGGTGCAGGTTGTGCCAGGACTCGCCCTGGCTCGGGATCGCGAGCCACCAGACGTTGGTCGCCCTGTCGGCGGTCGTGAACGGGCGCTCGCCGAAGACGTGGCAGACCGAGTTGACCGACCAGGTGACGTGGTGGACCAGCGCGATGCGGACCAGCCCACCCCAGATGTAGCCGGCGACCGCGCCCTGCCAGGACCAGGTCAGCAGACCGCCGAGCGCCGTGGGGAGCGCGAGGCTGAACAGCAGTACCCCAACGAAGTTCTTCTGAAAGAAGCGGACGTCGCGATCGGCGATCAGATCGGCGGCGAAGCGGCGCGAGTTGGTGTTCTCCCGCGTGAACAGCCACCCGACGTGGGCCCACACCAGGCCCTTGGCCAGCCCTGCGGTGCTGTGGCCGAAACGCCACGGCGAATGCGGGTCGTCGGCCTCGTCGGAGAACTCGTGGTGGCGGCGGTGGTCGGCGACCCAGCGCACCGGACTGCCTTCGACGGCCATGGTGCCCGCGAGGGTGAGCACGATCCGCAGCCAGCGCTTGGCCTTGAACGACCGGTGGGTGAGGTGCCGGTGGAACCCGACGGTGACGCCGAGGCTGGTGAACAGGTACAGGAACGCGAAGATCCCCGCCTGGGTCCAGGTCAGCGCGATCGAGGTGTTCCACGTCAGCCACAGTCCGGCGGCCAGCGCGAGCCACGGCCCGACGACGAACAGCCAGAGAAACGCGATCTCGACGGTGCCCTTTCGCCCCCAGCCCAGCGTCTGCCGAGTGGTCCGGTCCACGTCCACGGTTGCGGTCATCGCAGGTCCCCCTTCGCCTACGTAACCGTAACTTACGGATGCGTAGGTTTGGCAAGGGGGCAGCGATGTCTATTCGTGTATGTCGTGCTCCGCCGGGCCGAAGCGGGGAAGGGCGGCCGCGTAGGCAACCCGGTCGGGGACGTCCCAGTCCAGCGCGGCCACCTGCGCACGACTGCGGCGTCCCAACAGCAGGCGAAGCAGCTCGGCCTGACTGCCCAGGGTGACGCTTCCGCCGACTTCGCCGCCGCCGGCGAGCCACTCGCGCTCTGGCGTCACCATCCGCAGCCCCGGCAGACCCGCGGCGGCGAGGCGCTCGCCGAGGAAACCCAGGTGCCCCTCGATCGAGACGGGGACGGCGTCGGAGTCCCGGTACGCGGCCGGCAGGTGCAGCGCCTGACGGATGTCCTGCTCGTGGTTCCAGGTGTCCGACACCAGCCGGGCGGCGAACGCCTCCGTTGCCGCCTCGAAGTCGCCTTCGATCGGCGTGGCCCGCGCGTCCCACAGCTCGATGGTCGCGGCCAGGGGGAGATCGCGGTACGCGTCCACCTGCGCCTGCGTGAACGCCGGCGTTCCCGCGCCTTCGAGTTGCCTTTCCGCAACGTTGTCGAGCAGCCCCGCCATGTGCCCGACGACGTCCCGCACGCTCCACTCCGGGCACGTCGGGAGCATCGCCGCGAGCTGCGCGTCGCTCAGCCCGAGCACGAGCCGGCCGACGCGCAGGCGCGTCTCGCCGTAGATCTCGCCGAGTGGCCGCGCCACGTCAGCCGACTCGCGCGGGCGACTCGACGGGTACGTCGAAGCCCGGATGGGAGGTGGGCGCGGAGCCGACCGCGGTGATGCCCATGCCCCACGGGTCTTCCTCGCCGCCCATGTGCAGGCGGATCAGTACCCGTCTGCCCAGCACCTGCTGGTGCGTGATGGTCCGCTCGGAGCGGTACTGCCGCACGAAGCAGAACGTCCAGCGCATGGCGGCGGTGACCCGGTTTCGGTAGCCGACCATGTAGAGCAGGTGAATGATCAGCCACACGTTCCAGGCGAGGAAGCCGGTCAGCTTGATCTTCCCGACCTTGGCGACCGCGTGGAAGCGGGTCACCATCGCCATGGAGCCCTTGTCGAAGTACCTGAACTCCTTGCCGGTCGGCTGGCCGCGCAGCGCCGCCTTGATCTCCTTGGCGACGTGCTTCCCGCCCTGCATGGCGACCTGCGCGACGCCGGGGAGGTTGTCCTTGTTGGCCATGTCCCCGATGACGTAGACGTCGGGCCGCCCGGCCAGGCTCAGGTCCTTCTCCACGACGACGCGGCCGACGCGGTCCAGTTCGGCGTCGGACTGCGCGACGAGCTGCCTGCCCAGCGGCGAGGCGGCAACGCCCGCCGCCCACACCTTGCAGCGGGACTCGATACGGACGCGCTCGCCGGTCGTGACGTCCTCGACCACGACGCCGTCGTTGTCCATGTCGACGACCTTCTTGCCGAGCTGGACCTCGACACCGCTCTTCTCCAACTCCTTGCGCGCCGACTCGGACAGGTCGCCGCCGAACTGCGGCAGCACCTTGTCGACGGCGTCGAGCAGGATGACGCGCGCCTTGCGGGTGTCCGCGACGCGGAAGTCCTTCTTCAAGGTCTTGTGCGCCAGCTCGGAGATCTGCCCGGCGAGCTCCACTCCGGTGGGGCCCGCACCGACTACCACGAAGGTCTGCATGCGCGCCCGCGTCGCCTCGTCGGGTGCGATCTCCGCCAGCTCGAACGCGCCGAAGATGCGCCCGCGCAACTCGAGGGCGTCGTCGATCGTCTTCATGCCCGGCGCGAACTCGGAGAACTGGTCGTTGCCGAAGTAGGACTGACCGGCGCCGGCGGCGACGATCAGGGTGTCGTACCCGGTGACCTTCTCGCCCAGCGGCGTCGTCGAGGTGACGGTCTTGGCGGTGAGGTCCACCGAGACGACCTCGCCGAGGATGACGCGCGCGTTGTCCTGCCCGCTGAGCACCTCGCGGGTCTGCGGCGCGATCTCGCCCACGGAGAGCACGGCCGTGGCGACTTGGTACAGCAGCGGCTGGAAGAGGTGGTGCGAGGTTCGCGCGACGACGGTGACCTGGCAGGGAGCTTTCTTCAGCGCCTTCGTGGCGTAGAGGGCGCCGAAGCCAGAGCCGATGACGACCACGCGGTGCAAGGTCTTCGTCGTTCTGCTCACGAGTCACTCCGGGGACGCGGGCGGGCGAAGGTCGCTGGGACGAGGCGACCCGTCTGTCCGCGAGACTTTCAAAAGGCTACGCGCCCCGGCATGAGCCATCTCTCGCGCGGACCGTTGTATTCGCCACACCCCTGCCGACGCTGCTAGGCGTGGACCTGCAGCGTGAACAGGCGGTCGTTGCCCGAACGCCAGACGTGGCCGCTGAACGTCTCGCCGTGCTCGTTGCTCGGTGCGGACTCTCCCGCAGCGAGGTAGTGCGGGCGGACGCTCTCCCAGAAGTCCCAGGATTCGTGGGAGGTCACCCAGCGGAGCAGGCCGTCCCGGCGCACGACGCCGACCGGCCGGATCCAGCCGAAGTGACCCTCGGCGGTGCGACCGTCCGCGTAGGACTCGTCGCGAATCCACTGGCGACCCTGGAAGTCCCATAGGCGGTCGTCGGTGACGAGGCTGCACACTCCATCCGGCATCGCCCCATCGTCGTGGGCTACTCGGTGGTAGTGGGTGTGGGCTTCCCCACCTTGCCTCGGACCACTGCGATGTAGGAGGCCATGAGCTCGCGGTCCTTCACCCCGGGCGAACTTTCGACGCCGCTGGAGACGTCGACGCCGAACGGTGCGAACGTCTCGATCACCCGCCCCACGTTGGTCGCGTCGAGGCCGCCGGCCACCAGGAGCTTTCCGGGAACGTCGCGCACCCAGTCCGGGAACTCCTCGAACACGCCGCTGCCGGTGCTGGCGTCGTAGACGAACCAGTCGAACGCGACCTCCGCCGGGGGCGGGTACTTCGACGCGAAGGCCAGGTTCGGCAGCGGGACGGGCTCGTAGATCTGGACGACGTCGAACGCGTCGGCCACCTGCTCGGCCTGCGCCCAGCTCAGCGCGACGACGAACGACGGGATCCGCCCACGGGCGTGGGTCGCGAGTTGTCGGGCCCGCTCCGGCGGGCAGTACCGAGGGCTCTTCGGCGCCAGGACAACGCCGATCGCGTCGTACCCGAGCTCGACGGCCCAGTCGATCTGCTCTTCCTCGCGCAGCCCGCAGACCTTGGCGAACGTCATTGGGTACCGCCGCGCAGCCGGGTCACGGCGTCGGCGTCCGCCGGGCGGTCGAACGCCCACTCGCGGCCGTCGCGATCCCACAGGCGTCGGCCGTAGACGAGGCTGACCAGTCCACCGGGCACGTGTTCATCGTCCCCCATGGAACGGATAGCGGCCCCGACCGGAATCCGCCGTCCCGGCGGGGCCTCTGGCCTGCGACGACGGCCGACAGCTACCCGACCGTCCTGGAGGACGTGCAGCGAGCGGGCGCCGACCAGATGGGTACGCTGCTTCGCGAGCTCGGGGTGGGCCGGCGAGCGTAGACTCGCCCTTGTGACCAGTGAGGCGCACGACCTGTTCCGGACGGCGCTGGCGTTGCCCGCCGACGACCGGGCCGAACTGGCCGCCGTTCTGCTGGACAGCCTCGACGACGAGGGCGCTGACGGCGAGCACGAATTCAGCGAGGCGTGGCTCGCCGAGATCGAGGTGCGGGCTCGTCGAGTGATCGACGGCGAGTCCGAGGGAACTCCCTGGGAGGAAGTGCGCGAGCGGGTGCGCGAGCAACTCGCGCGTCGACGCTCCCGGTGACACTCGCCACTCGGTTCGAGGACGAAGCCTCGGACGAGTTGGTGGTTGCCGCGACCTGGTACGAGGATCAACACCCAGGGCTTGGGGATCGCTTCCTAGCCGCCGTCCAGGCAAGCCTGGCGCACATCGGCGACTGGCCCGAGGCCGCTCCGCTGGTGGGCGTCCCTTTCGACGATGCGGCCGTGCGTTCGGCGCCGGTACGGCGGTACCCCTACCGCATCGTCTACGTGGTCTCCGACGAGTCGATCCGGGTGGTCGCCGTCGCACACAAGCGCCGCGAATCGCTCTATTGGCGGGGCCGGGTGGCTCCCTCGGATCCGGACGATCGGCGCCCCGCGCAACCCTGAAAGTCGGGCCGGTCGGTCCCGTTGCTACACCCGTTGCTGCACAACGCCCTCCGAAAAGCAGAAACCCCAGGTCGCAGCTCGCTGACCTGGGGTTTTTCCTGCGCGCCCGAAGGGACTCGAACCCCTAACCTTCTGATCCGTAGTCAGATGCTCTATCCGTTGAGCTACGGGCGCTGGCTTCTGGAGCCGGGGGCAGAGTCTAGACGGTGGGTGGGGGGAAGTCGAAACGGCCGTATAGCGTCGGGCGCGGAGGTGGCCTCATGGGCGAGGAATGCTGCGCGCACGAGCACGACGAAACGCACGGGATCGACGTGAAGAAGGTGGCCGTCCTGGCGGCCGGGGCCGCGGCCGCGATCGTCGTGGAGAACCTGGCTCGGCAGAGGTTCGGCCGGGCGCGGACCGAGCTGGCTGCCGCCGGCCTGGTGACCGCGGCCGCGATCTACCCGCTGGCCCGTCGCGAGGCGCGGGCCGGGCTTGCCTCCGCTCGGGAGCTGGCCGGGGTGGTCGCGGCCTCGGCGCTCGTCGTCGCCGCGTACCGCACCCCGCCCGGGCTGCGGCGCCGCGCCGTCCTGGGAGCGGCCTGGGTGGGGCACGCCGTGTTCGACAACGTGCACGACTCCGGGCCCGGCGGGCGCCTGCCCGACTGGTACGCGGACCTGTGCGCCGGGTACGACGTCGCGTTCGCCGGCGCCCTGCTCCGCCCGTGACCTCCTACACCCACGGCCACGCGGAGTCGGTGCTCAAGTCGCACCGGTGGCGCACGGCCGAGAACTCCGTCGCGTACGTCCTGCCGCACCTGGTGCCCGGCCAGTCGTTGCTCGATGTCGGCTCCGGGCCGGGCACGATCACCCTCGATCTCGCGGAGCGGGTCGCGCCGGGCCGGGTCACGGCGCTGGAGCACAACGACGCGGCGCTGGACCTGACTCGCGCCGAGGCGGCGCGGCGTGGGCGCACCGACATGGACTTCGTCGTCGGCGACGTCCACGACCTGCCGTTCCCCGACGATTCCTTCGACGTCGTCCACGCCCACCAGGTCCTGCACCACGTCGCCGACCCGGTGGCGGCGCTGCGCGAGATGCGCCGCGTGGCCAAGCCCGGCGGCCTCGTCGCCGTCCGCGAGACGGACTACCGCGGCAAGGTTTGGTACCCCACGCTCCCGGGCCTGGATCTGTGGATGGAGGTCTTCCAGAAGTGCGCCCGCGCGAACGGCGGCGAACCGGACGCCGGCCGCCGCCTGCTGTCCTGGACCCTGGCCGCCGGCTTTGCCGACGTCGTCCCCAGCGCCAGCCTCTGGTGCTTCGCGACCCCGGAGGACCGCGCGTACTGGGGCGGCATGTGGGCCGAACGCATCCTGACCTCCGCGATCGCCGGCCAGGCTCTCGAGCAGGGCTACACCCGGGCCGACCTCCAGGAGATCTCCGACGCCTGGCGCACCTGGACGGACAGTCCGGACGGCTGGGTCACCCTCCTGCACGGCGAAATCCTCGCCCGCGCCTAGCGCCCCGGAGCAGGGGGTGCGGGTTTTCCTCGCTTCGCTCGTCAACAACCTTCACTCGCCTCGGAAGCCTTCGAGGGCTCGTTCCTCGCCCTCGGGCTTCGCTCGCCTCGCTCGGTTGTGGCGCAGCCCCCGCCGGCGGCGCGAAGCGCCGCAAAAACAGGCCGGGCGAGATGGTTCGCGCTTTCCGCGAACACACCTCGCCCGAGACCGGCGGAGGATCGGGGATTTGAACCCCGGATGGGCTTGAAGGCCCAAACCGCATTAGCAGTGCGGCGCCATAGACCGGACTAGGCGAATCCTCCAGAGCGTGGAACGAAGCACAGGCTAGCGGGGCGCGTTCGGGTGGAGCAAAGCAGATGCGCAGGTCGGTGGACCCCTCGGCGTGGCGTGATCCAGACGTGCAAGACTGACCGCTCTCGGGTGGCGGTCGGCCTCGGACCGGTGCTTCGCGGTCGTGGGAGGTGGCGCGCAGGTGGCAGCCCGGCCCACGCGCAATACCCACCGCCTCGCCGCCATCCTCGACAACCTTCCCGACGGTCTGCTGCTCGTCGACGCCGGCGGAACGATCGTCAACGCGAACGCCCGGGCGGTCGCGGCGTTCGGGGTCGGGGACGCCGCCGCGCTGGTGGGGTCGGCGCTAGCGGAGCTGTTGCCGAGCCTCGGGCGGTCGGGAACCGCGGACGGTTGGCCGGCCGACGGAGACTCGCGCCGGGTGCTGGCTCGCCCACCCGTCGGCGAACCCTTCGGGGTCGAGGTCACGTGCTCGCGCGTGCCGTGGGGCAGCGGCGAGGAGCGGCTGCTCGTTGCTCTGCGGTACGGGACCGATTCCACGGCGGAGGCCGAACTCGTCCGCACCGGCCGGGCCGCGCAGGCCGTGCTGCGCAGCACCGAGGAAGCCATTTGCGGCGTCGACAGGGACGGCCGGGTCGTCCTCGCGAACCCCGCGGCGGCGCGCCTGCTCGGGGCCAAGGTCAGCGCCATCGCCGGTCTGGACCTGCACACGATGGCCCTGCACACGCGCCTGGACGGCACGCCGTACCCGTCCTCGGAGTCCCCGATCGCGCGGACGCTGCGCACCGGCCGCCGGATGCAGCGCCGCCGCGAGGTCGTCTGGCGCCAGGACGGCAGCCCCGTCCCCGTCGAGCTCTCCACGGCGCCGATGCGCGACGGCGCCGAGATCGTCGGCGCGGTGCTCGCCTTCACCGACGTCACCGAGCAGGTCGAGGCCGAACGGCGCCGGGCTCGGCTGCTCGAGACGCTGGTCGACGAGATCGCTCCGGCGCTCGCGCAGCTACAGGCGGACCCGGCGCACGTCGACGCGCTGAACCGGCTCCGGTCCCTCGTCGCCGAAACCATCGACTACGAGCACCTGATGACGGCTCAGATCGAGCTCGACCTTGCCCCGGTCCAGCTCGGCGACATCGTCGCGCAGGCGATCGACGCGACCGTGGCGCTGGCCGGAGAGCACGGCGTGGAGCTTCGGTCCGACGTCGAGGGCACCGAGTTCGTCGGCGACGCCGCGCGGCTGACCAGGACCCTCGCCGAGTTGCTGCGCGCCGCCGTGCACGCAGTCGCCTCCGGTGCGGTGCTCACCGTCACCGGCGTCGCCGAGGAGGGGTGGGTGCGGGTCGCGGTCACCGGTGTCGCCGCCGTCGAGCCGGGCCCGCGGGACAACCCGCTGCTGCGGTGGCTACGCCCGGCCAAGGTCCGCGAACGTGGGCCGGACCCGGACCTGGCGCTCGTCCAGATGGTGGCCGAGGGACACGGCGGTCAGTTCCTGCTCGAGGTCGCGTCCGACGGCAGCCGCTCCTTCGTCGTCGAGCTGCCCACGACGCCCCCGACCGCCGCCCGCAGCGCGCGCCGGCACGCGCGCGGGGACACCTCGCCCATCGAGGGCCTGGTGGCGCAGGCCGTCGCGGAGGCGCCCGGCAGGATCTTCCCGTTCGCAGTGCCGTCCCCGGCCGAGCCCGCCGCGGCGGCGCCCAGCGAACCAGCGGCCACCGAGGCGTCGAGCGAGCCGGCGGCTACCGAGGCGTCGAGCGAGGCCGTGGACGTCGTCGGGCCCTCGCCGAACGGGGCCGTTTCCGATCCGGACGTCGCGCGCAGGCGCGTCGCTCAGGTGCTGGTCTGGCCGCGTGCGACGGACGCGGTGGCCGAGGCGCTGGGCGGCCACGGCGCGAGTTCGCTGGCCCTGGCCAACCCGGCAGCGCCGACGGTCGCGGTCCCGGACGGCGCGGGCGTCGTGCTGATCGACCCGGTCGCGGGTGGGCTGGCCCGGCGAGTGCTGCACGAGCTGACCGAGGCCGCCTCCTCTGCCGGCGTCCCCGTCGCCGTCGTCGTCGGGCTCGCCGAGGTCGAGCACGAGGACGCCGTCACGGACCCGGCCACCCTGCTGCGCGCCGCCGCCTCGACGGCGGAGGAGAACCTGCGGGTGCTGCTGGTGGAGCCCGCGAAGGTGCTCGCCGCCGCGCTGCGGTTCTCGCTGCGCCGCGCCGGCTGCGAGGTCGCACATGCGGTCGACGACGCGCAGGCTTCTGCCGCGCTTGCCGGCCGCGTCCCGGACTTGGTGCTGCGGAACCTGGCCCTGGCCGACGGGCCGCTGTGGACCGGCCCGGACCCCAAGGCACCCATTCCGGTCATCGCCTACACCAGCGACGATCTGACGGACGGTCACGAACAGCGGCTGCCGGCCGGCACCACGCTGCTCAGCCTCGCGCCCCGCCCGGACACCGGCGAGATCGCCGCCCGCATCGCCGGACTCGTCGTCCGGCTCGCCGATTCGGACTAATCGGACCAATCGGGCCAATCCGACAGTTCACCGTTCCTGCCCGCCCTGTCGCGCGGCGATTTGCCCGAGCCTTGCCCGGCCTTGTGGATTTGTGGGGACAAGGGCAGGCCTGCGGTCAAGGCGTGTGCAATTCGGTCCGCGTTACCTTGACGCTGTCGCCGCGCTCTTCGACTCTGCCAATGTCATGACCTCTGAGTTCCCCTCCTCGCCAGCCGCGCCCGAAGCCGGGTCGCGGCCCTCCGGTGCACCTGCGGGTGCGGGGCGGAACCCCGGGGACGCCGCCGATGTTGCGCTGAGTTTCCGCGCCGTCGGCCCGGCCTGTGACGAATCCTGGAGCGGCCCGGCGGACGCTGCGTCGGGGCAGTACGAGTTCCATGCGCAGTCCTGGTTCGAAGGTCCCGACAACGGCGTCGGGGGCTTGGTCGCCGCTGCTCGCAGCGGCTCCTGGGACCCGCTGGTGGACCCACTGCCCGTCGTGGAGTCCGCCGTGGCCCACTCCGACGGCACGTGCGCACCGGCCCCGCAGGCGGCCGTGGTGCAGGTGACCGCGGCCCGCACCGGGGGCCGTGCAGGCGAAGGCTGGGCGCGCGGCGTCCTGGCCGCCACCGCTCCCATGGACCTCGAGTCCTGGTTCCGCCCCGTGGACGGCTGCGCCGCGACGACGCAGCCGGTGGACCTCTCGGCGCTGTTCCGCGCCGAGGACGAGGAGCGGTACACCGACCACCCGTCCGGCCCGCTGCCCCAGGCGGGCGTGTGGCCGCCGACGAGCGAGGTCCCGGACTCCCCGGCCGAGCTGACGATTCCGTCGATCTGCGAGGCGTTCGACGCCACGCTCGCCGGCGCCCTCGGCCTTGCCGAGCTCGGCTTCCGCGGCGGCGTCTGGTACTCGATCACCGACCACTCGTCCCGTCCGGTCACCGTCGCCGAGGCGATGCGTACGCACCCGCAGCTCGCCGGTCAGATCACCCAGCTGGTCTGCTGGTGGATGCGTCAGCACCCGATGTCGGATCGCTCCCTGGACCTGGCCACCGAGCTCGCCATCGCCGTCTCGGCGTCCGCCCGCAGCTAGCTGGGCGACCCAACGGGCCGCAGCCACGGAGTGGCGTCGCACGCAGCGCTGTACAGCGCTGTTGGCGACCGAACGGGCCGCAGCCACGGCGTGGCGTCGCACGCAGCGCTGTACAGCGCTGTTGGCGAGCCGAGCTGCTACTGGCGGTAGGTCGACAGGAACCGGGCGATGCGGGTGATCGCCTCGCGCAGGTCGTCGGCGTGCGGCAGGGTCACGATGCGCAGGTGGTCCGGGCGGGGCCAGTTGAAGCCGCGGCCCTGTACGAGCAGGATCCGCTCGCTGCGCAGCAGGTCCAGGCACAGGCGCTCGTCGTCGACGATCGGGTGCACCTTCGGGTCCAGCTTCGGGAAGCAGTACAGCGCGCCCTTCGGCTTCACGCACGAGACGCCGGGGATCTGGTTCAGCATCTCGTAGGCGACGTCGCGCTGCTCGAGCAGCCGCCCGCCGGGCAGCACCATGCTCTGGATCCCGTGCGGGGAGCTCAGCGCCGTCTGGATCGCCCACTGCGAGGGCACGTTCGCGCACAGGCGCATGTTCGCCAGGATCTGCATGCCCTCCAGATACGACCGGGCGTGCTGGCGAGGACCGGTGACGACGGCCCACCCGGAGCGGAAGCCCGCCGCCAGGTAGCACTTGGACAGGCCGTTGAACGTGATCGTCAGGACGTCCGGGGCGATCAGCGACATCGGCGTGTGCACGGCGTCGTCGAACAGGATCCGGTCGTAGATCTCGTCGGCGAACAGGACCAGGCCGTGCCGGCGCGCGATGGCGGCCAGGCCCTCGAGCACGTCGCGCGAGTAGACCGCGCCCGTCGGGTTGTTCGGGTTGATCACGACGATCGCGCGGGTGCGGTCGCTGATCTTCGACTCGATGTCGGCGAGGTCGGGCATCCACCCGGCCTCTTCGTCGCACATGTAGTGCACGGGCCTGCCGCCGGCCAGCGAGGACACCGCGGTCCACAGCGGATAGTCCGGGGCGGGGATGAGGATCTCGTCGCCGGTGTTCAGCAGCGCCTGCAGCGCCATCGCGATCAGCTCGGAGACGCCGTTGCCCAGGTAGATCTGGTCCACGTCGACGTCGTCGACGCCCTGGGCCGTGTAGTACTGCGCGACGGCGGTGCGTGCGGAGAACAGGCCCTTGGAGTCGCTGTAGCCCGAGGCGTTCGGCAGGTTCCGGACGATCGCCGCGACGACCTCGTCCGGGGCGTCGAACCCGAACGGTGCCGGGTTGCCGATGTTGAGCTTCAGGATGCGGTGGCCGGTCTGCTCGAGGCGGTTCGCCTCTTCGAGCACGGGGCCTCGAACGTCGTACGCGACGTTGGCGAGCTTGCTGGACTGGGTGATCTCCACCAGCGGAGTGTAGGTCTCGGTGCGTGCGTGGCAGGCGGTGTTTTCCAGCCCTAGGGCATCGTGGGCGCTACGGGGTGAGCGACACGTCGCCAATGGGTGAATTCAACGTGCCGCCCGTCCCGTTAAAGGTGATCATGTGGAAGTGTCATGATCGGCTTTTCGGTGACCGATGGTTACTTCGACTGGAGCCGGCGTCGTCGGGGTTTCTCAGGATATTCTTGGAGAACTCCGTCGTCGACCGAACCGCGGCGGCCGTTAGTCCGAAGTAAGGCAAAGCGGGCGCAATGGCGCGTCCAACGTGATCGGGAGTGAGCATGTCCGCTCGGGTGCTCGTCGCCTACGCGGCCTCCACTGGGTTCACCAGTGGGCAGGCGGCAGAGGTCGGCGGCCAGATCGCCGCCGTCGGCGATCTCGAGGTCGACGTGCGTCCCATTGCGTCCGTGCCCAGCGTCGAGCAGTACACCGCGGTGTACCTGGGCTGGTCCGGACACTCCCGCGCCGGCCGCCGCGAAACCCTGCGCTTCCTGACCCGCAACGCCGCCGCGCTGCTGTCCACCCGCGTCTGGGTGGTGCACCACCAGCCGACGCCCGAGGGCGCGCCCTCGCTGAACTCCGGCCCGGTGCGGCTGTCCCGTCTGCTGCTTCGCGAGGGCGTCCCCGCCACCGCGTACGAGGCCGGCCTCGCCGCCCCCGCCGCCGAGACCGTCTCGGTCGCCGCCTCCGCGGCCGCCGAACACCCCGCCCTGGTCTAGCGCTCCCCTCCCGCACGCCGCGGTCTCGCACCGCCGTTGCGTCCGCTCTTCCGCGCAACGGTTGAATGGCGCGCGTGAGTGGCGGCCGGGCGTTGCGCGAGGCGGCGTTCTGGGTGCCGCTCGCTCTCGCGGCGTTGCTGATCGCGCTGTGGCCCCCGCATACCGTTGACGGCCCGGCGCACGTGCTCGGTGCGAGCGTGCTGGCGGACTGGGGCGAGGAGCCGGCGTTCCGCGCGGTCTACGAGCGGGACCTGACGCCGACGCCGAACCTTGGCGGCAATCTCGTCCTCGCCGTGCTGCTGAAACTGTTCGGCATCCGCGCGGGGGAGACGATCCTGCTGATCGCCTGCGCCGTCGGCATCCCCCTGGCCCTGCGCTGGGCCGTTGCCGCCGTGCGCCCCGAGAACGGGTGGGCCGCCGTTGCCGTCCTGCCGTTCGGGTTTGGCTACCTGTACTTCTACGGGTTCTACGGCTTCTGCCTGGGCCTCGCGCTTTTCCTCTGCTGCATGGCCGTGGCAGTTCGTGCCCAGGCTCGTCCGACCCGGTGGTGGAGGGCCGCGTTGGCGGCGGCCTTCACCGCTACGTGGTTCACCCACCTCGTTCCCTTCGCGATGGCGGTCGGCGCCGCGGGGTTACTGGCGTTGTTCCGCCGCTGGCACGTCGCCCAGGTGGCGCTGGCGGCCGGGCCCGGCATTCTGCTGACGCTGAGGTATCTGGGCCGCACCGAACAGGGCGACGGCCCCGAGTGGCTCAACCCTGCGGGCCTCGTCGCCGGCCTGGCCGGTCTGCACTCGCCTCTCGTGGCGTTGGCCAAGGCAGAGAACGTCGTCGCGATCGGTTTGGCGGCGTTGTTCGTCGGCGTTGCGGCCGTGGCCTCGCCGGCGGAGGGTCGAACTGGGCGAGCGCTGGCGTGGGCGGCGCTCGGGACCGGCGCGGTCTACCTGGCGGCGCCGAACAGCTTCGGCATCGACTTCGGCCTCATCAACGAACGCCTCGGCCTGTTCCCGGTGCTGCTCGGCGTGCTGTGGCTACTCGCCAGGCCGCTGCCGTCCCGAGCGGTTGCCGCTCTCGTGGCCGGATCGCTGTCCGCCAGCGGCGCGCTGCTGGCCGTGCGGACCGACGAGCTGCGTCGCATCGACCGCCTCGCCGACGAATACGCCACCGCGACCCCGATGGTGGCCCACGGCTCGACGCTCGTCGCGTTCCGCTTCGCCCAGTTCACGCCGGACGCCGGGCGCAACCGCAACGCCGACCCGATCCGCCACCTGTCCAGCCTGCTCGCCGCCCGCACGGGCTCTGTCGACGTCGGCCACTACGAAGCGGTCTTCGACTACTTCCCGGCCCGGTTCCGTCCGGACGTCGATCCGCGCCGCGCCCTGGACCCCACCCTCGACGCACTGCCACAGGTCCCGCCTCCCGGAGAACTCCTGCAGGCGAAGGAACTGACGGAGGGTCGGATCGCGTACGTCCTGCTCGTCGGCGCCGCTGTAGCCCGGACCGCGGAGGCGCAGCGAGCCGTCGCGGACTTCCGTGCTGCCCTGGCCACGGCCTACGAACGCATTGGCGTCACCTCCCCGACGGGGCTCGTCGAGGTCTGGCGCGTCCGCTCGGACGCCTAGGACCTGGTGGGGGCCTAGCGCCCGGCGGCCATGCGCTTTTCGATCCAGGTGCGGATCGTGGGCCAGGCGCGGTCCCAGTAGTCCATGCCGTGTTCCCGGCCGGAGAGCACCTTCAGCTGCGAGGCGACGCCGTCGTGCCGTGCGGCCTCGTGGAAGCGGTAGGAGCCCTCCGGGTCCACCCACTCGCTCTTCGACGTGACGACGAGGGAGGGCGGGTCGTTCGCGTCGTGCCGGTACGCGGCCGAGCTCTTGCGGAGCAGGTCGTCCGTGCAGGTGGCCGGGAGGCAGCGCAGCAGCTGCGAGGTGACGATGTTCGCCAGGTTGGCGCCGGCGGACGTGCCCATCGAGTTCCGCCCGATGAGCTCGAGGTCCAGCGGGCCGGACAGCACCACCATGCCGCGCGCGAGCTTCGATCCGCTGCCCTGCGTGAGCGCCGAGGCGGTGATCTCGGCACCGGCGGAGCTGCCGAGCACCACGATCTTGCCGGTGTCCACGTGCAGCTTGCCCGCGTTCGAGCGCACCCAGCGGATCGCCGCCTGTACGTCCTCGCGCTGCGCCGGCCACGCGGCCGTCGACGCGTACCGGTAGTTCACCGGGATGGCGACGTACCCCTCGCCGACCAGCGCCTTGGCCGCGTTGTGCATGGCCGACTTGTCGCCCTTCACCCACGACCCGCCGTGCACGAGCACGACGGCGGGGTGGCGGGTCGAGGACGGGGCGGCGGCAACCTTCGGCGAGGCGAAGACGTCGAGAGCGTTCCGCTCGTGCGACCCGTACCGGTAGGTCTTCACCGACACGGACGCGGCGGCGGCGACGGCGTCGATGGTTTGAACTCGATTCGGCAGGGCAGGAGAGGCTGCAGCCGCCGGCGGAGCGGCGGCGGTGACGCTGGTCGAGGTGACGACCAGCGCGCTCAGCGTGCCCGCAGCCACCGCTGCGGCGGCGATGGCGGCGGTTGTCGTTCGGCGCACGTGCAAACCCCCGGCTAGGGCGCACCCCCGTGCGCGTCCACCGGAAATATAAGCTTGCGCACTCGCAACTGTAAGCCAAACGACCGACAAGATCGGCTGGGAATTGTCGGGGTGCGCCCTGGACCACTACCCCCAAACCACCCCCGATTGGGGGCCATCCGCCCGCCGGCGCGCTCCCGAATTGGTCCACGGTAAGCGAGAGCGTGAGGCCGCCCTCGCACCTCGTCTCAGGGACGCTGGGGTCTTCGGACCTTCCTTGGACGAAGAACGCGTCATCCCACAGGGCCGGGACTCCGGATCCGCCCTGTCGGGTGACGCGTTCTGACTTTTTCAGTCCGTCCGGCGGCCGAGCGGCGGCAGAAGCGGGCCGTTGTCGTCCGGGTCGTCGGGCGGGAACAGGCCGCCCCCATCGGGCTCCTGCGGCTGGCCGGGCGTACGGAACTCGACGGCCTGCCACGCGTTGTAACCCGAGTGCTCCATGCCGAGCAGCACGTACCGCTCCTGGGCCGGGCCGGTCGGCTGGGGCGATGCGCTCGGCGCGGGACTCGGCGTGCCCGTGCCCGCCCCTTGGTCCGCCACGCGGATCAGGCAGAACCGATCCCCGTGCCGCAGGCCGTCGTTCGGCGGCCACGTGGGCCCGAACTGTTGGCGAGCCACCGGCGGCCAGCCCTGGTCCTGCGGGGAGTACCCGTAGCAGGAGAAGGACAGGAAGGCGCCGTCGTTGCGGTGGAAGCCGATCATCGCGTCGACGATCTCCTCCGGCGCGATCGCCAGCGCGGTCTTGTCCTTGCGTCCGGCTCGCACGGCTTCGAACAGCTTGCTGGCCGGGCCGACCTCGGTGTACGAGACGAGCTTGCCCGGCTCCAGGGCGCGTTTCTCCACGTCGTAGCGGAAGATCGCCGTCGCATCTACCGTCGGGCAGCACGGCTGGTCGCCCTCGCGGGTCGTCAGCCAGTCGACGCGGGCCTTACCGCCGGCGATCTCCACCAGGTACACGCGGTTGTCTCGTCGGTTCGTAACCCGGTCCAGGCCGATGCCGCCGAGCAGCGTGGCCTGGCTGTCGTAGACCAGCACGCTGTCCGGGCCGGGCCCGTTCGCGTCCGTGCACTTCAGCACGACCACGGTGTCCGGCACGCCGTCCGAGGTCAGATCGCCGAAGGCCACGTAGTCCTTGAACCGCGCGGGGTTCAGCGTGGAGGCCAGCACGACCTCGCCCTGCTCCGGGGCAAGGCCGGGCAGGCGCCCGTCGACGAGGGTCCCAGCCGGGTGGCCGCAGACGCTCGGCACGGGAAGCCCCTCGAGCTCTTCGGTGTCCAGCGGGCGGCGCTCGCGGATCTCCTTGGTGACGATCTGCACCGTGGAGGCGGCGAAGTCCACGACGCGCGTGAGGTTCGGGCCGTAGCAGGGGCGCACGACCGACCCCCACGCCGGACCGAGTTCCGGGGTGCCGGCGTCCACCAGGCGCAGGCCGACGCTCTGCTGGTTGTTCCCGAACGCGTCGAGGACGAACGTGCACCCCGAACGCAGCTGGTTGCGCACGCCGTCGGTGACGGAGGTCGTGGCGGCGGTGAGGTCCCCGAGGGAGACGGCGTCGTTGCGGAACGGCCGCAGCCCGAACCACCCGAGCTCCGGGGCCTGGACGCTGACCTCGCCCGCGAAGGCGTCGAGGTCCACCGTGGCCGGGTACGGCAGGATCCCGGCGAGTGCCGAGGAGCCGGAGCGGTAGGCACCGGCACTGCCCTCGGCCAGCGCCGCGGCCTGGGCCGGCAGGAATCCGCACGGGGCGGACGGGTCGAACCGGGCCGGCGCGAGGGCGTTGCAGGCGCCGAGCAGCAGCCGCAGGATCGAACGCGGCTCCGAGGCCGTCTTGCCGACGCCGGAGTTGCTCAGGTCCGCGAGCTGCGAACCCAACTGCGGCGACCCGTACCCGATCACCGTCGTGACCTTGCCGCCACGGTCGCGGCCGGCGACCTGACCGGCGACGGCGTACCGCGCGGCCACGCCGCCGAGGCCGTGCGTGATCAGGATGGCCTTCTGACCGACGGCCGCGGTGACGCAGTCGATCGCGTCGCCGAGCGCCGGGCCGATGCCGGGGTCGTCCACCCAGCGTCCCGCGCTGCCGCTGTAGTCGAAGGTGTAGACGGCCGCACCGGGCACCTGCTGCAGCTGCCCGATCACCGACGCCGAGGCCACCTGCGGCGGCGGGCCGGCCGCGTTCATGTCGACGAAGCGCGAGAAGGCTCCGGTGCGCTCCTCGTTGTGCGTGGCGCGGCCGGTCCAGTCCGGAACCACGATGATCGGGACGTACAGCCCACGGCGATCCGGCTGCGGAACGATCCTCTTGCCCTCGGGCGTCAGGTCCTGCTTGAGGATCGGCGCGAGCTCGACCTGGCCGCACGCGGTGGCGCGCGGCGGGCCGGCGGCGGGTGCGGCCTGCGCGGCGGGCTGTGCCAGGGCTCCGGCCAACGGCAGCGCGAGCGCGACCGCCAGGCCGACGAAGAGGCTCTTCACTCGGACACCGCCGCGGGGGTGGGCGGCGCAGTCTCGCCGGGCAGTGGCGGCGGGCCGGGTGGCGGCGTTTTCGCCGGCGGCGGGGTGGGCACCTTCGGCGCCGGGGCGGCGCCGTCGAGCGCGGGCTGGCTGCCCTTGGCGGGCGCGGCCATCGGAATCGTCGCGACGACCTTCCAGCCGCTCGACTCCTTGATCATCATCGCCGTGTAGATGGCGACCGGCCGGCCCGGGATGCGGACGGTCACGGTGATCGTGCCGCCGCCGAGCCCATCGGCGTGCCAGGTGGCCGGGTCCGCGGTGACGGTCGCGTTCTTCGGCACGGCCTCGCGGGCCTTCGCCGACACGGCGGAACGGATGTCGCTGGCCACGAGGTCCTGCGGCCGCTTCGGGAGGTTGGCCAGCGCCGCCGCAACGTCCCGGGCGTCGTCCTTGGACGGCGGAGCGACCGCGGGCGCGGCCTCCGGCGGAGCCTCGTCCTCGCCGGTCAGGAGCACCGCGCCCACGCCGCCCGCCGCGAGCACGACGATCGCCGCGGCGCCCACGACGACGTACCGCCGACGCACGCGCCGAGACCGCGAGCCGGCCTTCGGCGGCGTCGAGCGGGTCTGAGCGGGCGCGGCCATGCGGGGCATTCTTCCCTGTCCGACCGGTCCGCGTACCCGGCGTCGGCCGATTGTGCGGAACCGTCACCTGCGCCGAGGCTCCCGATCTCGAAGGCTGCGCCCAGGTTCGTGGAACACGTCACGCCGAAGCGGGCGGGCGCTCCCCGCCTTCGCCCGCCCGCAGGCGTGACCCTCGGCGGGTCCGGGGCAACGATCGGACCCGCCGAGGACTCACGCGTCCTGCCGCCCCTCCAGGTTGGCGATCGCGAGGCGCCGCTTGCGGCACGCCCGCCGCCGCAGCACCGGGGAGTGCACCAGCGTGTGGTGCAGGTCGTGCAGGTCGTGGCAGGGCGCCGGCCACGCGATGCGGCTGAACTGCCGCTCGCTGTCCGCGTGCCCGAGCGTGACGCCGTCGCGGTCCACCTCCGCGAACCACGCCGGACCGCCGTGCAGCTGCTCGGCCAGCTCCGGGTGGTCCCGGTTCAGCTGCGCGCAGACCTGCCCGGACCAGCGCAGCACCTCGTCCACCGATGCGGTGCGCAGGTCGTTCGGGTCCAACGGCGAGGTTGCGTCCGGCAGCCGCCAGTCCGCGGCGCGCAGGTCCAGGACCGCGAGCAACCAGTCGCCGTCCGCGACGGCGTCCAGCAGCTCCTCGCGCGGAGCGACGTCGTAGAGGCGCAGCGCCGCGGTGCGCCGGCAGGCCGCCGGCACCGGACGCAGGGTGCCGTAGAGGTTCAGCCAGCCGTGCTCGCGAGTCGTGCCCTCGGCGGTGGCGCTGACGGCGGCCGCGGCGGCGGTTCCGAGCGGCGTGCCGGAGCGGATCGAATCGGCCACCGGACCCGGCGGAAGCAGGGAGAGGACCAGGCGGCCCCACAGGCAGGAGAGCAGCGTCGGGGACGGCGCGTCCGCGTCGACGGTGGCGACGGACAGCGCGCCCGGCGTGTGAACGAGAGTCGCGGCGCGAACCGCCGGTTCGCGACAACCGAGTGCCTGCATGGAAACCGTCCCCGAAAGCGTCCGACGAATAAAGTTAGGCTAACCTAACTTTCGAATGGGGCAAGGTCGAGGTGGGAAGGACCACATGGATCGGCGCGGCGTTCTCAAGGCATGAGCCCAGGACTCCGAAGAGAGGGCAAAGAACTCCTGACCCCCTCTGGAGGAACGACAGTGGCGCGCATCCTCGCGGTCGACGACGACCCGGACATCCTCGATCTCGTTCGCATCCGCCTCACCCGGGCGGGCCATCAGCTGCTCACCGCGACGAGCGGCCCCGGCGCCCTCGCGGCGCTGGAGAACCGGCCTGCGCCGGACCTCGCGGTGCTCGACCTCGGCATGCCGGAGATGGACGGCTTCGAGCTCGCCGAACGCCTGCGCGACCTGCCCGGCGCCGGCTTCCTGCCGCTGATCTTCCTCACCGCGCGAGCGCAGGAGGAGGACGTCGCGCGCGGTCTGTCGATGGGTGCGCGGTACCTGACCAAGCCCTTCATGGGCGGCGCGCTGCTGCACTTCGTCGAGATGTCGCTGCAGGATCGGGCCGTCACCGCGGACTGGTGAACGAGGTGACCGCCGAGGTTTCCAGCCGAGCGAGCGCGACGAGCGAGGGACGAGTGAGGAGCCCGAGCGAAAATGTCACCGCCCACGATCGGGCCATCGCGCGGATGCTCGAGCTGGACCGCATGAAGACCGAGTTCGTCTCGACGATCTCGCACGAGCTGCGGACCCCGCTGACCTCCATGACCGGGTACCTGGAGCTGCTGGCCGAGGGATCGGCGGGCGAGCTCACCGCCGAGCAGCAGCGGCTGGTCGCCGTTGCCCAGCGCAACTGCGACCGGCTGCACCACCTGGCCGAGGACCTGCTCCTGCTCTCCCGTGGCGAGTATCGCGGGCCGGAGAAGGCGCGGGTCCCGGTCTCGATGGACCACCTCATCGCCGACGCGGGCGAGGCGGTCATGCCGCTGCTGCGGGAGAAGTCGCTGTCCTGGGCCGTGGCGATCACCGGCATTCCCGGGGTCGTCGACGCCGATCCGGAGTCGCTGGGCCGGGCGCTGTTGAACCTGATCACGAACGCCGTGAAGTTCACCCCGCACGGCGGCAGCGTCACGGTCTCGAGTTGGTGCGAGGACGACAGCGTCGTCCTCGCCGTCAGCGACACCGGCATCGGAATCAGCGAAGAGGACCAGACCCGGGTCTTCGACCGCTTCTACCGAACCGACGACGCACGGCGGGAGGCGATCCAGGGCAGCGGCCTCGGACTGGCCATCGTCAACGCGATCGTGGAGGAGCACGGCGGAACCGTCGGCGTGCGATCGGTGAAGGGTGAGGGATCGAGCTTCGAAATTTGGCTTCCCCCCGCGGAGTGAACGTTCCGGCCCACTTCCCCGTCGTGGTAGGCAAGGGGGTCGCAGCGGCGGCCAGGGGGAAGGGGTACGGCGATGGTGGGGCGTGGAGCGATCGGCGTCGTGATCGTGGCGGCGGTTCTGGCCGGATGCGGAGGTGGCAGCGGGGTGGTCGCCGCGGAGTCCGGCGGGTCCGAAACCGGATCCCCTGCGGGGTCCGGTTCCAGCTCCACCCCGACGCCGGGTGGCGAGCCCGGCAACATTCCGGGACTCTCCGGCTCACAGCCCGGCACGGTGGCCCCGGCGACGCCGAGTTCGACGCCCAGCCCGGTGGACCTGGACGAAGGCACCGAGGCGCCCGCCGGTGCGCCGGCCGGCAAGGCGCGCCCGGGCACCCCGGCGGACGCCGAGGTCGTGAAGCCGCGCGCCGGCATGGACAACACGCACACCGTCACCTGGGACCGCGCCGACGTGGTGTCGTCGAAGGTGATCCGGGTCTACTTCTACGGCGGGGTCGCGCCCTGCTCCGTGCTGGACTCGGTGAAGGTGGAGGAGTCCGCGGACAGCGTGCGCATCACGCTGCGCTCCGGCTCGGACCCGGCCAAGCCGGACGCGATGTGCATCCAGATCGCGAAGTACAAGGCCGTGGACGTCACCCTGTCCGAGCCCGTCGGGGACCGCGCGATCGTCGACGGTTCCGCCGAGGACGCTCAAGACTGACGTCGCGTCGCCGCGAAGCTGCCCGGCGGCCAGGCACGGTCAGCTCGTCGTGGGCTTGGTGTCCGAGACGGTCGCCTTCTCGATGGTCAGCTTGGTCTTCGGGCTGTCGCCCATCGGCCCGGTCAGGCCGCCGTCGGCGACCTTCTTCAGGACGTCGAGGCCGGAGAGCAGCTTGCCGAACGGGGAGTAGTCCGGGGAGAACGCCGACTTGTCGAACATCATGAAGAACTGGCTGCCGTTGGTGTTCGGGCCGGCGTTCGCCATGGCGATGACGCCCTCGTCGTAGCTCGCGCCGTCCAGGTTCTCGTCCGCGAACCGGTACCCCGGGCCGCCCCGGCCGGTTCCCGACGGGTCGCCGCACTGCACGACCGCGGTGCGCGTGGCGCCGCTCCCGTCGTCGAGTACGCGGTGGCAGAACGAGCCGTCGTAGTACTTCTGCGTGATGAGGCTGGCGAAAGAATTCACGGTGCATGGCGCTGCGGCTGCGTCCAGCTCGATGACGATCTTTCCGAGGCTGGTCTCGAACGTCGCGTACCGAGTCTTGGTGCCGGCACTGGCGGACGGCTTCTCGACCTCCCGCTTCACGTCCACGTTGGATGGGCTGTCGATGTAGTCGCAGCTCGCCTTGCCGCCCGACGCCGTCCCGGACCCGGCGGCCGCCGACGCACCGGCCGACGGCTCGGAGGTCGGCTCGCTGGTCGGCGCCCGGCTCGTCTCCGCCTCCGGGGCGGTCTGGACCGGGGACGTGTCGTCGTCGCCGCAGCCAGTGACGAGCAGGGCCATTCCCAGCGCGAGGCCGGCGGTTCGCAGAGTCCGTGTCATGCGTCGGGACGCTACTGGATCGAGCGTCCGCTCACCCGAACCACACGATGTTGTAGATCCGAATCGTTTCGGCGGCGTCGTCGACGTACAGCGCCAACAGCCCGCGCCCCTCGCCGAAGACGGCATCGCGGAAGGCGGGATCGCCGCCGGGCAGGACCCGGGTGCCGTCCCAGGGGGCCTCCACGAGATCGGCAGCCCTGGAGATCAGCGCGTCCTGGGCTGTGGCGGGAAGTTCGTGAAATTGGCTTGCCGCGCCGGCCGCCAAGGAGACGCCGTAGCTCACGCCTGGCGCCGTTCTCCGATCAGTTGCTGCAGAGGAACGTCTCCGCTCAGGTCGCATGCGCGTACGGCGGCGAGCCGATCGGCGTATTCAGGGTCGGTGTAGGCCAGGGCGCGTAGGTGCCATAGGCGCAGCAGCTCCGCGAGCGCGGCGTAGGCCTCGGGCCTACGCGCTTTCTCGACGGCGTCGGCGTATTCGGACCGGAACTGAGCGTGAAACTCCGCGGGCAGGATGCGCAAGATCTGCGCTGGATCGTCGGGTCCGGGCTCGTCGAAGGCGGGCTGCGCGGTCATGGATTCACTGTAGGCGCGTCCTCCGACATTCATGTCGAACGATTGACGGGGCGCCTGCACCGCCGGACCATCGCGAGAACGGCGGAGGGAGCGAAGTCGTCCATGACCACGACCCCGAGGCTCGCCGTCCCGCCGCGCCCCGGCGTTCTCGGGCCTGTGCAGCCGGGGCCGCTGCTGCTGGTCGCGGCGATGCTGGCGGCCCCGCTGTTCCTCGGGGAATGGACGTTTTCCGTCGCACTTGGCCTGACTGTTGGCGTCGCGTGTCTCGGGCTTCACGTTCTCGTCGGCTGGTCGCGGCAGATCTCCCTCATGCACGCCGGCGTCGTCGGGGCCGGCGCCTACAGCTACAGCGAAGTGGTATGGCGCCGCAGTGGCCACGGGTCCGAGGTGTCCGCCGTAGACCACGGCTACGCCTTGGCGGTCGCGATGGGCCTCGCGACGGCGCTGTACGTCGTGATGGGGTTAGTCGCGTCTCGGGTGGCTCTCGCCTACGGGGCCGCTCTCACGCTCGCCGCACAGTTCGCCGTCGAGAACAACTTTGGCCAGAATCGCCTACGTCACCGGCGCCATCGATACCACTGGCGTGCCGCGGCCCGAGCCGTTCGGAATCTCGCTGGACAGCGATCGGGCGTACTACTGGTGGATTTCCGCCATCGTCGTCGCCCTGCTGTTGGTGCTGCAGCGGCTTCGCACCACCCGGTACGGGCGAGCCATGATCGCGGCCGGCGCCGACCCGGAGATGGCAGCGACCTTTGGCATCTCGCCCGGGCGCTATCGGCTCCTCGCCTTCGTCGTGGCGGGCTTCTGTGCGGGCGTCGCCGGCGTCCTGCAGGCCGGCCTCTTCCGCAACCCGCCCGGTGTCCTGCAGTACATCGCCTATTCTTCGCTCGCCTACCTGGCGGTCGCGGTGCTCGCGGGCAACGCCTCCCTGCTCGCCGTCGTCGCGGCCGCCGTCGCGATCCAGGTGACGCCGTTGGCGCTGCTCGGCTGGGGACTGAACGTCTACCTCGTCGCCGGCGTGGGCATGGTTGTCGGCGTCCTTCTCGGCCCGCGCGGGTTGGGCGGCGTCGTGATCGACCTGTTCACCCGCCGCCCGTCTCTCCCGCCGGATGCCTTCGGGGAACCGGTCGTCCACGCGGGCACCGAGCGGTAGGGAGGAAAGGGCTGGGGTGGCTTCGTGGACTCCTGCCACCTCGGGCGTTGCCTCTCCCCCGGCCAGTGGACGAAAAACGCCCCGGCCGAGGATCTCGGCGGGGCGTAGTGCTGTGGTGGTGGCCAGGGGCGGGGTCGAACCGCCGACCTACCGCTTTTCAGGCGGTCGCTCGTACCAACTGAGCTACCTGGCCGTGGCCGGCGCTGCCGGCCGACGCTTTCTACTGTTGAGCGGTCCCGACGGGATTTGAACCCGCGACCTTCACCTTGACAGGGTGACGAGCACTCCAAGCTGCTCTACGAGACCTCGTTGCGCGGAACAGTGTGGCATACGTTCCGGGGTGCTCGCTCGCGGGTTCCGGCGATCGGACACCGCCGCTACCCGCCGAGCTATCCCAGCCGTGGGACGCGCCCGATGGAGTGTACGAAGACAGCCCCAGCGACCTCGTCGATCTCGTACAGGATCCTGAGGTCCTGGACGTGCAGGCGGTAAAATTT
This sequence comes from Sporichthyaceae bacterium, assembly GCA_052386455.1. GTDB lineage: Bacteria > Actinomycetota > Actinomycetes > Sporichthyales > Sporichthyaceae > JBQTKD01. The sequence continues at coordinate 39,299 of JBQTKD010000085.1, forward strand.
GCTCCCGCCCAACTGCGCTGCCTCGGCCGGACACGGCTCGCTCGCCAATCGCCGTACGAGTTCCGCGACCGTGTTGGCGGCTGCGAGATCGGCCGTTCGAAGGTTCCGATACGCCTCCATAGCGCCGGGACGCCAAACGGTCGTCCTGATCACCCGGCGGCGGCGTCTTCCGCCTCGAGCAGGGCCATGAACTCCTCGTGGGTCATGGAGGGGCGCGGATCGGACTGGCTCGCCTCGCAGATAGCGATGTCGACGGCGTCTTGCGCATGCTCCAGTTCGCGGAGCGTGTCGATGTCGACCACGGCGGCAACGGGTGCATCGTCCTCCGTCAACAGCACCGGAGTGCTCGTGGCGCGGGCGGCGCGGACGAGCTCGTTCAGCCGCGAACCGGCTTCGGAAACGCTCAGAGCGTCGGTCATGGCCGAACGGTACCGCCGTGCACCGACAGAACGCAGGTGCGCGGGCGATCGATCATCTTGGTACCCCCAACGGGATTCGAACCCGTGCTACCGCCTTGAAAGGGCGGCGTCCTAGGCCACTAGACGATGAGGGCGGGCCGGAGGCGGTCACCGAGGTGGTCGCCGGACGAGCAGTCAGCATAGGCGAGGCGGGGGAGTGCCCGGGGACGAGTCCCGTCAGGGGAGGGTCGGGACGCGGGGGACGATCGGCGGGAAGCTGCGGCTCGGTTCCGGCGTGGGCTCGGGCGGAGCCTGGGTCGGCTTCGGGTTCGGTGCGGGGGCCGGGGTGGCGGCGGGAGCGCGGGCCGGGGCGACGGCGCGCTGCGGGGTGGCGCGGGGCGGGGCCGAGGGGCCCGCGGTGGCGCCGGGGGCGGCGGTGGGGCGCGGGGTGGCAGTGGGAAGGGGATCGGCGCCGGTGGGCGCGTTCTTGGACGCGCCGTTGGTGGAGCCGAGCCGGGCCGCGGTTTCGGGGGCCAGGACGCGGTGGATCTGGGCGGAGGTGAGGCCGAGGCCGCCGACGGTGATGTCGTCCCAGGCCTGCAGGCGCTTGGACGCGGCGTCGAAGTAGAGCACCGAGAGCTCCAGTGGCGTCGGCTCGGCGCCCTCCAGCGCGCGCAGGCCGGCGCCACCCGTGCTGCCCTGGACGAACAGACGGGAGCCGCCCGGCAGTAGTTCCGTGCCGCGGCGGTGGGTGTGCCCGGCCAGCAGCAGCGGCACCATGCCGTCGAGCGGGCGGATCATCGTCGGGTCGTGGACGACGGCCACGTCGGGCGCCGCGGTCAGCGCGCGCACGTTGCCCGCGAGGAGGCGGCCCGCCTCGGCCAACGCCAGATCGTCGAGGACCGGTGCGGACTTGTCCGGGGTGAACCGCGGATCGCCGTCGCCCACGAAGGTCAGCCCGGCGACGCTGCGCGTTTCGCCGCGGTCGAGCACCACCGCGTTCGGGAGTTTCGCGATGGCCTCCTGGATCGCCATCGAATCGTGGTTGCCCCGCACCCACACGTAGGGGAGCGCCAAGTCCGCGATGTTCTCGACGAACCGCCGCTCCGCCTTGCTGCCGTGATCGGAGATGTCGCCGGCGTCCACGATCACCTGCACCCCGAACTGCCGACTGACCGACCCGATGACCTCCCACGCCGCCGGATTCAGGTGGATGTCCGCCACGTGCAGCACCCGGATCGTGGAGCCGTCCGGCTGGTAGGCGGGCAGCGTGGAGGTGACGTCGTAGAGCTTCGAAACGTTGCCGACGAGCTTCGCCAGCTCCTCGCTGTAGCTGCCGAAGCCGGCGACGATGTCCTTCGCGTTGCCGACCAGCGCCGGGGCGCCGGCGAGCAGACCGGTGTAGCGCGGTTCGGAGATCGCCCGCGGATTCCAGGAGTGCGCCGCGGCGGCGCCGTTGGCGGTGATCAGCCCGACGGCCGCGACGCCCACGAAGGCGACTCTGCGGACCGATCGTCGGTAGACCAGCAGCCCGAGCAGCAGCGCGCCGACGACCGCGGAGACCGCCGAGCGGATCACGAGCTCGCGGATCGCGGCACGCAGGTCGTGGGTGACCCAGGACTGCAGCCCGGTCAACGCCTGGGGGTCGTCGACCAGCGCCCGGGCGTCGGCGAGCTTGATGCCCTCGACGGACACGGTGATGCGCAGGGGTGCGTCGTGGGTGTCCAGCAGGAGGGTGCCCAGCGGGCCGGCGCGAACGTCGGTGTCCCCGGAGATCGACAGCTGCGCGGTCAGGCGCGTCTCCACCGGCCCGATCGGCGCGGTGGTGCGGCCGCCGACCTGCAGCCCGAGCCACGCGCCGAGCAGCGCCACCAGCACGACGCCGCCGAAACGGAGGGTGCGCCGGGGCAACCGTCGCGGGACGAGGGATGCCAGACGCCGGCTCCCGGGGCGTCGTCGCACAGCCGCGACAGGCCATCGGCCTATGCGCGGGACTGGCGGGACGACGCGATAGAGCACCTGCTGGGACCTTCCCGGCGCCTAGGAGGCGAAACCGTTGCGTCCTCGCGACGGTACGGGCTGCGCGTCGTTCTGGGAGGCGTATGACCGGACGCTGAACATTCCCGTCAAGATGGGTCCGTGCTCGAGATCGACCGTGCCGAATTCGAAGAACTCGTCGCCGAGGCGCTGGACCTGCTGCCGCCGGAGCTGACCGAGCTGATGAACAACGTCGCCGTGTTCGTCGAGGACGATCCGCCCGCGCACGACCCGGAGCTGCTCGGCCTCTACGAGGGCACGCCGCTGACCGAGCGCGACGGCTGGTACGCCGGGGTCTTGCCGGACCGCATCACGATCTACCGCAATCCGACGCTGGCGATCTGCGAAACGCTCGACGACATCGTCGCGGAGGTCGAGATCACCGTGGTGCACGAGATCGCGCACCACTTCGGCATCGACGACGAGCGGCTGCACCAGCTGGGCTACGACTGAACTGACGCAGCCTCAGGGAGCGAGCCAGGACCCCGCGGGGACGTTGCGGAAGATCCAGAACGCGGCGACCACGCCGAGGAATGCGTACAGCCAAGACACCGGCGCCATCCAGGAACCGGCCGGGCGGCCGGTCAGGCCCCGGCGCATCCAGACCACCCACAGGACGGCGAAGAACGGCAGGACCGCGACGGCGAGCACGTTGCGATCGATCGCCGTACCGAGATCGCCGTGGGCCAGGGCGTGCACCGCCCGCAGCGATCCGCAGCCCGGACAGTAGAGGTCCGTCGCGGCGTAGAAGGGGCAGGTCGGGTAGTGGCCCGGCTCCTCCGGATTCCGTACCGCGACCACGGCGAGCGCCGCCAAAACGGCGACGCCCACCGCGGCCGGCGCCGCCGTCCGCTGTGCGCGCACGGCGGCCACGCTCATCCGCCCGCGGCGACGATGACGATGCCGAGAACGATGCCCGCGACGGCGGCGATGATCGCCCACTTCTTGGCGTCGGCGGAGGCCTTGCGCGCCCCGTGCTCGTCGCCGTTCGCCCACGCCTTGTTGACCTGGGTCGCCTTCACGATGGAGACGATGCCGAACGGCGTGCAGCACAGGACCGTCGTGGCGATCGCCCACGGCAGGTAGTTGCTCGGCTTGACGGCGTTCGGTTCCCCGTACGCCGGCTGGCCATAGCCTGCAGGCTGTCCATAGCCGGGCGGCTGGCCGTACCCCGGGGGCTGTCCGTACGGGGGCGGGGGCTGCTGTCCGTACGGGGGCGGGGGCTGCTGCCCATACCCGGGCGGGGGCTGCTGTCCGTACGGGGGCGGGGGCTGCTGCCCGTACCCGGGCGGGGGCTGCTGTCCGTACGGGGGCGGGGGCTGCTGGCCGTACCCGGGCGGCGGAGCCGGCGGCTGGCCGTAGGGCGGCGGCTGGTTGGGTGGCTGGCCCCAGCCGGGCTGGTCCTCCGGCGGCGGGGCGAACGGGTCCTTGCTCTCACTCATCGAATCCCCCGTGTGGAATCGTCGCTGGTCCGGGCAACCCTAGTGGGGTCCGACCGACAAAATCTTGATCGCGGCGGCCGCAATCTCGTCCGACGCGGCCAGGTCCACCTCGGCCTCGATGCCCCAGTCCCGGTCTCCGTCCGGGTCGTCGAAGATCTGCCGAACCCGCCAGGTGCCGGGCCGCCCCTCCGGGGTCTTGTCGACGATCAGCAGGTGCGGGCCGCGCGCGGCGGGGCCGTCGGGGAGTGGCCCGTACTGCTCGACGTAGCCGGCGATCGCGCTCGCCCAGCGCGGCTGGTCCCAGCCCGTGTCCCCGTCGAGTTCCGCCAGGGCGTTCCACTGGTGACGGGCCGCCAGGATCACGCGCCGGAACATCGCGTTGCGGACCAGGACAGTAAAGGCGCGCTCGTTCGCGGTGATCGGCCGCGGCTTTTCCTCGCCGTCGCGCGTGCGCACGACTGCGCCCTCGCCCCCCTCCGCGAGGGTCTCCCACTCGTCGAGCAGGCTGGAGTCGGTCTGGCGGATGGTCTCGGCGATCCAGGCGATCAGGTCGGTCAGTTCCTCGGTGCGGTCGTCCTCGGGGACGGTTTGGCGCAGCGCCTTGTAGGCGTCGTTGAGGTAGCGGAGCACCAGGCCCTCGGAGCGGCCGAGGCCGTACGCGGAGACGAACTCGCCGAAGGTCATCGCACCCTCGGCCATCTCGCGTAGGACCGACTTCGGCGAGAGCGGCGTCTCGGCGATCCACGGGTGCCCGCGGCGGTAGGTCTCGTAGGCCGCTTCGAGCAGCTCGGCGAGCGGCTGCGGCCAGGAGATCTCCTCGAGGCGCTCCATGCGCTCCTCGTACTCGATCCCGTCGGCCTTCATCGCCGCCACGGCTTCGCCGCGGGCCGCGTTCTGCTGCGCGAACAGCACCTGCCGCGGGTCGTCGAGCACGGACTCGATCACAGAGATCACGTCGAGGGCGTGTGTCGGGGACTCGGGGTCGAGCAGGTCGAGGGCGGCGAGGGCGAACGCGGACAGCGGCTGGTTGAGCGCGAAGTCCGCCTGCAGGTCGACCTTCAGGACGACCCAGCGGCCGGTCTCGTCGGGCTGCGCGAGCTTCTCGATCACCTCCGCACGCAGCAGTTCGCGGTAGATGTTGATCGCGCGGCGGATCATCGCGTTCTGCTTGGACCGGTCCGAGTGGTTGTCCCGGAGCAGATGCCGCAGGTGCTCGAAGCCGTCGCCGGGGCGGGCGATGACGTTCAGCAGCATCGAGTGCGTCACGCGCATCCGTGAGACGAGCGCCTCGGGCTCGGCGTTGACGAGCCGGTCGTGCGTCTCCTGCGTCCAGGAGACCTTGCCCTCGGGTGCCTTCACCTTCTGGACGCGCTTGAGCTTCAGGGGGTCGTCGCCGGCCTTCGCGACCCGTCGGGCGTTCTCCACGACGTGCTCGGGCGCCTGCGCCACGGCGTACCCGACGGTGTCGTACCCCGCGCGCCCGGCGCGGCCGGTGATCTGGTGGAACTCGCGGGCGCGCAGGATCCGCTGGCGGTGGCCGTCGAACTTGACCAGGCCGGTGAGCAGCACGGTGCGGATCGGGACGTTGATGCCGACGCCGAGGGTGTCCGTGCCACAGATGACCTTGAGCAGCCCGGCCTGGGCGAGACGCTCGATGAGCCGGCGGTACTTGGGCAGCATTCCGGCGTGGTGCACGCCGATCCCGTGCCGGACCAGCTTGCTCAACGTCTGCCCGAAACCGCGGGCGAAGCGGAACTTGTCGATCAGCGCCGCGATCGCGTCGCGCTCCTCGCGGGTGCACAGAGTGACCGACAGCAGCGCCTGCGCGCGCTCGAGGGCGTCGGCCTGGGTGAAGTGCACGATGTAGACGGGGGCCTGCTTGGCCTTGAGCAGTTCCTCGATGGTTTCGTGCACCGGCGTGAGCGCCCACGAGTGGTGCAACGGGATCGGGCGATGGACCGACGTGATCAGCGCGGTGTCCCGGCCGGTACGTCGCGTCAGGTCGTCGCGGAACATCGAGACGTCGCCGAGCGTCGCGGACATCAACAGAAACTGAGTGTTCGTCAGTTCAAGGAGCGGCACCTGCCACGCCCAGCCGCGGTCGGGTTCGGCGTAGTAGTGGAACTCGTCCATCACGACCTGGCCGACGTCCGCCGCCGCGCCCTCGCGCAGCGCGATGTTCGCGAGGATCTCCGCCGTCGCGCAGACAATCGGGGCGTCCCGGTTCACCGCCGCGTCGCCGGTCATCATGCCGACGCGCTGTGGGCCGAAGACGTCGCAGAGCGCGAAGAACTTCTCCGACACCAGCGCCTTGATCGGCGCGGTGTACCAGGTCTTCGTGCCGGTCGCCAGCGCGGCGAAGTGCGCCCCGGTGGCCACCAGGCTCTTCCCCGATCCCGTCGGCGTCGTCAGGATCACGTTGCTGCCCGACGCGATCTCGATCAGCGCCTCGGACTGGTGCGCGTACGGCTCCAGCCCGGTGTCCGCCACCCAGTCCGCGAACGCGTCGTAGAGCGAATCCGGGTCCGGGTCGGCCGGGATGCGATCGGGCAAGGAGCGCGTCATAAGGCGCCCCATCCTGCCGGACTGGACCGCACCCACTTTCGCCCATAGTGCAGTTCGGGTACGCCGACGGCGCGATTCGCGTACCTGGACTGCACTATCGGGGGTGTTCGGGCACGGGCTACGCCGTGATCGAGGACTTCGGGACGGGTTTGTCGTTGCGCAGCGCGTCGAACAGGGCCGCGGAACGGGAGGCGTGCCAGAGGACGACCTCGGCGCCGTTGATCCGCGGCTCGGAGCCGATCGGCACCGTCGTCGTGACGCTCGGCGAGCGCAGTGCCCACGCGAGGCGGGCGAGGTCGGTGACGTGGTCCCCGTCCGCGACCACGAGCGACTTGGAGCCGTCGGTGATCACGCTCCACGTCTTCAACGGGTTCACCAGCGTGCCGGGGCTCGCCGCCTTGGAGACGATCGCCTGGATCAGCTCGCGCTGGTGGCCAACGCGGTCGAGGTCGCCGCGGGTCGAGGCGCGGGTGCGGGAGTAGCCCAGCGCCTCCTGGCCGTCGAGCTCCTGGCAGCCGGCCTTCACGTTCAGCCCGGCCTTGGGGTCGTTGATGGCGTTCTCGATGCACATCTCGACGCCGCCGAGGGTGTTGACCAGATCGAACAGCCCGGCGAAGCCGATCTCGGCGTAGTGGTCGATGCGGATCTGCGTCAGGTTCTCGACGGTCTGGACCAGCAGTTGCGGGCCGCCGATCGCGTAGGCGGCGTTGAGCCGGTTCTTGCCGTGGCCGGGGATCGAGACGTAGGAGTCGCGGGGGAGGCTGACCAGTGTCGGGCCGGCCTCGCCGATGTGCAGCAGCATCATCGTGTCGGTGCGCTGCCCGTCGGCGCTGCCGGTGGCCAGCCGCTTCTTCTCGGCCGTGGACAGGCCCTCGCGGCTGTCCGAGCCGACGATCAGCCAGTCCGTGCCCGGCGTGGCCGTGGGGCGCGCGGCGGTCGGCCAGACGTCGCGACGGGCGAGCTTGGTGTCGGCGACGACGAGCGCCAGCACCGGGATCAGGAGCAGCACCGCGAAGCCCAGCGCGAACCACCGCGGCCGGACACGCCGCCGCCGCTTGGGGGCGGCGAGGCGGCCGGGGCCGGAGGGACCCGCGGGGCGTGCCGCGGGCGCCGGCCGCCGCTGCGGGTCGAGCACCGGCAAGACCATCGTCGGCTGCGGCGCAGGCCGTGGCGTTCCAGCACGCTCGGCCGCTGCGACGGGCGGAAACGGCGTGCGAGCCGGCGGCACCTCGTCGCGAAACCACGGACTCGCTTCGTCTTCCCTGGACACTGTCCCCCCACATCCTGCGGATAGGCCGGCCCCTCAGCCGAGGTAGCTGCCCCGTGTAGGCCGTTCCATCCCGCGCAACCTGTCACGAACTGGACGTGCAGCCCTCCCGTTTGGTTGACACACATATCGAACTCAAAGGTCAGGGACGTGTCTCTGCCGCAAACGGCGTCGGCGGGTCGCCGTTCGCGTCCACCAACGTGCGTGTTCCGACCGGGACCGGGAGTTCCACGACGTACGGCACGCCGGGGTCCGGGCCGGTGCACGGGTCGGCGCGGCCGGGCTCCTCGACCCGGAAGCGCACGAGGATCTCGGAGCTTCGGTACTGCAGGGTGGGCTCGTGGATCCGCTTGCGGATCCGCTTCGGCGCCTCGGTGTCGCCTGGTGCGGCGCACCCGGCCCCTCGGACGAGGAACTCCACGCGGTCCGGTGTCGGCGTGCTCAGGAGCGTGACCCGGGTGGGTGGCGGGTCGTCGCCACTCTGCTGCGCGACGACCACGGCGGCGACGGCGGCGAGCGCCAGCACCAGGCCACCGTCGCGGGCGGCGCGCAGCCGTCGGTCCATGCGGACTAGCCTGCCGTGCATGTCGCAGCCGCCCGGGGAGGCCACGCCATCGATTCGGCTGCTCGGGGTCACGGTGTGTGGCCCGCCGCCGATCGGCCGGGTGCACATTCCGCTGCAGGATCCGCTGCTCGCGCTGTACGGCCGCAACGGCGCCGGCAAGACGCGCCTGCTCAAGGCCGTGATCGCGGCGCTGCGCGGGCACCGGCTCGAGGACAGCTGGGGCCTGGTGCACGTCGCGGTCACCGGCACCGAGATCGACATCGACGACCTCCGGGACCCGTGGCGTCTCGCGCTGACCCGCGGGATGCGCGAGCACCTGAACCGGCTGCGCGGCGACGTCGTCGCGCACTTCGCGAAGCGCCGGGACGAGGAGTTCGAGGAGGGCGGCGGCGACGACTACGCCGAGGTCCTCGAGGACTTCCGCTCCTTCACCAGCGCCGTGGTCGACGAGGCGCACAGCCCGGACGACATGCAGGAACTCGTGACCGCCCACTTCGCCGCGCAGGCGACGCTGTTCTCCGACGCCGAGCCGCTGGGGGAGGCGCTCCGATTCCACGCGCCAGTGATCGCGGAGGTCGCCGCGGGCGGGCACTTCGTGCTGCGGGCCACCGGCACCCTCGCCGAGCCACGCTGGAGTGTCTACGCCGCCGCGTCGCCGCTCGCGCCCGCCGCCGGAGCCGTCATCGCGCAGGACCGGGCCAGGCCGGCGCGCGACGACGAGCCCAGCCCCGCCTGGCTGTCCGGCGAGGCGCCCTACGACCCCGCGGCGCCCTCGAACTCCGGCTTCCCGTGGCGCGAACTGTCCGACATCGCCGACCCGTTCATCAGTGGCCGCGGATACCTCGCCTCGGGCCGCAACGCGCCGCCGGTCGCGGACGTCGCCGCGGTGGCGTGGCCCTCCTGGGCGTCGGTTCCGGTGCTCGAGGTCGCGACCATCCATTCGTCGCTGGTCGCGATGGTCACCGACGAGACCACCACCGACGACGTCGACCGCCTCACCCGCGAGCACATCCTGCGCGCCGCCGCGGGCCGGGTGCTGGCCGAGTTCGCAGCGGGCGGCTCGGTGCTGCACCCCGACGTCGAGCCACTGCTCGCGGCGCTGACCGCGAACGCCACGCGGTTCCTGCGCTACGTGTTCCCCGACGCACCGGAGTTGAGGTTCGCCCCCGGCGACCCGAACGGGTGGCTCGCGGGGCAGCTGCCGATCTGGGTCGCCCGCTTCCCTGACGGAACGTCACTTCCTTTGGCGGCCCTGTCCACGGCGCAGAAGCGATGGGCTTCGCTGTCCTGCGCGCTCGCTGTGTCGATGGCCTCCCCGGCGAACGTGCCGGTCGCGTTCCTCTGCGACGAGCCGGAGTCCGGACTGCATCGTCGCGCCGAGGCCGAACTGCCCGACGCGCTGGTGAAGATCGCGGCCGAGTCCGGCGTGCGCATCGCCGTCGCGACGCACTCGCCGGCGCTGTTGGACCCGGCGCGGGCGTCGCTGGTGCACGTCGCCCGGCTCGGGTCCGGGGCGGCGACCGCGCAGCCGATGGACCTGGACCTGCGGGCGGAGATCGAGCGCGAGTCGATGTCCTCGCACCTCGGGCTCACGCCCGCGGACCTGCTGCAGATGGTCCGCTGCATCGTGATCGTGGAGGGCAAGCACGACGAGGTGGTGCTCGGCGGTCTGCTTGCCGAGGATCTCGACGCGTGGTCGGTGATCTACCCGGTCGGCGGCGCGAAGCAGATGGTCTCGCTGGCCAACGCCGGTCTGCTGTGGGACTTCACCGACGCGGCGATCGTGATCGTCGTCGACAACATCGCGCGGGCGACGATCGCGCCGGTGTGGGACAAGGTGCAGAAACTCGTGGCCTCCGGTCGCACCGAGGCCGCGGTGCGGGCGCTGGTGCCGCTCGGCAAGCTGCCGGGCGCCGAGGCCCGCTGGATGCAGAACCTGCTGACCCGCGCCATTCGCGCGAAGCGGGCGCACCGCATCCGGCTCGAGACGCTCTCCGCACCGGACGTGATCTGCTACCTGCCCGCCGAGGCGTTCGTTCCCGGCAAGACGTGGGACGAGCTGCTCGCGGAGTGGCGCGAGTCGTTCGGGGACCGCGAGGCCACGAACATCAAGGCGTTTCTGACGGCGCGTTACGACGCGCAGTTCAACACCGACATCGTCGCCCGCGCCGCCGCGCACGCCAAGCCGAACGCGGAGCTGCAGGCACTCGGTTCGCGCATCCGCCAGCTTGCCGCCTTCGGCCCGTGGTCGCCCGCCGACGAACCGGGCGCCGTCCCGCCGACGCCGACGCCTTCGCGCTCCCCTGCGCCCCGAGCGGGCGGGCCGCGTCCCGGCGCCCCCCGTCCGACCGCCCCGCGCCCGAAGCTCCCACCCCACCTCCGGCCGTCCGACTAGGCGTGACGCCGGGTCCACGGTTGCTCGGACGCCCAAGAGTTCTTCTCCGCGATGAGTTTCTGTCGGTGGGTATGTCTAGGTTGCCGATGAGTCCGATTTCGAGGAGGCACCCCGTGGTCAACCCCATTCCCGCCGGCTACCCGCGCGTGATCCCGTACCTGAACGTGGACGGAGCCGCCGCCGCCATCGAGTGGTACGTCTCGGTGTTCGGCGGCAAGGAGCGGATGCGCATGGCCATGCCGGGCGGCAAGGTCGGGCACGCCGAGATCGAGTTCGGCGAGAGCCTGGTGATGCTCGCGGACGCGAATCCGGAGTGGGGGAACCGCGAGCCGAAGGACATCGGCGGTACGCCGGTCACCGTGATGATGTACGTCGAGGACGTCGACGCGCTCTACGCCGCGGCCGTCGCGGCCGGCGCGACCTCGGAGATGGAGCCCAAGGACCAGTTCTACGGCGACCGTTCCGCGGCGTTCGTCGATCCGTGGGGCCACCGCTGGCACATCGCCTCGCACGTCGAGGACGTCTCCGAGGAGGAGATGGGCCGCCGCATGGCGGAGATGACGGGCGGCTAAGGCTCTAGAACGCATTTCTACTGGCGAGTAGAATCGGGCGCATGCTGAAGCGAACGATCTTCGAGCCCGAGCACGATCTCTTCCGCGAGACCTGCAGGGAGTTCATCGCCCGGCACGTGACGCCGCACCACGACCAGTGGGAGGCGCAGGGCCTCGTCGACAGGCAGGTCTACGTCGAGGCTGCGAAGCAGGGCGTGCTCGGGTTCAACATCCCCGAGGAGTTCGGCGGCGGCGGCGTCGGGGACGACTGGCGCTTCAACGCGATCCTCGGCGAGGAGTCCTGCCGCGCCTTCGCCCTCGGGCCGATGTTCAGCCTCCAGGCCGACGTCCTCGCGCCGTATCTGCTCAAGCAGACGACCGACGAGCAGAAGGCGCGGTGGCTGCCCGGGTTCGCGCGCGGGGAGACGGTCGTGGCCGTCGGCATGACCGAGCCGAACACCGGCAGCGACCTGCAGGGCATCCGCACCAAGGCCGTGCGAGACGGTTCGGACTGGCTCGTGTCCGGATCCAAGACGTTCATCTCCTCGGGCATCCACGCGGACCTGGTCATCGTGGTGGCCCGCACCAACCCGGACGTGCCCGCGCACAAGGGCCTGTCCCTGCTCGTCGTCGAGCGCGGGATGCCCGGCTTCGAGCGCGGCCGCAAGCTCGACAAGATCGGCCTGCGCGCCTCGGACACCGCCGAGCTCCACTTCGACGAGGTGCGCGTCCCGGCCGAGAACGTGCTCGGCGGCGAGGGCCGCGGCTTCGCGGCGCTCATGGCGAACCTCCCCGAGGAGCGGATGTCGATCGCCGTCGGCGCGGTCGCCGGTGCGCGCCGGGTGCTCGAGCTGACCGTCGAGTACGTGAAGTCGCGCACCGCGTTCGGCAAGCCGATCGGCTCGTTTCAGAACAGCCGGTTCGTGCTGGCCGAGCTGGAGACCGAGCTGGACATCGCCCAGGTCTACGTGGACCGGTGCATCCTCGGCCTGCTGGACGGCACCCTCACCGAGGTCGACGCGGCCAAGGCCAAGTGGTGGACCACCGAGCTGCAGCAGAAGGCCATCACCCAGTGCCTGCAGCTGCACGGCGGCTACGGCTTCATGACCGAGTACCCCGTGGCCAAGGCGTTCCTCGACGCCCGTGTGCAGACCATCTACGGCGGCACGACCGAGATCATGAAGGAGATCGTCGGCCGGTCGATGGGCCTGGGGGAGTAGCCCGGACCCCCATCTTCTGCACCGTTTCGCGCCCTACCCGAGGGGTTTTAGGGCGCGAAAGGGTGCAGAAGATGCGCGTGGCGTCAGGCGGGGAGGCCGCGCACGAAGTCCAGGACCGCGCCGACGAAGGAGTCGTTGTCGTCGGCCGCGGCGGTGTGTGCGGCGTCGTGCAGGTCGACGACCTGCAGGCTCGGCACCAAGGCCTGAAACTCGGCGATGCTCGAGTCGTCGACCACGTCGGACAGGACGCCGCGGATCAGCATCAACGGCGCAGCGATGCGCGCGGCCGCGTCCTCGAGTTCGCGCTGGGCCGCGTTCGGCACGGCGTTCCAGTCGCTGACCATGGCCGGGTCCCAGTGCCACACCCAGCGGCCGTCGTCGCGCTGGCGCAGGTTGCGGCGCAGTCCGGGGCTGACGCCGGAGCGGCGGCGGTGCGGGAGGTAGGCGCTGATGGCCTCGGCTGCCGCTTCGAGGTCGGCGAAGCCGTCGGGGGCCGCGCGCATGAAGCCGACGACGCGCTCGGCGCCGTCGGGGCGAATCCGCGGCGTGATGTCGACGAGGACGACGCCTGCGACCAGGGAACCGAGGTCCGGGGCCGCGAGCAGCGACGCCCAGCCGCCCATGCTGGCGCCGACCAGCACGACGGGCTCCGAGCCGAGGGCTCGCACGGCCTGGCGCAGGTCCGCGCCGAAGTCGGTCGGTTCGTAGGCGGCGGCGCTGGACCAGTCGCTTTCGCCGTGGCCGCGCTGGTCGATCGCGATCGCGCGATACCCGGCCGCGGCCAGCGCGCGCAGTGCGCCGCCCCAGGAGCCGCGGGTCTGCCCGCCGCCGTGCACCAGCAGCACCGGCCGCCCCTCGCGGGGGCCCAGGGCCTCGGCGCGCAGGGTCAGGCCGTCGCCGGGCAGTTCCAGCAGTTCGGGTTCGAGCACGTCCACGAGGCGGTCCCTCCACTGGTTGCTACTCCAGGGTAACAACCAGAGTACGCCATCGTTCAGTGCGCCGGCCGCCGGCGCGCAGACTACGCCGGGTGCACCGTGCCGGCCCACGCGACGAGCCAGTCGATGTAGGTGGCCCGCAGCTCGGGGGTCGCCAGGTGGTGCGGTCCGTTGAGCGTGGCCCGGGTCAGCCGCTCGGCGGGGACCACGGCTTCGTACGCGGCGACCGTTTCGGTGGGGATCACCTGGTCCCCGTCGGCGTCCACGATCTGCACCGGCCCGTCGAAGGCCCGCAGCGCCCGTAGGGCGTGGCTGTCGGCCGGGCGCCGATCGCCCAGGTTGCGCTCGCCGTTGCGCACGGTCTGCGGGAGAAACGGTTCGGCGAAACCGTCGTCGACGAAGTTGACCGGCACCCGCAGCGACAGGCTCGCCACCTCGCACTCGACCGTCGCGAGCAGACTCAGGTAGGCCCCGAAGCTGGCGCCCACCAGCCCGATCGGCGTGTTTGCGTGCCGCCCGCTCAGCCACCGATACGCCCCGACGACGTCCTCGACCCAGTCCCTGCGGGAGGCCATCGCCAGGATCCCGCTGCTGCGGTGGTGAGCGCGCAGATCGAACGCCAGCGCCGGATACCCGGCCGCAGCGAGCGCCGCCGGAATGCCCCGGGGCGCCTGGCTGCCCCACCCGTGCACCACCACGAAGGCGGCCGGCGGCCTGGCCTCGGCCGGGTGGTACTCCGCCACCAGCCGCGCGCCCGCGGAGGCGAGGATGAGGGACTGCACGATCAGATCCAATACCCTCGGCACGTGCCGCCTCGCGTCGGCACCGCTCTGGGCCGCTAGCTCAACTGGCAGAGCAGCGGACTTTTAATCCGCGGGTTCGGGGTTCGATCCCCCGGCGGCCCACCCTCTGACCAGCGCAAACGTGATTTTGAACGGTTTGAGCGACGGGCTGCCAATCGGCCTGCCAATCAGTACTGTGCCCCTATGGCAGCCACTCAGGGGCGCAAGCGGCAGCGCGGATTCGTCCGTCAGCGCGGCAACTCTTGGGAAGTTCGCGTGTTCGCCGGCCAAGACCCCATCACCGGCAAGAAGAGCTACCTCGGGGGCACAGCGCACTCGGAGCGGGAAGCCGAGCGCCTTCGCGTCAAGCTCCTGGCCCAGGTGCAAGCTCAGCGGGGTGCCGCTACTCGGGCAACTCTGGCCTACGCGCTCGACGCCTGGCTTGAGAGCCATGAAGCCGAGCACACGACCGTCGACGGCTACCGCGGCTACGTCGAACGCACGATCAAGCCGGCACTCGGTGACGTCGCACTCAGTAACCTGACCGCCCGGATGTTGGAGCAGTTCTACGGGCAGTTGCGCCGCTGTCGTGCGCGGTGCAACGGCAAGCCGTTCGTCGAGCACCGAGAGATTGGCAAGCACGAGTGCAAGGAGGTCCGACACACTCGCGTGCGAAAGCACGATTGCAGCGCGGCCAAGTGCCGATTGCTCGAATGCCAACCGCACGTTTGCCGCCCGATGAGTCCGTCGACGGTCCGTCAGATTCACTCAGTCATCAGCGGGGCGCTCAGCAGCGCTGTGCGCTGGGACTGGATCTCAAGCAACCCGGCCAGCGTCGCGAAGAAGCCGCGCCAAGCCAATCCGCAGCCAAAGCCGCCCACCGCCGCACAGGCCGCCCTGATCATGGACGCTGCGTGGGAGCAGGACGAGGACTGGGGCACACTCGTCTGGCTGGCCATGATGACCGGGGCGCGTCGGGGCGAACTCCTCGGGCTGCGTTGGCCGGACGTTCATTGGGACGCGCACGTCCTGGAGATTCGCCGGTCGTACACGCAACGAGCAGGCCGAGCGATCGAGAAGGACACCAAGACCCACCAGATGCGGCGAGTGGCTCTGGACGAGACGACGTTAGCTCTGCTCGCCGAACACCGCGACCGGGTCCAAGCCCGGTTGGAAACGCTGGCGCGCTCGCTACCCGAGGACGCCTTCGTTTTCTCCTACGAGCCTGACCACTCCCGTCCGTGCAACCCCGACTCGGTCAGTCACCGCTACGTGAAGATGTGTGCGGGGCTAAGCATCGACACCCACCTTCACGCGTTGCGGCACTACTCCGCAACGGAGCTGATCAGGTCCGGAGTCGACGTTCGAACGGTGGCGGGCAGGCTCGGCCACGGCGGCGGGGGAGTGACGACCCTGCGTGTGTATGCGGCGTGGGTGGCGGAATCGGACAAGCGGGCTGCGCAACTATTGGCTGGGCGACATGCAAGGCCTGGACGGCAGCCGACAGGGGAGAGCTGACGTCGGCAATCAGCCATCGCTGGCACGTTGCCAGTCCACCGAGGTGCCTCCGTCTGGCCAGTTCGTCACGGACCACGTAGCACCGCAGTAGCCGTAGCAACTGACGTCTCCCCCGTCTAGGGCGGTGATGTCCTCGCACTCCGAATCGTTGCATCTGCCGGCGAAGGTGCCGCAGGACCCGCAGTATCCGACGTCCAACTCCAGCTTGGAGTCCTCTCCAGTCTGCTTGAACCAATTGATCTCGCCTCCCCAACAGTTCTCGTTGGGGCAGTCGAGTGCATTGAAGAACTCGTCGGGGATGCCGCGGTGTTCTAGGAAGTCGGCCGGAGATCGCAGGTCGATGCGCGGGTGTCTGGCACCGTTTGCTCGCGCAATGGCGCCAGCGTCGAACCCGCCGAAAGCCCAGAGCACGCCGATGTCGGTTTCCAAGTCCAGGAGTTTGCCGACGAAAGCATCCACTACGCCGATGCCGACAGCTCGCGAGGCGTTGCGCTTACACTCGACGACGATGGTGGTCGAGTGTCCAGCAACCGATCCTGTGATCAATACGTCAATCTGTCGCTGTCGTTGGCTGAGACGACCGGCCTGCTTCTGATTATGACTAACCGTCACATCGGTGAACCGTGCTGCGATGTTCTCTCGGACATCTTGCTCAAATTGAAGCCACGCGGGAGTTCCCGGCAGCACGTCGGCAGAGTCCGGTGCTGAGAAGTCATCTACCTCGCCAAAGAGGCCCGCCTCGCTGTTCATGCCCGCATCATCGCGCACGTGCCCATGTGTCCTGAGCGTCTTGCCATCGTCGACGGTCTCAACGATTAGCTGAGCAGGGCCCAGTCGTCCAAGACGTTCTCGCTCGTCCGCCACCCGAGCACCTCAATCACGGCGAACGCGAGATTCTGTGCTTTTGGCTCGTCGAATCGAGGGCCGAAGTCCGTCGCAAGTTGGGCGAAGCAGGCGATGACGGGCGCACGTAACTCTCCCTCCTCCCAATGGAGTGCTTGGTTGCGCGCCTGCCACACGACGTTCGACAGGTCCTGCTGCCCTACGGCTCTGCCGCGAGGGCATCTCGCAAGGCCGCCGTGAGCAAGGGATATCCCCTGCTTGCCCAGTTGCAGCAGAGCTCCGGCCAAGCTGCCGACGGCGAAGGTCCGAGCCTGGAGTCGTTGTCGTACAGCATCAATCTCGCCCTGCACGAGATGCTGTTCCTTGTCGGGTCCGAAGTAGGTCTCGTAGTGGATGAGAGTGCCAAGGCCCTCGTCGTCCAAGTCGGGGTTGAGAGCCAGCCAAGCCGCTCGGCCGTAACCGTCTGCCACTTCGGCCGCCAGCGTGTCGAGACGGTTGGCCAAGATCGATTCCGCCTCTCGTTCGTGCCACATCGGGGCCACGAGCGAATCGACTGCGTAACGAGTTTCGTCGATGTAGGTCGCCATCTGCATGCGTTCCACCATGCGTCTCTGTCCACCGTTTCGGACCTGCCAGATCAGGCTCCAGCGAAGCTGCACCGCCAAGATGTCACGACCTCCCGAAGCGTTGTGCCCAGATCTTTCGACGCCCCGCGGCGAGGGAGCATCGGGATAGAGCGCGCCCGCTGCTTCTGCCGGCTTACGGTGAAGGGGTGAAGAGCGACGACGCGAGGGCAATGGCAGAGCGCTTGCTGGCGGACGAGCTGCCGCGGCGTTGGTCTCACGTCATCGCGGTTGCAGCCAAAGCAGAAGTGGTAGCCGACCATCTTGGTGTGCCAGCCGATCTCCTTGTCAGCGCCGCATGGCTCCACGACGTCGGGTATGCCTCGCGACTTGCGGGCACCGGTTTCCATCCGCTCGACGGGGCCCGCTGGCTCCGTACACAGCAAGTGGACGAGAGGATCGTGGCGTTGGTTGCCCACCACTCGTGCGCCAGCGTGGAAGCAGGCGTCAGAGGGCTGGCCGCCGACTTGCGCGCCGAGTTCCCGCCCGAGCCTGGAGTTCTTCTCGACGCCTTGGCATTCTGCGATATGACTACCGGACCGGACGGCCAGGCGTTTCCTGTCGCCGAACGCCTCACCGAGATCCGGTCGCGTTACGGCGCTGGGCATCCCGTCACGCTCTTCATCGACCGAGCCGAGCCCTCGATCCGATCAGCTGTGGACCGCATCGAAGAGCTGCTTGCACGTCGAGGTCGTCCGGTCAGCTGATCTCCGGCCACGCCGCGGCGCCGGCCAAGAACCGGTCCACTCTGTCCTGCATCGAGGGGTGCATCCGGTACCCCGCCAGATCCGATGCGTAGGCCCACTCGACCGCAGTCGACTCCGAGCTTGTCGACACCTCGCCGGAAACCGGGACGGCTGTAAGGACGATCGAGCACTCCTGCCGGACTTCGTCGTTGCTGGTGTAGTGCAGCACGTGGTTCGGATTGGTGTAGATCCCGACCAAGCCCGTGATCTCGCAGACGATGCCCGTTTCCTCTTGGACCTCACGAACGCCAGCTTGCGCAAGGGATTCGCCGACATCGATGGCGCCACCCGGCAGAGCCCAGTTGCCGTTGTCGCTGCGGCGGATAAGAAGGAGGCGACCCTCGGTGTCCACGACCACGACGTTGACCGACGGCACCATGGAGTTGGCCTTCGGCGCGTCTGGGTCGTTCAAGTAGTCAATTCTTTGACTCACCGTCAGATCCTTTCCGGTACGGGCCAGGCGCTACGCGCAGTCGCCCACACCTTGTCGAAGCTGTCGGAGTACGTCTCGAACAGCGAACCCGTTGGCAGGCGTCGAACGTGCAGGACCGGTGCGTGGGCGGCGGGGAAGCCGAAGACATGCGAGTTCGCGAGCAGGTGGTCGTCGAACCGATAGATCGACGTGTACAGCGTCGTCGAGTGCAGGCGAACTTCGACATTCGGCGCACCGGCGAGGGCGGCGTAGTGGACCAGCACGTTGCGCACCTTCCCCGCCATCGCGTCGCCGATTCCTTCCTCGGCCCCTCGTCGGGCGACGTCGGACGAATCCGGATCTCCCAACAGGATGCGAACCTCAACGCCGTCACGCGCCTTGCGATTCAACAGGTCCGCAAGGCGCGGGTTCTGGTCCGGCAACCAGATGCCCGCGTAGACAAGGATTTCCACTCGCTCGGCTGCGCTCGCAAGCAACTGCTGCCACAGCTCCCCGGGGACGCTTGCGCGATGTGGGTACACCCGTACCAACTCGGCCTCGAGAGCCGACGTCTGTTGGCCCGGCGTCAACGCCTCCGGCCAGAGGTACGCCTCGCTGCGGCCGAGCAGGACTGACAGCTGGCGGCGACTCTGCGGGTACGGAATCCGCCCCAAACCCACCCAACGCTCCACCGTCTTGCGGTCCACGCCGAGCTTCGCGGCCACTTCGGCAGTCGTCAGATCGCAGCAGAGCAAGGCGTCGCGCAACCGTGCATTGCCGTGGATCACCGCCACCCCCTAGCCGTCAAGGACGCCTCACGCTAACCGAGACGTCCCCAGACGTCCCGATTTCGTGGTGATCACGTCCGTGCAATTTCGCGA
>JBQTKD010000086.1:0-55340 GCA_052386455.1 Sporichthyaceae bacterium
GGATCTCGTCCGACGCCGGCCAGGTCCGCCCACATCGCGTCGAACGCGGCGCGCGCCGACATGCCCTACTGCTGGGGCGAATCGTCTGGGGAGGGCACCGGGACGAGAGCGGGCATCGGCACCGGCGCGGCGGTCGGCAGCAGAGCGTCGAGCCCGGGCCGCGCGGACAGGCCTTCGGGGATCAGCTCCTTGCCCAGCGCCACCAACATCAGGTGCACGACGACGGCGACGACGCCGAGGAGCAGGCCGCCGGCGGCGACCATGCCGTAGTTGCGGATCTGCTCGGACTGCCCGTCGAGGATGAGCCGCCCGAGTCCGCCGGCCCCGACGTACCCGGCCACCGCGGTGACCGCAACGGCGGTGACCCCGGCTCGACGGACACCGCGCGCGATGGCGGGCATGGCCATCGGAAGCTCGACCTGCCGCAGCACCATCGGCGGAAGCATGCCCGCGGCGCGGGCGGACTCCACGGTGGCGCGGTCCACCAGGCGAACCCCGGTGTAGGCGTGGGACATCATCGGCGAAGCCGTCATCAGCACGATGATCGCGAACGCCGGGCCGCTGCCGAGGTCGGTCTTCATCGCGAAGTAGGCGAGCACGCCAAGCGGCGGCAGCAGGCGACCGAGGGTGCCGAACAGGATCGGCAGGTCGTCGCCGCGGCGGGAGTGACCCACCATCACACCGAGCGGCAGCGCGAACGCGGCGGCGACGAGCAG
Source organism: Sporichthyaceae bacterium (assembly GCA_052386455.1). Taxonomy (GTDB): domain Bacteria; phylum Actinomycetota; class Actinomycetes; order Sporichthyales; family Sporichthyaceae; genus JBQTKD01. The sequence continues at coordinate 717 of JBQTKD010000086.1, forward strand.
CGCGCCGACGGACAGCGCGAGGTGCTCGCCCAGGCGTTCGCCGATGCCGCCGGCACCGGTCCAGTTGCCGGTGTCGGAGAGGTAGCTCCACATGAGATTCATCGCTGCATCAGAGCTCGCGCTCCTCACTCGTTCCTCGGTCGTCGCACTCGCTCATCGGACGGGCGCCAGCTTCGACCAGGGAAGGAACTTCGACTGGGCTCGGGAGAGCGCGGTCTCGAAGGCGACGGAGAAGAGCACCACGAGGGCGATGCCGACGAGAACCTCCGCCTCGGAGTCGTTGGTGAAGCCCTGTGTCATGACGCTGCCGAGACCGCCGATGCCGACCAGCGCCGCGAGGGTCACCAGGCCGATGCACGCGACCGCGGTGTTGCGGATTCCGGCGATGATCGCGGGTCCGGCCAGCGGGAGTTCGATGCGGGCGGCGCGGGAGACGGGCCCGAAGCCGACGGCCTCCGCAGTGCGGCTGAGCTCGACCGGGACCTCGCGAACGGCGACGCACACGGCGCGCGTGAGCATCGCGCTGGCCAGGAGCGAGAGTCCGACGATCACGTTGAAGCTGGCGTCGAGCCGAGTCGAGAACACGCCCGGCAGAACGACGAACCAGGACAGTGCCGGAACGGCCTGCACGCCGGCGCAGACGCTCAAGACCGTCGGCCGGGACCAGGCCGACCGGGCAATGAACGCCCCGAGCGGCAGCGAGATCAGCAGCCCGATCAGCAGCGGCACCATCGCCAGGAAGGCGTGCTCGCCGAACTCCCCGGCGAGCATCGACCGGTTCTCCCAGGCCCAATTCACTGGGTGGCCTCGGCGTCGGCCTCGACCTGCACCCACTGGCCGATGTCGGAACGCCACTCCCAGCCGCCTGCGGAGGACGAGGAGGAGGATGACGAGGAGGAGGAGCGGCGGGTCTCGGCGCGCGTTTCGGTTGCGGTAGCCGTCGCACCGGCGGCAACGGCCGGCTCGGTAGCGGTCACCGGGATGGCTCCCGTGGACCCGCCGCCGTTGGCCGGGACGGGGCGGACGCTCGGGGTCGAGGAGGCCACGGGCACCGGCGTCGTCGGCCGGGAAGCTTCCTTGACGACCGGCGCCGGATCGGGCGCGCGAGTTACGGGCGCCGGCACGACGGAAGGCCGCTCCGGCTCGGGTTCCGGCTTGCGTTCGGCGAAGACGGGCATCGGCGCGGTCGGCGGTTCGGGCGCCGGTTCCGGCTCGCGGACCACCGGCATCGGCGCCGTGACCGGCTCCGGGGTAGCGGGCTGCTCCGGCTCGGGCGCACGGAACGACGGCTCGGGCTCCGGCTCGGGTGCCCGGAACACCGGGGCCGGCTCGGGCTCGGGCACGCGGAACGTCGGCTCGGGCGCACGGAACACCGGGGCCGGCTCGGGCTCGGGCTTGCGGAAGACGGGCGCAGGCTCCAGCTCGCGGACGACGGGCATCGGCGCGGTGACGGGTTCCGGCGCCGGGGCCGCGGCGGCGGCGAGGCGAGCGGCATCCTCGGCGAGCATGCGCGCGGGGCGCAGGTTCTCCATCGGGGTGGCGATCGCGGTGACCGGCACGGGCGGCTGCGCGCCGAGGTACTTCGCGATGTCGGTGTGGCTGACGACGCCGAGCGTCCTGCCGGAGTCGTCGAGGCAGACGGCCAGGCCGGGCGGCGACAGGATCGCGGCATCCAGTGCGGCGAGGACGCTTTCGTCCGGGTAGAACGTGCCGCCGAGCGGGTGTACGACGGGGCCGGACACGATCTGATCCGGGCCCAGGGCGGCGCTGTCCACCCAGCCGCGCGGGCGCCGATCCGGGTCCAGGACGAGGAGCCAGCGTTCGCGCTGCGAGCTGGCAATCGCCTGCGCCCGCGAGCCGGTGGTACCGGCCTGCACGGTGGCGGCGGGGGTCAGCGGAAGGTCGCCCGCCGGAAGGAAGGTCAGCTTCCGGATGCCGCGGTCGCGGCCGAGAAGGTCGGCGACGTAGTCGCTGCCCGGATACGACAGGAGCACCTGCGGGGTGGCGAGCTGCATCAGCCGGCCGGCGTCCATCACCGCGATCTGGTCGCCGAGCTTGATGGCCTCGTCGATGTCCTCGGTGGCGAGCAGGATCGTCTTCGGCGCGATCCGCTGCAGCTCGAGCAGGTCGTCCTGGATGTCCTGGCGCACGGCCGGTTCGAGCGAGGTGAACGGGGCGTCGAGGAGCAGGATCGGCGGGTCCGCGGCGAGCGCCCGCGCGAGGGCAACGCGGGCCTGCTGGCCGGCGGAGAGCTGGCCCGGGTACTTGTCCGCGAAGGTCGCCGGCAGACCGACGTGCTCGAGCAGCGCCATCGCGCGCTGGCGGGCGTCGTCGCGGCCGCTGCCGAGCAGCAGCGGAACGGTTTCGATGTTGCGGGCCACCGTGCGATGCGGGAACAGGCCGCCCGCGGCGAGGTAGCCGATGCCGCGGCGCAGCGCGGAGCGGCGCACGTTGGTGTTCGGGGCGCCGTTCACCAGCACCCGACCCGCGGACGGGTCGATCATGCGGTTGGCCATCCGCAGCAGCGTCGTCTTGCCACAGCCGCGTGGGCCCATCAGCACCGTGATGCGCCCGGCGGGGGCCACGAGACTGACGTCGTCCACCGCGGTCGTACCGCCCGGGAAGACCTTGGTGACGCCCTCGAACTCGATCATCGTCCGACCACCGGGCACCTAGGGATGCGACAACTCTTCATGGTGATGACAAACGTAACCCCGGTGCCGGTGCCCAGGGCCGCTACAACGCGATCGACACGCTGCGTGTCCGGATTGACACTTTCCGTCCCGTAACGATCAGGCGTCGCCGGATCCGCGCATGGGGATCGGCAGCCCGCGCGCGTCGGCCACCTCTGCCGCACGGTCGTAGCCCGCGTCGACGTGCCGGATCACGCCCATGGCCGGGTCGTTGGTCAGCACGCGGGACAACTTTTCGGCCGCGAGCGGCGAGCCGTCCGCGACGGTGACCTGCCCGGCGTGGATGGAGCGGCCCATGCCGACCCCACCGCCGTGGTGGATGGACACCCAACTGGCGCCGGAGGCCACGTTGACCATCGCGTTCAGCAATGGCCAGTCGGCGATGGCGTCCGAGCCGTCGAGCATGGCCTCGGTCTCCCGGTAGGGCGAGGCGACGGAGCCGCAGTCGAGGTGGTCGCGGCCGATCACGATCGGCGCCTTCAGCCTCCCGACGGACACCATCTTGTTGAACTCCAGGCCCGCGCGGTCCCGCTCGCCGGCGCCGAGCCAGCAGATCCGGGCGGGCAGGCCCTGGAACTTCACCTTCTCCCGAGCGGCGGTGATCCAGCGGGTGACTGTCGGGTTGTCCGGGAACAGGGACAGCACCGCGTCGTCGGTGGCGGCAATGTCGGCGGGACTGCCCGACAGGGCGGCCCAGCGGAACGGGCCCTTCCCCTCGCAGAACAGCGGACGGATGTAGGCGGGCACGAAGCCGGGGAAGTCGAAGGCGCGCGGGTAGCCGGCGGCCTGGGCCTCGACGCGAATCGAGTTGCCGTAGTCGAAAACTTCGGCGCCGCGGTCGAGGAAGCCGCACATCGCCTCGACGTGCGCGGCCATGGACGCACCTGCCCGCTGCGCGCAGCCCTTGGGGTCGTCACGGCGCAGATCGGCCCAGCGGTCGAGGTCGACGCCGGAGGGCAGGTAGGCCAGCGGGTCGTGGGCGGAGGTCTGATCGGTGACGATGTCGATCGCCGGAGCGCGCACCAAGAGCTCGGGGAGAACGTCGGCGGCGTTGCCGAGCACGCCGATCGACAGCGGGCGTTTCTTCTCTCGCGCCTCCTCGGCCTGCCACAGGGCGTCGTCGAGAGTCGAGGCGACGACGTCGAGGTAGCGCTGGTCCAGGCGCCGCGCGATGCGCGTCGGATCGCACTCAACGACGATCGCGACCCCGCCGTTCATCGTGATCGCGAGCGGCTGCGCGCCGCCCATGCCGCCGAGGCCTGCGGTCAGCGTGATGGTGCCGGCGAGCGTGCCGCCGAACCGCTTTTCGGCGACGGCGGCGAAGGTTTCGTAGGTGCCCTGCAGGATGCCCTGGGTGCCGATGTAGATCCAGGAGCCCGCGGTCATCTGCCCGTACATGGTTAGGCCGAGCGCCTCGAGGCGGCGGAACTCCGGCCAGTTCGCCCAGTCCGGCACCAGGTTCGAGTTCGCGATCAGCACGCGCGGCGCCCACTCGTGGGTGCGCAGCACGCCGACGGGCCGACCGGACTGGACGAGCATGGTCTCGTCGGGCTTGAGGTCGGTCAGCGTGCGAACCAGGGCGTGGTAGCTCGGCCAGTCCCGCGCGGCCTTGCCGGTGCCGCCGTAGACGACGAGCTCTTCGGGGTGCTCGGCCACGTCCGGGTCGAGGTTGTTGGCAAGCATCCGCAGCGCGGCCTCGGCAGACCAGGTCTTCGCGGTGCGGTTCGGCCCGCAGGCTGCCCGGATCACGCCAGCGTCCCCACTGCGGCGAGCAGGGCGCCGGCGCGGACGGCCTGCACGGTGGCCTCGATCTCGGCGGCGAGGTAGCGGTCCGGACCGGGGCCGGGTACGACGGTCCGCAGCGCTACGACGGCAGCGCCGGTCGCCGGGGCCGGCTGCAGCGGTGCCCGCAGGTCCAGCGCGCGGGCCGCGGTGAGGATCTCGATCGCGAGCACGCGCGTGAGTCCGTCGACGGCGCGGCGCAGCTTGCGCGCGGCGGCCCAGCCCATGGACACGTGGTCCTCCTGCATGGCCGACGACGGTATCGAGTCCACGCTGGCAGGAACGGCCAGCCGCTTCATTTCCGACACGATCCCCGCCTGGGTGTACTGCGCGATCATGTGCCCGGAGTCCACGCCCGCGTCGTGCGCGAGGAACGGCGGGAGCCCGTGCGACCGGTTCCGGTCGAGCAGCCGGTCCGTGCGGCGTTCGGAGATCGAGGCGAGATCCGCCGCCGCGATGGCCAGGAAATCGAGGACGTAGGCGACCGGGGCGCCGTGGAAATTCCCGTTGGACTCGACCCGGCCGTCGGGCAGGACGACGGGATTGTCGATGGCCGCGGCCAGTTCGCGCGTCGCGACCAGTTGCGCGTGGGCGAGGGTGTCCCGGACGGCGCCGTGCACCGCGGGCGCGCAGCGCAGCGAGTACGCGTCCTGAACCCGAGTGTCGTCCGGCCCGGCGTGCGAGGCGACGATCGGCGAGCCGGCGAGCAGCGCCCGGAGGTTCGCGGCGCTCGCGGCCTGGCCCGGGTGCGGGCGGAGCTCCTGCAGGTCGGCGGCGAAGACCCGGTCCGTACCGAGCAGCGCCTCGACGCTCATCGCGGCGGCAAGGTCGGCGTGCTTGACCAGCTCGCCGAGATCGGCACAGGCCAGAACGAGAGTGCCGAGCATCCCGTCGGTGCCGTTGATCAGCGCGAGGCCCTCCTTCTCGGCCAACACGACGGGTTCGAGCCCCGCCGCGGCCAGGGCGGGGCCGGCGGGCGTGGGGTCGTCGCCGGAGTCGAGCACCTCGCCTTCGCCCATCAACACCAGCGCGACGTGCGAAAGCGGCGCGAGGTCGCCGGAACAGCCGAGGCTGCCGTACTCGGGCACGTAGGGCACGACGCCGGCGTTCAACAGCGCCGCAAGTGCCAGGGCGGTCTCCGGCCGGACCCCCGTGCGACCGGTCGCCAGAGTCCGCAGGCGCAGCAGCATCAGCGCCCGCACCACCTCGCGCTCGACGGGCGCCCCGCAGCCCGCGGCGTGCGAGCGAATCAGGCTGCGCTGCAGCGTCACTCGGTCCGCGGGCGGGATGTGCCTGGTGGCCAGTGCCCCGAAGCCCGTCGAGATGCCGTAGGCCGGGGACTCCCCCGCGGCCAGTTCCTCGACTCGGGCCCGCGTCGCGGCCATCGCCGCCAGCGCCGCCGCGGACAACTCGACGACGTCGTACTCGCGGGCCACGGCGACGACCTGCTCCGGCGACAGCGGCGACCCGTCGATCTGGACGATCCCCGGGCCGCTCATGCCGCCATTCCAGCACTCGCAGCCCCGCACCGCCGCTGCAGCACGAACGCCGCGCCCTCGGAACCGCAACTTCGGCAGCGCGCCGGCCCCTACGGAGGTCCGGGTAGGGGCCGCCCGGCTGCCGAGGATGGGTGGGCCGGGACCTCGGCAAGGGCGCGGCAACCCGGCGGGGCGCGCCGGCAGTCCTATCGTCGATCGCGTCATGACCGAGACCCGAGCCGAGGTAGCCAGCCACCGGGGGCCGTCGAGCCTGCCGCCGATGGTCCACTACGCCAAGGCCGCCGCGGTCATCCTGCTGGTGATCGGTGCGGCGCTGCTGCTGCGCGAGGTGCGCTCGGTGGCCGCGTCGATCTTCCTCGGCTTCTTCTTCGCGGCCGGGCTCGAGCCGTTCATCCGCCGGATGGAGCGCCGCGGGATCCGCCGCGGCCTCGCGGTGCTGGTCATCGTCCTCGGCGGCATGACGGTGTTCGCGCTGATCGTGTGGCTGATGGTCGCGCCGGCGATCGGGCAGGCCGCCGACTTCGTCAAGGCGATCCCGGACCTGCTCAACGACCTCTCCGAACGCGGCGAGGGCCGGCAGATCTTCGGCATCAAGCTCGACGACCCCGAGGTGCAGAAGGGCATCCAGGACGGCCTGGACAAGATCCCCGAGATCGCCACCAGTTCGCTCGGCACGGTCTACGGCGTCGTCGGCGGCGTCGCGACCGCGCTGTTCGGCATCTTCACGGTCGCGGCGCTGACGGTGTACTTCATGCTCGCGATGCCGCGGCTGCACTCCTTCGCCGCACGCGCCCTGCACGAGCCGGAGAAGGTACGGGTCCTCGACGAGTCCCTGGACCGCATCGGCGGGTACGTCACCGGGCAGTTGCTGGTCTCGGCGTCGGCCGGCATCTTCGCCGCCACGTTCCTGTCGATCGCCGGGGTTCCCTACGCGATGATCCTCGGCCTCGCGGTCGGCTTCCTCGACGCGATCCCGCAGGTCGGCGCGACCATCGGCGCCATCGTGTGCACCCTGGTCGCGCTCACCGAGAGCGTGAACCTGGCGATCGTCGTCTTCGTGGTGCTGCTGGCCTACCAGCAGTTCGAGAACTACGTGCTCGCCCCGCGCGTGTTCTCCAAGGCCGTCGACCTCTCGCCGATCGCGGTGTTCATCGCGGTCCTCGCCGGCGCGGCGATCGGCGGCGCCATCGGCGCCCTGACCGCCCTGCCGGTCGCGGCCTCGCTCAAGGTGGTCTTCCGCTACGTCTTCCGCAATCAACTCGGCCGGATCGAGGCGGGGCTTGCGCCGGGCGCGCTCGTCGGCGGCCCCACCACCCCGGACCCCGAGTAGCGGGCACGCCGCTGTCCCGGCGGAGGCTGGGGAGCAGGGAAGCAGGCTCTGCGGAACACGCGGGCCGGAATGCCGCCACACGTTGTGCTTCTCTGCTCGCAGGCCTTCGCGCGCCCGACTGCGTCGAGCGCTAGGCGCGGCGTTCCTGCCGTCGGGTTGCCTCGGCGACCAGTTCCGCGCGGGTGGCCAGCCCGAGCTTCGCGTAGACGTTCTTCAGGTGGGTCTTCACGGTGTTCGGGCTGATGAACAACGCCGCCCCGATGGCGGCGTTCGTGCTTCCGTCCGCGGTCAGACGGGCCACCTCCATCTCCGTCGGCGTCAGGCTCGCCCAGCCGAACGACGGCCGCCCCCGCTCACCGCGCGCCCGGCTGGCGTAGGCGACCGCGGCATCGATGCTCAGGGCCTCGCCCTCCTTCAAGGCCGTCGCGAACGCCTCCTCGCCCAGTGCCTCGTGCAGCGCGTCGAGATTCGGCGAGCCGTGCCGGTACCCGAGTTCCTCACGGCGCGCGGCGCACGCACCGTAGAGGCGCGCGGCCTCCGCCCGGCTCTCCTGCGCGGCGGCCAGCGCCGCGAGGGCCTCGAGGGTGTCGACGACGTCGAGCGCGTAGCCCTGGGCGACGTGGACTGCGAGCGCCGCGTGCTGCAGGTCTTCGGCTCGGCCGAGGTCTCGACCGGCCAGGCCTTCGAGGTGATCGGCCACCGCTGCCACCCAGGGACTGCGCACGTTGTCCGCGCAGGCCCGCGCAGCGGTCAGGAGCTCGGCGATGTCCTCGCCCCGGCCGGCGAGCAGCCGGGCGAGCGCGAGGGCCGCCTGCGCGTGCTGCCAGGCGTCCTGCAGGTCGGCCCCGGTCCCTACGGCGGTGCGCAGCGTTTCGATGGCGTCGGCAGGCCGCCCGACGCCGGCGAGCGCCAGCCCGTGAACCACCGTCAGATAGCCGAACGCCACGTAGCCGCTCGCCTCCGCACAGGCGGCCACGGCGGGCTCCACGAGCCTCAGCGCCTGCTCCGGGTTGCCGGCCAGGATGTCGATCTCGGCCAGGACCGCGGTGTTCAACGCACCGATCATCGCCTCGCCCAGCCCGTGAGCGAGCCGCAGTCCGGTGCCGGCCAGGGCACGGCCGGTGCCGAGGTCGCCGGCTCGGCGAGCCAGCAACGCGGCCCACGCGTAGTTCCAGGAGCCAAACCAGTCGTTGCCGACGGCATCGATGTGGGCGACGGCGTCCATGGCGATCTTTCGGCCGTTGGCGAGGTCGTCGGCACGGCCCGCGATCCAGGTTCGGTCGGCGGCCAGGTCCAAGGGCGTCAGCAGGTCCCCCGCGGCCTGCGCGTGGGCCTCCGCTTCGGCCACTGCGACCAGCGCCGCCTCGGGATCGACCATTAACGTGAGCGACGCCTTCAGATGCGCCGCTCGACCCAGCGCCTCATGTCCGCCGTCCTCGGCCGCCAGCCGCTGGAGAGCGGCGTTCGCCTCGATCATGCCGGGGACGTCGGCCATGGCGCAGGCGCTCAGACCCAATATCCAGACGCAGTTCGCGAGCTCGCCGGGCGAGGCGCCGGTGCGCGCCGCCGCGCGCGCCGCCCACTCCCCCGCCTCGCGCGGACGCCCGCCGAGTAGGCATACGATCCCCCAACGCCATGCCAGGTCCGGAGCCTGGCTCGGGTCCTCGGCGGCCAACGCCCAGTCGAGAGCCGAGCGCACGTTGTCCTGGTCGAGCCGGAACCGGCGCAGGCGCAGAGGGTTGATGCCCAGGACGTCCGGCTCCGCATCGACCATGTATCCGACGAAGTACGCCAGGTGTGCCTCGCGCGCCGCGGCCGTTTCCCCGGCGCCGGCGAGTTCTCGGGCGCCGAAGGCGCGCATGGTCTCCAGCAGGCGGTAGCGCCCGTCCGGGCCGTCGAGGGTCGCCACCATGGACTTGGCGACCAGCGAGTCGAGCAGGTCCAGCACCGCCCCGCGGTCAGGGCCGGGACCCACCGTCGGTACGACCGCCTCGGCCGCGTCGAGGCCGAACCCGCCCGCGAACACGGCGAGTCGACGGAAGGCGGTTCGTTCGGCCTCGCTCAACAGATCGTGGCTCCAGGCCACGGAGGCCTCCAGCGTCTGCTGCCGGGCCAGCGCACCTCGCGTGCGTCCGGTCAGCAGCCGAAAGCGGTCCTCGAGCTCGGCGAGAATCTGATTCGGCGTCAGCGTTCGCGAGCGAGCGGCGGCGAGTTCGATCGCCAACGGGATGCCGTCGAGCCGCGCGCAGATCTCCGCGATCACCGGCGCGGTGGCGTTGTCCACGACGAAGTTGGGCCGCGCCGCCACCGAGCGATCGACGAACAGCGTCACCGCGTCGAACGTGCGCAGGGAATCGGGCGCATGCGGCGCCGCGGACGCGGGCAGGCCCATCGGCGGAACCCGCCAGGTGACTTCTCCGGCCACGCCGAGTGCTTCTCTGCTCGTGCCGATCAGGCGCACTCCGGGACACCCCCGCAGCAGGCTGTCTGCCAGCAGCGCGCACTCCTCGACGAGGTGCTCACAGTTGTCGAGCACGAGCAGGAGGTCGCGGTTGGCCAGGTGGACGAGCAGCCGCTGGAGGGCCGAGGTGCCGCCGGCGTCGCCCACGCCCAGCACGGTCAACACCGCCTCGACGACGAGATCGGGATCGGTCAGGGCGGACAGCTCGACCCACCAGACCCCGTCGGGGCGATCGGCCGCCACCTCGGCGGCGAGCCTCGCGGCGAGGCGGGTCTTGCCGACGCCGCCGGGCCCGGCGAGCGTCAGCAGTCGGTTGCCGGCCGCCAACCGCGCGAGTTCGGCAAGCTCCGCCTCCCGGCCGACGAACGAGGTCAGGTGCACCGGCAGGTTGTTGGGGATGGCCTCCAGGCTGCGCAACGGCGGGAACTGCGAGCGCAGGTCGGGATGGCACACCTGGAAAACCTGCTCTGGCCGGCTCAGGTCCTTCAACCGGTGCGCGCCGAGATCGGTCAGGGCGATACCCGGCGGCAGCATGTCCGCAGCGACGTCCGCGGTGGATCGCGAGCACACGATCTGCCCGCCGTGGGCGACGGCACGCAGCCGGGCGCAGCGGATGACCGCGGGCCCGAAGTAGTTGCCCTCGTCCCGCAGCGCCACCTCGCCGGTGTGCAGCGCGATCCGTACGGCGACCGGCAGCCCATCCGCAGCGAACGTCCGCTGGATCTCGACGGCCGCGCGCAGGGCGTCAGTGGCCCGCGCAAACGCGGCCACGACGCTGTCGCCCTCGCCCTGTTCCACCGGCCGGACGCCACCCGCGGCGGCGATCACCTCGTCGAGGATCTCGTAGTGCCGGGCCACGGCCGAGGCCATGGCGGCGCGGTCGGCCTCCCAGCCGGCCGTCGAGGACTCGATGTCGGTCAGCAGGAACGTCACCGTTCCGGTGGGTAGCGACGGCGCCACGGGTGCTCCCTTGTTCGGTGCTCTCACCATCGAATCGAGACGACCGCCGAATATCACCCGCTCGGGTGATATTCGCCCAGCCGTCATCGCCCAGAGTCGGGCCAACCGCCACCGTGCCGACGCCGCCTTCGAGGAGCACACCGCCATGAGGATCGTCACCTGGAAGTTCGCCCTCGCGCTGGGCGTCTCGCTCGGGTCCATGCTCTCGCTCGCGCCGGAGGCCCGGGCTGGTGGACCGGCGATCTGTTTCGTCGACACAATCCTGACCAGCTCCGAAGGACTGGCGCTCCCACCGAACTCGGGGACCGTCCACAGTGTGGGTACGGCCGACTGCGCAAGCGCCGGCGCAACCGGGCCGGGTACCTATACCTCGAAGGGCACATTCGACGGAGGCTGCGCGGCCAGTGGCGAGTTCTCGTACCGCATCGCCTATCCCACGGGTGCCGGCACCACGGTGATCGAGGGCAACGGCACCTTCCAAGGCGTCGTGTTCACGTCGTCGGCGGCCGACGGGACCCTGCAGCTGGTGGAGATCGACGGCGATTGCGCAACTCGGCCGATCAAACGCGCGCGTCTGCTCGCCCAGTTCGTCCTGAGGGGCTGAGGCATGTCGTTGACGATGAGTGCGACCGAACGTCAGAACTTCTTGGCCCAGCCGCACGTCGGCGTCGTCGCCGTCGATCGTCCCGGCAGAGCACCGCTGGCGGTGCCGGTCTGGTTCGGCTACCAACCGGGTGGCGAGGTCCTGCTGTGGAGCTACGCAGGGCTGAAGGAGCAGCTCATCCGGGCCGCGGGCCGCTTCACGCTCACCGTGCAGTCCGACGCCTGGCCGAACCGGTACGTCAGCGTCGAGGGTCCGGTGGTGGCGTGCCAGACCCCGGCGCCGCTGGAGGTCGCGGTCGACATCTGCGTCCGCTACCTCGGCGAGACGGACGGGCCGGAGTTCGCCAAGGCCTGCTGGGCGCCGGAGGGCGTGCTCTTCCGGATGCGCCCCGAGCACTGGCTCAGCGTCGACTACTCGCCGGTGGCAGAAACGCTTCTGGGTGCCGCAGCCGCGCTCTCCACCCATCCATCCGCCTAGCCAGGGAGACCGATGTGTTTCGAACGTCCATTGCAGCAACGACCGTCGTGCTCGGCACGGCGCTGACGACGGGCATCGCCACGGCCACTCCGCCGTACGGATTCGCGACGATGGAGAACGTCGTCCGCGGGCCGGCCGTGGGCGGTGCGACCGTGAACGTCGCGCCTGGCACCGGCGCCTATCTCGGCTCCTACGCGCTGCAAGCGGGCTCCAGCACCGGCTGGCGATCCCAGCCGGGCGTGTCCCTGCTCGCCCTGACGTCGGGCACCGTGCGCGTGGTCCAGGCCAAGGGCTGCGCGGCCCGCGAGTACACCGCGCCCGACGTGGCCGTCCTGCCCGCGGGCACGATCCACGTCGGCGCCAAGGACAACGCCGAATTCGTCGGGTACTTCGACGGCCTGCCGAAATCCATCGGCACACCACTCGTCGACGGCCCCGCGGCACAGACGCCGGCCGGGTGCGCCGGGGTCGGCACGGCCTCCGTCGGCGTTGCGACGACCGCGCTGGGATCAGGAGTGTGGCGGCCGATCGCGAAGGAGCGGGCGCACGGTCACGTCGCCGCGGCGCGGTCGAAGATCCCCGACGGCGCCGACGTTCTGATGCTGGTGATCGACAACGTCCTGCCCGGCACCTCCACCGGCTGGTACCGGCACGCCCCGGGCATCGCGTTCCAGACCAGGGGCACGAGCGAAACCTGGGCGGCCACCGATTCCGGGTGCGCGAAGATCGAGGAGAACGTGGCCGGGGACGCGGTGTCGCATGTGCACCACGATCTGCACCTCACCCGAGTCCCGGAGAACTCCGAGCCGGCCACCTTCGTGGGCGTGTACTGGGGCATGGCCAACGACCGATCCGCGAAGCCCGCGCTCTTGAACTTCGCCGAGGCCTACGACTTCACCCCGATGCCCCCGCCCGGCTGCACGACCTTCTGATGGGCGTCGAACGCCGGACCGTCCTGCGTACCGCCGGCGTCCTCGGCCTCGCCGCGGCGGTAGAGCCGCGGACCTCGGAGATCCCCGTCGGCGGGGGCAAGGTCTTCGCGAAGGAGAACCTCGTCGTCACCCAGCCCACCAAGGGGGACTTCCGCGGCTTCTCGGCCACGTGCACGCACAGCGGCTGCAAGGTCGCCGAGGTGCGCGACGGCGCCATCCAGTGCTATTGCCACAACAGCCGGTTTCGCATCACGGACGGCGCTGTCCTGGCGGGTCCGGCGCTACTGCCGCTGCCAGCCGAGCCCATCACGGTGAGAAAGGGCATCATCCGCCGCACTTGAGGCAAGTACAGTGACGCCATGACCGCGCTGCCAGTGCATAGCGCCCCGGGACCGGACGACCCCGCCGAGATCCTGCGCATGCTTCCGGCGGAGTACCACGCGGCATTCCTGGCCGAGTATGCCGAGGCGGTCGAGGGGGCGCGGAGGCCAGAGCAGTTCCGAGAACTGACCACGCTGCTGCGTTTCTGGTATCTGCGCGCCGTCGCATACTCCGATCCCGGCTACGCCGACCGTTTGGCCACGGCCCGAGCCGGCGACACCGTCGGGGACGTTCCGCTGGAGCAGTTGGTCGCGCGGCGGCCCACCGCGTGACCTACCGCATCATGCTCTCCGTCGGCGCGGCGGAGAGGTTCCACCATCTGCCCGCACCCGCTCGCGATGCTCTCGTCTCCCGCGCAGCCGATCTGATCGAGCGCCCCTGGGACAACGTGCGCGCCTTGCTGCCCGGTGACGACCCCGCGTTCCGAGGCACGACCTTCGACGACGGACGGGGAATGCTGGAGTTCCACGTCGACGACGCGGGCGAGGTCATTCGCATTTTCGACATCGTGTGGCTCGGCTGATCGGCAGGGACGGGAATTCGACCGGAGATCAGATCTCGGCGGAGCCGTCCGCCCACTCGACGCGTAGCAGCCCGCCCACCGTTGAGAACGAGACGCCGAGCACCGCGCAGTACAGGCGGCCGGACGGGTCCGGGCTGACCGGGCGCATCTGGCCGTCGACCGGCGCGAACATCTCGACTCGACGGTCGTCGGGGTGCAGGACGAACACCTCGCGCACGCCGAGAGCGGCGTAGAAGTCGAGCTTGCGGTAGCTCTCGTCCTTTGGCGAACGAACCTCGATCACCAACTCGCCGCCCTCCGCACCGCGTTCGGAGGCGTGTTCGGGGCGGTAGTAGAGCTGATCGGGCACGCGATAGTTGACGTCCGATTCGAACAGGCCGGTCTCGGCCGACACTTCTAGCCCTCGAGCTAAGGCCAGCGGCGCCAGCACCAAGAACAACCGAGAGCCGAATCGCTGATGCGGACCCCCCGCGGGCGGGACCATGTGCAGCACTCCGTCCCACATCTCGTCGCGACCGTCGAGACCGAGCCGGCGCCGCTCGTCCAGCATCGCCTGCGGGGCGTCGAGCATCACGACCTTCACGACATCGAGGATAGGCGGGCGCCTCTGTCACGCCCAGGTTACTGGCGGGTAGTATGCGTGCGACGCATCCGCCACGGGACCCTCGCGGCCCGCACGGCGATAGCGTCGCCCACGGAGCACCTCGCCCGGGCGCTCCACACCCCACCGAGGGGATTGCCCGCATGACTGCTGTCCGGATCGTCGTCGGCATCGGGATGACGCTGGCGGTACTGCCGATCGCCGCGCGCCGTGGCCTGTGGTTGTTCAAGTTGGCCATGACCGGCCAGCCGGACCCGGACCGGCTCAAGAACGTCGAGCGGCCGAAGATCGGCCAGGCGCTGAAGCGCCAGGCGATCGAGGTGTTCGCGCAGCGCAAGCTGCTGAAGTGGACGATCCCCGGCGTCGCGCACGCCTTCGTCTTCTGGGCCTTCCTGATCCTGGGCACGGTGTACGTCGAGGCGTACGGCGCGCTGTTCGACCACGACTTCCACATTCCGCTCGTCGGCAAGTGGGAGATCCTCGGCTTCGCGCAGGACCTCATCGCGCTGCTCGCGCTGTTCGGCATCGCGACCTTCGCGCTCATTCGCTTCAAGCAGTCGCCGGCCAAGCTGGACCGCAAGTCGCGCTTCAAGGGCTCCCACACCGGCGGCGCGTGGGTCATCCTGATCATGATCTTCAACGTCCTGTGGACGATGTTCGTCCTGCGCGGCGCGGCCTACGCGGCCGGGAACCTGCCCTACGACAACGGGGCGTTCGTCTCCAAGGCCATCGGCAAGGGCTTCGAGAACATCGACAGCCACCACGCGCTGGAGTGGATCGAGACCGCCTTCCTGCTCGGGCACCTCGCGATCATGCTCAGCTTCCTGGTGATCGTCGTCTACTCCAAGCACATGCACATCTTCATCGCGCCGCTGAACATCACGTTCGCGCGCAAGCCGAACGGCCTGGGCCCGCTGCTGCCGATGCAGTCGGCGGGCAAGAACCTCGACTTCGAGGAGGCCGACCCCGAGGTCGACATCTTCGGCCGCTCCAAGGTCGAGGACTTCACCTGGAAGGGCTTCCTCGACTTCGCGACGTGCACCGAGTGCGGCCGCTGCCAGTCCCAGTGCCCGGCCTGGAACACCGGCAAGCCGCTCTCGCCGAAGATGGTCATCCTCGAGCTCCGCGACCACGCGTTCGCGAAGGCCCCGTGGCTGTTGGCCACCGAGGAGGAACGCCTCTCGCTGCCCGAGCTGGTGAAGCGCGAGGCCGAACGTCCGCTCGTCGGCACCGCCGAGGAGGGCGGGGTCATCGACCCCGACGTGCTGTGGTCGTGCACGAACTGCGGCGCGTGCGTCGAGCAGTGCCCCGTGGACATCGAGCACATCGACCACATCGTCGACATGCGCCGCTACCAGACGATGATCGAGAGCTCGTTCCCGTCCGAGGCCGGCGGCATGCTCAAGAACCTGGAGAAGGCCGGCAACCCGTGGGGCATGCCCAAGCGCATGCGCACCGAGTGGACGAAGGACCTCGGCTTCGAGGTCCCGGTCGTCGGCAAGGACGTCGAGGACCTCTCCGAGGTCGAGTGGCTGTTCTGGGTCGGGTGCGCCGGATCGCTGGACGACAAGGCGCAGAAGACGACGAAGGCCGTCGCGGAGCTGCTGCACATCGCCGGCGTGAAGTTCGCGATCATGGGCCAGGCCGAGACCTGCACCGGCGACCCCGCGCGACGCATGGGCAACGAGTTCGTGTTCCAGATGCTCGCGCAGGAGAACGTCGAGACGCTGAAGGAGGCCAAGGCCACGAAGATCGTCGCGACGTGCCCGCACTGCTTCAACACGATCGGCCGGGAGTACGAGCAACTCGGCGGCACCTTCGAGGTCGTGCACCACACGCAACTGCTCAACGAGCTCGTCGCCGCCGGGAAGCTCACCCCGGTCGTCAACGTCGAGGGCTCCGCGACCTACCACGACCCCTGCTTCCTGGGCCGGCACAACAAGGTCTACTCCCCGCCGCGCGAGCTCATCGCGAAGGTCGGCGGGCTGCAGTTCAAGGAGATGGAACGCTCCAAGGAGCGCTCCTTCTGCTGCGGGGCCGGCGGCGCGCGCATGTGGATGGAGGAGACCATCGGCACGCGCATCAACGACAACCGCACCGAAGAGGCGCTCGCGCTCTCTCCGGACGCGATCGTCACCGGCTGCCCGTTCTGCAAGACGATGATCAGCGACAGCGTCAACGGCAAGGGCGCCGAGGCCGAGGTCATCGACGTCGCGCAGCTGTTCCTGCGCACCATGAAGAAGCCGGTCCCCGCCGGTGCGCCGGAGCCAGCCGACTCCCCCGACGAACCCCTCGGCTCCGACCCAGGCGCCGATACCGACAGCTGACATGCGTGGCCGCCAACGGATGACATCCCCTCGCCGCCCTTGTCGCACCTCCAGCGGTACGACAGGCAGCCGTAGCGGATGTCATCCGATAGCCGAGCCGCCCAGCGCCGAGCGGACGCGGCCGGCGACGGCGGCCGCGAGGCCGACGGGGACGGCGTTGCCGATCTGTTTGGCGATCTCGGTCTTGGAGCCGCACCAGAGGTAGTCCTCCGGGAAGTCCTGCAGCGCAGCGGCCTCGGCGTGGGTAATCACGCGGTTCACGCGGCGCGTTCGATTGTGCGGGTCCCACTGCGGGTGCAGGTACTGGCCCTTCTCCGGCTTGAAGAACTCGGTGCGGATGGTCAGCGACGGGGCGTCCCAGCGCATGCGGCCCATCACGTCGGTGGTGCCGGTGGGCTTGTCTCGCCAGCAGCGCGGCAGCAGTTCCGGGGCGACGTCGAAGCGCCCGCCGCCCGGCGGGACGCAGTCGTAGCGGGCCAACGACAGCTCGCGGGGCGTGCGACCGAAGTGCAGGTCCCGGCTCTTGAAGATTCCCGGCACCGTCTCGCCGAAGTACTCCGCACGCGAGGCCGGCAGCTCGGTGCCCCGAGGCGCCCAGGGGAAGCGCTGCGGATCGTCGATCCGGTCGGCGACGGTGCGCCACGGCGCCAGCTGGCCGGGGAGCTTCGCATGCGTCGGCGCCGGCAGGTCCACCGGCCCGATCCGCGAGCCGATCACGAAGGTCCGCAACCGTCGTTGCGCGACGCCGTAGTCCGCGGCCAGCAGCAGGCCGTGCGCGAGTTCGTACTCGGCGATGCAGCCGCCCGCGGCCTCGGCCAGCAACAACTGGAACTCGCTGCTGGACCGGAAGCGGTCGACGTTCTCGATGACGAAGACCTTCGGCCGCGCGCGTTGCACCACCCGCAGGTACTGCTTCCACAGCTGGTTGCGCGGGTCGTCGACGTCCTTGCTGCCGAGGTTGGAGAAGCCCTGGCAGGGCGGGCCGCCGATGACGACGTCCGCGGCCGGGATCTCGTCGTCGGCCAGGGCGGCGATGTCGCCCCAGAACGTGTGCCCGGCCCCGAAGTTGGCGGCGTAGGTGGCCGCGGCGTGCAGGTTCCACTCCACCGCCAGCACCGGACGAAAGCCGTGCCGCGCGAAGCCGGCGCTCATCCCGCCGCAGCCCGCGAACAGGTCGATCACGGTCGGCGGCGTGGGCACCCGCTCAGGCTAGGCGCGCGCGCCCCGTCAGGTGAGGCGACGCACGGTGGCGGGAGCGAAGCCGAGCACGAGCATTCCGTTGCGGACTTGCCCGGCCCAGAACTTGTCTCGGTCCGGAAACAGCTGCGGAACGGCACCGAAGGTCTCGAGCGCAACGATCCCGAGCGCCCCGAACATCTGCCCAACGACGGCTGCGCCGAGCTCCGGCGGGTAGTCCGGGTCCACTTGGTCGCAGAAGTACTTCAGCATCGGTCCCCGACCGGCCGAGGTCGGTGCGTTGACCGCGCCGGGGTCCGCGACGCCCTTGCGGACGGCATCCAGGTAGACCCCGAACGGCGGGGTCATGAGCTTGCTGGACGCCGGTCCGGTATCCGCGACCTCCACGTGGTGCCCTGGGACCGGAGGGCCAACGATCAGTCCGAACTCGACTGGATGCGTCAGCGCCCAGCTGCGCATGGCGTGCAACATCGCCCACCACTGCCGCGCCGGGCCGGCCCGCCCCGTTCCGGTGATCGCCTCCTGCATAGAGGTGCCGATGGAGTCGTAGGCGTCCACGCACAGCGCAGTCAGCAGACGCTCGCGACTGGGGAAGTACCGGTACACGGCGGAGGAGGACACGCCCATGTCTCGGGCCACGGCGCGCAGGGAGAGCGCCGGCGCCCCCACCGTGCGCAGCTGCTCCCTGGCCAGCGACTTGATCTCGTCGGTGGTCTGCGCGTAGCGCATCGCGCGGCGCGTCGGCGCGGGAGTGTCCACCGTGGTCATCGGGTCAGTATGCCCGCCTCCCCCATAACGAGAGCACTGCTCTTGTCGTGAGCAGTGCTCGGTGTATCTTCTGCGGTACCCCCCGGGGGCCCAGCTACCTACGCGCTAGGTCCCCGGGGGAATCCAGCAGAGCAAGGGAGCTCGCGCCATGACCACCACCGCCGTGCCGACGTGGTCGATCCAGGGCGACTGGTTCGACGTCTGCAGTTGCAACATCGCGT
Organism: Sporichthyaceae bacterium; assembly: GCA_052386455.1. Taxonomy (GTDB): domain Bacteria; phylum Actinomycetota; class Actinomycetes; order Sporichthyales; family Sporichthyaceae; genus JBQTKD01. Next base: position 19,473 of record JBQTKD010000086.1, read on the forward strand.
GCCCGTGCGAGTTCGCGCAGCCGCCCACCGGCAACCAGTGCAACGCCGTGCTTGCCTACCGCATCAACTCCGGGCACTTCGGCGACGTCGACATGGGCGACCTCAACGTCTTGGTGATCTTCCGGTTCACGGGCGACCTCTGGGGTGGCGCGGCCTCGGACGTGACCTGCGGCTTGCTGATCGACGATCGGGCCACCGAAGTGCAGATGAACGCGATCGGCGCGATCTGGGGCGGAGCCGCAGGCGGGTGGCCGGGGGCCTTCGCGCAGAACATCGGAGATTTCCGCGGAGTGGAGGTCGTCCCGATGCGAATCGACGTTGCCGAGGACCTCGGCTCCTGGAGCGTCGAGGTGCCCGGCCGCATCACGGCGTCGGCAGTCGCCCTCACGGGTCCGACGGCCGATCCCACGAGGCGCGTCCAGTTGCACAACCCTCCCGGCTCCGAGGTCGGCCCCGGTGCAGGCGTCGCAACGTGGGCGGTCGGGCAGATCACGCAGTCGGACGAGCCGCTGTTCGGCGACTTCCACCTCGGCATGGTGAAGACCTCGAGCAAGCACATCCCGTTCGCCTGGTCCGGCGGGGGAGACAGCTAGTTGTCCACCCTGACGTCGGGGCCGTCGCCCGCGGCCCCGACCCACGACCACGCGCACGAGCGCACGCCCCTGTGGCGGCTGGTCACGGCAACGCCCATGTCTCGGGCCCGAGCAGGCATCCTGCTCGGGCTGGCGTTGCTGACCGCCGCCGCATGGGCGTACGCGCTGGGCCTCGGTTCGGGTGAGCATGCGGGCAGCCCGACGATGGGCCTGGGAGCCGGGCTGTTCCTCGCCGCGTGGATGGCGATGATGGTCGCGACGATGTTCCCGGCGATCGCGCCGATGGTGCTGATGGTCGCCCGGATCTCGGCGAACAAGCGGGGCGCGGGGCACGCCGTCTCCCCGCTGAAGTTCTTCCTCGCCGGGTACCTGCTGCTGTGGACCGCGATCGGGATCCCCGTCTACTTCGCGGCCGTCGGCGCCGAACACCTGGCCGCGCACGTCGACGTCGTCGCCGACAACGCGGCGCGTATCGGCGGCGGCTTGATCGTTCTTGCCGGCGCGTACCAGTTCACGGCGTTGAAGGACCGGTGCCTCACGGCCTGCCGTTCGCCCTTGGCCTTCGTGATGCAGCACTGGCGGGACGGCCGGCTCGGCGCCCTGCGGATGGGTCTGCACCACGGCTGGCACTGCGCCGGATGCTGCGCCGCGCTCATGGTGGCGATGTTCCCGCTGGGGATGATGAACGTCGCCGCGCTGGTCACCGTGACGGCGCTGATCTACGCCGAGAAGGTCCTGCCTTCCGGGCAGCGCATCCGCATCGGGGCCGGGGCAGCGCTGATCCTGTTCGGCCTGGCGGTTCTGATCGAGCCGGGTCTGCTTCCGGGCAGCCTGGCGCACCACGGCGGCCACGCCGCCCACCTGCTCGGCTGAGCGGCCGGCCCCGCCCGCCGGGGCGGCCGCTCAGTCGGAGTAATCCCCACCTGCCGGTGGAGTAGCCGCTACTCCAGACGGTGCAGCGCTATCGGAGTGGAATCTCCTCAGGTCACCGCACCGGCGGTGCACAACAAGGGGAGACCACGATGAACCTCGCCACCAAGACCACCGCAGCCGCCTTCGTCGCCGTCCTCGCCCTCGCAGGCAGCGCGAACGCCGTTCCGATGCCGCAGCCGGGCCCCGGCGACCTGGCCGTCCAGAACAGCGCCGCCACCGCCTCGTGCTTCGCCAAGATGACCCAGGGCGAGGGCAGCGAATGGTGCACCGTCCAGGACGCCGACGGGGTTGCGAAGGTGTCGTGGAAGAACGGCAACGGCTACTCGTTCTCGAAGACCTTCACCGGCTGCAAGTCCTTCGCCCGGATCAAGAACGTCATCGTCAGCTCCGGAGACAACGTCGAGTCGCTGACGGTGACCGGATGCAACGGCATCAAGCAGACGATCCAGCCGTAGCCGGACCGCGGTTACCGGGCGAGCACCTCGGCGCGGGCGTAGGCGAGAACCTCGTCGAGGTGCATCGCCGCGCCCCGCCGTCGACGCTCCGCGGCCGCGGTGCCGAGTGCCGCCTCCGTCGACGCACCGCAGCCCGCCACTCGGTGCGCGAGCACGGCCAGGAACCTGCCCTCCTCGCGCAGCGATCCGCGCAGGGCGTCGGCCGAGCCCAGGAGGGTGGCCGCCGCCTCGGGCCTATCGGGCGCGAGGACAACCGCCGCGATCTCGAGGGTCTCCGCGACCCAACGCGGTGAACCGACCTCGCGGAGCAGACCGAGCAGTTCGTCGAGTACGGCGACCAGGGCGTCGAAGCGCTCGCCGACCAGCGCGGTTTCGGCGGCCCGCGTCAGCGCCATCACCAGCACCTGGCGGCCGGGGAAATCGCGAGCGACCCGCACCGCGTGGGCCGCGCGGCGGTGCGCCAGATCCTGCTCGCCGGCCACGGCGTCGAGCAGCGCCAACGGGCCCAGCGCGTACACCTGGACGTAGTCGTCGTCGCCCGACGAGAGGGCGAGCGCCTGCTCCAGCAGGCGACGGGCCTCGCCCAGGTCCCCACGAGCGATGGCCAAGTGGGCGAGCATCCCCTGGACGAAGGCCTGGCGATATCGCGAGCCCAGGGCTTGGAAGGCCTCCAGCGCCTGGCCGTACAACAGCTCCGCCTCGTCCAGCCGACCTCCACCGGCCAGGACCTGTCCCAGCAGCATCCGCGCCCAGGCCGCGGAATCGTCGTCGTGCTCGACTGCCAGGTCCACCGCCTCGCGCATCAGCGCCGCGCAGCGGCCCGCCTCGGCCGCGCCGGTGTTCAACAGCAACATGGCCAAGCCACAGCGCGCGTGCACCCGCAGCGCAATGTGGTCGCAGCCCGGTGCCGTGACGGCGCGCTGCATCCAGGCCGTGGCCCCAGCGGTGCCGGTAAGCATCCAGTACACCCACTGGGAGCTAGCCAACCGCAGCCCCGCTGCGCCGTCGTCGCGGTCGCGGGCCCATTCCAGCGCCGCCCAGACGTTCGCGGCCTCCGTCTCGCACCAGCGCATCCACTCGAGGCTCACGACGTGGTCGGACCACGACAGGTCCGGCGTGAAGTGGTCCCGGTGCCGATCCCGGATGGACTCGGTCTCGCCGGCGTGGTCGAGTTTCGCGGCCGCGTACTCGCGGAGGGTCTCCAGCAGGCGGTAGCGGACCTGCACGGTCTCCTCCGCCACGACGGACAGCAAGGACTTGTCCGCCAGCCGTCCGAGGATCCCCAACACCTCGAGCCCGTCCGGGCCGTCCAGACCACCGCCGCCGGCCGTCACCGCCTCCGCGGCGGCGAGGCCGAAGTCCGACGGGAAAACCGACAGCCGGCGCAACACGACGCGTTCGGCCGGAGCGAGCAGATCGTGGCTCCAGTCCACCGCGGCCTGCAGGCTCCGATGGCGCGGGTCGACCGTGCGGGGACCGCCAGCCAACAGGCGGAACCGGTCGTCGAGACGCTCGGCCAACGCCTCGGCACCGAGCAGTCGGATACGCGCCGCGGCGAGTTCCAGGGCGAGCGGCGAGCCGTCCAGGCGGCGGCAGATCCGCACGACCGCTGCGGCGTTGGCCACGGTCAGGCGGAATCCGGCGCTGGAGGCCTGCGCCCGTTCGCAGAACAGGGCCACGGCGTCGGAGTCGGTGCCGCCGCCCGCCGGGTTCTCCTCGGGCAGCGACAGTGGCCCGATCCGGACGACTGCCTCGCCGGGCACGGCGAGCACCTCTCGACTACTCGCCAACACGGTGAGATCGGGACAGTGGGACAGGATCTCGTGGGCGGCCTGCGCGGCGGCCGCGATCAGGTGCTCGCAGTTGTCCAGCACGACGAGCATCCGCCGGGTACGCAACTGCTCGCAGAGCGCCGCGAGGAACGGGCGGGTCGCGGAGGCCAGCGCGTTGGCGTCCAGGCCGACCGCAGCGGCAATCTCGGAGGCCACCAACGCCGGGTCGCGCAGCGGAGCCAGTTCCACGAACCAGACGCCATCGGGAAAGTTCTCCCGGACCGAACCCGCGACCTGCAGGGAAAGTCGCGTCTTGCCGGCGCCTCCGGGCCCCAGCAGGGTCACCAGTCGGTAGGCGGCGAGCCGGTCGATCACCTCGGAGATCTCCACCGCGCGGCCAACGAACGAGGACAGCGCCGACGGCAGGTTGCTGCGCGCCGCCGCGGCAGGGGTCAACGCCGGATCGTGGGCCAGGATCCGGGACTCCAGTTCTCGCAGCGCCGGCGACAGGTCGACGCCGAGCTCGTCGGACACGATCTGACGCGCTCTCCGATACGCCGCGAGCGCATCGCCCTGGCGCCCCTGCCGATAGAGCGCGAGCACGAGCTGACCCCAGGCCCGCTCCCGCATCGGGTGCGCGGCCACGAGGGGTTCGAGGCGGGCCAACGCGTCGCCGGGACGGCCGAGCCCCAGTTCGGCCTCGGCCAGGTCCTCGACGGCGCCGAGGCGCAGTCCCGCCAACCGGCGAGCCTCGGCGGCGAGGATCGGACAGTCGCCCAGGCCGTCGAGTGCGGGACCGCGCCACAGGGCGAGACCCTCGGCGAGCGCGCGTGCAGCCTCGGCGGGCGCGGACCGGGCGAGTGCATCCCGACCGGCCGCGGCGAGCCGCTCGAACCGAAGAAGATCGACCTGGTCCGGGCCGAGGTCGAGCACGTAGCCGGCCGTCCTGCCGCCCAACCAGGCGACCGGTTCCTCGTCGGCGACGACCACGGCCCGGCGCAACCTGGCCACCAGCCCGCGCAGCGTCGGCGCGACGGTGTCGGGTGGATCGTCACCCCACAACACCTCGATCAGTCGTTCGGCCGACACGACCGACCCCACCTCGAGGGCGAGCGCCGCAAGCAGCGCGCGCTGCTTGGCGCTGCCGATCTCGACGATGCGGCCGTCCACGGCGATCTCGACCGCGCCCAGCAGCCGAATCGCAACCGCCTGCTCGATCCCGCCCAATGCGTAACCTCCTCCCAACGAGCGCGGCGAGCGTCGGGAGGCGCAACGTAGCAGGGCTGCGGGCGCGCTGCGGGCGCGCTGCGGGCGGCCGGCACTCTCGCTGCATCCCCGCACCGAGAGGATCGACCGATGATCAACGACCCCAGCCGGCACTGGGCCACCCTGGTCCCGCTGACGTCCGGGCTCGAGTTCCGTGCGGCGGCCGCCGACGTCGAGGCGGCCGGCCTACGCGGCGTCGCCTGCCCCCAGGTGTGGGGTTCGCCGTTCGTGTCCCTCCCGCAGGTTGCCGCCGCCACCACCCGAATCGATCTGCTGGCCGGCGCGGTGAACGCCTTCGCCCGCAGCCCCTTCGAAACCGCGTGCTCGGCCATCGATCTGGACCGGCTCTCCGACGGCCGGCTCATCCTCGGTCTCGGCGCCTCCTATCGCGAGTGGAACGAAGGCTGGTTCGGCCTGCCGCACTGGGGCAAACCCGTCGCCCGCATGCGCGAGACGGTCGAGGTGATCCGGCTGGTGATCGCCAAGGGGCACACCGGAGAACTGGACCGCTACGACGGCGAGTACCACCGGCACGACTGGTCGAGCTTCGGGGGCATGCTCGCCCCGCCGGTACGTCCCGAGATTCCGGTGTGGCTGTTCGCCTGGCAGTCGGGCATGGCCCGCCTCGCCGCCGAGATCGCCGACGGTCTGTCGACGGTGTGGCCGCCACAGTGGGCGCTCGATCGCGGCGTTGCGCTGCTCGCGGACTCCCTGCGCGCAGCGGGCCGCGAGCGGGCGGACCTGCACTGGCAGTCCACCACGTTCGTGAACGTCAACGACGACCGCGCCGAGGCCATCGAGGATGCGCGTTTCACCGTTGCCCACTACGCGGCCATGGCCCAGATGGAACCGCTGTTCGCGACCTACGGCTTCGCCGCCGAAGCGGCCGCCTGCCGAGCCCACGCACGCAACCTCGCCGCCGCCGCCGCACACGTGAGCGACGAGATGGTCGAGGCGATGGTGGTGGTGGGCTCGGCAGACGAGTGCCGCAAGCAACTGGCGCCCATGTTCGACGTGGTGGATTCCTTCCAACTGGTTCCGTCGTTCTGGGGCGTGTCTCCGGAGAAGTTCGACTTCTACTCCCGCGGCATCGCGGAGACCTTCTGGGCCTGACGCATCGCTCGCTACGGCAACTGCTGCAGCACGAGGTTGTGCGCGCCGACCTTGGTGTCGATCCGGATCTCGCCGCCGCGCGGCTCGAGCACCTCGGTGCCGTGGACCCCGTCCACGGTCAGCCGATATCTGGCGCCGGGCAGCAGGTTGGTCACCGTGAACGAAGTCGGCTCGCCGAGCTTCGCCCGGTCGCACGAGGTGATCGAGACGATCAACGAGCGCTCGTCCGCGTCCCAGTACGCCTGACGTGGACGGACGGTCGGGAAGTCCACGCCGACGATCGTCGGCTGACGGAACTTCGCCGTGTTCGGGTGGGCGAAGATGTTCGCCCACTGGCCGGGCTTGGTGATGACGTACCCGAGCGCCAGCCAGTTGTTGAACTGGGCCCGCGGCCACTTCTCGCCCAACCCCATGAGGTGGTAGAACTCGCCGAGTTCGGTGTCCCAGGTCGGCTCGTAGGTCTTGGCGATCCACGACCGCAGCGCCGCGTTGCGTTCGGTGTCGCCCCACTCCTTGCTGGCGGCGAATCCGGTCGCCGTCGCGTAGTGGAAGTCGATCCCCATGCCCGGCATGCCGGTGACCCAACCGGAGCCGTCCTCCTGCGGGCAGAAGAACTGGTTCATGCCGCCGTCGTAGAGCCGGCGGAACAGCGCGGGGTCCAGGCCCGCGCCGTTGACCGAGGTGCCCAGGAAGTTGTGGGCGAACTGGTGCTCGGGCTCGTTCAGCGTGAAGTTGTGCGTCATGTCGTGGTAGAGCGCGTACCGCTCGATGGGCCCGGTGCCCTCTCCCCCGACCATGTAGTTCTTGCGCAGGAACGGAAGGAACTCGTAGTAGGCGGTGGCGTGGTCGGTGCCGTGCACGATGTCGTGCAGCCGCAGCCCCATGCCCGCGACGTTGTTGCACCAGCCGAAGGCCTTCGTCACCTCGCAGGACAGCCCGCTGGGTGTGGCGTAGAACTGATGGGCAATCAGTTCTGCCAGACGCGTCGCGTCGTACTCGAACGAGGTGCTGTCGTCGTAGGTGATCTTGAACGGCTGGTCGAACTTGTCGTTCCCGGAGATGTAGCCGTAGAGACCCAGCAGCAGCGAGAGATAGCCCTTGTACATCACGTTGCAGTGACCGTTGGCGCGCACCGGGTCCGGGTCGTAGGCGAAGCCGTTGGTTCCGTTGCCGCCCCACCCGGGGCTGTCGTACTTTCCCTTGAAGCCCTTGGGCATCAAGACGTCGTACCACCAGTCCGGGTAGTTCAGCCGGTTCGGGTCCTCGCCGCTGTTCTCCAGCCAGTCGAAGAACGTCCAGTACTCCATGAACCGCGCGAGCGTGACGTCGAGGATGTCGGTGTAGGCCTCGCGCCAGGCCGGAGTCTGCTCGGCCATCAAGGCGATCGAGAAGGCGGAGAAGGTCAGGTCGTAGCGGTAGTAGTTGTCGATCGGTTCGCCGGTGAAGTTGTCGAACGCGTTGTGCACCTGATCGCTCTTGCCCCACTTGCCGCCGGCGAGCACGGTGATCCGGCGGTGGCAGTAGGCCAGCCAGCCCATCGCCTCGTCGGTGAGGGCGGGGGCGCCCGCCGTGATCTCCCGCATCGAGTTGACCTTGAACGGGCACTGCGCCGTGGGGTCGTAGGCGGCGATCTTGCCGCTGTCGTCTCGCGGGGTTCTGGTCTGGTAGTCCCAGTGGAACGGTGCTGCACTCACGTCGATTGCCTCCCGTATCGCCGTTGATCCGGATCGGCTTCACTCTTTCGGCGCGTTTACGCCGCGTCAACCGGCACGGGGGGCTACATCAGCAGGATCGGTTTGACCGTCGCGCCGCTCTCGGTGTCGTGGGCCGCCGTGTTGACGTCGGCCAGCACCTCGTCGTCGCGAGGTTCGCCGCTCTCGATGTCCTGGACCCGACGATCGTGCGTCCGATCCTCACCCATCGCCCAGCTGGTCCGGCCAGAGGGTCACCGCGTTGTCGTGGAGAGTGCACGTGGACGTCGACGATCCCCGGCAACCCCAGCGCGCCGCCTCGCACTAGAGGCCGCGGCGGTGAGCGGCGGAGGCGAATCCCAGCCAGGTGTGGCGATTCCCGGCCCAGCACCACCCGACCTTCGGGGCGTTGCGGCGGGCCGGGCCGTCGCGTCCGGTGCCGTTGCTGATCCAGAGGGCGGGCGTGCGCGCGTCGAGCGTGCCGTTCGGCTTGCGCAGCCGGGAGCCGACGGTCATGAAACAGTGGTTGCGCTCCAGCACCTCGGGACACTGCAGCAGCCAGTGCAGTCCCTCGACGACGGTGAGCGGGCTGCGACTCCTCTGCAGAATCGCCGGCAGCGCCTCGTCCGGCGACCAGTTCGCCATCGCGTCGCCGCGCTCCAGTCCGTCGACGAGATAGGCCTGGCCGGGCGGGAGGGCCAGCCCGTCGATGGGCGCGAACTCGTCGAGGTCGGTCATGTCCTCGACCACGAACCCGCCCTTGCCCTGCCACACCACGCGTTCTGCGAGCACCGACGCGGGCACGTCGAGCACCAGCAGTCCCTTCCCGCGGGCCCCGCGCAACCGCGCCTCGGAGACCCCCGCCAACTCGTGCAGACCCAGCGCGATCAGCCAGTCGGCCTGTTGGTGCAGCGAGGGCAGGGCGAACGACACGGGCGGCTCCCTGGCGATCGGCGGGCAGTGCTGGCGCAACGCTTTGCAGGCGGCAGAGGTTCCCGGCACACGCACATCACCAGTTGGTTCTGTGCGTACGAGTCAGGATCAGCCGTAAATCCGATGGCGCACCCACCCGTCGATCGGGCACTCTGGTGGCATGACGCAACGACGTAGGTAGTCGAAGGCTCTCGGTGACCGAGGGGCCTCCTGCCGACGTGGCGCAACGGACAGCGCACAGGTCTACGAAACCTGGGGTAGAGGTTCGATTCCTCTCGTTGGCACGACCAATTGAGGCAAGGATCTGTCACACCGACCGAGGAACGCGCCATGCCGACGACCGTCAACGACAAGCTGATCTCCTGGGCCTCGCACATCGACGAGGGCACGATTTCCCAGGCGCAGAAGGCGTCCCGGCTACCCATCCTGGGTGGGCACGTCGCGTTGATGCCCGATGCGCACGTGGGGATCGGGGCGACGGTCGGGTCGGTCATCCCCACGCAGGGCGCGATCATCCCGTCCGCGGTGGGCGTAGACATCGGCTGCGGCATGGTCGCGGCCGAGCTCGACGTGCACTCCTCGCAGCTGCCGGACTCGCTCGACCGCCTCATGCCGCGCATCGAGAAGACGGTGCCGGCCGGCGTCGGCAAGGGGCACAAGGCGGTGCACGACGGCGCCTACACCTTCATGCGCACGCGGAAGCCGGCCACCGAGCTGACGCCCAAGCAGCAGGAGACGGCGCTGACGCAGTTCGGAACGCTCGGGTCGGGCAACCACTTCTTCGAGGTGTGCCTGGACGAGCGGGACATGGTCTGGGTCGTGCTGCACTCGGGCTCGCGCGGAATCGGGAACCAGCTGGCGCAGCTGCACATCGAGAAGGCGAAGAAGCTCGGTACGATGGGCATCCCGCTCGAGGACCCGAACCTGGCGTGGTTCACGCAGCACACACCGGCGTTCGAGGCCTACGTGACCGACCTGCTGTGGGCGCAGGACTACGCGAAGGGGAACCGGGACCAGATGATGGACTCGGCCCTGGTCGAGGTGCTGCGCTACATCGGGCGCGGCAAGGAGATCTCCCGGGTGAACTGTCACCACAACTTCGCCCAGGTCGAATCCCACGACGGGCGGGAGCTGTGGATCACCCGCAAGGGCGCGATCCAGGCCGACGCCGGCCGGCTCGGGATCATCCCCGGCTCGATGGGGACCCGGTCCTACATCGTGGCGGGCAAGGGCAACCCGACGAGCTGGAACTCCTGCTCGCACGGCGCGGGCCGGGCGTACTCCAGGACCGCGGCTCGCAAGATGTTCACCGCGGCCGACCTCGCCGAGCAGATGGGCGACCGGACGTGGCTGGCACACCGTGCGGAGTCCCTGATCGACGAGATTCCCTCGGCGTACAAGGACATCGACCAGGTCATGGCCGACCAGACCGACCTGGTGGAGGTCCGCCACACGCTGCGCCAGATCCTGAACTACAAGGGGATCTGAACCAAGGCGTCCGAACGACCGTGGTACCGGCATCACGGGTGTTCGGACGCCTCCGCGAGAATTCGGCGATGACCAGTTCTCGCCGCATGTGGCAGGCGCTCGAGCCCTACCACGCCGTCACGTACTTCGCGCCCGAGTCGCGCGCCGCCACCGAGGCGCTCGGCGCCAAGGGCGGGTGGATGAGCTACTTCGGTCTGCGCGCCGCGCCGTTGGGCGCCGCGTCGGCGGACTTGGTGTGCGCGACCTTCTACGGGTTCCACCCGGAGCGGGTTTCGCGAGCCGTACCGGCAACGTGGAAGGCCGCACCGCCGGAGGCGTACCTTGACGCCCGGCTGAGCGCCATGGACGCCGCACTGCGCCGGATGCTCGGCGATGCGATCACGTCGCCCGAGTTGATCGAAGCGGCCGACCTCGCGCAACGGGCGGCGATCGCTGCCCCGACCGCCGGCCGCCCGCTGGGGGCCGCGAACGCCGCACTGGAGTGGCCGCTCGAGGCGCACCTCGTGCTGTGGCAGGCGCAGACGGTGCTGCGCGAATCGCGCGGCGACGGGCACGTCGCGGCGCTGGTCGCCGCCGAGCTGTCCCCGGCGCAGTCCCTGATCGCGTTCGCGGCCGACGGCTTCGTGGACGACGAGTCCGTCCGCGGGTACCGCGGCTGGCCCGTCGACGAATGGGCCGCCGCCACCGACGACCTGCGCGAACGCGGACTGCTCGATGCGGCAGGCGAGCTCACCGCGGCCGGGCGGGACGTCCGCCGCTTCGTCGAGGACACCACCGACCGAGCCGCCGCCCCGGCCTGGGCCGAACTCGGCGCCGACGCGTGCGAGCGCCTCGTCGAGCTGTCGATCCCGTTGGTGAAGACGCTGGTCGCCGCGGGCGCGCTCCCGCCCGACAACCCGATCGGGCTGCAGCCACTCGGGACCTAGAACGCCCAAGGGCCGTGCACTTGACGGTGTGCACGGCCCTTGCCGGCGCACTGGCCGCCCCCGAGGTGGCCAGGTTCCGAATGCCACGTTCCCCGGTCCCGGCGCTGCCAAACCTCCGGTTGGAGATTCTTCTGGATCAGCCGCCGTGCTGGTCGCCGTCCGGATCGAGCAGGTCGTCCGCCGCCTGCCCACGGGCGGCCGCGGCGGCGCCGGCAAGCGAGGGCTCCAGGCGGGCCAGCTGCCGCAGCGCCACCGCGACGGCTGCCCGTCCCGGCGGGTCGCCGGGAGCCGGCAGCGCACCACCGGCCCGGATCGCCTGCCAGGTCTCGGCCTTGAGCCGCTGCTGTTCGGAGTCTCCGAAACGGGCCAAGAGGTCCGCGAACTCCGCGTACGCCGCCACGTCCCAGTCCCGCGGAGTGCCGGTTCGGTCGACGGCCGGATGCGCCGGATAGGCCGCGGCGACCGGCAGGTACCCGGCCGGGATCGGCGCGGTGGCGGGGTGGGTCCGCCCGTCCCGCATCAGCTTCGGCAGTAGGTGGGTGTGCGGTCCGTCGGGCGATCGCCCCTCGGCCGGCGGGATCGGGGCGAACACCTCGACGCGACCGCAGGCCGTGACGAACACCCGATGCGGGCCGCTCGCGACGATCGCGCCTACTAGGTGCGGGTCGGCGAACAGCGACGTGCCCTCGGCCGCGCGCAACCGCTCCAGCAGATCCGGATCGACGACGCGCACGCACACGTCGACGGCCGGAAGACCGAGCCCCAGATCGACGAGCACCCCGGAGCGGTCCCCGGGACGCAACGCGGCAACGTCCGCTCCGAGCTCGGTCACCGTGGTCCGGGCAGGGCCCGCCAGGGACACCGGCACGCACAGCGCCACCGTCTGGTTCCAGTGGCCGTGCGGGCCGGCGGGCGTCTCGTAGGCGACCAGCCGCAGGTCCTCCGGCGGCGTCAGTCGAATCCCTCCGCGCGAGGAAACCACCTCGCCGGGCGCGGAAACGACCGGTTCGTCGGCGCCGCGGATGAACTCCGCGACGGCGCCGGGCGTCCCCATGCTCCACCCGGCGTCGGGGCGGGCGAGCCAGTCGAGAATCGGTTCCATCGGGACTCCGTTCATCGGCGCAACACGAATCCTCCCGTGGCGGGATCGAACACGATCTGGTCGGAGTCGAAGACCCGGCCCAACGCACCGTTGGCGGAAAGCTCCGCCGGGGTGCCGATGCAGACGCGATCGCCGTCGAGCAGCCACACGTCGTCCACCACTCGCAGCGCGAGTTCCAGATCGTGGGTCGAAACGATCACCGTTGGGGAACCCGGTCCAGTGCACAGACCGCGCAGCAACAGCAGCAGCGCGGCCCGGCCGGCGACGTCGAGGAAGGCCGTCGGTTCGTCGAGCAGCATGACCTGCGGCGACTGCGCGAGCGCACGAGCGACCAGGACTCGCTGGCGTTCGCCGTCGGACAGTTCGGTGAGCGGCCGGTCCGCGAAAGCCTCCGCCTTCAACGCCGACAGCGCCGCCTCGACCTCCGCGTGGTCTTCCGGGCCGAGCCCACCCAGGCGGCCGGTGTGCGGCAGCCTGCCGAGGCCGACGACCTCGCGGGCCGTCAGGAGAGGTGGGAACTCTCGATCTGCGAGGACCACCGCGACGCGACGCGCACGCTCGGTTCGGCCCAGGCCGGCTGAGTTGTCCCCGCCGATCCACACCGCGCCCTCCAGTGGCGACTGCAGGCCGGCGATGGTTCGCAGCAACGTCGACTTTCCCGCCCCGTTGGGCCCGAGCAGCGCCACCAGACGACCTGGCTGCGCAATTGCATCGGCGGCGATCCGGATCGTTGAGCGGCCTCGCCGGGGCGGGTAGCCGGCTATCAACTGATCCAGCGTCAGGGGCGCCCTCACAGCGTCAACCCCTGTCGGGCCACGCGGCTGCGGAGCAGAAGGATCAGCACGACGGGAGTCCCGATCAGGGTGGTCACCGCGTTGATGGGCAGGACGCCGCCGTCGCCCGGCAGTTGTGTGGCGACACTGCACAGCAGGGCGAGAGCCGCGCCGAGCATGGCGGCGGCGGGCAGCAGCACCCGGTGGTCGGCGGTGCCGAGAAGGAGGCGTGCCACGTGCGGGACGGTGATGCCGAGGAACGCGATCGGGCCGCAGAACGCCGTGACGGTACCCGCCAGAATCGACGCCGTCGCCAACACGACCAGCCGCAACCGCACGATGTTCAACCCCATCGTCTGCGCGTAGCGCTCGCCCAGCAGCAGGCCGTTGAGCGGCTTCACCGCGGCGAGGCAGATGGCCACCCCAACGACGCACATGCCTGCGTAGAGGGGCAGTTCGCCGGGGTCGGTGCCGCCGAAGCTACCCAGGCTCCACGCGATGAACTGCTGCACGCGCCGCGGATCGACGGACACCATCATCACCGTCACCACCGAGGTCACCGCCGACCCGACGATCACGCCGATCAGCAGCAACGTCGCCCCCGACTGCACGAAGCGCGCCAGGAACAGGACGAAGGCCATCACTAGACCGGCGCCGATCGATGCCGCCGCGACGGTGCCGAACGCGTCCGCACCCCCGGCCTCGGCAAACCCGACGCCCGAGCCGAGCACGACGATGGCCACGCCCAGGCTCGCTCCGCTGGAGACGCCCAGCGAGTACGGGTCGGCGAGCACGTTGCGGAACAGCGTCTGCATGACGACGCCGGACACCCCGAGCGCGGTGCCCGCCAAGGCGGCGGTGACGGTGCGCGGAACCCGCACGGAACGCACGATGAGCTCGGCCGTGGGGTCCGAGCCGTCCGGATCGACGAGTGCCCCCCACACCGCAGGAACGCCCAGCCGTACGGAGCCCAGGCACAGCGACAGCAGCACCCCACCGACGACGGCTCCCACCAACGCCAGCAGGACGAGGCGACGCCGACGTGCACCGAATCGAACGGGGTGTTCCAGGGTCACGTCATCGGCCGGTAGAACGTGGTTTCGCTGCCCGCGATCAGCTCTGGATGGAAGATCTCCACCAGGTCCGCCAACACCAGGTCCGGCCGGGCGACGCCTCGCTCGTAGAAGTCGTTGCCACCTCCCGGACCCAGGACCTTGTTGGCGTTCCAGGTCCGGCCGCCGCCGAGCGCCGTCATCCGGCGGTAGCGCTGGTCCGCGCCGATCACCTCGGCGCGGCTGTCCCAGTCGTTGTTGTTGGTGAGCCAAACGTCGGCGTCGCGGCCGCGGGCCAGGACCTGCTCGAAGCTCAGGGCCGCCGATCCGTTGCCCCGGCGGTCGGCGAAGACGTAGGCACCACCTGCATCGACGATGTAGTTCGCGACGAAGCTGCCGGCGCCGGGGACGTACCAGTCGCCCGACAGTAGCAACCCGGTCACGACCGTGGGCCGGGTCGTGGACTCCGGACCAAAACCGGCGTCGCGAATCTTCTGTCGCAGGCTCAGGTAGGTCTGTTCGACCTCGCCGAACACGGTCGCGGCCTTGGCCTCGGTGTTGGTCAGCGCTGCGAAGAACTTCACCCACTCCGCGCGCCCCAGCGCCGTGGCCTCGAGGTACTCCGCGACGGCGAGCACGGGGACGCCGGCCCGGCGCAACGCGGGATAGGCCTTGTCCTCGGCGACGCCGACGATCGCGTCGGGCTTGGCCGCAAGGACGGCCTCGACGTCGGTCTCGCCGTTGGCGGCGTACTCCTTCGTCCCTCCCGACGTCACCCGCTCCCGAACCTCCGGCGAGGTGACGTACCCGACCGAGGACACCCCGCCGAGGACATCCAGCCGATCCAGCCCGGACAGGAATGGCAGGTGGGTCGTCGAGCCGGAGAACAGCTTGCGGACCGGGGTCTGCACGACCGTGGCATTCGCCAGATCGCCCGTGAGCTCGGGCGTCGGCGTCCCGCAGCGGACGAGGACCAGGACCTGCGCAGGCGACTTCGGTGCGGGTTCGGGGACGGTGACGACTTGGTAGTTGCCGCGGTAGTCGATGCGCAGATTCGTGGCGTACTTCAGCGACGACTTCGTCGGGAAGTAGTCGCGGCCCGGTTCGAAGGACTGGACGCAACCGGTCTCGTCGGGAGCTTGGGCCGCAGCCCCGCCGGAACAGGCGGCGAACGCCAAAAAGGCAACGCAGGTGGGGAGAATCGACAGCACGCGTCGCATCGCACCTCTTCGGGGTGAGCGCCCAGAAACCGAGGACACGACGGTCGAGTATCTGACTCGCGGTCACCCGCTCACAGTGGCGTCACCGTCCCGGGGTCTCACCGGGTTCCTCGTCGCCGTCGCTGGGCGCAACCTAGCAGGGTGCTACTGTCCGGTATTGCGACGGTGGACGAGGAAGCCGGTGAAAGTCCGGCACGGTTCCGCCACTGTGAGCGAGGAGCAGACCTCCACGTAGTGCCACTGCCCGGAAGTTCGGGTGGGAAGGCGGGGGCGAGCGTCGATTCGCGAGTCAGGATATTCGGCCGTCGCGTGTCCTCAGCAGTCCTGGGCGGATCACCCTGGCGAGGTTTAGCGATGACGCACGAATCGAGCGCGGCCCGGTGGCCCGGCGATTCCTGGCATGCGTCGACAACCAGATGTGACACACCCTCGGACGCCCCTTTCCTATCGTTCAGGGGAGTTTCCGATGCTCGTTACCAAGCTGCGCCAACGCAGTGTTCTAGGCCGACGTAGGAAGAGCGCCGAGGGTTTCACCCTCGTCGAATTGCTCGTCGTCATCACGATTCTCGGCATCCTCGCCGCGGTCGTCATCGCTGCCGTGTCCGGTATCGGCGACAAGGGCGAGGAATCCGCCAAGAAGACGGACCTGTCGATCATGCAGACCGCGCAGGAGGCCTCCTGCGCGGCGCGGTCGATGTACGACGACCTCCCACAACTGCGCCGCGACGGCTTCATCTCGGCGATCGGGTCGTACAACGACATCGACCTCGAGCCGCTCGGCGGCGGAGCGACCTGCCTCGACAAGGACGGCATCGAGCGCTCCTACGCCAGCTGGGTCCCGAAGAAGACCGCGTACCCGGTCACCGTCAAGGGCTGCAACGGGAACAGCTCCACGTTCACCGAGGCACCCAAGCGACCGATCGTCGTGTCGACCTGGGCACACCAGACCATGATCCTGCTGGGTCTGGCCGACATCACGATGGTCGCGACGACGAACCCTGCCAACTGGGCGCTGCCGTTCCCGAAAGACCTCGCCGGGATCGGCCTGCCCGAGGTGAAGGTGCAGGAGACGGCACGCCGCGCGGTCGTGGACCGAGGACTGGCGCGTACCTACACCTCCGCGAGCCCGAACTTCCCCGCGGCCATCGACGTGCCCGGCTTCCTCGAGGGCACCGGTGCGGACCTCGTGGTCAGCGACTTCGTCAGCTGGCTGCGCAAAAACCCCACCGCCGCACTGACCGAAACCGAACTCACCGTCCAGGCCCGCGGATTCAAGACCTATCTGGGCTATGGCAGCAACGACAACTACAAGTGCTTCAACTCGCGAGTCGATTCGGGCAACAACCCGCTGCCCGCCGAAACGCTCGAGGGCCTCTTCGACGAGATCCGGGACCTGGCCACGATCTTCGACGTCCAGGAACGCGGCATGGAGGTCATCTCGGCCATCAAAACCCGGATGGGCGACGCGTTGGTGCGCGGCCGCGAGGCACTCGGCGACCGAGCGGTACCGGTGGCGGCCCTGGACCAGTTCGCGCTCACCTTCGGCTCCGCAACGTCCTACGCGTTCGGCAACACCCCGCTGAACGCGGCGATCGCCAGCGCCGGCGGGCGAAACGTCTTCTACGACCAGTTCCCCCAGCCCAACGCGGCAGGCGCAGAGCAGAACGCGCTCAACGCCGCCCGGGTCCTCGCCGCTCGGCCCGAGATCCTGGTCCTGTTGGACTACACCAGCGACGGGTCGAAGGCTCCAGACTGCACCGCGAGCACCACCTTTCTGAACACCAATTCCGCGACCTGGATGAACGTTCCCGCCTACGCCAACGGGCGCATCCTCTGCTTCAACTACAACACCTTCGTCGGCAACAAACCCTCGGCGGCCGTGGACATTCTGCGGCTGGCCGACGCAATCCGGGAGGTGCAGTAACCATGCTGCTCAACACGCTGCGCTCGCGCGATCTGCTGGGCCGCCGCCGTCGGACGGCGGACGGCTTCACCCTCGTCGAACTGCTCGTCGTCATCACGATCCTCGGCATCCTCGCCGCCGTGGTCATCGCCGCCGTGTCCGGCATCGGCGACAAGGGCGAGGAATCGGCCCGCAAGACCGATGCGAGCATCCTGGCGACGGCCAACGAGGCCTCCTGCGCGCAGTCCAACGACCCGGACGCGAAGGGCTACGCGGACACGCCCCAGCTCAAGGATCGGGGCTTGCTGTCCACCACCGCCGAGTACAACGACGTCGACCTCAACCCCCAGGGCGGCGGAGCGGTCTGCGGCGACAGCAGCTACGCGCTGTGGACGCCGGCCAAGACGCAGTACCCCGTCACCGTCGAGGGCTGCCAAGGGCGCCGGGTCACCTTCACCGAACGCCCGAAGCGGCCGTTGACGCTGGACAACATCGGTTACGAGTACATGCTCTGGCTCGGCCTCGACGACATCCAGCTCGCGGCCCGTCCGTACCCGGAGAGCCTGCGTCCGGAGCAGTACCGGGCGAGCTCGACGTCCAACCTCGCGCGCAACCCGGTGGGGGGCGTCCAGTTCTCGCCGGGCGGCAGCCCGGCTTGGCTGTCGAAGGCCCAGGTCCTCGCAGCGAATGCCGACCTGATCATCGGAGGCAAGCCCGAGGCGTTCAACGGATTCGGGGTGACGACCAACTACACCGAGCAGGAACTCAACGAGGCCCAGGGCGGCGTCCCGGCACCCATCAAGACCTACGCCAGCTTCGCCGGCGGCCTGTGGTGTACCGAGGACATCGGGTCGAATCCGCGCACCCCGTTCACCGCCACCGGGACCGTCGGTCTGGCGGACGCCTCGCTCGAGAACCCCCGGGAGACCTTCGAGGGCACTTACGACGACCTGCGCAACCTCGGCGTCATCTTCGACGTCCAGGAGCGCGCACTCGAGGTCATCGCCATGATGAAGAAGTCCGCGGCCGAGGCCATCGCGAAGGCGGCCCCCGGAAAGGGCCTGCGGGTGGGCCTGGCGCAGAGTGGCGTGCAGACCGCGCCGCGAGCCGCCGGCGTCACGCACCCCTTCCACGCCCTCGTCACGCAGTTGGGCGCGCGCAACGCCTTCGAGGAGTTTCCCGGCCTGGCCCTCGGCCTCACCCACGAACGGTTGATTGCCACGAAACCGGACATCCTGGTGCTCACCGGTTGGGCCGTTCCGGACCCCAACTACTGCGCCGTGGTCCGCAGTCAACTCGCGGGCGTCCCTGCCTACGTCGTCGGCATCCCCGCCGTGGCCAACCAGCGCTACGTGTGCATGGAATTCCGCAACGCGACCTTCGCGGGAGTGCGCGCTGCCCTCGAGGGGCTGCACCTGCTGGCCGACGAACTCGCCAAGGGCTGACCGCGCGGGTGAGCGCAACGACGCGAGCCTGGTCGGTGGTGCTCTTCGGCCTGGCGGTGGTGCTGGCCGGGATGACGTACACGGTCTCGCGCGGACCGGTGACGATCCCGTTGCTCGACGCCTGGTCGGTGATCGGGCGGCACGTCCTCGGTCTGCCGATCGGCGAGAGCGTCGATCCGGTGCACGACGCGATCGTGTGGACCCTGCGGGTACCGCCAACGGCGCTGGCCGCGTTGGTGGGAGCGGGGCTGGCCTTGGCCGGGGTCGGGGCACAGGCCCTGGTGCGCAACCCCCTCGCCGACGCGGGCATCCTCGGCGTCTCCGCGGGAGCGGCGCTGGCGGCCGTCGCGGTGCTGTCCTTCGGCATCGCCGGAGCGACCCTTGCCGCCGTCTCGTCCGCGGCGTTCGTCGGCGCGATGGCCGCGCTGCTGTTGGTCATCGCTCTGGGGACGCGGCGCGGCGTGGTGTCTCCGCTGCGACTGGTGCTGGCGGGCGTCGCGTTGGCGCAACTGCTCGGCGGACTCACCAGTCTGCTCGTGCTTCGGGCGCAGGATGCAGAGCAGGTGTTCTCGATCCTGTACTGGCTCGGCGGCAGCCTGCAGGGCGCACGCATCCACACGCTGTGGATGCCGGCGCTTGCAGTGCTCGTGGGCGGGGCGGTGCTGTTCGCGGACGCGGGCCGGCTGAACGCGCTGCTGATCGGCGAGGAAACCGCGGCGAGCCTCGGAGTCAACGTGAACTTCCTGCGCTGGCGACTGGTCGCGGCGGTCGGTCTGCTCGCCGGGGTGATGGTCTCGCAGTCGGGGATGATCGGCTTCGTCGGCCTGGTGATCCCGCACATCGCCCGGCTGCTCGTCGGATCGGACCACCGGCTGGTGCTGCCTGTGGCGGCGGTCGGCGGGGCTGCCTTCCTGGTGGTCTGCGACATCATCTCCCGCGAACTCCTGGCGCCCCAGTTGATCCCGATCGGGATCGTCGCCGGGCTCTTCGGCGCGCCGCTGTTCATCTGGCTGCTGCGCCGCTCCGAAGCCTTCCGAGTGTGAGGACCCTCCTGTGAGCTCGCTCGAATCGACCCCGACCGGCAGGCGACTGCAGCGCCCGCTCGCCTTGCTGCTGGTCGCCGCGGCCGTCGGCGGGATTGCCGTCACGGGGCTGCTGGTGCTTCGCGACGAGCCGCCGGTGGCCCCGGTGATCGTGGCGAACCCGCCGCCACCGGCCCCAGCCGAGGTGATCGCCGCGGCGTTCGGGACCTACGGCACCTTTGCCGATGCGTCCGGGACACAGCGCCAGGGAGTGCCGGTGACGTTCACCAACCACGACGTCGAAATGCGCAATGTCGTGGCTGCCGTCCACGCGTTCGATCGCGCGGGGCAGGTCGTGGCCCGCGGGCCGGTGACAGTCGGGCCCCTGGAGCCGGGCCAGTCCGTCACCCATCTCGCACTGACCGAGGTGACGGACCATCAGTTGCTTGTCGGTGCGGTGTTCGCCGTCGCCGAGTACCTAGACGTTGCGGCCGAAGGCACCCTGTGAGCGACGGCCTTCTCCAGTGGCCGACGTGCTACGGTCTCGCGCTCGTGGCTCGCAATCCGGCTTCTGCGCAACCGAGCGGCTTGACCGTGACCGTGTGCCGCGGGTGTTGCTGCGGAAATCCCGCCAAGCGGCACCCGTTCGGCCCCGGCGCACCGACGCCAGACGAGGCCTGGGCCGAACTGGCCGCCGCGAGTGCGGCGGCCGGTCACCGCATGCGCGCCTCCGACTGCCTGGGGCCGTGCGAGAACGCGGACGTGGTCGTGGTGGCGGGCAGAGGCCGCAAGTCGCTGTGGCTTGGCGAAATCCGACGGCCGGAGCAGCTGGCTCGCGTGGCTGCCTGGTTGCGCAACGGTGCCCGGCCGGACGAGGCTCCCCACGAACTGACCTTCCGCCCACCGAAATACTGAGGGCGACCGTCGTCGTTGGAGGGGACTGCCCGTGTCGAGCAAGCCGTTCGAGCTGGAGTCCGGGTCCGCCGGGTGGAGCGTGCGGACGCCGCTGCGCGGGCACGCCGTGCTGCTGCAGCCCCTGCTCAACCGAGGGACCGCGTTCAGCCGGGAGGACCGCAGGGCCCTGGGGCTGACGGGACTGCTGCCCGACCACGTCTCGGAGATGACCAGCCAGGTGCGGCGCGCCTACGCGCAGTACCAGGCGCAGACCTCGCCCCTGCTCAAGCACGTGTACCTGGCGAACGTCCGGGACCGGAACGAGGTCCTGTTCTACCGGCTCCTGACCGAGAACATCGACGAGATGCTGCCGATCGTCTACACCCCGACGATCGGCACGGCGATCGAACGGTTCAGCCACGAGTTTCGCCGCCCGCGCGGGCTGTACCTCTCGGTGGACCACCCGGAGGAGGTCCCGGAGGCCTTCGCGAACCTCGGGCTCGGCCCGGACGACGTCGACCTGATCGTCGCCACCGACGGCGAAGGCATCCTCGGCATCGGGGACTGGGGCGTCGGCGGGGCGCAGATCGCGATCGGCAAGCTCGCCGTCTACACCGCCGCCGCGGGCATCCACCCCGCGCGGGTGCTGCCGGTCATGCTCGACATGGGCACGGACAACCTCAGCCTGCTCAACGACTCGCTCTACCTGGGCAACCGGCACGCCCGAGTCCGCGGGGAGCGCTACGACGCCCTGGTCGAGGCCTTCGTTTCCACTGCCACACAGGCGTTTCCGCACGCGATGCTGCACTGGGAGGACCTCGGCGCCTCCAACGCACGCCGTGTCCTGCTCAAGTACGCGGACCGCTGCTGCACGTTCAACGACGACATGCAGGGCACCGCCGCCGTGGTGCTCGCCGCGGCACTGGCCGCGCTGCGCGGGTCCGGCACGCGGATGCGCGATCAGCGCGTCGTCATCCACGGCGCGGGCACCGCGGGCATCGGCATCGCGGACATGCTGCGGGATCAGATGGTGGCCGAGGGCCTGTCCCGCGAAGAGGCCACGTCTCGGTTCTATGCGCTGGGCAGCCGTGGACTTCTGACGACGGATCAGGCCGCGCTCATCCGGGACTTCCAAGTGCCGTACGCCCGCACCCCCGAGGAGACCGCCGGCTGGGCGCAGGGCGTTCCGACATTGGCCGACGTCGTCCGCGAGGCGCACCCGACGATGCTGATCGGCACGTCGGCGCAGCCCGCGTCGTTCACCGAGGCGATCGTCCGAGACATGGCAGGGCACTGCGAGCGGCCGGTGATCATGCCGCTGTCCAACCCGACGTCGAAGTGCGAGGCCCTACCGGCGGACCTGCTCGCCTGGACCGAGGGTCGCGCGCTGATCGCCACCGGGTCGCCGTTCGCGCCGGTCGAGTACGGCGGCCGCACGTACCCGATCGCGCAGGCGAACAACGCGCTGGTGTTCCCCGGCCTCGGTCTCGGGGTAGCGGTCGCGAAGGCGGCGCGGGTCAGCGACGGCATGCTCGTCGCGGTGGCGGACGCCGTCGCGCGCATCGCGGTCGACGCCGGCCCCGCGGCAGGACTGCTGCCCACGGTGGCGAACCTGCGCGCCGTCTCGGCCGCCGTCGCAGCGGCGGTGGCGCGTGCGGCCGAGAAGGAGGGGTTGGCGCGGGCACCGCTCACCGACCTGGTGCAGCAGGTTCACGAGGCGATGTGGCGCCCGGCGTATCCGGCGATCACCGCGGTCTGACCTGACGTAACCCCTCGACACGCTGCAGAACCAAGCAACACGCCGCGACACAACATGTTGTGGCCTAATTCGGTACTTGTAACTACATCAATGTAACTGGCATGCTCTGCCTCGTTGCAGGACGAGGGAATCCGGTGAAATCCCGGAGCTGCCCCCGCAACGGTGAGTGGGTCCGCCCACGAGTCCGATACCTCCCCCGCAGCTGCGTTCGCCGCTGGCGTGCGCACGGTCCGCGATCTGCGTGGGGCAGATTCGACCGCGGGTGCCTACGCCCTCGGCCGTCCCTCGCATCGCGGTCCTTCGACCGGACGCGCGAGGAGAGAGCGCCGTGATCGTCACCGACGACGAGACCACCACCACCCGCACCCCCATGCAGGTGCGCAAGCGGAACGGGTCAACAGAGCCCGTCGACGTCAACAAGATCGTGCGCGCCGTGGAGCGCTGCGCCGGCGACCTCGGCGAGGTCGACCCGATGCGGGTCGCGACCCGCACCATCGCCGGCCTCTACGACGGCGCGACGTCCGAGGAGTTGGACCGGCTCTCGATCCACACCGCCGCCGAACTGGTCGGCGAGGAGCCGGAGTACTCGCGCCTGGCAGCCCGTCTGCTGGCCAACTACATCGCCAAGGAGGTCCGCGGCGCGGGGATCGCCTCGTTCTCGCAGTCGATCGCGATCGGCGCGACGGAGGGGCTGATCGGCGAGCAGACCGCCGCCTTCGTGGCCGCCAACGCCCGCAAGCTCGACGACGGCGTGAACGCAGACGGCGACCGCCGCTTCGAGTACTTCGGCCTGCGCACGGTCTACGACCGGTACCTGCTGCGCCACCCGACGACCCGCAAGGTGACCGAGACCCCGCAGTACTGGCTGCTGCGCGTCGCGTGTGGCCTGTCCCGCTCGCCGTCCGAGGCGCTCGACCTCTATCGGCTGATGTCCTCGCTCGCGTACCTGCCGAGCTCGCCCACTCTGTTCAACTCCGGCACCCGCCACTCGCAGATGTCGTCGTGCTACCTGCTGGACTCTCCGCGCGACGAGCTGTCGGGCATCTACGAGCGGTACGCGCAGATCGCCGAACTGTCCAAGTTCGCCGGTGGGATCGGGGTTTCCTGGTCCCGCGTCCGCGGGCGGGGCGCGCTGATCCGCGGCACCAACGGCCACTCCAACGGCATCGTCCCGTGGCTGCGGACCCTCGACTCGTCGGTGGCCGCCGTGAACCAGGGCGGGCGGCGCAAGGGCGCCGCGTGCGTGTACCTCGAGCCGTGGCACCCGGACGTCGAGGAGTTCCTCGAGCTGCGCGACAACACCGGCGAGGACGCCCGCCGCACGCACAACCTCAACCTGGCGAACTGGATCCCGGACGAGTTCATGCGCCGCGTCGAGGCCGACGCGACGTGGTCGCTGTTCGACCCGTCCGACGTGCCCGAGCTGGTCGACCTCTACGGCGAGGAGTTCGACGCCGCCTACCGCGCCGCGGAGGAGATGGGCCGCGCGGTCAAGCAGCTCCCGGCCCGCGACCTGTACTCGAAGATGATGCGCACCCTGGCCCAGACCGGAAACGGCTGGATGACGTTCAAGGACGCCGCCAACCGCGCGAGCAACCAGACCGCGCTGCCGGGCAACGTGATCCACCTGTCGAACCTGTGCACCGAGATCCTCGAGGTGTCCAAGGACGACGAGACCGCGGTGTGCAACCTCGGCTCGGTCAACCTCGCGGCGCACGTCGGGCAGCAGACGCTCGACGGCGGCGGCGACATGGACTGGGTCAAGCTGCGCGAGACGGTGCGGACCGCGGTCGTGTTCCTGGACCGGGTCATCGACATCAACTACTACCCGACGAAGCAGGCCGGGAAGTCCAACCCGTACTGGCGGCCCGTGGGCCTGGGCGTCATGGGCCTGCAGGACGTGTTCTTCGCCCTGGGCCTGCCCTTCGACTCCCCCGAGGCGCAGGAGCTCTCCACCCGCATCGCCGAGGAGGTGTACCTGACCGCGCTGGAGACCTCGTGCGAGCTCGCCGAGCAGAACGGTGCGCACCCCGGGTACTCCGCCACCCGCGCCGCAGCCGGCGTCCTGCACATCGACCACTTCGACGTGAAGGTCCGTCAGTCTGCACGCTGGGAGGCACTTCGGGCTCGCATTGCCGAGCACGGCCTGCGGAACTCGCTGGTCGTCGCGATAGCCCCGACCGCGACCATCGCGTCGATCGCCGGGTGCTACGAGTGCATCGAGCCGGCCGTCTCCAACCTCTTCAAGCGCGAGACCCTGTCGGGGGAGTTCCTGCAGGTGAACTCCGCACTCGTCGCGGAGTTGAAGCACCACGGGCTGTGGACTCCCGCGGTGCGCGACCGCATCAAGGCCGACAGCGGCTCGGTGCAAAACGTTCCCGGACTGCCCGACGAGGTGAAGGCGGTCTACCGCACCGCCTGGGAACTGCCGCAGCGCGCGCTGATCGACCTGGCCGCCGCCCGCACGCCGTTCGTGGACCAGAGCCAGTCGCTGAACCTGTTCCTCGCCTCGCCGAGCATCGGCAAGCTCTCCTCGATGTACCTGTACGCGTGGAAGTCGGGTTTGAAGACCACGTACTACCTCCGGTCGCGCCCCGCGACCCGCATCGCCCAGGCCACCGTCGCCGCCGCGCCCGTCGCGGACGCCGAAGCCGTTGCCTGTTCCCTCGAGAACCCCGAGTCCTGTGAGGCCTGCCAGTGACCGCCGTCGCCCTCGAAGCCGTCACCACCGCGTCCCGCAACGGCAAGCGTTCGCTGCTGCTGGACCCGGGCTTGGATCTGACGCTGCGTCCGATGCGCTATCCGGAGTTCTTCGACCGGTTCAAGGACGCCATCGCGAACACCTGGACGGTCGAGGAGATCGACCTGCACAACGACCTGGCGGACCTGAACAAGCTCAGCCCGTCCGAGCGCCACCTGATCCAGCGCCTCGTTGCGTTCTTCGCCACCGGCGACACGATCGTCGCGAACAACCTGGTGCTGAACCTCTACACGCACATCAACGCCCCCGAGGCGCGCCTGTACCTCTCGCGTCAGCTGTTCGAAGAGGCGGTGCACGTTCAGTTCTATCTGAACCTTCTCGACACCTACCTGCCCAACGAGGCCGAGCGCGCCAAGGCGTTCGCTGCCGTGGAGAACATCCCCTCGATCCATCGCAAGGCGGAGTTCTGCTTCCGATGGATCGACTCCCTCGCCGACGTGCGCCGGCTGGAGACCAAGAAAGACCGCCGCGCCTTCCTGCTCAACCTGATCTGCTTCGCCGCCTGCATCGAGGGATTGTTTTTCTACGGCGCGTTTGCCTACGTCTACTTCCTGCGTTCGCGCGGTCTGCTGCACGGCCTGGCCTCGGGCACCAACTGGGTGTTCCGCGACGAGTCCATGCACATGGCCTTCGCCTACGAGGTCATCGAGACCGTTCGGGGCGAGGAGCCCGACCTTTTCGACGAGCGCTTGGGCGACCAGGTCCGCCAGATGCTCCGCGAGGCCGTCGAGTGCGAGGTCGCCTTCGCCGAAGACCTGCTCGGCCAAGGCGTCTCGGGGATGTCCGTCGCGGACATGCGCACCTACCTCGAGCACGTCGCCGACCAACGCCTGCGCACCCTGGGCCTGGACCCGATGTACGACTCGCGCAACCCCTTCGCGTTCCTGGAACTGCAGGACGTGCAGGAACTGTCGAACTTCTTCGAGCGCCGCGTCTCCGCCTACCAGACCGGCGTCGGTGGCAGCTTCGCCATGGACGAGGACTTCTAGCGGCGGCTGCAGAACACCGAGCACTACTTCTGCGACGGGTGAGGTGCGGTTGGCGCCTCACCCGTCGCTTCTAGGTTGTGGAGCCGACACGACCAGGTCGGCGCCGGCAGCAGCTTCGCCGTGGACGAAGACTTCCATCCCGGCGCCAAGCTGCACCGCCCTCGTCAACCTCAGTGGACGTTGCAGTGCGAAGACGTCGAGCGGCCCGAGGTCGGTCATCAGTTGCCAGGGCTCGAACTCGACGAGCTCCTCCCCGTGCCGAGGACAGCGCGTGACACTCCGGCCGTTCACCAGGGCCAGGGCGGCCACCATCCCCGCCACGGCATCGTCGGTTGGCGGCAGCAGCACGTCGAGATCGCTGGGAAGCGGCGCCTCGTCTGACGCGGTCAGCCACGCGGCCGTTCCGCCCGCGACGACGATCGGCACCCCCGCCTCGACAAGCGCGGTGGCCAGTCGGACGGGCTGAGGCAGCGTCACGTCGATTCCGCGGCGAGTGCACGGAGCGCCTCAGCGCCGGCCAGCGTCGCTTCCCGGCCGTGGCGCTGCACCCACGCGGTCAGCAGGTCCGTGGCGGGTGCGGACAGTTGCGCGGTCAGCTTGGCGCCGACGGGCACGTCGTGCAGGAACTCCCGCAGCTCGTCGAACGACGCGCCCTTGCACGGACGGCAGACCATGAGCAGTCCCTGCCGAGAGTTCGTGAGGTCGTCGAAGCCGTGCAGCGGAGAGTCCGCTCCCAACCGGTGGGACGCGTCGACGATGGCGAAGGCGACCTCGTCCCAGTTCGAGTAGGGCGGAAGGGCCACGATCTCCAGACCGGGAACCCGCCCCGGCTGGCCGGGCGACGGATCGCGCACGACCGGCTCGAACGTGAGCCGAGCGTGCCAGCCCTTGCGGAGGTTGTGCATCTCCTCGCTCTCGGGCGCGACGGTCGGCGTCGCACCACCGGGGAACGACGGCAGGCCGAGCGCCAGGACCCCGTGCCACGGATCCCGGCCCTGCGCGACCAACGACATCGCGTCGGCGACCCGACGCGGGTCGAAGGGCGGACGCTTGCCGCCGCGGAACATGGATCCGTTCACCAGCCCGAACGGGATCGGCGGCCCATAGCCGCGCTCCGCCGCTGCCGCGGCGCTTCCGGCGGCCGAGAGCCGGCACAGCGTGTACTGCGGATCGGCGGCCGGGTCGTTGCCCGGCGACCCGAAGTTTCCCGCGCCCTCGAACAGGGGCAGCGTCGTGAGCCAGGGCTGGGTCAGCGAGACGAGCGCCCGGTAGCCGTCGTGGGGGTCCTCGCCGGTGTCGTCGTGGAGCGCCGCCAGGACCCGGCTGCTCTTCACCCGCCGCCCCGAGTCCCAGGTCTCGCCGTAGGCCGCGAGGAGCAGAGCGGTGTCGAGCGGTCCCAGTCCCGTCGCGTGGCCCACGGCCCGATCGTAGGAGTACCCGGCCGGGTCGGTGGAGTAGCGCTTACTCCTGCTCGCCCGGTCGAATCGGCGTGGAATCTCCTCAGACGAAAGACCACACACCAGGGAGACCACGATGAACGTCAAGATCGCCGCCACCGCCACCGCCGCCCTGCTCGCGGCCGGCTTCTTCGCCACCTCGGCCGCGGCGGCCCCGATGCCCCAGCCCGGCCCCGGCAACCTGACCGCCGACTCGCCCTCGTCGATCGTCCACCAGGGCGCGGGCAAGGCCAAGGTCAGCGACGCCAACGGCATCGCGCGGATCGTCCAGATCAAGGACCAGTTCCACTCGACCACGACCTACCTGAACCAGCCCTGCAACAACCCGAAGACGTCGCTCGTCGTCACCCAGCACTACCCGATCAACAACCAGCAGTTCTCGGTCGTCGACTGCATGGGCAACTCGCGCACCTTCACGTTCCAGGGCGCCTAACCCCGCACCACACGCAGCGCCGTCGACGGAGTTCGGTCCGTCGGCGGCGCCGTCGCGTTTACAGGCCGAGCGCCTTCTTCAGCGCGTCGAGGTCCGGGGAGCCGAAGACCACGCGGTCGCGAGTGGCGACGTAGACGAGGTCCAGGTTCACGCCGGCAGCGGCGATGGTGTGGGTCAGCTCGGCGAGGACGCCGGGGCGGTCGTCGACGTCGACCACGACGACCTCGCGCTCGCGCGTGAAGCTCAGGTGCGCGATCTCGAGGAGGTGCTTGGCGGCCTCGACGTGCGGCACCAGGATGTGCAGTTCGGCGGCGTGGGAGTCGTCGAGGCAGGTGGCCGCGGCGATGTTGATGCCCGCGTCGCTGACCGCATCGGCGACCTTGGCGAGCGCGCCCGGAGTGTTCTCGAGCTCGATGACCAAGTCGTGGGCTACGTGCACGATGTTCGTCATGGCGCGGACGCTACTCCTGCTCCACTCGGGGGTCAGCCAGTGACCTGTTCCTCCGCCGAGATGCCCAATGCGGCGAGAACGGTGGAGTTGTTCAGCGCCGCTCGGCCGGCTGCGGCGTCCCCGCTCGCGAAGGCGGCGACGATGGCCTGGTGCGCCGCGGCGTCGGCCTTCTCGACGCGCGGGGAGATCGCCCGGTAGAACGTCTGGCCCTCCGCCTTGCCGATCTCGTCGGCGTGCTGCAGGTACTTGTACGTCGCGAGGTAGAAGACGTAGTCCAGCGCCTGCTGGGTGGCCGTGGCCGCAGTCTCGAAGGCCGCCATGTCTCCGGCCAGCGCCGCGGTCTTCGCACTCGTCAGCGCGGCGAGCACCCCGGCGCGCACGTCGCTCCGGCCGAAGTCCGCGCCGCGCTTGTCCGCGGTGGTCGCGGGACCGTGCCCGTCGGCGACGAAGAACGCCCACGCCTCGTCGACGTTGTGCACCGCGCCGGTCGCGGGCGGGTTGATGTTCCCGGCCGCGATCTTGTCCCGCGTCTTGCCGTACTCCTCGATCACCTTCTCGGCGAGGAGGACGGTGATCCCCTTCTCGACGCGCTGACGGCGCACCTTGTCGGACGCGCCCTGCGAGTCCCCGGTGCCGTCGATCGCGGCGTTCACGAACGCGTCCTGCGCCGAGCCGGGCACCAGACCCTGCAGCGTGCGGACGGAGCCGTCGCCCTTCTTCGACGCCCCGGTGCCCTGCCGGAAGATCGTGCCGACTCGTGCCCAGTCGACGGCCGCGCCGGTCAGGGCCGGCTCCATTGCGGTCTTGATCGCCGCGACGTCCTGGCCGATCGCCAGGTGCGGGTCCACGTTCGAGGCGGGACGGTACCCGTCTTCGCCGGTGCTCGCACTCGGGGCGGCGCTGACCTCGACGGAACCAGAGCCCGAGCCGGACCCGGAGCCGGAGCCCGAAGCGGACCCGGAGGTGGGCGCCGCGGACACGACCGGCGGAGGCACCGCCGCCGGCGGGCCGTCGGAGCCACCGGTGCAGCCGGCCACCAACGCCAGGGTCGCACTCGCAATGAACATCGGGGCAGGCCGCACGGGGACTCCTTCGTCGCAGCCCCCCGGCGCAATTTAGGTTCGGCTAACCAACTCTCATCGCGCCCGGGAAGTTCCCGCGATCGTCAGCTCAGGCGCAGCGCCCCCGCGAGAGCGCGAATGTCCGGGAGCGGGTCGGCGCCCGCCGGCACGAGAACCTGCGCGCAGACGTGGTTGGCGCCCGCTTCCAGGTGCGCGTCGAGAGCCGCAGCCGCCTGCGCGGGGGTGCCGTGGGCGACGACCGCGTCGATGAACGCGTCGCTGCCGCCGCCTTCGAGATCGGCCTCGGTCCAGCCGGTCCGCAGCCAGTTGGAGCGGTAGTTCACCAGGCCGAGGTACGGCGTCTGGACGATCGGGCGGCCGATGGCGCGGGCGGCCTCCGGGTCGGTGTTCAGGACGACCTTCAGTTCGGGGGCGAGCAGCGCGTCCGGGCCGATCAGCGCTCGGGCTTCGCGGGTGTGCTCGGGCGTCGTGAGGTACGGATGGGCGCCCGCGGTGCGCTCCGCGGAGAGCTTGAGGACCTTCGGCCCGAGGGCCGCCAACGCCATCCCCTCCTTCGGCACACCGGACGCGTCGAGTCGGTCGAGGTAGTCGACGATCGTGTCGTAGGGGCTGCGGTAGTCGGCGGTGTGCTCCGGATGCCCGATGCCGACACCGAGCAGGAAGCGGGCGGGGTGGGCCTTCTCGATGCGGTGGTAGGACTCGGCGGCCTCCTCGGCTGCGACGCCCCACATGTTCACGATCCCGGTCGCGACGGCAAGCCGTTCGGTGGCCTCGAGCAGGGACTCGGAGTGCGCCAGGTCGCCGGGCGGCGATCCGCCCAGCCAGACGGCGCCGAAGCCCAGGGCCTCGATCTCGCGCGCGATCTCGGGCGTAACCGCC
This sequence comes from Sporichthyaceae bacterium, assembly GCA_052386455.1. Taxonomy (GTDB): domain Bacteria; phylum Actinomycetota; class Actinomycetes; order Sporichthyales; family Sporichthyaceae; genus JBQTKD01. The sequence goes on from JBQTKD010000086.1 coordinate 49,865, forward strand.
CGCCAGAACATCCAGATGCCGTAGCGGCCAAGTTCGATCGTCATGTCGGGGCCAACCGAACCTGCCGGGGTCGGCATTCCCGGAATTGCCGAGCAGACGAAACGGTTGTGCCGCCATGCCGAGTACCACCGAGGGATTTCACTCCGGCGAGTTGCTGGTTCAGCATCGTGCCGGGGTCGCGGACGATGCAGCGCGTCTCGAAGGCATGCTCGGCGAGGCGGACATCGACGCCCGCACCGGCGCCTGGCTGGCGCGGCGGACCTTCGCGGCGTTCACCGCACGCGACGCCGCCGGCCGGCTCTGGACCATCCCCCTGGCGGGCGAGCCCGGCTTCCTGCGCGGGGCGGGCACGACGCTCGCGGTGGCCGCCGGGCCGGCAGGCTTCGGTCCGCTGGCGTCCCTGACGGTGGGCAGCCCTGCGGCGCTCATTGTGATCGACTTCCCGTCCCGGCGGCGCTTCCGCATCAACGGCGCCGTGGTCGCGATCACCGCGGAGGGCCTGCGCATCGAGGCCGTCGAGACCTTCGGCAACTGCCCGGCCTACATTCCCGGCCGCGAGGTCGTCGCGGCCGCGCGCCCGGCGGCCGCGCGCCCCGCGCAACCGGGACTGAACGCGTACGGGCGGGCGATCGTCGAGAACGTCGACAGCTTCTTCCTCGGCACCGCGCACCCCACTCGCCCGGCGGACACCTCCCACAAGGGCGGGCGGCCGGGCTTCGTGCGGGTCGAGGAGGACGGCTCGATCTGGTGGCCGGACTACTCGGGCAACAACATGTTCAACAGCCTCGGCAACCTCGCGGAGAACCCCGAGGCCTCGGCCCTGTTCGTGGACTACGACCACGGCGTCGCGCTGCACCTGTCCGGCACCGCGGTGCTGGAGTGGATCGAGCCGGGCGTCGTCGGCGACGACGACGGCACCGGCCGCCGCGTCCGGTTCCGGATCGAGCAGGCGGTCCTCGCCCCGGCCGCACTGCGCGCGGTGACCGAGCCCAACCCGTCGCCCGCCAACCCGCTGCTGCGCGAGCAGTGACTGGCCGTCAGTTCTTCCGCGGGATCGTCGCGGCGACGTAGGCCGCGACGGCCTCCTGGCCGGTGGCCGACGCCCAGATCTCCTTCGCGGCGGCGTCGGCGGCCAGGCTCACGGGCGTGGCCAGCGAGTCGAGGACCGAGCGGCGCAGCGCCGCCTTCGTGTGCGCGAACGTTGCGGCCGGAACGGCCGCCAGCGCAACGGCCCGCGCAACCGCGCGCTCCACGAGGTCCTCGGCGGTCGCGACCTCGTCGACGAGGCCGCGGGCCAGCGCCTCCTCCGGGCGCAGCGTCGCGCCGGTGTTGATCAGGTAGGCCGCGCCCGGTCCCACGGCGATGGCAACCGAGGCGTGCGCCGTCGAGGGGAACGGGATGCCGACGAGCATCTCCGGGACCCCGATGGTGCCCCCGGACATGAGGCGGTAGTCCGCGCAGCACGCGATCACGCAGCCCCCGGCGATGGCGTGTCCGTTGACGGCGGCGACGACGGGACGCGGGTAGCGCAGGAGGTCGTCGAACAGTCCGCTCAGCGCAGCCCAGAACGGCTCGACGTAGGCCGCGCCGCCGTCGAGGTACGCCCGCAGGTCGACGCCGGCGGAAAACGCCTTGCCGCTCCCCGTGAGGACGAGCGCCTGGCCGGCCGCGCTCGTCTCGGCCACGGCCGCGCGCAACGCGACCAAGAACTCGGTGTCCAGAGCGGACACGGCCCCGCGAGCCATGCGCAGGAGGCGGACACCGGCGGCGACGTTCTCGAGTTCGATCACGGGTCCGATTCTGCCGACACGACCCGTCGCGAGCACGCCCGGCCGGCCCGCACCCGGGAGACTCCGAAGGCCGTTCGTGTCCGGCCTGGAGGATTCGTGCCCGCCCATCGCCTCGCTCTGCTGGTCCTCTGCGGCGGCCTCGTCCTGTCCGGCTGCGGCGGGGGCGGCAACAAGCAGGTGTTCGGCGAGGACAAACCGACGGCCACCGCCACCGCGACGCCGACCGGCACCCCCACCCCGACGGTCTCGGCCTATCCGACCGTCGGCCTGCTCGACGCCACGTACGCGAAGGCGTTGGCGGCAGCGGGCGTGGTCACCGCCGCGGAGCTGGCGGGCTGGACGGCCAGTGCCCGGAAGATGGACGCCACCGACGACAAGGGCGAAGAGTCGATCAAGGAGTGCATGAAGCTGCAGCTCACCCCGTACCTGGCGCGAGACCGCGGGCGCTCGTTCGAGAAGGACGGCGTCGAGGTGAGCTCCTACGCAGACGTGAGCGGATCGCTCGCCCAGGCCGACGCCGAGATGCAGGCGCTGGCCGGCTTCGACGGACCGCGTTGCTACCGCGAGTTCTTCGCCACCCCGGGCAGCGGGACGGTGCAGTTGGAGCTCGCGCCGGCCACCGTCGCGGGCGCAGACCGAGTGGTGGCCCTGCGGGTGTCGCTGACCGGGACCGGCCCGGCGGGCGAGGTGAGCGCCAGCGGGTTCCAGCTCGTGGCCCAGGTGGCCAACACCCAGATCTGGCTGGACAGCTTCGAGCTCACCGCGACGCCCACCTTCTCGCTGACCAGGCTCACCGACCTGGCCGCCGCGGCGGTCGCGCGCGTCAAGGCCGTCCCGCAGGACGGCTCCACGCCGACTCCCACGGCCACCGCGACCGCCACGTCGACCCCGACGGCAACGAAGTCCGCTTCCCCGAGCGCGACGCCGACCTCCTGAGCGGAGGGCCAGGGATTCGAACCCTGGATCGGAGTCACCCCCGATAGCGGTTTTCAAGACCGCCGCACTAGGCCACTGTGCGAGCCCTCCTGCGTGCAGGATCCCATGCCGACCCACCCAGAACCGGCCAGGAGATTCCCGGCGGACGCAATGGAACCGGAATCGGACGACGGGCGTCGAAACGGCATGAACATGACTCCGGCTGACGAATCCACCGACACCCGCCTGCTCACCCCGGCCGAGGTGGCCGCGGCGTTCCGGGTGGACACCAAGACCGTCACCCGCTGGGCGCAGGCCGGGCGGCTGACTTCGATCCGCACCCTGGGCGGCCACCGCCGTTTCCAGGAGAGCGAGGTCCGCGCGCTGCTCGCCGCCTCTCAGGTGCGCCGTGGCGTTCCGTCCCAGCACAGCCCTGACCAGCGCTAGCGAACGCGTCTTTGCGGGTTGGCTCACTTTTGCGGCTCAGGGTCTTGCCAACGAGGTAAGCCTAACCTAAGTTAGTCGTTGTCGGGCCGCGGGAGGTCCGGCAAGCACCCCCTAGCAGGGTTTACGGGGAACGCGGTGTGTGGTGCAGGGCTCGGACCGCCGGGCGCTGAAGGGTTCGGACGTGTTCGTGTGCGAGCGACCGTCCGTCGGGCGACCTTCTGCGCTGCCGGTCGAGACGCACCACGCACCCTCCCCGGGGGGTTTGGTCAGGGTCCGGTCGGCGCGCATCTGTCCCGCGCCGACCGGACCCTGACTCACTTAAGGTGGCCCTCATGGACCTCAGTCACTACGCCAAGATCGTCGCCATCGACACCGGGCTGACGATCGTCTCGACCCTTCGCGCGGACGGGACGATTCAGTCGTCGCTGGTGAACTCCGGAGTGCTGACGCACCCGGTGACCGGCGAGCAGGTCGTCGGGTACGTCGCGCTCGGCGGGTCCAAGAAGCTGGCCAACCTCCGGGTACGGCCGCGCACGACCTGCGCGGTGCGCGGGGGCTGGGAGTGGTCGGCCGTCGAGGGCGACGCCGAGCTGATCGGGCCGGACGACGCGCGCGAGGGCGTCGACGACGAGCGACTGCGCCTACTGCTGCGCGAGGTGTTCACCGCATGCGGCGGGACCCACGACGACTGGGACGCCTACGACACGGCGATGCGCGACGAGCGCCGGACCGCGGTGCTGATCAAGCCGGTCCGCGCGTATCCCGCGTCCGGCCGCCGCTGAGCGATGCACCTGGTCGACCTGACGCATCCGGTGCGCCCCGGCATGCCGGTCTGGCCCGGCGATCCCGCCGTGGAGTTCCAGCCCGTGGCAACCGTCTCCGAGCAGGGGTACAACCTGCTCGCGCTGCACCTCGGAAGCCAGTCGGGCACACACGTGGACGCGCCGTTCCACGTCGACAGCACCCTTCCCGCGCTGCACGAACTCCCGCTCGAACGCTTTGCCGGCCCGGCCCTCCCAGTGGACCTGCGCACGTTGACCGACGGCGAGCCGGTCACGCCCGAACACCTGGCGCCGACGCTGCAGTCCGCAACCGCCGGCGACGTCCTCGTGCTCTGCACGGGCTGGGCTGCGCATTGGGGCACCGATAGGTACGCGGCGCATCCGTGGCTGCATCCAGACGCCGCTCGGGCGATCGTCGCCGCCGGGATCCGGACCGTCGGCATAGACGCCCCGAGCGTCGACGGCGGCCACGACGCCACCTTGCCGACCCATCGGGTGCTCGCCGCCGCCCACTGCGTGATCGCCGAGAACCTGCGCGGCTTGGAGCAACTGCTCGCCCCGGTCAGCCCCAGCGGTTCCACAAACTCGGACACACCGGGCGCCGTAGCAACCGTTGCGCCTGTCGTCCGCAGCGGTCGTTGGCGCGTGTGGTTACTGCCCCTGGCGCTGGAGGGGGCGGACGGAGCTCCGGTACGCGCGGTCGCGACCCCAATGGAATGAGCGCGGCGCCGCAACTTTCGTCGCAGAGATGCGCAGAATGCTCGCGTGTCACTTGAACGGGTCGGGGAACGGCTGGGACGGCGCGAGCCCACGGGGACGGCGGAACGACCGGTCAGCCTGTCCGTCGGACGGTTGGGGCCGGACTGGCGAGTTCTGCACGAGGTGTCGGTCGGGCGCGACCATCCGGTGATCTCGCACGTGGTGATCGGGCCGGCGGGCGTGTTCTCGCTGCTGGTGCGGCGCCACCCGGTGTGGCGGCGGCGCCTCGTTCCCGAGCGAGTGCAGATTCACGTCTCCGAGGACGAACTGCTGGTCGACGGACGCGGCATGCCCTATATCCCGCAGGCTCGAGTCCAGGCGTGGCGCACGGCACGGGCGCTGTCGGCTGCGGTCGGCGAGGAGGTTCGAGTGCGGCCCGCGGTCGTCATCGCGGGGTGCGAGGACATCACCTTCCACGCCGTACCCGCGAAGGTGGACGTGCTGGCGCGCCGTCACGTCGCTCGGTGGCTCGCAGCATTTCCGGACGCGAAGGTTCCAGTGCCGCAGGTGTATGCGGCGGCGCGTCGGTCGGAGGTCTGGAAGTTTTCCTAACGCAGGACGCCGAGCCGGCCCCGGAGGGCCGACTCGGCGTCGCTATGCCTGGCGGAAACTAGGCGCGCGGGATGAACAGGTCGACCCGGGTCGTCTGTGCCTGGCCCACGGCGGCCTCGATCTGGCCCTGGCCGCTGAAGACCTTGTAGAAGACGTGGCCGTTGCGCTTGAGGCGAGCCTGGATGAGCACGTTCTGCTGCGACGGAACGCGCAGCGAGAAGCCGATGTCGT
>JBQTKD010000087.1:0-73046 GCA_052386455.1 Sporichthyaceae bacterium
TTCTTTCTAGGATTTGTGGCTTTTTGTCACGTGTGGTCGCTGTCGGTGACGATTCGGTAGGTGCAGATGGGGCGGGCGCCACGGGCGCCCGCCCCTTCTTCGTGCAGGCCCTAGGGGCCTACTTCCACGTGTAGATCTCGAACTGGTCCTCGTCGGGCGCGAAGCCGTTCGGAGACCCGTCCGGGTTCGCGGTCGTGTTGGAGGAGACGTACTTGTACATGAACTCACGGCCCTGGCCGTAGTTCTTGTTCCAGTTGTTTCCGTAGCGCTCGCCATTGGTGTACATGAAGCGCTGGTCCATCGAGGCCTCGGAGGAGTAGACGTCCCCGTTTCCGAGCTGTGCCATCAGCCGTTCGCGCGTCAGGTTCGGCCCGATGGCCTTGGCCGCCTGGACGAAGAACTGCGCGCCCACGTACGTCGCCTGCACGATGTGGTGGTTGGTACCGCGGTTGGCACGCGCGTACTTGTTCATCGTGGCGATGAACTCCGGGCCCCACATCTTGTAGGTGGTGTTGGTCCAGTACCGCCCAACCGGGTGCTTGCCGAACAGCGAACCGAGAACCTCGGCTGCGAGGTGGTTGCCCGAGATGCCCTTGGACGGCCAGTAGTTCTGCTGCGAGGACTCGACGATGAACTTCGCCATCGTCGCCGGGTTGATCACGTAGTGAATGATGTGCTCCGGGTTGGCGGCGCGCATCGCGAGCACGTGGGAGGACATCGAGGTCTCCGAGATCGCGACGTCGGCCCGTTTGACCAACTTGGAGCCCGAGGCGTCCAGGATCTTCTTTACCTCGTTGCAGGCAAGCTGCATCTCCGGGCTGGTCAGGCAGACCAGCCCGTAGGTCTTGGGCTTGACGACGTTGCGCGCCCAGTTCGCCCCCGCCATCGCCTCGTGGATCATCGACATGTGGGTCGGGAACATGTACGGGTCCTGCCACTCGGTCTGGGAGTACGCCCACTGACCGACCGACGGAAGCTTGAGCTGCTTGAGGTCGTCGTGCGCGGAGGCCGCGCCCCAGCTGGTGATGTTGAGCAGCGAGAAAATCCTGTCCACGGTGGCGAGCTTCTTGATGCACGCCTTGGTGCGCGAGATCTCGCCGGGGCCGTCGTCGCAGTCGACGAGGGACAGCCGGCGACCGAGGACGCCGCCCTGGTCGTTGACCGAGCTGAAGTACCCGTTGATGCCGCGCACGATCGGTCCCACCAGCACGTTGCCCAGGGCCATGCCGTGCATGGAGACCGTGCCCATCTTGATCGAGTCGCTGGTCACGCCGACATCGGTCGCACCGTTCTTCTGCTCGGCGATCTTCGCGTTCGCGGCGGCCTCGGCGGCGGTGTCGAGCGCCTTCAACGTGGTGGCACCGGACTTGACCGTAGTGCTCGTGGTCGACTTCGCGGTCTTGGTCTTGGTGGCGGTAGGCGCCTCGGCCGCCGCCTGCTTGGCTGGGGTCTTGCTCTCGGCCTTCGCGGCCTGCTTCGCCTTGGGAGCGGCGGCCTCCGCGGCAGCCGCCGGCTTCTCGGCAGTTGCTTCGGTCGCCTCCTCCGCCGCCGGCGCGGCCGCGGGACCCGCTGCTTCGTTCGGCGCTTCCGCCTGGGTGGCCGCAGCGGGAGCCTGCGCCTGGTCGACCGAATCGGAGCCGCTTCCGCAGGCGGTAAGCACCAGCGCCGCGCTCACCGCGATCGGAGCGACTGCAGCGAGTCGACGATTGCGAGTAGTTCTCATCAAATCCAAATCCCCTCGGGACATCCGGCTGAGGCTGGGCCGGGGAACGGGTGCACGTGTCGTTAATCCTTGCGAAATGAGACGAAGGCCACATCCCGAGAACCGGTTATCTTCGAATAACCCATACCGGTACCCCCGTGCGGGAATCAGCCGCCCGGCCTGTGGACAACTGCGGACTGGAACCATCGAGCAACGGCTTCGGAGCGATTGCCGGCGCCCAACTTCCGCAGGATGTGCGTGACGTGCTGCTTCACGGTGTTGTCGGTGATCGACAGCTGGCGGGCGATGGCGATGTTCGTTCTGCCGTCCGCCAGTAGGCGCAGAACGTCCAGTTCGCGCGGGGTCAGCGATTCCGGAAGGGGTTCGGGAATCGCACTGCGGCGCTGGGTTCGGACCACCAGGCCGGTGTCGGCTTCCCCGGGGTCCCGTTCGGCGCGGATGGCCGGCATCTGGTGGGCGGAGACGGTCGCCGCCGCCATGGCGTGGTTCAGCAGGCGCAGGCCCGCCTGGGTGCCCAACATCTGGTCGTTCAACTCCGCCCGGCTCAGCGCGATGCGGAAGGCTTCGGCGAATGCGGCCAACAGGTCGAGGTCGACCTCGTCGACCTCGCGCCGCTGCCCGTAGCGATCCGCGTGCAGCATCCCGACCACTTCTCCGGCGGAGAGGATCGGCGTGGCCACGTAACTTCGAACGCGGGTCCCTTCGACGAGCACGGGATGCGTCCAGCCGCGGGAGGCGGCGTCCTGGACGCCGAGGACGAGCATGGGCCTGCGGCTGCGCACCAGTTCCGTTTCGTACAGACCCGGCTCCAGCGGCTGAGCCATGTCCCTGCCGAGTTGGGTCAGCTTCTCCGCGGCCGCCTGGTCGTTGGTCGCGAAGAGGACCTCCGGGTACCAAACGTCGTCCTCGACTCGCGACACCAGGGCCCGATCGAACCCGAGCTCGCAGATCAGCTCGGGCACCACGCCGACCAGTTCGGGAACCGAGCACTGCATCCCCTCCAGGCGGGGCAGTACTCGGGCGAGGACCTGCGTCGAACTGCGCGTGTGGGCCAGGTGGATCGCCGCGAGCCGGTCGGAGAGTCCGTGCAGCGCGCGAACGCCTACCAGCAGGTCGCCGAGGCCCTCCGCCGGCGAAGCGGATGCGGAGTCGATCACCCGCCCCGCGCCGGCCAGCGCCGCGCCGGCCGTGGCGAAGTCGTGAATCTCGAACGCCCGCAGGGCGGGCAGCAGATCGCCCAGCCCGGCGAGGACGGCACGGATCTCGGCGAGCAGGTCCTCTTCGACCGGCGGGCCGCTCGTCCATCTGCTCGCGGCCTTCGCCCGGCCGTCCGCCACGCTAGGCACCGGGCCCCCGGGCCTCGGCAGGCGCGAGCGGGCCGAGCCCCGCCGCGGCCGCAATCTGCTCGCGCAACCGGCTCGGGCCGCCGGACAGGGCCAGCGCCGCCCGCGCTCGGCGGTAGTAGAGGTGCGCGTCGTGTTCCCAGGTGAAACCGACGCCGCCGAGCAGATGAATTGCCGCCTCGGTCTGGGCGCGGTAGGCCTCGCCCGTGCGCAGCGCGGCGACGTGCCCGGCCAGAACGGTCTCCGGCGAACCCGTGGCGTGGGCGACTGCGGCCCACCGGGTGGTGGCTGCGCCGCTCTGCACGGCCTCGAGCATCTGGACGCACGCGTGGGCGACCGCCTGGAACGACCCGATCGGGCGGCCGAACTGGGTGCGGGTCTTGGCGTACTCGACACAGGTCTCGAGGCACCACTGGAGCCCGCCGACGGCCTCGGCCGCCAGCGCGAGGCGAAGGTGTTGGGCGACGGCGTCGCCGATCGAGGTCACGCCGTCGGTCAGGGGTTCGGCTCGGACTCCGCGGAGCTCGACGCGTGCCTGACGGCGAGTCAGATCCAGCACGTCCATGTCGTCGACGACCAGGCCGTCGCCGGGTGCCTCGACGGCGAACCAGCGCACGGTTCCGCCGCTCGCGACGGGCAGAAGGATCAGGTCCGCACTCGCCCCGTACGGGAGGAAGGTCGCGCTTCCGTGCAGCGTCCCCTCCGCCGTCAGGTCGCCGGGCGCGAGCAGCACGGTCGCGACGAGTTCCCCCGCCGCGATGCGCGGGAGCCAGCGTTCGGCCGCGCTCGGGTCGCCGCTGGCGAGGATGGCCGTAGTCGCCAGCGAGGTCGAGAGGAACGGTCCGGGGAACAGTGCCCGTCCGAGCTCGAGATGGACCGTGGCGCCTTCGCACATGCCGAGGCCCAGGCCGCCGAACTCCTCGGGGACGGTCAGCCCGCACAGGCCGATCTCTTCGGCGAGGGCCTTCCACACCGTTGCCGACCAACCGCTCGGAGTCTCGAAGGACTCCCGCAGCGCCTGCGAGTGCTGCTGCGTCGCGAACAGGTCCCGCAGAGTGGCGGCGAGATCGCGCTCGTGCTCCGCGGGAACGAGGCCGATGGCGGCGCTCACGTGGCCCTCGGCAGTCCGAGCACGCGCTGGGCGACCGTGTTGCGCAGGACCTCGTCGGTTCCGCCGCCGAGGCGGTACCCGGGAGCGCCCAGGGTCAGGGCGTTCCAGGAGTAGGCGCCCCACTCGCCGGTGTCTGCCACGGCCGCCGGGCCGAGCACGTCGGCGACGAACTCCGCGACGCGTCGCATGTTGTCCGAGAGGGCGATCTTGTTCAGACCGATCTCCGGCCCCGGGGCGCTGCCGGCCTTCGCCTGCGCGGCGACCACGTCGTTGGTCCAACGTGCGGCGCGCAGCCGCGAGATCAGCTCGCCGAACTGCTCGCGCACCACGGGGTCCTGGTCCTTGCCCGCGGCTCGAATGAGGCCGACGAGGCGTTCGGTCGCCAGGATGCCCGCGCCGCCGAAGGCGCTGCCGCCCATCGCGGTGCGCTCGTGAGCCAGCGTCACGAGGGCCACCTGCCAGCCGCCGCCCTCGTCGCCGAGTCTGCGGTCGTCGCCGACGGCGACGTCGTCGAGGAAGACCTCGTTGAAGGCCGCTCCGCCGGTCATCTGGCGCAGGGGACGCACCGTGACGCCGGGAGCGTGCATGTCGACCAGAAACGCCGTCAGATTGCGATGCTTGGGCTCGGGCGCGGTGCGGCAGACGATCTCGCCGACGTCGGCCAGGTGGGCTCCCGACGTCCAGACCTTCTGGCCGGTGATGCGCCAGACGTCGCCGTCGCGGACCGCGCGGGTGGAGATGTTCGCCAGGTCGGATCCCGCGCCGGGCTCGCTGAAGAGTTGGCAGGCGATCGTCTCGCCCGAGTACAGCCGCGGCAGCCACTCCCGACACTGCTCGGGCGTGCCGAACTTCGCGATCGTTGGCGCCACCATGCCCAGGCCCACGGTGAGCATGGAGTCCCCGGGCACCTGGTAACGCCTCGTCAGTTTTTCGAACTCGCGCTGATGGGCTCCGGTCAGCCCGGCTCCGCCGTACTCGGTGGGGCCGGCCAGCCAGCCGTAGCCGGCCTCCCACAGTGCAGCGCGCCACGCCCGAACCTCCGGGACGACGGCGGCCTCCTCCTCGGGGTCCGGCTCCTGGAAAACCCGCACCTCGTCGCTGCCGACGCCCCACTCGAAGCGGGAGCGCCCGGTCGCCGCCACCGGCGGGTACCGGGCCGCGAGCCACCGGTCGGCTTGCGCGGCGAACTCCTCCAGCGTCACGACCGGTCCCGCGTGAGCAACTCCGGAAGCTCGTCGAGCGGGAAGCCGTCGAACGGGACCGAGTTGGAATGCGGCTGCAACGGGTTGAAGCACGGACGGTTGTTGGGACCGCCGCCGTCGACTCGGATGCAGCTGCCCGTGGTGTAGGACGCCGCGGGCGAGAGCAGGTAGACGATCGCCCCCGACATCTCGGCGACGTTTCCGTAGCGCTGCAGCGGAATGTGCGGCGGGAACTGCAGGATGACCTCCTGCGCCTCGGGGGTGTAGGTGTCGAAGCCGCTGCTGGCGATGCCGCCGGGGGCCACGCAGTTCACTCGCACACCGGAGTGCGCCCATTCCGAGGCTGCGGTTTCGGTGAGCGTCCACATGCCGCCGCGGGCGGCGGCGGAGTGCCCGTAGGCGGGCCAGCCGCCCCAGATGTCGGCGATGATGTTGACGATGGAGCCGCCGTGCTCGCCCATCCACGAGTTGTAGACCTCGCGCATCGTCATGAAGCCGCCGAACAGGTTGAGGCGCACGACGGCCTCGAAACCCTTGCTGCTGATGTCTTTCAGGGCCTGGCGGTACTGGCCGCCCGCGTTGTTCACGAGCCCGTCGATGCGGCCGTGCCGCTCCAGCGCCGCCGCGACGAGGGCCTTGACCTGCTCCTCGTCGCGGATGTCGGTGGGTACGACGCTCACCCGATCCTCGGCGACCCCGAGCTCGGCGCGAACCTTGTCCAGCTTCACCGGGTCCCGGCCGGCGAGGACGAGGGTCGCGCCGAGCGAGGCCAACTCGTGGGCGGTGGCGCGGCCGATGCCGCTGCCACCGCCGGTGACGAGGACGACCTGCCCGTCGAACAGACCGGGGCGGTAGATCGAGTTGAAGGGCATCGCGGTTCAGTTCACCTCGGGCTTCCAGGTGGCCGGCAGCTTCATGACGCCGTTCATGAAGTTGGACAGCAGCATGTGCCGCTCGCCGATCTGCAGGTCGTGCATGCGCGTGTAGACCTGCTGGATCTGTGTGCGCAGCAGGCGGCGGCCGAGCAGGTGGCCGATGCAGTAGTGCGGGCCACCGCCGCCGAAGGCCAGGTGGTCCACGGCCGGCCGGGTGACGTCGAAGCGGTCCGGGTCCGGGAAGGCCTCCGGGTCCCGGTTGCCGGCGATGTACCAGAGGACGACCTTGTCGCCCTTCTTGATCTGCTTGCCGCCGAGCTCGACGTCGCGGGTGGCGGTGCGCCGGAAGTGCATGATCGGGGTCTCGTAGCGCAGCAGTTCGTTGATGACGGAGTTGATGCGCCCGTCGAAGTCCGCCATGAGCCAGGCCAGCTGGTCCGGGTGTTCCTGGAAGAGGGCGAGCACGTGGCCCATCGAGTGGCGAGTGGTGTCGTTGGCGGCGCCGGCGACGAGCGCAAAGAAGACGCCTACCTCCTCTGTGGTCAGCTTCTCGTCCTCGTAGGAGGCCGCCGCGACCCAGCTCATGAGGTCGTCGCGGGGATTCTCGCGACGCTCCGCCGCGAGCGCCTTGGCGATCTCGCCGAGCTGGAAGGAGGCGTCGGCGAACACGATCAGCGGCGAGCCGATGTGCGCGTACTCGGGGTCGTTCCAGGCGCCGAGCTGCTCGGCGAGGTCCATCACCTTGCGGCGCTGGGCCTCGTCGTCGATGCCGAAGTTCGCGGCGAAGGCCCGGCCGGGGACCTCCTTGGTGAGCAGCTGCGCGAGGTCGCCCTCGCCGAGCGGAGCGACCTCGTCCACGACGTCCTTGATCAGGCCGTCGATCTCGTCCTCCATCTTCTTCATGTTCCGCGGGGTGAAGGCAACGGAGACGATGTTGCGCATCTGCGAGTGCCGGGGAGCGTCGGTGACGATGAAGGACAGCATCGACTCGAGCTGGGGGAAGTCGTCGACGAAGACGCCGTCGGCGGAGGAGAACGTCTCCGGATCCCGCGACACGGCGCGGATGTCCGCGTGGCGGACCAGGGACCAGTAGCCCTGCGAGTTGTCCAGTTCCGGGTCGAGCGCCTCGGGCGGACCGTGCCAACTGACCGGGTCGTTCTCGCGCAGCCACTTGAAGTGTTCGTGGTGCACGGCGCGGGGCTGGCCCCACCACTTCAGCGTGCTCAGCGTCTCGTACGGCGAATCCATCTCGGTGCTCATGGCCACTCCAGCGGGGTCACGTCGGGCACGGCTTCCCTGCGGTAGACGCTATGGTCTCTGGACACGGAAGTCCAGAGTTGGATAATTGGACACGCGAGTACTTTGGTCGCGACGAAGACGACCTGAACCGAAACGAGGGACGCGTGGACTTCTCCGAGCACGAGGACCACCGAGCGATCCGCGCGGCGATCCGCGACGTCTGTTCGCAGTTCGACGACGAGTACTGGATGCGGTGCGACGCCGACCACCAGTTCCCGTGGGAGTTCTACGCCGCGATGGCCAAGGGCGGCTGGATCGGCATCGCGATCCCCGAGGAGTACGGCGGCGGCGGCCAGGGCATCACCGAGGCCTCGATCGTGCTCGAAGAGGTGGCCGCGTCCGGCGCCTGCATGAACGGCGCGAGCGCGATCCACCTCTCCATCTTCGGGATGCACCCGGTCGTCCTGCACGGCAGCGAGGAACTCAAGCAGCGGCACCTGCCCGCAGTCGCCTCCGGGGACCTGCACATCGCCTTCGGCATCACCGAACCGGACGCCGGCCTCGACACCACGTCGATCACCACGCGCGCCGTGCGCGAAGGCGACGGGTACCGGGTGCACGGACGCAAGGTGTGGACGTCCAAGGCCCTCGAGTCGGACCGGGTGCTCTTGCTCACCCGAACTACGCCCAAGGACCAGTGCGCGAAGTCGATCGACGGCATGACGCTGTTCGTCGCCGACCTTCGGGCCGAGGGCGTGCACATCTCGCCGATCCCCAAGCTCGGCCGCAACGCCGTCGCCTCGTGCGAGGTCGTCTACGACGGACTCTGGGTGGAGGAGGCCGACCGCGTCGGCGAGGAGGGCCAGGGCTTCCGCTATCTGCTCGACGGACTCAACGCGGAACGAGTACTCGTTGCCTCCGAGGCCCTCGGCACTGGACGGGCGGCCCTGCGGCGCGCGGTGAACTACGCGAAGGAACGCGTGGTCTTCGGCAGGCCGATCGGGAAGAACCAGGGAATCTCCTTCCCGTTGGCCGATGCCCACGCGCGGCTGCGCGCGGCGGAACTCGCGATCCGCGAGGCGTCGTGGCGGCTCGACCGGCGGATGCCCGCCGGCGAGCAGGCCAACATCGCGAAGTATCTGGCTGCCGACGCGGCGTTCCAGGCAGCGGACGCCGCGGTGCAAACGCACGGCGGGTTCGGCTACGCCAGCGAGTACCACGTCGAGCGGTACTTTCGCGAGGCCCGCCTGCAACGGCTGGCGCCAGTCCCGCAGGAGATGGTGCTCAACTACCTGGCCGAGCACGTGCTCGGCCTTCCGCGGTCCTACTGATGGTTACTCACTTTCCCCTGGACGGCGTCCGCGTCCTGGATCTCTCGCGCGCCATCTCCGGCCCGTTCGTCGGGCGCATGATGAGCGACCTCGGTGCGGACGTCGTCAAGGTCGAAATCCCCGGCACCGACATCACCCAGGTCTTCGGCCCGCGCAGCAAGGGCCACACGGGCCTGTACGTGCAGATGAACGCCGGCAAGCGCAACATCGCCGTCGACCTCGGCACGCAGGCGGGCGTGGATCTGCTCTGCGACCTGGCCGGTTGCGTCGACGTGGTCATCGAGAATTTTCGCCCTGGCACGCTCGATCGCCTCGGCGTGGGCTGGGAGAAGCTGAGCGCGCACAATCCACGGTTGGTGATGCTCGCGGTCTCCGGATTCGGACAGGACGGCCCGGAGTCCCATCGGCAGGCCTACGCCCCGGTCATCCACGCGGAGAGCGGTTTCCTCGGCCGGCAGGCGCAGGTGACCGGCAACGCTCCGACCGACGTGATCATGGCGCTGGCGGACTCGGTCGCCTCGCTGCACGGCATGATCGCCGTCCTCGCGGCGTTGCGCCTGCGCGACGCAACGAGCACGGGGCAGTACCTGGACCTGTCGATGCTCGAGTCCATGGTTGCCACCGACGACTACGCGCACTACGGACTGGAGGGAACGACACCGTTCCCGGCGACCGGCACGATCTACGACGCCCCCGGCGGGCCGTTGCTGATCTCCGCCGATCCCAAGTACCTGTGGCATCGACTCTCCGGGCGGTACGGGCTCGTCGATCCGGATCCCGACGCGCCCACGACGGAGCGCATCGCGGCGCGGGCGGACGTCGTCGCGGCGTGGCTCGCGTCCTACGAGGAGCGCGTGCATCTGATCGCGGCACTCGAGGCCGCCGGCGTTGCCTGGGCGGAGGTGCGCACTCCCGCGACCCTGCTCGACTCCCCCAGCCTGCGGGCCCGCGGGGCCGTTGCCGAGGTCGACGACCGCCACGGCGGCACGCGCCCCCTGGTGCGGATGCCGTATCGCTTCTCCGCCGGGCGCTCCGAACCTCGGGGCGGCGCCGCCTTTGTCGGCGAACACAACGGCGAGGTCCTGCGCGACTGGCTCGGTCTCGACGCGGACCGCGTCGAGACCCTCGTCGCCACCGGCGCACTCATCCCAACCGAAACGGTGACCGCCCCGTGAACCCGATAGCCAGTCCCTTCGCGCCGAGCCTGTTGGCCGGCAAGCGCATCGTCATCACCGGTGGCGGGACCGGCCTCGGCCGCGGCGTCGCGCGCCACCTCGTCGCGCACGGCGCACAGGTCCACCTGTGGGGTCGCCGCCCCGCCGTGCTGACCGAGGCCGCCGAGTACGCGGCAGACGGCGTCGCGGGCGCCGTGCACTACCAGGTCGTCGACGTCCGCGACGGCGATGCGGTGGACGCGGCGATGGAGGACCTCTGGAAGGAGCACGGCCCGCTGACCGGCGTGCTCAACAACGCGGCCGCGAACTTCATCGCGCCGACCGAAACGCTCTCGCCACGGGCGTTCGACGCGGTGTCCTCGACGATCATCAAGGGCTCGTTCCACACCACGACGTCGGCCGGACGACGCTGGATCGCCGAGGGACTGACGGGCTCGGTCCTGTCCACGCTGACGACGTGGGTCTGGACGGGATCGGCCTTTGTCGTGCCATCGGCGATGGGCAAGGCGGCGGTCCACGCGATGACCATGTCCCTGGCGGCCGAATGGGGCCGGTACGGCATCCAGGTCAACGCGTTGGCGCCGGGCCCGATCCCGACCGACTACGCCT
The DNA here is from genome assembly GCA_052386455.1 of Sporichthyaceae bacterium. Classification (GTDB taxonomy): domain Bacteria; phylum Actinomycetota; class Actinomycetes; order Sporichthyales; family Sporichthyaceae; genus JBQTKD01. Next base: position 10,609 of record JBQTKD010000087.1, read on the forward strand.
GGGAGATGCTCAACCCCACGGACAAGAGCTCGGTCGGCGCCACCCAGTCCTCGGCGATTCCGATGGGCCGCATGGGGACGGTCGAGGAGCTGGCGAACCTGACCATGTTCCTGCTGTCCGACGCGTGCCCGTACCTGACCGGGCAGACCATCGCGATGGACGGCGGGCAGATGCTCGCCGGTCCCGGCACCTTCGCGGGCCTGACGTCGATGACCCCGGCGGACTGGGCCGAGGCCAAGGAGAAGAGCAAGGCCGCCACCGCCGCCACGAAGGCGCAGCGCGGCTGAGACGTGCGAAAGGGCCGACGCCCGCCTGGCCAGGGGGTGTCGGCCCTTTCGGCTCTGGGGTGTGGCTAGCCGACGGGCACCTTCTCCGGCGCGGCGGTCGAGACGAGCAGCCGCGCCGCGGCTTCCTGCCGGTTCAGTTCCTTCAGCATGTAGAAGGTCGTCAGGCCGAGGTAGGAACCCCAGATGACGACGGGCAGGTAGAAGGCCAGCAGGCCGTGGTAGGCGAACGGGCCACTCTTGGTGAACGCGGGGCCCGCCGCGGTGACGATCGTGACGGCGCCGGCGATCGTGTACCAGGTCAGCCACCGCGGGATCATCGGGTTGGGGCGCTTGTCCATCAACTCGGCCACGGCACTCGCGAGCATCTCGAGGGTCAGGTAGATCCAGCCCAGCAGGAAGGCGAACCACGCCCAGTCGTTCCAGGCCTGGATGACGTCGGCTCCGTTCTCGGGCCGGTAGGCGGCGACGATCCAGGCGCAGCAGTTGAAGAAGATGATGAGCGAGATGAACACGCCGCAGACGGCGGTGGTCAACGCCATCACCGGCGGCCGGCCCTCGATCTTCGCCAGCATGATGCCGAACTGGATCGAGCCCGGCGTCAGCAGGCCTGCCGCGATGTAGAAGATCGTGCAGCCGACGATGACACCGGTGCGGTGGTCCTCGACGAACCACTGCTTCATCGCCTCGGCGGACATGTTCGCCTCGGCGGGAAGGATGAAGTGGGCGATGCCCAGCCACCCGATCGCGGTCAAGGCGACGAACACGAGGTTGCACCACAGCGCGATCTTCTGGGTACCGAAGCGTTCGGTCTCGTGCATGCGACTCGCCTCCACGGGGTCTGGCCAGAAACCCTCTGGGGTGCAAACTATTTATCACTAGAGGAATACGTCTATGACCGAAAAGGAGTAGCCCGTGTCCATGGCCGCTCCGCCGAGCACCCGTCGCCTGCCCGGTGTCGACGGCCTGTGGGTCTTCATCGGCTTCGACGCGGCGATCTTCGCGCTGCTGTTCGGCACCTTCCTCCATGCGCGGCACGGCGAGCCGGAGCTCTTCGAGGCCTCGCGACAGACGCTCAACCAGAACCTCGGCGGGGCCAACACGCTGGTGCTGCTGACCAGTTCCTGGTTGGTGGCACTCGCCGTCGCGGCCATGCGCCGTCGCGAGCACGCGCGCGCATCGCGGCTTCTGCTCGCCGGTGCGGCGGCCGGCGGCCTGTTCGTCGCTCTCAAGGCCACCGAGTACGGCATCAAGTTGGCCGACGGCATCCCGCCCGGCTCCGGCGCCTTCTTCACCTGGTACTTCGTGCTGACCGGAATCCACCTCGCGCACGTCGTGGCGGGCACTGGACTGCTCGTCTTCGCATGGCGCCGCTCCGTCGGCCGGAACGTCGTGGTGGTGGAGAGCGTGGCGTCGTTCTGGCACCTGGTGGACCTGCTGTGGATCGTGATCTTCCCGCTGCTCTACCTCCAGAGGTGACGACGATGCGCCTCACGATCGTCTGGGCCGCGCTGATGGCCGCCACCTGCGTCTCGACTTGGCTGCTGTCCAAGGACGCCTTCAGCCCGTCGGTCGCGGTGGTCGGCATGTTCGGACTCGCCGCGCTCAAGGTGCGCTACGTGATGCTCGACTTCATGGAGCTGCGGCACGCGCCGATCGCCGCGCGCGTGGTCTTCGAGGGCTGGATCGTCGTCGTGACGGCGCTGATCCTCGGGTTCTGGTTCGCGACGCCCGGAGCTACCCACTAGTACTCTACGATTCGATAGTTGGTTATTCGACTAATCGGAGCGTGATCGGATGACGCAGACCACTGCGCAGCCAGAAGCCGAAGCACGAATGCCCGAAGCGGTCATCACCGAGGAGATGATCGCCCGGATGCAGGAGAAGGTCGGCGCCCAGATGCGCATCGACCACTCGATCAACAACGAGGAAGCGACCCGCATCGCGGTGCTCAAGTTCGCCGGCGGAATCGGCGACATCAATCCGCTGTGGACCGACGTCGAGCACGCGCGCGCGTCCGCCTGGGGGGCTCCGGTGGCGCCGCCGTCCTTCGTCATCGGGTGCTTCTCGGGGATTCAGTTCGGGTGGCCGGGCCTGGGGTCCTTCCACTGCGCGACCCAGATGGAGTTGCTCGCTCCCATCTACTGGGGCGACACGATCGAGTCCACCTGCCACTACGACGGCTTCACCGGACCGAAGGCGTCGAACTTCGCCGGACGCATGGTCACCGACCACATCGTGAACCGGTACACGAACCAGCGCGGCGAATCCGTTGCAGAGATTCGCTGGCAGGTCATGAACTTCGAGCGGGCCACGGCCAAGTCCAAGCGGACCGAACGCGTCGTCGACGTGCCGCACCGGTGGGACGAGGCGGACCTGGCCACGATCGACGCGCAGGTGCTGTCCGAACGGCCAAGGGGCGCCGAGCCGCGGTACTGGGAGGACGTCGCCGTCGGCGACCCGCTGGACTCCCTCACGAAGGGGCCGATCGGCCTCACCGACGAGGTCGCGTTCATCGCCGGTGGCGGCACTCCGATTCCCCGCCTCAAGGCCCACGCCGCCTCGTTGCACGACTACGCCGAGCACCCGGCGTGGTCCTTCCGCGATCCGGTGACGGGGGCCCAGGAACCGATCTACGCCGTGCACTACAACAAGTCCGCCGCCAACGCGATGGGCGTGGCTTTCCAGTACGACGTGGGCTTTCAGCGCCAGTGCTGGCAGATCCAGCTGTTGACGCACTGGTGTGGCGACGACGGGTGGGTGTCCGCGCTGACCTCGCAGTACCGCGGTTTCGTGTACCTGTCCGACGTGGTGACCCTCGGCGGCGAGGTCGTCGGCAAGCGCGTCGAAGGCGACGAGCACCTCGTCGAGGTGACGACCTTCGCCCGCAACCAACGCGGCGACGACATCATGCCCGGCACGGCGACGGTGGCCCTGCCGACCCGTTCCGGCGACTCTCCCGCCAGGCGAAGGGCCAGACCGGCGAACTGACCCTGACAGCGAGCTTCTACGGCGCCACCCGCTTCGAGCAGTTCCACCGGGCCTGGCTCACCCGGGCCAGTACAGGCCGGGCAGGGGGTCGGGTTCGGACCTCGACCAGGGGTCCAGCAGCGATGCCAGGTCGGCGGCCATCGATTTGGCGCGCAGCCGCGACTTCAGCACGCACGCGACCGCGATGCCGGCCGCGGACGCGAAGTCCGCGACGTTCTCCGTGACCAGTAAGCGGTTCTCGGCACTGGCGGTCGCGGCGACCTCCACGTCCGGGCGCGCGCCGAGACCACGGTCGAAAACGTGAATCGTGTCGTGCCCCAGATCGGTCAACAGGCCGGCGACCGCCACCGGGAACATCTCGTCGATCAGGAAACGCACGCGTCAGGACGCCATGAGCTTGGCGCGCTGTTCGCAGAGTTCGCGGGCCGCGGCGGCGGCGGCATCGTTGGCTGCGACCCGGGCGTCGACCTCCTCGCGATGCAGGGCGGCGAAGTCGAGCGCGACACGGATGTGCGCGGGGTGCTGGCCGAACTGCTCGGCCAACTGCGCGATCCGTTCCTTCTCCCGGCCCTTGGTGTGGCGAAGCGCGGAGGCGATCTCCCACACGTCCGCGCCGGTAGCCAGGGCGGCCCGACGTCCGCTGGGGCCGTCCCGATAGACGATGCCGGGATGGCGGAGCGTGGCCAAGCCTTCGGAGATCAGCCGTTCCAGCAGCGCCCGCTCGCTCATGTTCTCGGCCTTGGCCTGTTTCTCCAGCCGCGCCTTGATCTCCGGATCGAGGCGGTAGGACGTGGCGCGTGCGGCCATGGCTGCTCCCGGTGACGACGTATCGCAAATGTAACCGCTGCCGCGACCAGCGGCCAGGCGGTGACAAGCGGGACGACGCTCAGCGACCGAGGAACTCGACAGTCGTCCGGGCGAACGCGAGTGGCACTGGAAGATGCCGCCGTGTCCTGAGCCCGCGAGTTCCCCGTGATGATCCTCGAACCGCGCTGACCGACGGGTCCCGCAGAGCTCCCCGGTCCGGGCGGCTAACGGCCGACGAAGCGGGGTGGGCGGCGCTCCCGGATCGCGGCGATGGCCTCGGCGAGATCCGCGGTCCGGGCCAGCACGGCCTGCCCACGGTTCTCCAACTCCAGCGCCGCTGCGAAGGAGGGGATCTCCAGGCTGGCCTGCAGGGCGCTCTTCGAAAGCCGAATCCCGGCGGCGGGGTTGGCCGCGATGCGCCCGGCGAGGTCGAGTGCGGCGGGCAGCAGCTCGTCGGTGTCCAGTACCCGGTTGACCAGCCGCATGGTGAGCGCGGCTGCGGCGTCGACCGGGTCGGCCGTGTAGGCGATCTCGGCCGCGAGGCCCGGCCCGACGAGGCGCGAGAGCAGCCACGAGGTGCCCATGTCGCCGATGGAGAAGCCGATCTTCACCATGCCGGCGTGGAAGACGGCGCTCGTGGCGGCAAGCCGGAGGTCGGCGGCCAGGGCGAGCGCGAACCCGCCGCCGGAGGCCGGGCCGTTGACGGCGGCGATCACCGGTACCCGGATCGACCGGACGGCGGCGACGGCGCGGGCGGCCTGTTCCTGCAGTTCGAGGAACTCCATCGGCCCCATGTCGCCGATCGCCGCGGCCTCGGCGAGGTCGTAGCCCGCGCAGAACGCCCGGCCCGCTCCGGTCAGCACGACCACACGGAGGTCCGGGTCGCGGTTCAGCGCGGTCGCGCACGCCTCGATCTCGGCGAGCATCCCGCGATCGAACGCGTTGAGCCTGTCGGGCCGGTTCAGTGTCAGGACGGCCACGCCCGACTCGCCGCGCTCGAGCGTCAGCTCGCTCATCGGCCGTTGAAGGTCGGCTTGCGCCGGGCCGCGACCTCGGTGATGCCGTGCCACGCGTCGTCGGTGGTCATGACGCGGGCCATCGAGCGGGACTCGAGTTCCAGCTGGGTTTCCAGCGGGGTGTTCCACACCGACAGCAGCAGGTTCTTGATCTCCCCGTAGGCCTTCGTGGGGCCCGCCGCCAGTTCGGCGGCAAGCGCCGCGGCCTTGCCCGCCAACTCGTCGGCGGGAACGACCTCGGTGACCAGACCCTTGCGGCACGCCTCCTGCGCGGTCCAGCGCTGATTGCGCATCAGGAACTCCGCGGCGGTGCGCAGACCGAGCCGCCGCGGGAGGTAGACCGTGCCGCCGACGTCGCAGGTGAGGCCCACCCCGCAGTAGGCGGCGTAGAAGTCGGCGGTCTCCGCGGCCAGGCAGAAGTCGCCCGCCGCGGCCAACGCCGTCCCGCCGCCGACGCACAGGGCGTGGACCGCCACGATGACCGGTGCGTCGCCGCGTGCGAAGCGGGAGAGCGCGGAGCCCATGGCGGCCGTCGCGTTGTTCGCCCACTCGGGCATCGCGGCGCGGTCGGTCCCGATGTCCTTCAGGTCCAGACCGACGGAGAAGTAGGGTCCTGCTGCGTCGATCAGGACCGCCCGGACACCCGGATCGGCGTGACACGCCGCGGCCACGGCACTCAGGTCCCGGCAGAACGCGAAGTCGAAGGGGTTGCCACGCTCGGGCTGATTGAGCGTCACGTGGGCGACCCCGGCGTCGACCTCGAACAGAACGGATTCGAGCTTCACGCGTACCTCCCGGCAACGGCGCACAGGACAGATGGTCTACTGTTCGACTATCGAAGACTGGACTAGATTGTGTCAGAAGTCGTGGTGGATTTCCCCTGGGGGACCGAGATCGGGCGCCGCAGCGACGGTGTGCCGTTTCTCGTCTACTCCCCCCGCCGTTCGCACGTCTGCGACCTGCTCTCCGATGCCGCACGCTGGGCCGACCGCACGCACCTCGTGCAGGGGACGCGGCGCCTGAGCTTCGCCGAGGTCTTCGCGCGGGTCGAGGCCACGGCCGCGGTGGCGCACGAGCAGGGCGTACGAGCTGGGGACCGCGTCCTGCTGCTCGCGCCGAACAGCGTGGAGTGGGTGATCTCGTTCTGGGCCGGGCTGCGCCTCGGTGCGGTGGTTGCCGTCGGCAACAGCTGGTGGAGCGCGGCGGAGATCGCCCACGCCGTCGACCTGGTGCGGCCAGCCCTGGTCCTCGCCGATCCGGCCCGGCTGGCCAACGTACCGGCGGACGCTCCCTCGGCGGACCTGATGGAGGTCTACGACCGGCGGCCGTCCGGCACCGCTCCCGTGCGGCCGACGGGCCACGAGGACGACCCGGCCCTCATCGTCTTCACCGCAGGCACAACCGGGTTCGCCAAGGGTGTCGTGCTCGCTCATCGATCCGTCATCGCGAACCTGCACAACCTCCTGGCCGTCTCGGGCAGGCTTCCCCAGAACCTCGACCCCACCCGCACACCGGCAGTCGTTCTGCAGAGCGGGCCGCTGTTCCACATGGGCGGCGTCCAGTCCCTCCTGCTCGGGCTGCTGAGCGGATCGACGACGGTCTTCTTGTCGGGCCGCTTCGATCCCGGCGAGGTCCTCGAACTCGTCGAGCGCGAACGGGTCACCGTGTGGGGCGCGGTCCCGGCCATGGCGGCGCGGGTACTCGAGCACCCGGACCTCCCCCGCCGGGACGTCACGTCCGTGCGGTCGATCTCGATGGGCGGGGCGCCGGTGCAGCCGCGGCTGCTGGAGAGCCTCCGCGAGCACTTCACCTCGGCCAAACGCGGACTCTCGACCATCTACGGCATGACCGAAACCGGCGGGACGGTCACCTCCGCGTCCGGTGCGTTGATGGCGGAACACCCGCAGACCGCGGGCCGCGCGCTGCCGGTGGTGGAGCTGCGAATCGAGAACCCCGACGCCGACGGGGTTGGGGAAATCGTCGTCCGAACGCCGGGTCAGATGGTCGGCTACTGGGGCCAGGAGGGCGCCGACCTGCTCGACGCGGACGGCTTCGTCCACACCGGCGATCTCGGGCGGCTCCACGACGGTCTGCTGTTCGTGACCGGGCGCAGCAAGGAGCTCATCATTCGCGGCGGGGAGAACATCGCCCCGGTCCACGTGGAGTCGGCGCTGCTCACCCACCCGGCCGTGCGCAGCGCGGCGGTGCTCGGCCGGCCCGACGAGGTGATGGGCGAGATCGTCGCGGCGGCGGTCCAGGTGGACTCCCCCGTCACCGCCGAGGAACTCGCCGCGCACGTCGCTCCGCTGCTGTCGAAGTTCGCCGTGCCGGTGCAGTGGTGGATCGGCACCGAGCCGCTCGCCATGACCGACGCGGGGAAGACCGACAAGCGCCGCATCGCGGCACTCTGGCCCGGGCCGATCTGAGTAGCCGCACCCATGCGCCCACCCCTGCGTTCTGCGACGCTTCTCGAGTGACGAGGAAACTGCAGACGGCGTTGGTCGCCGTCGGGTGTGCACTGGCACTCGTGGGGTGCGGTTCCGAGGCGACGACAACGCCCGCCCAGACCGCGACGCCCGCGCCGCGCGTGCTCTCGCTCCTCGACGCAAAGCCGCTGGCGCTGGCGAACCCCATCCTCACCGTGCCCATCGAACGCACCGACCGGCGCGGCAACAACGTGCTGGAGATCAGCCCAGAGGGAAGCCTGTTGGTCGCCGTTGGCCGGGGGCCCTACATCGACGAGGGGTTTGCGAAGGACCAGCACGTTCTGCAGCTGCTCGCTCCTGGAGCGCCGGCACGGACGATTCCGACCATCCCGGGCCCCCTGCCCCGGGCCATTCGGGGCGCGGACGTCGACGAACGGACGATCGTGTGGCTGGAGTCCTCGAGCCGGGCGGCAACCTCGGCTCCGTGGACCCTCTTCGCCCACGACCGGGCCCGCGGAATCACGAAGGCGGTGGCAACCGACGCCGATCAACGCGGAACGGAGTCCAGCGCCGCGGACCCCATGGTCGCCGGAGATCGCCTCTACTGGACCGCGATCGAGGGCACGCCCGACGAGGAGGGACAGACCAACGCCTACTCCAGGGATCTCGCCGCCGCCGAGCCGATTCGTAGGGAGGCGACCGACGTGGCCGATCTGAGCGTCGACGGCGACTGGATGTTCTGGACCACCGTCGAGGAGCTCGACGAGACGAACTCCCGGACGACGGTGCACCGGCGCGACCTGCGGACGGGCGCGGAGTCGATCGTCGCCGCCGTCGACCTCGGGCTCTACGGACGCATCGTGACCCTGAAGTCCGCGGGTCCGGACGTCGCGTGGATCGAGAAGGGCGCGGACACGGCGCAAGCGCCGCCGCCCTATCGCCTGGTCGTCCACGGGTCCGACGGGGTCGTCGCCGTCGACGGCGAGTTGTTCGGCGGGTTGACGGTCGGCGCGGGCCTGCTCGGCTGGACCGGGGTACGTCGACGGCCGGCCCGGATCCGGCGGGACCTGGCTGCTGGATCGGACGAACACGACGCTCTACTCGATCCCGCGAAGCCCGGGGAGCGGGCCGGTGCAGATCGGGGACTCGCACTTCGCCTGGCGCGACGAATCCCGCTGGCACGTCCAAACCCTGACGTCGGTGCGCTGACCGGGCGGCTCAGGCGGCGGGAGAACTGGCCGACTCCTCACGGGCCGCCGACGATCCCCCGAACATAGTCCGCGAGCCAGCCCATCTCCACGTGTGCGCCCGCCGGCCTCCCGTTCAAGGTCGCGGACATGCCGACCTCGTGGAGCACCAGGCTCTGGATCGGCATCCCCCAGCCGGCGGCGTAGTGGCCCTCGAAGGTCAGCTCTGCACCGGATTCGTCGCGGACGGTGCCGGCGACCCTCCGGTGCATCATCGCCGCGTCGAGGTCGAAGTCGACGTCCGCGCCCACTATGCGGGCGACGACGCCGGCGCGGTTGACGTAGCCCCACAGCAGGGCCTTGCCGCTCGCGTTCATGAGGCACAGGTGCAGGGACAGCGCCCCGTCGGGAGTGACCGCGTTGATCCACTTCCAGTGCATCATGTAGTTCCAGTTGCGGGTGCCCCAGGAGTGGTCGCGGTGGCCGACGCCAGTGAACTCGACCTCCCGCCCGCGCAACCGCAGCCGACCGCGCGTGACGCCGGACTGCTCGTAGCGGTTGTGCGCCATCCAGTCCGGGCACCCGTCGGCGTTGTCCCGCCAGGTGAACGGGTGGTGGACGCCCTCGAAACGGAGCGCCAGGTCCAGTTCGCCGTCGTCGAAGGCGAACTCGGCGACCTTCAGCGGATCGGACTGACGGCACGTCAGACCGCTGACCGCGAAGTCGCGGAGATCGTCCCCGGAGTGCTCCGCGTCGGCGACGTAGGAGAGGTAATCGGGCTTGGTGAAGTCCGGTCCCGCGACGAACACGAACCGGCCCCACTTCGTCCCGCCCTCGCGCCAGACGTAGACGAAGACAAGGAGGTTCTCCTCTGGGATCGGCGCGGTGATCGCCAGGCTTTCGCGGGCCAGTGGGCCGCTTGCCGACTCGGCGTGCAGCAGGTCGTCCTCGGGAGCGAACTGTGTCAGCGGGGCGATCATCAGTAGCTTCCCTCGGTTTCGCGGTCGCGGCCCAGGGTCTGCAGGTAGTCCTCGTGCAGCTCCATCCAGACGGTGTGGACCGAGTCGACCGCCGGGGAGACCAGGTACTGCCAGTCCCCCGCCTCGGCGCGGGAGAGCGCGTCGTTCAATCGCGCCTCGTAGGAGGCAAACCTGGGCAGGAGTTCTGCGGTCCGCTGCAGCACCGTGCCGGCCCGCTCGACCTTCTTCGCGAAGTCGTCCGCGAGCAGTTCCAGTTCGGACGCGGCCACGCCGGCGGCCTTGGTGGACAGCGACTTGATGGGGCCGTTCAGCGACAGGAAGCGCTCGTAGATCGGGGCCAGCGCGTCGAGGTCCAGGCCGGCGCGTTCGGCGTCGAGAACGGCCTGGTGTCGCGCGCGACCGGCTTTGGTGAGCAGGTAGCCGCTGTGGGTCTTCTGCACGAGTTCGGCGGCCTCGAGGGCCTCGGCGCCGGCGACAGCCGGGAGACTGCCGCGCAGCGCGAGGGCGTGCAGTGCCGGTTGGACGTCGAAGTCCGGCTCCGGGGGCGAACCCAGCCCGGAGTCCGGCACCAGGCCGACGCCCATCAGGAACACTGCGCCGAGCGCCTGCTGGGCCTCGCCGCCGCCGCCGGTCAATGCCGGGTAGACGGCCTCGGTCAACGGGTCGAAGGCGTCGAAGTCCGCGGCGAGCATCTCGTCCCACATGCCGATGGCACGAGCGAACGGAAGCAGGAACTCGCGCGCGTAGACCTTCACGCCGTTGCGTACGCGCGTGTCCCACGGGGTCGCCGCGATGGTCTTGTAGAGCTCGAGCATGGCGGCGTTGCAGCGCGCGACGATGGCGGCCATCTCGGGGAAGTCGAGCCTGCGGACCTGCGAGACCGGGGTGTCCCACGTGTCGCGGGCGTAGACCGCGACGCCGGAGAGGTACTTCAGGTAGTTCTTCGGCTGCGCGAACGTGGTGGCGATGTCGTTGATGGTGATCGTGACCGGACCCTCTCGATCGAACTGAGCGGGGCGAAAGAACATCGCCTGGGTGACGCAGTAGGGCAGGCCCGCGTAGCCGTCGGCCCACTCGTGCGCGGTCTCGTAGAGGAAGTGGTCCCGCACGATCACGAAACCGCCGCCGGGCAGCGGGTACGGGCCGGTGTCGTTCAGCGCCGCGCGACAGTCGTAGTGCAACAGGAAGCCGGACAGTTCGGTGGCGGCGTTGAAGGCGCGGAACGCCGCCATTTCCTCGGGGTCGTCGAGGCGGTGTTCCTCGTCGCGGAAGCGGGTCAGCCACTCCTGGCTCAGGGCCGGCACCAGGTAGTCGCGTCCCGAGACGTAGCCGGGCCCCTCGCCCCACAGTCCGTACTGCAGACGGCGCTGGAACTGAACGAGCGCGTTGGCGTTGCCGCGGGGGTCCGGGCCGAGGTCCTGGCCCAGGGCGGAGGCGAGGGCCCGCCCGATCAGTGGACAGGCACCGAGCGCCCAGATGCGCACGTGGTTGGCCTTGCTGCCGATCTCCCGGGTGGGGATGGCGCCCAGCTCGATCACGCCGTCGACGCCGATCCGCTCGGTGATCGTCTCGACCCAGTGCCGGTAGGTGGCCCACTGCTGAACGAACGCGACGGTCTCGTATTCCTGACGAGGAATCAGACCGGACTCGCCCTCGGTCTGGCGGCTCTTGATGAGGTCCCAGAGGTTCCATCCGGTGTAGGCCGCGTACTCGTCGAGCTCGACGGCGGACAGGTCGCGCCGGACGTTGTCGGCCGTGTTGTTCAGGACGCCGGAGCGCAGCCGGTTGCGCAGCTGCCGGTTCCCGCGCGTGCCGTCGGCGATCTCGCCGCGGTAGGCGGCCATCAGCGCGGCGAGCTGTTCGGCCATGGCCGCCGCGGCTGGGTCGGGCTCGGCCGCGTTGGCGGCGGCGTCCCCGTAGGCGCGGTCGGACTCTGCGATGAGCGCTCGGCCGTTCGGGACGGACGCGACGTCCAGCCGGACGATCGCGCCGTTGGGCGGGATGATCTCGCCGCGAGCCGAGGCGACGCCTTCGGTGAACGACACCGACATGAGGCACGGGATCCCGTACTCGCGCGACAGGATCCCGAGGTGGCTCTCGGGCGCGCCCTGCAGGGTCATGACGCCCTTGACGCCGGCCGACAGAGCGGGCGTCAGAAATGTGGTCGTCCCGCCGCGCGCGAGCACGATCGTGTCCCGAACGCCGGGCGAGGCGACGAAGTCCAGGACCGCCTGAGGGGAGTCGAGCCAGACGACCGGGCCCTCGACCATGCCGTCGTGCTCGAAGACCGTGAGGCCGGTCCCGATCTCGGCGAAACCCTCGTCTTTCATGCCTGCGGCGCTGCGTACAGGGCGTCGATGACGTCGGCGTACTTCGCCTCGATGGGACGGCGGCGCAGCTTGTTGGTCGGGGTGATCTCCTCGCCGCCGGGCAGCCACTCGGTGGCCAACAGTTCCCACGCCTTGATCTGCTCGACACGGGCGAGGCGCTCGTTTGCTCGTTCGACGCCGGCGGCGACCTCGGCCCGGACCCGCGGGTCCGCCGCGATCACGGCGGTGCTCGCTCCCTCGACGCCGTTGCGGGCGGCCCAGGCGGCGGCGGCGTCGGGGTCGAGGGTCAACAGCGCCACGTTGTAGAGCCGGGCGTCGCCGATGCAGATCGCCTGTCCGATCAGCGGGCAGCCGCCCTTGAGCTCCATCTCGATCTTGCTCGGCGCCATGTTCTTGCCGGCCGAGTTGATGATGAGTTCCTTCTTGCGGTCGACGATGCGCAGGTACCCGTCCTCGTCGACCTGCCCGATGTCGCCGGTGTGCATCCAGCCGTCCACGACCGCCTCGGCGGTGAGGTCCGGGCGGTCCTTGTACCCGGCCATCAGCGTCGCGCCGGAGATGAGGATCTCGCCGTCCTCCGCGAGCCGAAGCCCGACGCCCGGCATCGCGGGACCCACCGTGCCGAGCTTGACCTTCCCCGGCGGGTTGATGGTGACCAGCAGGATCTCGGACATGCCCCACAGTTCCTCGAGTGGGAGGCCGATGGCGGCGAAGAACTCCAGCACCGCGTACGGCGTCGGAGCCGCGCCCACCGAGGGCCATTCCAGGCAGTCCATGCCGATCTTCGCGCGCAGCTTGCCGAGCACGAGGTCGTCGGCGCGGGCGTACTCCTCGAGCAGCAGGACCGGCACGTCCTCGCCGCGCTGTTCGGCCCGGACCTTGCGCAGGCCGACGTCCACGGCCCACTCCATGGCCTTGCGCTTCTCCGGGTCGCTCTCGCCGGCGATCGCGCCGGTAAGGGCGCCGTGCAGCTTTTCGTAGATGCGAGGCACGGAGAAGATCCGCGTCGGGCGGGCGTCGGCGAGCGCGGCGGCGACGGTCTTCGGGTCGGCGACGGTCGTGATCTCGTACCCGAAGCACATGCCGCTGTAGTGGGAGATGAACCGCTCGGCGATGTGCGCCATGGGCAGGAACGAGATCACCCGGCCCTGCGCGCTGACGCCGTTGACGGCGTTGAGGTTGCGGCAGCCGGCCAGGATCGAGGAGTGCGTGTGCTGCACGCCCTTCGGCTGACCCGTCGTGCCGGAGGTGTAGATCAGCGTGATCGGGGTGTCCGGGCCGATCGAGTGCCAGGTGGCCTCGAAGTCGAAACCTGCCGGTGCAGGGGTCGCCTCCAGCTCCGCGAGAGTCCGCGCTCCGGGAGCGTCGCCCTCCACCAGCACCACGTCGGGCGCTTCGGCCATTCCTGCGACGGCCTCGAGAACGCGCGGCGCGAAGGCAGGCTCCGTGACCACGATCCGGGAGCCGGACTGCTCCAACAGCCAGCGGATGTCCTCGACCGGGCACGTGGCGTAGATGGAGAACGGCGTCACGCCGAGGTGCATGGCGCCCGTGTCGACGAGATTGTGCTCGGGGCGGTTGGTCAGCATCAGTGCGAGGACGTCGCCGGCGCCGACACCGGCGGCGGCCAGGCCGCCGGCGATGCGTTCGACGCGCTGTGCGTACGCCCGCCACGTGATCGCCACGCCGCCGCCGACGGTCCGCAACGCCACCTGGTCCGCGCACTCGGCCGCGGTGCGCTGGAACGCGCCGCACAGCGTCGTTTCGTCGAGCGTTGCCCACTGGCCGCGTGCTGCAGACATGTCGGATCCCCGATACTCGCATATTCGACTATTTGATTAACAGATGTTTGTCCCCGAGGATGGGCCCGTCAAGAGAGACGAGGGAGTCTTCGTGGCCGTAGAGCAGGTCGACGCGATCGTCGTCGGAGCTCGTTGTTCCGGTACCGCCACCGCGATCCCCCTCGCCCGCGGCGGGCGGAACGTCGTCGTGCTGGACAAGGTGGCGTTCCCGTCCGACACCCTCTCGACGCACGTGTTCGTTCCGAACGGCGTCGCAGAGCTCAAGAGAATGGGCGCGCTGGAGGGAATCCTGGCGCTCGGGCCCGCTCGTGTGCACCACCTGCGCATCCACGACGGCGACCTCGTGCTCCGCGAACGGTTCACGCCGTTCTACGGCGTCGACTTCGGCCTGTGCATCCCGCGCGACCAACAGGACGTGGTCCTCGTCGAGGCCGCACGCAAGGCGGGCGCCGACGTACGGGAACGATGCAAGGTCACCGAGGTCGTCTGGCGCGACGGCCGAGCCGTGGGCGTGCGATACGTCGAAGGCGGCGAGGAACGGGAGATCCACGCCAAGGTCGTCGTCGGGGCGGACGGCCGGTGGTCGCGCATCGCCAACGAGGTGGGCGAGTGGATGCCCTACCGCGCCTCGCGCAACGGCCGCGGGTTCGCCTTTCGCTATCTCGACGACCCGATGGCCGGGACCGAGCGGCACGACGAGTTCGGCGTGTACCGCGCCGGCCGTACCGTCGCGCTGACCCTGCCCTCCTGCCCGGACGGTCGCCTGCTCGTCGTCTGGATGTGTCCGGCCGAGGACATCGCCGAGTTCCGCGCCGACGCCGAGGCTGCGTGGCAGCGCAAGCTCGACGGCGATCCGGCCATGGCCGAGCGACTGCGTGGCGCCACCAGCCAGTCCTCGATCCGCAAGACCGAGGACCTCGTCGCCTACTACCGCCGATCCAGCGGCCCGGGCTGGGCGCTCGTCGGCGACGCGGGGCATCACAAGGACCCCGTCGTCGGTCAGGGCATGCGCGACGCCGTCCGCCACGGCCGCCTCCTCGGGGAGGCCATCGCCCGCAGCATCGACGACCCGCACGGACTCGACCGGGCGCTGCGTCGGTGGGAGCGAGTGCGCGACAAGGACACCCTGAGCACCTACCACTGGGGCAACCGCGAGACCCGCCCGCTACCGACCTCGCCGCTGGTCCGCGAGGTGCTGCGCACCTTCGCCCAGGACGGCGATCGCCCCGACGTCTCCGACACGTTCAACCGGGCGCGCTCGATCGAGTCGATCATCTCGCCCGTGCACCTGGCGAAGGGGCTGTCGCGCGCGCTGCGGCTACCGGACGCGGATCGCCGCGGCATCCTGAAGCAGGTCGTCGAGGAACTGCCGCACGAATGGAGCGCGCGCCGCCACCGCCTGCTCGACGGCTTCCGGTCCACGCGCCCGACCTCGACCGAGCACCCGGGGTGGGTGTTCAAGGACGCGCCGGGCGCCCCGTCGCGTCGAGCCGCGTCGCCGGCCGCCCCTTACGGGCCCAGCAGCGCGAAGGGCACCACTGCCACTCCGTCGGGTCGGCGGTAGGCGAACTTGCCCGTATTGACGATCACCCGTTCGACGAGGCGTTCGCCCAGCTGATCCTTGAGCCAGTTCAG
This sequence comes from Sporichthyaceae bacterium, assembly GCA_052386455.1. GTDB lineage: Bacteria > Actinomycetota > Actinomycetes > Sporichthyales > Sporichthyaceae > JBQTKD01. The sequence goes on from JBQTKD010000087.1 coordinate 26,067, forward strand.
ATGCTGCGCGTCCGCGGGGTGGACGGTGTCGGACAGCTTGACCTCCAGCGCCACGCAGGAGCGATCCGATCCGTCGACGACGAGATCGACCCTCAAGGGATTCGAGGACGAAGATCGACGTCAGGTGCTCCCGGAGTCGGCGATGCGAGGCCGATTGGACACGTCGCAATCTAACGTTTGGACGCAATTCCATCGAACATTTCGACGAGATACCAGTTGACGTTTGGGCGCCGCCGATGCGCTGTGGCCGGCCCTGGGCGTCGGTTGGCGGCGGCAACGGTGCGGGCCAGTCCTCGTTGCGCCACATGATCTGGCAGGCGGTGCGTACGACGATCGGGACGATGGGGACCTCGGCCTGCGCGGCCAGGTGGACCGCGCCCTTCTTGAACCGGCCGAGCTTCGGTGTCAACGAGTGCGTGCCCTCCGGCGCGAGGTGTAGTCACAACTCGAACGCCTGGCACCCCTCCCATGGGTTGAGCAGCGAGACGCCGAGCGGCTCGAAGTCCGCGGTGTTTCGAGTCACCACGGTGAGACCGCGCATGAGGGCCGTCGCGGCGATCAGGACGTCGCGCTCGGGTCGCGGGTCGGGAACGTGCAGCTGCGCGGCACGACGCACGACCTCGAGTGTGATGGGCAGGATCCGCTCGGCGAAGGCCGCGAGCAGGTCGCGCTCGAACCACTCCCGAAGAATCCGCCCCTGGGAGGCGTCGCGCCGCGCCATGCGGCCGACGCCGATCTCGATCTCCATGGCGGTGACGACGCTGATGGACAGGTCGTGCGTGATCTGGCGCGCCGCCCATTCCCGTACTGCGCCCTCGGCTCGTTGCGCCGGCTTGCGCAGCTCGCTGACCACGTTGGTGTCGAGCAGGTAGCTCACAGCTCGGGATCGGTCAGGACCAGGTCGACGCGGACCTCGGGCAGGTCGACGTCGTCGTCCACGGAGAGCCAGTCCACGATGTTTCGCTGATCGGCCTGCAGCCGGCGGTACTCCTGGATCGAGAGCAGCACGTGGGAGGGCTGCCCGCGGTCGGTAATCACGACCGGCTCGGTGCTCGCCACCCGCTTGGCGGCACTGACGTCCTGGTTGAACTCGCGAGACGTGATGGTCGCCATGGTCACCTCGCTGTAGGTAAGTACCTACACCTTGGCGGCCGCGCGAGACTTCGAGTGCCAACCGCGCCTGCGAAGGCCGTCCTCCGATCATGCCTCGGGAGGGAGCAGCCCTTCGAGCAGCAGCGCAGTTTTCGCAGACAGCCGAGACGGGGCGTAGAAGCGCTCGACGAGGTCCAAAGCCTGCTGCAGCGTCGAGATCTGGAGTTCGGCCGCGAGCAGTCGCAGATCGGCGCCGTCGGTCTCCTGGCGCGCGGCCATCGCCTTCATCGCGAACAGATACTCCGCCGACGCCACCCCCACGTACAGTCCGGGCGCGTGGAAGCTCGCCGTGCCTTCGACCGGAGGGACCCGGTCCGGCAACAAACCCTTCACGGCGTCGTTGAGCCAGCCGTCGGGCAGGCCGTGTTCTGCAGCCATGGCGGCGGCCTCGTCGTAGATCTCCCGCTTGGGCTCGAACACCCCGTCGAGGTCCCGGGTGACCCGGCGCCGGCTGAACGCCAATGCCATGGCCGCCCCGCCGACGAGGAACAACCGGCCCTCGATGCCCCGTGCGTCCAGCCGACGACCCAGCTCGTACAACAGGGAACGCACGTCTTCCCGGCCGAGCAGTGGGTCGGTCACACGGCCTCCAGATCCGTGGGATCCACCAGCACGCCGCGGATCTGGAGCGAAAACGGCGAATGCGCGAAGCAGTACGCGCGCAACGAGGCGACCTCGCCGACCCACCAGAACCGCTCCAGAACCCGACCCGCGGTCCACGCGGGGACTGGACGGCCGGCGGAGAGTGCGCACCCTTCGATCACACCGGCGAGCATGGCGTCCCACCGCTGGTCCCCGGTGGTGGAGGGGGCTGCGAGGAACGCGAGCCACTGCGGTTCGGCGTGGCCCTCGAGGTGGCGCAGGTCGGTCCGCATCTGGCGGACGACGCGGAGGAGATCCGCCGTCGGCCATCCGGCCCGCAGCCCCGCCCGCAGGGCGGCCGCCGCGGCGGGAACGGTCAGCAGGCTTCGAGCGTGGACGACGCCGTCTCGGCCGGCGTCGATCGCCGCTTCGATGCGGCCGGCGGCCGCCACTCCCGGCTTCTTGGCGCCGCGCTCGTAGGCGGACACGTTGCTCTCGGCGGTGCCGGCTGCCCGAGCAACCTGACCGAGCGTCAGACCTGCCCGCCGTCGCCGTTCACGGAGCTGCCAACCGTCCATACAGCAATAATATCAGTTATCAGCGACAGGCCAGTTGTCGAGCATTTCCTCGTACGTGCGCTGCAGGCCGAGCGCGTTCGCGTCAATGTCGTCCTTGGTCCAGCCCGTCGTTTGGATCGGTGGCAGCACGACGACCTGGATGGTGCCCGCCCGTGCGGTGCGGGCGTTGCGCCACATGATCTCGCCGGCGTTGCGGACGACGATCGGGACGATGGGCACCTCGGCCTGCGCGGCCAGGTGGAACGCGCCCTTCTTGAACCGGCCGAGCTTCGGCGTCAGCGAGCGCGTGCCCTCCGGCGCGATGACGATGGACGTGCCCGAGCGCAGGGTCTCGACGGCGGGCTTGAGGCCCTCGATCGCCCGCTCGCGGTCGCTGCGGTCGAGGAAGCAGACGCCGGCCATGTCGAACAGCTGCCCGACGACGGGCATCTGCTTGGCCTCGGCCTTGGCGACCGCGGTCCACCCGGTGCGCACGACTCGGGTGGTGACGAGGAAGTCGATCATCGTGCTCTGGTGGTTGAGCACGAACACCGCCGGACGCGCAGACCAGGCGTGCTCCTCGCCCGCCACCTCGACGTGGATGTCGGTGAGGGGCCCGGCGAGGGTGTCGAACAGCGAGGTCGTGACGTCGACGCCCAGACGCCGGTTGCGGTTCAGCACGCCGAGCGCGATGCCGGCACCGGCGGAGCCGAGCAGGGTGCCGAACAGAGTCGCGGTGCGCAGTGCGGGGCGGGGATCGAGCCGCCCGGCCTTGCCCGAGGACAGCCGCAGCACGGGCCAGCCGTACCGCTGCGCCGCCTCGAGCAGTTCGGGCTGCGGGTTGACCGGGTGCGGGTGCTCGACGGCGCCCAGCATGGGCACGTCCTCGTCGCCGTTGGCGTAGCCGTGAGCCTCCGTCAGATCCAGGCCCCGCTCGGCCATGAAGGCCTCGATGGCGGCGAGCTTCCCCGGGCCCCAGAGCGTCCGGCCCTCGATGCCGCCGGTGAGAACGCCGTCGCGCTCCTCCAGCCGGGTGCACAGCACGTGCTCGATGCCCAACTCGCGCGCAAGCGGCACCACCTGCATCTCGGTGGCCGAGGTGGCGATCACGACGGTGTGCCCGGCGTTCTGGTGGGCGCGGACCAGGCGCCACGCCTCGTGGAACAGGTTGCCCACGGTGCCGCCCGGACCGCCGGAGAACAGCTTCTCGCCGAGGGCGAGGATCTCTTCGACCGGGCGGCCCGCCCAGCCGCGGATGCCGTCGACCAGGAGCTCCTCGAACTGCTCCTCGGTCAGCGTGGGGCCGGACATCCGCCGGAGGGTCCGGATCAGCTCGAAAGGACCTAGCTGACCGTGCGTCAGACGGTGGGAGTAGATCGCGCCTGCGGTGTAGCCGTCGATCAGCGTGCCGTCGAGGTCGAAGATCGCGGCGATCTTCTCCCCCACGGGGCCGCCGCGGATCTCCGCGAGCAGGTCTTCGACCGCACTGGTTCCCATCGGACTCTCCTCTACCGGGCCTGCGCGGCCACGCGCGCGATGGACCGGCCGACGTCGTGGACTTCGATCTCGAACTCCCGGCGCCGTACCGCGAGCTCGGGACCGGCGGCGAGCAGGCCCCGATGGCCCGCCAGCTTCAGGGCGGTGCGGAACATCTCCCCGGACACCGACTCCTCGCTGGCCACCCGGCGCTGCAGGGCCCACTGGCGCCCCGTGCGCAGACAGCCGGTCACGACGTCCTCGGGTTCGGCGACCGGTTCGTCGCCGAGGTCGACCAACGCGTTGGCCACGAGCCGGTACGCGTCGAGGAACGGCCGCAGCACGAGGTGGGACAGGATCGGGCTGGCCTTGGACAGCCACAGCTCCGCCTGCTCCGGCGTCGTACCCGCGGCCTTCGCGCCCGGGCTCTCGGCGAGAATCTCGATTTCGGAGTCCATCTCGGCGACGAACGCGTCGCGCCCGGCGAAGAAAAATTCGAACTTCAACAGTTCGCGCAGACGCAGTGCCTCGTCCAGCACCGCGTCGGGGCCGGCGGAGCGCCCCTCCGCCACGGCCTGCAGCGCCAGCTCCGCAACAGCGCGCAGCAGCAGCACGTGCAGCACGCTGTTGCGATACACCGCCGCGATGAGGTGCTGCTGACTCTCGATGCTCCACACCGTCTCGGGCCCGCCGGAGAACTCGCTCAACACTCCCGAACGCGTCAGTTCCTTCAGCGCCCAGCGGACCGTGGACCGGTCGGTGAGGGTGGCTCCCCCGGCGACCGGCCAGCCGCGCCCGGCGACGTAGTCCGCGAGCGGCCGGATGGTGGAGAGCACCTCGTCGATGGTCATCGCGCGGTCGACGGCCAGCAGCGCGACGCACACGGTCGCGGTCGGGGTGATGGGCGCGGCGGCGTTGAGGCGGTGGCAGACGTCGAGCGCGATGCGTTCGACGAGATTCTCGGTCACGGCCTCGGCGCGCAGTTCGTCCATCCGCGCCCGCAACGGCAGCGGCTTTCCGAAGTCCACGTAGATCCGTCCGCGGCGCTCCTTGAGCCCGGCGGCGTAGCCGACGAGCCACCGCAGGTTCTCGGCCTCCTTGGCCTGTCCGCGTGCCTCCGAGGCCATGCGGGCCACCTCGTGGCCGGGCAGCTGGTCGTACATCAGCGAGACGGGGATCAGCAGCGGATCGGCGTCCGGGGAGTCGTCGACGGCGTCGGCCACGTAGCGCAGCAGGCCGTAGCGCGGCGGGCGAAGCTTTCCCGTCCGCGAACGTCCGCCCTCGATCGACCAGCACATGTTCGCCTTCTCGGCGACGAGCTGGCGCATGAACGAACGCAGCGTCAGCCGGTAGGCCGGGGAGTCGGCGGTGGAGCGGCGAACGTGGACGATGCCGTTGCGCCGGGCCAGCGTGCCGAGGGGGAAGAAGTCCAGGTTTCCGCCGGCGATGCCGAACAGCGGCGAGAGCCGGCCGCGTTTGAGAGCGGGCGGAAGCACGAACTCGTCGAGGTAGGACCGGTGGGAGATCAGGAACACCAGGGAGTGCTTCCGGTCCAGTCGGCGCAGTTCCGCAAGGCCGTCCTCGTCGATCAGGATGTCGTAGCCGCGGACCAGCCAGTCGCCGATGCCGTCCCAGAACTCCCCGACGCGCTCTTCGTGGACGGCGGCCAGCTCGCCCAACGCGGCTTCCACCTCTGCCCGCACCGTCGCCCGTGCGACGCCGGTCCGGTCGGCGAGGTCGGCCACGGACTCGTGGAACTGGGGCGAGTGCAGGAGCCGGGAGACCGTGGGCATGTCGACGGGTCGCGCCGTGGCGCCGCGCAGCACGTGGCGCAGCTTCGATCCCAACACGGGGCGCCTCCCCTTTACCGGTAGACCGGCGGTCGATTAATCCTCTAGTTTCCAACTATCTGATACGCGAGTAGTCGTTTCAAGAAGGAGACGCAGTGACGGACGTTCGGGACCAGCTGTTCATCGGCGGCCAGTGGGCCGCTCCCGCATCGAGCCGGCGGATCGACGTGGTGTCCGCCAGCACCGAAGAATCGCTCGGCTCCGTTCCCGAGGCGCAGGAGCGGGACGTCGACGACGCGGTGGCCGCTGCTCGCACAGCGTTCCACGATCCGAGCGGATGGTCGACGTGGTCCGCGGCAGACCGAGCCGACGCGATGGAACGCCTCGCGGCGGCACTGGACGCGCGCGCACCGGAGATTGCCCGCACGGTCAGCGCGCAGAACGGCATGCCGATCGCGATCTCCTCGCAGCTGGAGGCCGTCTTCCCGCAGGTGATCCTGCGCTACTACGCCGGACTGATCCGCGCGACCGCGCTGGAGGAGACGCGCGACGGCCTGCTCGGCGGCAAGATCCGCGTGCACCGCCGCCCGATCGGCGTGGTCGCGGCGATCGTGCCGTGGAACTTCCCGCAGACCCTCGCGATGATGAAGATCGCCCCGGCCCTGGCCATGGGCTGCACCCTCGTCGTGAAGCCGAGCCCCGAGACCGTGCTCGACGCGTACCTGCTCGCGGACGCGGTGCTCGAGGCCGGGATTCCCGGTGGTGTCGTCAACATCGTTCCCGCCGGCCGCGAGGTGGGCGCCTACCTCGTCTCGCACCCCGGCATCGACAAGGTGGCCTTCACCGGATCGACCGCCGCGGGCCGCTCGATCGCCGAGACCTGCGGGCGCCTGCTGCGTCCGGTGACGCTCGAACTCGGCGGCAAGTCCGCCGCGATCGTGCTGGAGGACGCCGACCTGGTGGGCAGCCTCGAGCAGTTCTTCGGCGCCACCCTGTTGAACAACGGGCAGACCTGCTTCCTCGGCACCCGCATCCTGGCGCCGGCCTCCCGGTACACCGAGATCGTCGACACCATCACCGGATTCGTCGGCGCGCTCAACGTCGGCGACGCCCTGGCCGAGACCACCCAGATCGGCCCCATGTCCTCGGCACGGCACCGCGAACGCGTCGAGAGCTACATCGCCAAGGGCTCCGGCGACGGTGGCCGCGTGACCGTCGGCGGCGGACGCCCGAAGGACCTCGGCGCCGGATGGTTCGTCGAGCCGACGGTCTTCGCCGACGTCGAGAACTCGCACACGATCGCGCAGGAGGAGATCTTCGGCCCGGTGCTGTCGATCATCAAGTACACCGACGAGGCCGAGGCGATCGCGCTGGCGAACGACTCCGACTTCGGCCTCGGCGGCACCGTGTGGACCGCCGACCCCGAGCGGGGCGCCGCGTTCGCCGCCCGCGTCCAGACCGGCACGATCGGCGTCAACGCCTACCTGCCCGACCCCGCCGCCCCGTTCGGCGGCGTGAAGGCCTCCGGCCTCGGCCGCGAGTTCGGGCCCGAGGGCCTCGCCTCCTACCAGGCCCTGCAGTCCATCTACCTCTAGACGCGTTGGCGGGTCCGTTGTCCGGAGGGGGGCGGACCCGCCAGCGCGAGCACCTCGTCGAAGCCGTCGACGAGGCAGCGCTTGAAGAGCGCCAAGTCCACGATCGAGTCGGGGTCCGCGTTGACGCCGATGCAGCAGGTCCCCGCGTAGGAGATCGTCGTGACCATCGCGGCGACCCCTGGGCGTGGGCCCATCGGGTAGAGCCCGAGCACCCGAGCACCCGCGAGGTACCGAGGCTCGGACGGGCCCGGAATGTTCGACGCCTGCACGTCGACCGAGGTCGTCATCTGGCCGGCGATCGCTCCGAGGACCGACCGCGGCAGGCGGCTCATCGGTGGCGCCAGCAGTTCCAGGAAGGCGATCGCGGGTTCCTCGCGAGCCTCGCGCACGAACGCGCCGACCGCGCGGATGCGGGCCGCGGGGTCGGTTTCGCCTACCGGTGCGGCGAATCGGGCACCGGCGAAGCGGTTGCCACCGGGCGGGTCGTCCGGGCGGCGAAGACTGATCGGAAACGACACCGGCATCGTTTCCAGCTCCCGACCCAACCTCTCGTGGTAGAGCCGAAAGGCACCGAGGATGCCCGCGAGGAAGGCGTCGTTGACCGACCCACCCGCCGCGCGACCGGCGGCCTTGAGGTCCGCGAGCGCAACGTCGTGCACGAGGAACCGGAAGTGCGTGCCACCCGGCGCCAACAGCTCCGAGCGCGCCGCGGACGGCGGCGACATCGTGCGCCGCAGCGAGCCCGCGTAGCGCAGGGCCTTCGTTCCGCTGGTCGCAGGCGATCGACAGACGCCGGCGGCCACGCTGCCCGCGCGCCTGGCGGCCGCCGCCCAGCGGGCCGGGGCACCGCGCAGCTCCTCGGATATCTGACGTCTCATCAGCTCAACGGACGTCTGGGGCCGAGTAGGGGGCGAACCGTCGCGGGTGGGGTGGCCAACGCCGTGGAGGAATTCGGTGAGGGAGACCAGGCCCAGTCCGTCGGTCATGGCGTGGTGGATTTTCAGCAGGTACGCGGCGCGGCCGCCCGGGAGACCCTCGACCAGCAGCGCCTCCCACGGCGGGCGCAGCGTGTCGAGGGGGCGCTCCGCGAACTGCGCCGCGTAGGCGAGGAGGGCACCTTCGTCCGCCGGTTCGGCGAGCCCGATGCGCTGCACGTGGTAGCCGAGATCGAAATGGAAATCGGGAACCCATTCCGGACCGCCGATGGGCACGGCGGGTTCGACCACTCGGTCGCGCAGGCGCGGCACCGCGTGCACGAGGTCTTCGTGGGCGGCGAAGACCTCGGCCCACGGGGGTGCGGTGTCGAGCAGTTCGAGCAACACGCCCGTCGACCGCGTACGCGGATCGCCACTCGCGCGCCACATCACGCTCTCCCACGCACTCATGCGCGCGGGGCCACCCCATGCCTGCGACACCGGGTTCCACCCTTCGGTTGGCGTTGCCGAGAAGTACTCTAGCCTTCTACTATCGAATGATGGAGCATCCAGTCGTTGTCGGTGCCGTGCGCACGCCCATCGGGCGGCGCAACGGAGCACTGTCCGCAATTCACCCCGCCCGGCTGCTCGGGACCGTCCAACGAGCAGCACTCGCCGCCGCAGGGATCGACCCCTCCGAGGTCGCCCAGGTCCTCGGGGGAACCGTCGCCCAGGTGGGCGAGCAGTCCTTCAACCTCGCCCGTACCGCATGGCTGGCCGAGGGCCTGCCGGCGTGCGTGCCCGCCACGACCGTCGACGCGCAGTGCGGCTCGAGCCAGCAGGCCTTCACCCTCGCCGTCGGCCTCGTGAAGTCCGGGCTCTCCGACGTGGTTCTGGCCTGCGGAGTGGAATCGATGTCCCGCATCCCGATCGGTTCGAACTTCCGCAAGGACTTCGACCTCGGGCGGCCGGTGCCGCGGGCCTACAAGGACCACTACGAGTTCATCAACCAGTTCCAGGCAGCCGAGCGGATCGCCGCGATGTACGGCATCGATCGCGCAGCCGCCGACCAGTTCGGGATGGAGTCCCAACGCCGCGCCATCGCCGCCTGGGACGCCGGCCGGTACGACTCGCAGATCGTCGCTCCGCCGACGACCGGCGAGGACGGATCACCCGTGGAGTTGACCCGCGACGAGGGGCTGCGCGCATCCGAAGCCGACCAGGTCGCCGCCCTCGCGCCCGTCGTACCGAACGGGGTGCACACCGCCGCCGGCGCCTCCCAGATCGCGGACGGCGCCAGCGCCGTCCTGATCGTCTCCGAGCGCAGGGCCAACGAACTCGGGCTGCGTCCGCTGGCCCGCGTCGTCGACAGTCACCTCGTGGGCGTCGACCCCGTGACGATGCTCCTGGGTCCGCACGTCGCGACCCCGGAACTCTTGGAGAACAACGGACTCGTCGCCGCGGACATCGACCACTTCGAGGTCAACGAGGCCTTCGCCGCCATCGTCCTGTCCTTCGCGCAGGAGCTGAAGGCCGATCCGGAGCGCGTCAATCCCGACGGCGGCGCCATCGCCCACGGACACCCGCTGGGCGGCACCGGCTGCCTCCTGTTGACCAAGGCCGCGCACGCGCTGGCGAACACGTCGGCTCGCCGCGCGGTGGTCACCATGTGCTGTGGCGGCGGACTCGGCACCGCAACGCTGTTGGAGTCGATGTGACGGACTTGCGGTTCGACGGCGAGGTGGCCCTGGTCACCGGCGCGGGGCGCGGCATCGGCCGCGCGCACGCCCTCGAGCTCGCGCGGCGCGGCGCCCTGGTCGTGGTCAACGACGCCGAGGCGGATCCGGCGGCACTCGTCGTGGCCGAGATCGCGGCACTCGGCGGCCGTGCCGTTGCCAACCAGGACTCCGTGTCCACGCCCGAGGGCGGAGCGGCGATGGTGGCGCAGGCGATCGGCGAGTTCGGGCGGCTGGACGTCGTGGTCAACAACGCGGGCATCCTGCGCGACAAGGCCTTCGGAAACCTCACGCCGGAGCTGTTGGACCCCGTGATCGACGTTCACCTCCGCGGCGCCTTCCACGTCCTGGTACCCGCGTGGGCGCACATGAAGGAACGTGGCTACGGCCGCATCGTCAACACCGGCAGCGGTTCCGGGATGTTCGGCAACTTCGGCCAGGCCAACTACGGCGCAGCCAAGGCCGGCCTGTGGGGCCTGACTCGGGTGCTGGCGATCGAGGGCCGCAAGGTCGGCATCAAGGCCAACCTGATCGTGCCCGCGGCGAAAACCCGGATGAACGCCGCACTGTTCGGCGACTCCGGCGACCGGCTGACCCCCGAGTCGGTCTCCCCCGTCGTCGCCTACCTCGCCCACCGCGAATGCGACGTCACCGGCCAGGCGCTGTCGGTGGGCGGCGGGCGGGTGGCGGCGCTGCTCGTGGCGCTCACTCCCGGCATCGCCGAGTCCGACCTACGCGCAGAGTCGGTGCGCGACCGGCTGGCCGAGATCCTCGACCCGGCCGGATCCACCTACCCCCGCCACGTGGGCGACGAACTGAAGGCGATCCTGGCGGAGTTCGTGGGCTAACGGAGCGTCAGCCCGGATCGCCCAGGGCGTGACGCAGCATGTGCAGGTCCGTGGTGATGCGGTCCGCGGTGGCGTCGTCGACCTTGGCCATGCCGAAGCCGATCTCTTCCAGCGCCTTGTTCGCGCGCTGCAGGCTGGTGGTGCCCTTCTTGGTCAGCTTCGCGAGCACGGTGCGACGGTCGCTGGGGTGGGGCTCCCGGACCACCAGCTTGGACTGTTCGAGCCCGTCGATCACGACCGTCACCGTCGTGGGGTGGACCAGCAGTGCCTTGCCGAGCTGGCCGAGGGGGCTGGCGCCCTGGGGAGACATCTGCAGGGTCATCAGCACCAGGTAGGCGGTCCGGGTGAGCCCGACGGTCTTCAGGACTCGATCGATCTCCTCGGTCAGCATCGCGGTGGCGCGCAGCAGCGAGATCATCGCGGCGAACTGGGCGGGGCACTCGCGGTCGGGGTCGACCCAGTGCGAGCGCGCCCAGTCGATGACGTCGAACTGCGGTCTGGACACTGCGCTCCTCACCTGGCACTCGCGACAGGCCCGATCATCGCATTGGCGATGATGCGTTTCTGAATCGCCGCGCTTCCGTCGGCCACGAGGTAGGCCGCGACGTCCCGGAAGCGCTGCGCGAGCGGGAGCTCCTCGGAGTACCCGAGGTTGCCGTGCGTGACCCAGGCCGTTTCGATCGCCTCCTTGGCGATCAGCGGTGGCCACCACTTCCCCATGGCCGCCTCCATCGTGTGCGGCTCGCCCACCGAGCGGAGCCAGAGCGCCCGGTAGCAGAGCCACCGGGCCGCCTCGATCAGCGTGCGGTGCTCCGCCAGGGGGAACGAGACGCCCTGGAACGCCGCGATCGGCTGGCCGAACGCCTCGCGGTCCCTGCTCCAGGAGACCGCTTCGGCCAGGCTCGCCTGCGCGGCGCCGAGGCACATGAGTCCCAGCGCGGGCCGCGAGAAGTCGAAGTGGTGCATGACCGAGGCGAACCCCCGGTCCTCTTCTCCGACGAGGTGGGTGTCCGGAACGAAGACGTCGTCGAACGCCAGGCCGCCCCAACCCAGCGGAAGACAGCCCATGGCGCGGGTCGGACTGCGGGTGACACCGGCGGCGTCCAGCGGCACCGCAAAGCAGCTGATCCCCTTGTGTCCCGCGCTGTCCGGACGGCGTGCGTAGACCAGTCCGACGGCTGCCGTGGTCGCATGGGTGATCCCGATCTTCTCGCCGGTGATGCGCCAGCCGCCGGGGACCGGCCGAGCCACCGTGCGCAGGGCCGCCGCGTCCGAGCCGGCGCCCGGTTCGGTGACGGCGATCGCCGCCACGATGTCTCCGGAGATCATCCGCGGCACGTATTCGGCGATCGCCTCGTCGCGCCCGTGCTCGGCCAACTGCGCAGCGACGAGGCCAACGAGCACCGGCGCCGAGGCGACGTTGACGTCCCCGTACGCCAGGGTCTCCGCCGCCAGCCCCAGCATGATCGGGTCGGGTTCGCCGGTGCCGCCCCAGCGTTCGGGCAGTCCGATCCCCAGGACGCCGAGCTTGGCCAGGGCGCGGTGGGCCTCCCACGGGTAGTCCATTCGGCCGGCGCGCTCGAGGTAGTACGGAGCCAGTTCGGTCGAGGCGAAGCGGCGAAGCTCGCGGGCGAAGTCCTGCTGTTCAGGGCTGAACTCGAACGAGATCACGTCAGACCATCGTGAATCCGCCGCTGACCGAGAGCACCTGCCCGGTCATCCACGACGAGAGCGGCGAGACGAGGAACAGCGTCGCGTTGGCGATGTCCTCGGGCTTGCCGAGACGGCCGAGCGGATAGGCCCGCGCGAGCTTCTCGGCACCGCCGGCGGCCTCGATGAACCCGGCGCTGCCCGGCGTCTCGGTCGTGCCGGGAGCGACGACGTTCACCCGGGCTCCGGACCGCCCGACCTCCTTGGCGATGCTCTTGGCAAAACCGATCAGTCCGGCCTTGGCTCCCGCGTAGACGCTCATCCACGCCTCGCCGACGCGGGCCGAGTCCGAGGCCACCATGACCACGCTGCCGCCGCGGGCGACGATGTCGGGCAGTGCCACCTGGGTGGCGTTGATGGTTCCGAGGAGCGTGACGCCGACGACCTTCTCGATGTCAGCCGCAGTGTGGTCGGCGAAGGTCTTGATGGCCCAGGCGGCGGCGTTGTTGACGAGGTGGTCGACCGGGCCGAGTTCGGCGCGGATCTGCGCGAACGCGGCCTCGAGCCCTGCCCGATCGCCGAGGTCCACGGCGACGGCCAGGGCCTTCCCGCCGTCGGCGTCGATCTCCTTCGCCACCCGGCCGGCGGCGTCGGCCGAGAGGTCCGCCACGGCCACCGCGGCGCCGGCCCGGGCCAGCGTCCGGGCGATCGCCTCGCCGATCCCGCTACCGCCCCCGGTGACCACGGCCACCTGGCCGGACAGGTCGATGCTGATGCTCATGCGAGGCCTTTCAGTGGTTGATCTGATGGGCGCGGAAGTCGGGCTTGCGCTTCTCGGCGAAGGCGATCGCGCCTTCCTTGGCCTCGTCGGTCTCGGCGAACACGTCCATGCCGGCGATCGCCATCTGCGAGAGCCCGGCCTGGTGGTCGGTGTCGGCGTTGAAGGAGTGCTTGAGGAAGCGGATCGCCGTCGGGCTGTACTGGGCCAGTTCCTCGATCCACGCCTTCGCCTCGGGCAGCAACTGCTCCCGGGGCACGACCTTGTTGACCAGACCCCAGCGTTCGGCCTGCTCGGCGCTGTACTGACGCAGCAGGAACCAGATCTCGCGAGCGCGCTTTTCGCCGACCACGCGGGCGAGGTAGGCGGAACCGAAGCCCGCGTCGAAGGAGCCGACGCGGGGGCCGGCCTGACCGAAGGTCGCGTGCTCGGCGGCGATCGACAGGTCGCACAACACGTGCAGGACGTGGCCGCCGCCGATCGCGGCGCCGTTCACCGCCGCTATGACGGGCTTGGGCACCTCGCGGATGAGGCGCTGGAAGGCGCCGATCTCGAACAGCCCGCTCTCGGTGGGGCCGTAGTCGCCGGTCTCGGCGCGCTGCTTGACGTCCCCGCCCACGCAGAAGGCCCGGTCGCCCGCTCCGGTGAGGACGATTCCGGCGACGTTGCGGTCCGCCCAGGCGCGCTTGAACGCGTGGATCAGTTCTTCGATCGTCCGCGCGCGGAAGGCGTTCATCCGCTTCTCGCGGTCGATCGTGATGATCGCCGCCGAACCCTCGACCTCGTAGGTGATGTCCTCGTACACCGTCACCGGTTCGCCTCCACGGTCGCTCGCCGAAATCCTCGACTCTTAGATAGTAGAAGCCTAGAGTATTCCCTATGCGAATCGTTCGGAACACCCGCTGCCGTGGGTCTGGCATGTGCGAGTTCGAGGCGCCGGAGTACTTCGAGATCCAGAACGACGGCACCATGCTGATCCTCGACGAGCACCCGTCCGACGACCGGTTGGACTACGTCCGCAAGGCGATGAAGGTCTGTCCGATGGCGGCATTGAGCCTCGTCGACGACTGAATCGGGCCTCGCGGGATGATGCGAGGGTGACGGATCTGGAGCGGCAGGCGGCAGCAGCGCCCCGGCGCGGCCGGCCGCTGTCCCCCACGAGCGTCGAGGCGGTCGCCGACCTCCTCGCGCAGGTGGCCGCGGCAACCGGCGAGCCCCTCGGCTGCGCCCCTGCCGACCTCGACGCCTCCACCGCGCAGGCGGCGCTTCTCGCGGCGTGGGACACCCTGCGTGGAGTGCTCACCGACAGGGCGTCCTCGGCCGGCGAGGTGGAGGCGCTGCTCGACCTCCTCGAACGGCTCCGGACACTCTCCGACGAGCTGCGCGACGAGCAGTGGCGCGAGCGCGAACGCTCCTTCGAACGGGTCCGCGAGACCCTCGCGCTGCTGCGCGACATCGAGTCCTCGGCCGAGCTCATCGACCAGGCCGTCGTCGCGGTGTGCGAGCTCGGCTTCGACCGGGCGATCGTTTCCCGCGTCGAGAACAACCTGTGGGTCGCGCAGAGCGTCTACGTCGGCCGGGACGTCCGCTGGGCGCAGGAGATCCTCGAGGCGAGCCAGCAGAATCCCCAGGCCATCGAGGACGTGCCGGAGGCGGAGATCGTGCGCACGGGGCGCTCGGTCCTCGTGCCGACCATCGACGACCAGACGGCCGTGCACAGACCGATCGCCGAGACCTCGAAGTCTCGCGGCTACGTGGCCGCGCCGATCGTCGCCCACGGCGCCGTGGTCGGCTTCCTGCACGCCGACTGTTACTACCAGGGCCGCAGCCTCGACGAGACCGACCGCGCGATCCTGGCACTGTTCGGCGAGGGCCTGGGCTACGCGTTGGCCCGCACCGCGGTGCTGGACCGGCTCGCGGCCCTGCACGAGGACCTCGGCAAGCTCGGGCGCGGCGCCAACCGGCTCTGGCCACAGGGCGAGGGCCCGGCTCCGACGCGCCGGATGGTGAGCAACGAACTCGGGGACGGCGGTCTGACACGGCGCGAGATCGACGTCCTGGGCTGGATGGCTCGCGGCGAGACCAACGCCCGCATCGCCCGGCGCCTCGCGATCACCGAGGGCACGGTCAAGACCCACGTGCAGAGCATTCTGCGCAAGCTCGGCGCGGCGAACCGCGCCGAGGCGGTGTCGCTGTGGACCCGGATGCAGCAAACGGGGCGGTCGTAGCTCGTTCGGCAGAGCAAACTCCATCCATCGACAGAGGCGCCGCGCTCCGCCCGGGGGCACAATGGAGGCAGTCCCCAGGAGGTTGAAATGCCCGCTGTCGCTCAGGCCGGCCGTCGCGTCGCCGCAGGCGTCACTCGCGTCACGGAGGGCGTGCGCGCCCGTCGCGCCGTCCTCGAGGAGATCGAGCACCTCGACCCCGAGGTCGACTATCACCGGATCACCCAACTGACGCTGGGCCGCGTCTTCGGCGACGCGTTCTTCCACCAGGCGCTGTTCAGCGTCGCCTACTACCGCCAGGTTGCCGTGGAGACGATCGGCCCGATCATCGCCCGCAACGGGTACGGGGACACGCTCTCGGATCTGAGGAAGCGCAACAACGACTCGCTGCTGTTCTTCGGGCTGATCTATCGAGACGGCCCGGATGCCGCCGAGGGACATCGGACGATCGACCGGCTGTCGAAGATCCACAAGACCTTCGACATCAAGATGGACGACTACCGGTACACGATCGCCTCGCTGTGCTTCGAGCCCGTGCGCATGCCCGAACTCCTCGGCATCGACGACGCGCTGACCGAGAAGGAACAGCGCGCGATCTTCCTGTTCTGGCGCGGCGTCGGCCGCGAGTGGGGCGTCGAGATCCCCGAGGAGCAGGAGGAGTTCCGCCGCTGGTTCGACAAGTACGAGGAGGACACCTACGTCTACAGCGACGACTGCCACGGCGTCTCGCTGGCGATGGAGAAGGTGTTCCTGGACCGATTCGCGCCCTGGGGTCCGCTGCGCTGGGTCGGTTCGCAGTTCCTCAAGTCGCTGTGCGATCAGCGCCTGCTCGACGCCGCCGGATTCGACCCGCCCAAGCCGGTCATGAAGAAGGCGTCGACCGTCGCGGTCAAGGCCTACCTCAAGGGCCGCCGAGCACTGCCGTACGCGGCCAAGGACGGGGCCCTGATCGAGCCGTGGACCGAGCTGTACGGCCGGACTCCGGACTCCTCCGAGATCGGCCCGAAGTGGGCGAAGAACATCCAGGTGGAGCCGCGCGAAGCCGCCGGGAAGTGTCCCTTCTAACTGCGTGCCCCTTCTAACAATCTTCGACGCTCCACCGGCGAGTAACCTGTGAGGACCGTGCAGTCAGCCGAAGGAGCACATCGATGAAGAACACCGCACCGGATCTCGAACCCGGCGGTGCGCCCGGCGAAGCCCTGGCAGCGGGCAACGCGGAGGTCGTTCTCGATGCGGCGGCGGCGTTCGCCCGCACGCTGACCCACCCGAAGCTCGTCGGCCGCGCCGCCGGGGGGTTCGCCGCCGAGTTCGGCCGGGTGGCCGTGGGCCGCTCGCAGGTCGAGCCCGCCCGCGGCGACCGGCGCTTCGCCGACCCGGCGTGGAAGGAGCACCCCGGCTACCACCGCCTCATGCAGACCTACCTCGCGTTCTGCGAATCGGTCGGCGAGGTCGTCGAGGGCGCGGACGTCACCTGGCGCACCCGTGAGCGCGCGCGCTTCGCCGCCGGCGTGCTGACCTCCACCATCGCCCCCACGAACACGCTGCTCGGCAACCCGGCCGCGCTCAAGCGCGCGTTCGACACCGGCGGCGCCAGCCTGATCAAGGGTGCCAAGAACTTCGTCTCGGACCTGCGCCACAACGGCGGCATGCCCAAGCAGGTGGACGACTCGCAGTTCACCGTCGGCGAGAACATCGCCGCCACCCCCGGCGCGGTGATCTTCCGCAACGAGGTCCTCGAGCTCATCCAGTACACGCCGAGCACGGCCAAGGTCCGTGAGACGCCGGTGCTGCTGATCCCGCCGCAGATCAACAAGTACTACTTCATGGACATGGCGCCGGGCCGCAGCTTCGTCGAGCACGCCGTTTCGCGCGGCCTGACCATGTTCGTCGTCTCCTGGCGCAACCCGTCCAAGGAGCAGGGCGACTGGAACCTGGACACCTACGGCCGGGCGATCATCGACGCGATGGACGCGGTCAAGGACATCACCGGCCAGGAAGAGCTCATCACCATCTCGCTCTGCGCCGGCGGCATCACCACCTCGACCGTCCTGTCCTACCTGGCCTCGATCGGCGACACCCGCGTCAAGGCCTGCTCGTTCCTCGTCACCCTGCTCGACTGGGACGTGCCCGCCGCCATCGGCGCCTTCAACAGCGGTCCGCTGTTGGCGATCGCCAAGCGCAAGGGCAAGAAGCAGGGCGTGCTCGACGCCCGCTCGCTCGGCTCGACGTTCACCTGGATGCGCCCGGACGACCTGGTCTGGAACTACTGGGTCAACAACTACCTGATGGGCAACAAGCCGCCGGCGTTCGACATCCTCGCCTGGAACGACGACAAGACGAACCTGCCGAGCGCGCTGCACCGCCAGTTCCTCAAGTGCTTCAAGAGCAACATCCTCACCCAGCCCGGCGAGCTGCAGGTGCTCGGCCACGGCGTGGACCTCGGCTCGATCAAGTCCGACGCGTACGTGGTCGGCGGCTTCTCCGACCACCTCACTCCGTGGCAGGGCTGCTACCGCAGCACCCAGCTGTTCGGCGGACACACCGAGTTCGTGCTCTCCCCGACCGGCCACATCCAGACCCCGGTCTCTCCGCCCGGCCCGAAGGCGCACTACTTCACCGGCCCGACCCCGCCCGCGGATCCGGAGATGTGGCGCGCGCAGAGCACGCGCCACGAGGGCACCTGGTGGGACCACTGGGCGGACTGGGTCATCGCCCGCGCCGGCGACGAGAAGCCCGCCGCCACCCGCCTGGGCAGCAAGAAGAACCCGGTGCTGGTGCCCGCTCCGGGCACCTACGTCCACCAGCCTGCCTAACCCGAAGGGCCCGCCATCCTTCTGGTTACCGACGACGAGCGCACGGTCCGGGTCCGTGCGCTCGGCCAGACCGTGCGCGTCACCGTCCGTCCCGGCGAGGCCGGGGCCCACGAGCGCGTCCGGCCGCTGGTGCTGTGCAACGGCATCGGTGCGCCGCTGGAACTGCTCGGCCCGTTCGTGCACTCGCTGCCGCCGTCGATCGAGGTCGTCCGCTGGGACGTGCCCGGCACCGGCGGCTCGCCCCTGCCGGACGTCCCGTACAACTTCCAGGCGCTGTGCCTGCTGCTGGGCCGCGTCCTGGACAAGCTCGGGTACAAGGAGGTCGACGTTCTCGGGATCTCCTGGGGCGGCGGCCTGGCGCAGCAGTTCGCCTTCCAGAACCCGCGCCGCTGCCGCCGGCTCGTCCTGGTCAGCACCGGCACCGGGTGGATGATGGTGCCCGCCAAGCCGTCGGTCCTGAAGATGATGGTGACCGCCCGGCGGTACCGGAACCTCGACTATGCGATGGCGAACGCGGGCAACCTCTACGGCGGCAAGATCCGCACCGACCCCGACACCGCGGTGTACCTCCTGCACGGTGGCCCGCGCGTGGGCAGCCTCGGCTACACGCTGCAGCTCGCGGCGGGCCTGGGCTGGTCGACGCTGCCCTGGCTGCCGTCGATTCGGCAGCAGACCCTGGTGATGTCGGGAACCGACGACCCGATCATCCCGCTGGCGAACGCCCGCATCATGGCGAAGCTCCTGCCGCACGCCACCCTGCACACCTTCGACGACGGGCACCTCGGACTGCTGACCTCGGCCGAGGAACTGGCGCCGGTCGTGGCGAAGTTCCTCTCCTAGGATCTCGACCATGGCCTGGCTTCAGGTGCGGCTCGACGGGGTTCCGGAGACGGCGCTCTGGACGCTGTACCACCGCGCGATGCACGCCGGGCAGCGCGATTCCGGGCTGCACGATCCCAAGGCCATCGAGCTCGTCACGTCGATCGACTTCCCGTTCCGCAAGCAGTTCGGACCGGACCTCGCGGGCCTGACCCAGGTGGTCGGCCAGCGGGCGCTCACGTTCGACGCCGAGGTCCGCTCGGTGCTGGCCACCCACCCGGACGCGCACGTGGTGGCGCTCGGCGAAGGGTTCGAGACCCAGTTCTGGCGCGTGGACAACGGCCGGGTCCGCTGGCTCACCGTGGACCTGCCGGCGATCGCCGCGCCCCGGCTGGAGTTGCTCGGGGAGGATCCGCCGCGGCGGCGCATCTGGGCCGGGTCCGCGCTGTCGCAGCGCTGGGCCGACGAACTCGGCGCCAAGCCCGACGAGAAGGTCGTGATCGTCGCGCAGGGCCTGCTCATGTACCTCGAGCCCGACGAGGTCGAAGGCCTGATCGCGCGGTGCGCGGACCTGTTCCCCGGCGGCACGATGCTCTTCGACGTCGTCCCGCGATGGTTCTCCAAGCTGTCCGCGCAGGGAATCCTGGTCAGTCCCGGCGGGTACGTCGCTCCCCCGATGCCCTGGGGCATGGACGCCGGTTGCCACGGCCGGCTCTTGGGATTGAGCCCGAACGTCGCCTCGGTCCGTACGGTGTCGCCGCCCGGCGGCGGCGGGGTCCTGGCGGGGCTGGTGATGCCGATCGGCCGACGGATTCCGTTGCTGCGCCGCGCGCTACCCGAGATCGTCCGCATGGACTTCGTGGCCTGAACCACGCTTTCCCCCGTGCCCTTGTGGGGCGGCGTAGCCTCGAGACCAGCGGGATATGTCCCAATCCCCTCTTCGTCCCGAGGAGTTCGCATGGTCGACCAACGCGTCGCGATCGTCACCGGAGGTGCCCGCGGCATCGGCGCGGCCATCAGCCTGGCCCTTGCCAACACCGGGGCGCACGTCGCCGCCGGATGCACCCGGATCAGCCCCACCGCCCAGGAGGTCGTGGACCGGCTGAACAAGGACGGCCTGTCGGTGTCGCTGCACGCGGGCAACGTCGGCGACCCGAACGACTGCGTCCGGGTGTTCGACGAGGTCATGGCGCTCAAGGGCCGCGTCGACATCCTGGTCAACAACGCCGGTGTGACCGTCGACAAGACCGTGCGGAACATGACCATCGACGACTGGCACGCGGTGCTGCGCGTGAACCTGTCCGGCTCGTTCTACATGATCAAGGCCGTGCTCGAGCAGATGATCAGCCAGAACTACGGGCGCATCGTCAACATCTCCTCCGCCGTCGGCTCGCAGGGCTCGGTCGGCCAGGCCAACTACGCCGCGTCGAAGTCCGGCCAGTTCGGCCTCTCGAAGTCCCTCGCCCGCGAGGTGGCGCGCAAGGGCATCACGGTCAACTGCGTGACCCCGGGCTACACCGCCACGGACATGGTGGCGGCGGTGCCCGACGAAGTGCTGGAGAAGGTGAAGAAGACGATCCCCGTCGGCCGCCTCGGCGAAGCCGAAGAGGTCGCCCGCGCCGTCGCCTTCCTCGCCGCCGAGGAGGCCAGCTACATCACCGGTGCCGTCATCGCCGTCAACGGCGGCTGGGACATGTCCTAGTAGACGGCCCTCTCGCCTCGCTGCTCAGTACTGATCGCACGACCGAATCGACGGGTGGTTTGTCCGGTTTGGGCTGCCATCCGGTCAGTACTGAGCGCCTGGCGCACGCACATCGAACGCCGACGGCGAAATCAAGCTAGCTCGGCACGCAACCGTGCGGCGTGGCCGGTGGCGCCGATCTCGTCGTAACCGGCCGCACATCGCTGCAACGAATCGATCGCCCCGGTCAGGCGAGCGTGCTCCTCTGCCAGAAAAGCGGCGTACGTGGCGGCGCCCGTGGTCTCGGCCAACTGGACGCCGGCGTCCACTGCGGCGAGCCCTGCGTCGTTCTCGCCCGTCGCTCGAGAGATCTGAGCCACAGTCAATTCGGCCAGGCACTCCAGAACGGGCGCCTGCTGGCCGCGCGCGACGACCACCGCTTCGTCGGCCAGTGCTCGAGCTGCGGAGTAGGCCCCTCTAGCAAGACGCGCCGTTGCCAACGAAGACAGCACCTGCACGTGGCTGTCCAAGCCGGTGCCGCGGTCGCGCGCCGTCTCCAGGGCCCGTTGGAATTCCGCCTCGGCCCGGTCCAGATCACCGCTCGACATCGCTGCGACGCCGGCCGCGTGCCGGGCGCGTACCTCCGTGGCGACGTTGCCGGAGTCGAGTCCGAACTTCAGGGCATCGGCCGCAGCCGCAACGGCGGCCTCGGTCAGCGTCGCGTCGCCGGTCCAGTGCGCGATGTCGGCGATCGCGCACTGCGCCCACGCGCGGAACTCGCCAACCGGCCGCACGGCGTAGTAGCCGAGCACCTCGGGCGCGAGCCGTGTGGCGTCGGTCAGACGACCGGCCAGGACGCAAAGCAGCAGATGGAACAGGTGGCCGAGGTCGTGCGCACTGAACCCGAGGACGGGGACGACGAGGTCGGGGTCGTTCCCGCACAGCTCCATGGTCGTGGCGAACGCCTCGAAACCGTCGCCGAGCGGGCCGGCGTGCACATACGCACCGACGCTCATGGCCCACAGGTAGGCACGCAACGCGCGATCGTCGGTCCGGTCGGCCCAATCTCGAGCGGTGAGCCAAGAACACTTCGCCCCGGTCGCGTCGCCGGCGAGAAGCCGAGCCACGCCGTCGGCGCCGTACCAGAACACGAAGGTCTCCGGGTCCGCGATCTCGTTCACCAAGGGTAGACCTCGCTCGAAGACCCGCTCCCGGTCCTCGGCCGTACTGCCGGCCCGGGCTCCAGCGCGCAACAGTTCGATGTGGGCCTTCGCGTTCAACGCCATGCTGTCCGGCGATCTCGGAACCACGGCCAGATGCTCGACGGCCACCAGCAGCCGACGCTTCGCTTCGACCAAGTCGCTGCGGACGGCCCAGCTGGCGGCGCGAAGCTGCCAGCGCGCCGCCTCGACTCGGTCGTCGGCCGCCTCGTAGTGAGTGGCGACGAGCGCGGCGAGTGCATCGTGGCGGTCGCGCGAGGTTGTCAGCAGGGTCTCCGCCACCCGAGTGTGAAGGCGGCGCCGAGCCGCGCCGAGTAGCGACCCATAGGCAACCTCCTGTGTCAGCGGATGCCAGAAGCGAAACTCGTCGGCGACTTCCGTTGGCTGGAGGAGCTCCGCGCGGCACAGCTCGGCCAGCATCACCGAAGCGGCCTCAGCCTCGATCCCGTGGACGGGGCTCAGGACCGAGACGGAGAAGGTGCGACCGACGACGGCCGCCGCCTGCAGCAGAGACCGCTGGGCGCCGGGGAGCCGGTCGATGCGTGCCGCTAGCACCGCCTGGACACTCGCCGGGATCCGGACCGAGTCGGCCGCGCGGGCCAACGCATAGGCACCCGGAGCGCCGGCCAGCGTGCCCTCCGCGGACAGGCCACGCACGATCTCCTCGACGAAAAGCGGGTTGCCCCCCGCACGTTCGAGCAGGTCGACGCTCAACCCCGCCAGGTCGGGGTCGGCTCCCAACAACTCCGCGAGAAGCTCCGCTCCCGCACGATCGTCGAGTGGGGCAAGCGGCACGCGGACGTAGTCCGCTCGATCGGCCCACGGCGTCTCGAACTCGGGACGGAAGTTCGTGACCACCAGGGTTCTGGTGCCGGAAAGGGAGGCCAGCCAGTCGGAGAGGAAGGCGATGCTGTGCGGGTCGAACCAGTGCAGGTCCTCCAGAATCAGCAGCAGCGTCTGCCGCTCGCTGCGGCGGGTCGCCACGTGCGCGAACAACTCCAGAATGCGACGCCGCCGGGCCTCCGGCCCGAGCTGCGGTGCCGGACGATCGGGGTCGGGGACCTCCATGAAGTCGAAGACCAACGGGAGATCGTTCGCCAGCGCCGGGTCGAGGGCAAGGAGACGCTGTTCCACCTTGCCGCGGATCTCGGCCGGGCGGTCCGCCTCGGCGATCCGGTAGTAGTCGCGCATCAGACCGAGGATCGGCAGAAGGGGCACCTGCTGGGCGTGCGATACGCCCGCCGTGCGGCGCACGGTCGCTCCCGCCGCAACCGCCCGGGCGGCGAACTCCTCGCACAGCCGGGACTTGCCCGTTCCCGCTTCCGCGACGATCCCCACGATCGACAACCGGCCCGACCCGGCTTCGCTCAAGGCGTTGGCGAGCACGCCGAGTTCACCGTCGCGTCCCACCATTCGCCCCGAGCCGATGCGTCGGCGGCCGCTGGCCGATGCACCGCCCATCGCCGCGTCGAGGGCGAATTGGCGAACGGGGACCGAGGACCCCTTCACCAGGGCCTCGCCCAGGTCGCGCAGCGCGAAGGCCGAGCCGATCAGCTCCGCGGTGCGTTCGGACAGTCGCACCGAGCCCGGTTCGGCGAGGCTCTCCATGCGCTGGGCCAGCCCCACCGTGTACCCGACGGCGGTGAACGCCTCGCCAACCGCGCCGGCGACGACCTCGCCCGAGTTGAGCCCCACCCGGACGGCGAGTTCGACGTTTCGCCGACGCAGCGTCAGGGCGTATCGCCTGGCCTCGTGCACCAGCCGTAGCGCGGCGTGGCAGGCACGCCGCGCGTGGTCCTCCTGGGCGACGGGCGCCCCGAACAGCGCCATGATCCCGTCGCCGGTGAACTTGTCGACGGTCCCGCCGAAGGCCTCCACCGCCTCGCGGCAGACGGCGAACAGTCCCTGCATGACCTCGGTTAGCTGGTCGGGGTCGAGTCGCTCCGCGAGGTCCATGGAGCCGACGACGTCGGCGAACAGCACGGTCACCTGCTTGCGCTGCCCCTCCTGCGCGGCGGCCACGAGCGACGCTCCGCACTCGCCGCAGAAACGCTCCCCCGGTTCGTTGACGCAGGCGCAGCTTGGGCACGCGACGGCCAGCGCAGCCCCGCACTCGGCGCAGAACTTGCGCCCATCGCGGTTCGCGGTTCCGCACGACTGGCAGTCGGCCATGACGGGATGCTCCCACGTCCGAGTTGGTCACCTCACCGGTGCTCAGTACTGACCGCTGACGAGCGGGGGGCGATTTGCCGGGTTTGTGCTCGTGGCCGGTCAGTACTGAGCAGTCGTGAAGCCGCGGCACGGGTGTCACGAGGCCGCGCTGCGGCGTGCCTGCGCCCGGGCGAGCGCCGGCAAGAGGATCGCGGCGAGCGCCTTCGGGTCGTTGGCCTCCCGCCAGCCCCACCGCACAATTTCCCGACGCACCGTCAGAATCCTTCGTTCGCGGTCCTTCTCGTCCTGCACGGCACGTAGCGTGGCGGCGCGATCCGTACCGCCGTTCGGCAGGTACTTCTCGAGACCGTCGGCTTCGCCGACGAGGTCGAGGTAGGGCGCCCAGTCGAAGTCGACGCGGATTTCCGGCCCGCCGACCGGCATCACCGACTGAAGCGTGGGCATGGGGATGTCCAGGCCGGACATGGTTACGCGAGAGACAGATTCGAGAACCGACTCGGTCCGACCGTCGGCGAAGGCCAGTACTCTTCGCGCCTTGTTGACGTCCGGTCTGCCGGACGCCTCCGCCAGCACAACGTCGAGGGCCGACCCCACGACGAGGCCCTTGCGGAGCGCCGACTCGGTTGCGACGACCCCAGCGGCGAACTCCAGCTTGGTTGCGAGGTCGAGTACGGTGCGGGCCATCGTCGTCAGCGGGACGTCGTAACGACGCCCGAGGTGGTCGTCGGGAAGGTGCGCCACGCGAAGGCAATAGCCATCGCGACGGGTTGGCTTCACTCGTGGGTCGGCGGTGCACACGACGAGCTCGGCGCTGGGACGACCCAACAACTCCAACCCGTAGATTCGCGCAGCGCTCAACCCTGCCGCCGCGATGCGCTCGCGTGAAAGGGCGAGCAGCAGGCACCGAATCCGCAAGGCCTCGAGGCGAGCTGGTTCCCTGGCGGCCGCCATGTACTCCTCCTTCGTAACGAACACCCGCCAACGCATTCGGATCCAATGACCTTGACGCACGGCGCGAGCGACGTCGGTCGGGGATAGGCCAGCGGCGAGTGCTTGGGCAAGCGTGAATGGGCCTGCGGTGGCAATAGGTGATCGCATGGCCGCGGATGTTGGCACGGCCCACCGACATTTCATCGCCCCGCCGATACAAGCCCGACAATTCGCCTCTTGCGACGGCTCAGTACTGACCGCCGATGAACGAACACGGGCGATTTGCCCCGTTTGTGCTCGCGACGGGTCAGTACTGAGCGGCCGGGAGACAGGGCCGTCGGAAAACGCCAAGAGCCGGGCTGCGCGTAGGGGCGCAGCCCGGCTCTTGTTTGGCCCGGCTCGGGACTAGCCGGCCTTGACCACGATCTTCGGGTCGATGGTCAGCACCGCGTAGCCCGCGACGGCACCGGCGCCGAAGCCCGGCGCGAAGACGCGCGTCGGTTCCTTGATCGCCCCGTCCACGACGGCGTCGTGGATGGCCAGCGGGATGCTGGCGGCAGAGCAGTTTCCGGTGCGCTCGATGTTGAAGTACACCTGCTCCATCGGGAAGTTCACGCCGCGGGCGATGTCGCTGACCATGACCTTGTTGGCCTGGTGCGGGACCATCACCTCGACGTCGTCGAACAGGCTCGCCTTGCCCGTCGAGCTGGGCAGGGCCTTGAGCTCGTCGAGCATCTGCGCCAGGTAGCGGCCGGCGAGGTTCTTCACCTCGGGACCGAACACGGTGATGTTGCCGTCGAACTCCGGGTTCGGCCAGAGGATCGCGTTGACCTCGGAGACCGGGCCCGACGCGTAGGTCTGCAGGTACTCGATGTCGCCCTTCTCGCCGTCGGGAGCCGGGGCGATGACCGCAGCGGCGGCGCCGTCGGCGAAGAGCATGCGGGAGGTGCGGACCGAGCCGATCTTGTCGGAGAACTTCTCCGCCCAGACCACGAGCACGGGGCGCTTGATCTCCTGCAGCAGGCGGGTTCCCTCGGCGAGGCCGTAGGGGAAGCCCGCGCAGGCCGCGACGAGGTCGCCGGACATGTACGTCCGGTACAGGCCGAGCTCGCCGGAGATGTAGGTGCCCATGGAAGGGATGAGGCGGTTGCTGGTGCACGTGCACACCAGGACCGCGCCGATCTCCTCGGGACGACGACCGGAGCCCCGCAGCGCCGCGCGGGCGGCCTCGAGTGCGAGCCGCTCGAGCGGTTTGTCGGTGTAGCAGCGCGAGTCGATGCCGGTCTTGCGGGAGATCTGCGCGGCGCTCATCGGCGACCAGTTGAACGCCGAGTTGCGGATGACGTCCTCGTTGGAGCACACGTGCTCGCCACGGATCGCCGTGATCGACTCGAACTTCGGCTGGACGGCGAACTGCTCCGCGACGTGGATGGCCGGGAACGGTGCGGCGGGCTCGATCGCCTCGACCTCGGGGTCGAAGTCCGCGTGGGTGTTCACGACGGTGGTGACCGAGCCGCCCTTGGCGCGCTTGATGAAGCCCAGGACGCCGGGGTTGCGGGGGACGAAGACGACCACGAACTCGTCGTCGCCGACCTCGGAGATCGGGGTGAGCCGGGTTTGGCTGCGCTCCCAGGGGTGCAGGTTGTGCAGCACGCGGGCCCAGCGGCCGAGGGACTCCAGCTCGGGCACCTCGTTGAAGTGGTCGAGGATGTCCTCTGGGCTGTAGACCGCGAAGTCTGGGTCGTGGCCGGGGAGCGCGAAGGTGAGCGCGTCGGGCTGGTCGACGAGTTCGGCGACGGTCGGTTTGATCGCGGGCAGGTTGCTCGCGTGGTAGAGCTTGTGCTTGAAGATGTCGAAGAGGATCTCGGCGATCGCGTCCTCGGCCTCGACGTTCCAGGCGGCGGGCAGGCCCCGGTAGGCCTCGGCGACGGCGGCGACCTTGTGGGCGCCGTCGATCCACGGCTTCACGACCGGGAGGAAGACCTCCTCGGACTTCTTGGGGACGTCCTTCCACCGCATCGGGCGGGGTTCGTACATCGTCAGCGTGTACCGGTTGCCCCAGAAGAGGTTCAGGGCAACGTCGCGCAGGAGCTCGAACCGGCTCTCGTACTTGGCGGCCTCGACTCGGTCCACGATGTCGCTGCCGGTCGGCGACTTGCTGTCGAAGTCGCGACGCACGGCCGCCTCGTACTGCTCCAGGGACGAGAACCCGGACAGGTCCATGTCCGGGAAGTAGCTGGACGGGAACACCATCCGACCGTGGCTGTTGATGACGAA
This sequence comes from Sporichthyaceae bacterium, assembly GCA_052386455.1. Lineage (GTDB taxonomy): Bacteria > Actinomycetota > Actinomycetes > Sporichthyales > Sporichthyaceae > JBQTKD01. The sequence goes on from JBQTKD010000087.1 coordinate 53,282, forward strand.
CGGTCTCACTAGGGCTCCTACTGGTTCGGGACGATGCGGCGCTGGTGGCGCGGACTCGGGACGGGCTCGGTGGGGAAGATCCTGCCGAGAAATCGCATCGCTACCGGGCGGTTGTGCGCGCGCTCACGTAGCAGACGAAGGGTCGTTCGTCACATCCAGGGCTGGCTTTAGCACCGCTAAACTGTTGAGGGACACGCGTCGCCAAGGCCAGCCGGTTGGCCGTGAGCATGGACCGGGCGACGGCCGTCGTCGTCGCCGGCAAGAGGCAACCTGCGCGCCCCTCCTCGGCCGCGACCGCCGCGGGCCAACTTCTGGCTCTGCTCGACGAGCCCGCCGAACATCCCCTGCGGCCTTCGGAGGTCGCGTTGCTGCAGGACTGGCTCCGCCAACTCGCCGCCGCTCGCCCCTGACCCGGACGTCCGAACAACCGTGGTACCGGCGTCACTCCTCTTCGGACGCCCTTCCCGCGGACCGGTGGCGCCCGGGAGCGCCAAGGCAGTCGTTACCCAAGCCTGGTTGAGGTTGTAGAACAACGTCCTGGACACTGCGTCTAGTTGTCCAACGAAGGGCGCTGCCGATGCTCGAGCGATGGGGCGCGTACGTCGCGCGCCGGCACCGACTCGTGCTGCGCGGCACCCTGCTCGTCTTGGTCGCGTTCGCGGCGCTGGCGCCGCTGTTTCTGTCTCGGCTGCTGGGCATCGCCTACGACACTCCCGGCTCGGAGTCCTACCGGGCCACGCAGCTGATCGAAGAACGGCTCGGCGCACAGGAGGCCGTGCTGCTCGTGGTCTCCAGCCCGACGGGCGGCGACGGCGGCGTGCTGCGCGCGATGGACGAGGCGGTGCGCGTCGCGACGGCGACCAGGGGTGTCGCCTCGGTCCCGCCCGCCGAGCTCGGCGGCGCGGTGTCCGCGGACGGGCGGGTCGCCTACCGCGCGGCGCTGTTGAGCGGCCACGCCGGAGATCGGCAGAACACCTCGACGGCGCTGAAGCACGCGCTGGACGACCTAGACCTCGCGGCGGCGCAGGCCGAGGGCGTCGAGGTCGGCCTCACCGGCGAGAGCCCGTTCTTCGTCGATCTGCTGCACTCCGAAGAGGAGGGCCTGATCCTCGCCGAGGCCATCGGGCTCCCGCTTGCCATGCTGGTGTTGTTTCTGACGCTGGGTTCGATTCTCGCGGCGGGCCTGCCGATTCTCGTCGGCCTGGCCGGTGCGGTCGTCGCGCTCGGGGTGCTGGGCGCCGCGAGCCTGTTCACGACCTTCGACGTCTTCGCCGAGAACGGCGTCGTCATGCTCGGGCTGGCCGTTGGCATCGACTACGCGCTGCTGATCGTGCGCCGCTACCGCGAGGAGCTCAGCCGGCACGGGTTGGCCGGGATCGAGGCGGCGATGGCCACCACGATGGCGACCGCCGGTCGGACGGCGCTGTTCTCCGGCGTCACCGTCGTGGTCGCGCTGCTGCCGATGTGGCTCATCGACGTGCCGACACTGAGCAAGTACGCGATGGCGGGCCTGCTCGGCGTGGCGGGCAGCGTCGCGATGGCGCTGACGCTGCTCCCGGCGCTGCTGGTCCGCAGCGGGAACCGCGTGTTGACGGTCCGTCTGAAGAAGTTGCGCGAGCGGGGCTTCGCCGACGGCGGCGCGTCGCTGCGGTGGGCACTCCTTGCCCGCTGGGTCATGCGGCGGTCGTGGGCGGTCCTGGCCGCCGGGGTCGGGCTGCTCGTGCTGTGCGCGCTGCCGTTGCTGGGCGCGAAGCAGGGCATCGACCTGAACGCGCGGGCCTACGCCGACGCGCCGTCGGTGCGTGCGCTGACCACCGTGGGCGAGGCCTTTCCCGGCACCACGCTGAGCAAGGTGGAGGTTGCCGTCCTCGGCGGACCGGACGCGCGCGCGGCGACCACCGCGCTGATCGCCGCCGACCCGCGGTTCGCGCCCGGGGTCGAGGTCCTGGACCTCGGAGACCGCGCGTTGATCACCGCGGGTTTGACGGTGCCCGACGACTCCAAGGAGGCCGAGGACGCCGTCGGAGATCTGCGGGCGGGGCTTTCCGCCGCGCTGCCCGCGGGTACCGAGGCCGCGGTCGGCGGCACGACTGCCCGCAGCGTCGACTACGCGGACGTGGTGCTGTCCAAGACCGTTCCCGTCGTCGCCGGAACCCTGGCGCTGTGCTTCCTGCTCCTGCTGGTCATGCTGCGCAGCCCGCTGCTGGCGGTGAAGGCCGTCGTCATGAACCTGATGTCGATCGCCGCGGCGATGGGCCTGACCGTGCTGGTCTTCCAAGACGGCTTGGGCGAAGGACTGCTCGACTTCACCTCGCCCGGCTACCTGCAGGCCTGGCTACCGTTGACGCTGTTCGTCGTGCTGTTCGGCCTGTCGATGGACTACGAGGTCTTTCTCGTCTCTCGCATGCGGGAGGAGTGGCAGCGCACCGGCAGCAACGACTTGGCCGTGGAGAACGGGCTCGCGAAGACCGGCGGGGTGATCACCTCGGCGGCGCTGATCATGATCGCGATCTTCGGTGCGTTCACGATCTGCCCGGCACCGGAGATCAAGCAGCTCGGCTTCGGGCTGGCCGCCGCCGTGCTGATCGACGCGACGATCGTCCGCGCAATGCTGGTGCCGGCGTTCATGCGCCTCGCGGGGACGTGGAACTGGTGGTGCCCCGCGTGGCTGGACCGGGTCCTGCCGGACCTTTCGGAACGTGCTGCACCGGTCTCGGTGTTCGACGGTCCGCCGAGGCCAAGCGTGTTCACCCTCTGACGCGTTGGCGTTGACGAGCCCGAAGCATCCGTCTTTGCGATCGTTCATCCCGGAATGATCAAATCGGGTTTGTTCGAACGATCGTCGGGCAGCAGCCGCATCGACGCCCTTCGGGCGGATCGCCGCCGGGAAGGAGCCGAGGTGACCGTCGTCGACTCCACCACGCGCCGGCAGAGCGACCACGAGCCCGGCCTCCCGCAGCTCCCCCTCGACAGCCCGCCGCGCACGGTGGTCGAGAGCGTCCGGGAGATGCCGCAGGACCTACTCGGGCGTTGGCTGCCACCCTCGACTGCGAGCTCGCTGCCCGGCGGATTGAGCGATCTGGCGGCCCTGACGCGGATGCCGGCGACCGTGCCCTACCAGCTGGCAGGCCTGGTACTTCGCGTGCCGACCGCGCAGGCCGGCGACCCGTGGGAAGTCGCGGCGCTTCGCGAGTGCACGGCGGTCGATCTGGCCCGCCTTCGAGTGGTGCCCCTGCACTTCGACGGCCACTCCGTGCACTACGCCAGCCCCGACGTGCCGGCGCCGGGCTTGAGCGACGCCGTCGCCAACGCCTTCGGGGTCGATCGAGCACGGCCGACCCTGTGCACGCCGGAGAGCTTCGGCGAGTGGAGCCTGCCACCGGACCCGGGCCGGCGCCCCATGCCTCCGGTACTGCCGACTCCGCCGACCGACAGCGTCGCGTGGCTGGCGCAGATGCGCCGGTCCCCGCTGCCCTCCGCGCTGCTGCGCCGTGCGTCGGCCGCGGCGGGCACGAGCGCGGCCGCTGCCGTCGTGGCGGGCGACGCCCGTGCCTACGACATGCTCGCTCCGCTGCTCCGGCGGCTGACTGGACTGCCGGTGACCCGGGCCGAAGTGCCGCCGGACGTCCACGACTGGTGGAGTTCGGGCAGCGAGGTTCCGTTCGAGCCGACCCCGACCGAACTCGTCGAGCAGGTGCGCGGCGTCTCGGCCGGACTCCGCGGCCTGGGCTGGCACGCGGCGCTGTCCGGCCTGCCCGTCGACCAACGGGTGCGCGTGGCCGCGTGGGCGCTGGGAGCGCCGTGGCTGTCCTCGGAACTGGCGGTGCTCGTGGCGGCTCGGTGGCCGAGTGCCGTGGGCGAGTCGCTCACCGACCCGAACTGGGCGGTCCGGCCGGGACGTCCGGAGCCGAGCGGGCTGATTCTCGGTGTCCCGCCGATCGACCCGACGCCCGATCCCGCGCGGGACGCGTACGCAGAGGCCCTGCTGGCGCGGCCCTTCGCCGACGCCCTGGGCGACGACGTGGCTGCCGAGGCGATGTCGCTGGTGCAGTCCGGGAGCACGCTCGACGGGGCGCTGACCGAACTCGCTCCGGAGCTGTCGGCCAGCGCACTGCTGGCCGGCCACGCCGGCGTCCCGACCGTCGAACTCGATCCGCGCCCGCGAACCGAAGCCTGGATCGACGCACTGGGGCGTCCGTGTCGGGCGACGACGTGGGACGACCCGATCGGAGCGGTCAACGAGCGCGTCCTGGTCGAGCCCGACGTCGTCCCCGTGCGCCAGGACGCCGACGGCACGCTGCTGATCGCGGTAGCCGATCCGTTGACGCCCGGGTTGGCCGAGCGTCTCGCGGTCGCAGCGGCGGCGCCGGTGCGCATCGCCGTCGCGGCACGCGAGGAGATCGCACGAGCACGCCACCGACTCCTCGCCCGCACTCCCGGGTGGGGGCCCGCTCAGTGGCCGGAACCCGAGCCGATCGCGCGGCCGGCCGAGGAGTCCGCCCACCGTCTGCTGACGCCGGGTCAGAAAGTCGTGCTCGCGGCGGGCGGTTTGGTCGTGGCGATCGCGGCGCTGCTTGCGCCGTGGCACACCGCGACCGCGCTGGTCGGCGTGGTGCTGGCGATCCTCGTCGCCACGGGCCTGCACCGGTGCCGGCTCGCGCTCCGGTGGGGCGCTACGCCGCGCCACGGCGAGGCGCCCACGGAGGCGGACCTGCCCACGACGACGGTTCTCGTGTCGTTGACGGACTCTCGTCGAGACCTGTCCGCCGTACTGCGCGATCTCGGCCGATTCGACTACCCCCTCGACCGACTCGACGTGCTGATGCTGGTGCACGCGTCGGACGCGTCGCGGCGCGCGGCGCTGGCCGATGCCGCGCTGCCGGCGCACGTCGACGTGCTGGTCGTCCCGGCAACGAACGCCGCCGGCGGGCACAAGGCCGCGAACGTGGGCCTGCTGCACGCGCGCGGCCGGTACACCCTGTTGCACCACCCCGACGCCTCGCCGCGGTCGATTCCGCTGCGGCAGGCCGCACACGCCTTCGTCGAGGCGCCGCCCGACGTCGTCTGCCTGCAGGCTCGGCTGCGCGCGCGCACCACCGCAACCGGCGTACTGGGCCGAGTCCTCGCGGGCCTCTACGCGGGGGCGTTCGGTGGCATCGTCGCGCTGAGCAGCGGCCGTGCCGCGATCCCGTTGGGGCCGACGGCCGCGTTCTTCCGGACCGACTGGCTGCGCACCACCGGTGGGTGGGACCCGCACAACCGAGCCGCACAGGCCGATCTCGGCGTGCGGATTCGCCGGCTCGGCGCCCGTGCCGAGCTCCTCGACGCCGTCGTCGACCATCCCGTGGAGTCCGACGCCCGTGGCTGGCTGCGCCGCTGCGTCGGCGGCGTGGCCGGGTACGTGCAGACCTACCTTCTGCACATGCGTCGCCCCCGCCGCCTCGCCGCCGACCTCGGCCTGCGCAGGTTCCTCGGGTTCCAGTGCGCGTTGGGCGGAACCCTGGTCACGGTCGTGGCGCTGCCGGTGCTGTGGCTGCTCGTCGGGCTGTGGACGGCAGGCGCCGCCGACTGGGCCGCCCGGGTGTTCCCCGTCTCGCCGGGCGCGACGGTCGCGGTGCTCGGTCACGCCACTGCGATGTTCGTGTGCGCCTACCTGCTGGTGCGGCCCACTCCGGTGCGCACCCGATGCCGACGGCTGTTGTTCAGTCCGTGGTACTGGTCGCTGCGCTGGGGTTTCGCGACGCACGGGTTCCGGCGGCGCGGCGGTGCGCTGCGCCGGCCCGTCAAGTCCTGACGGCCCGTCAGCCCTTCGCGAGCGCGATCACGATCTCCGCCGCCGCAGCCGGGGCGAGCCGGTCGGTGTTCAGCACGAGGTCGTAGTGGTGCGGCGCCTCGGCGCCGACGTCGTAGAACCGCTTGAGGTAGTCCGCGCGGTTCGAGTCCAGCTTCGCGAGCTGTTTGCCGCTCTCCGACAGGCGCGCCGTGCGCGTCTCCGGCGAGGCGGTGAGGAAGACCCGCAGGGTGTCCGTCCGGTCCCGCAGGGCGAAGGACGCCGCGTGCGCCACGATCACGGCCGCGCCCGCCTCGGCGACCTGCTCGATCGTCGTGCGGATGAGGTCGCGCAGCGCACCGTCGGTCGGCAGGTCGTCGATGGTGTGCGGCACGTACGCCCCCATCGACGCCCCCGCGGCCGCGGGCCCGAGGCGGTCCAGCAGGCGGTTCGCGAAGGACTTGCGCCTCTCTACGTCGGCCACCAGCGCCGGCTCCACGTCGGCCTGCTGTGCCGCCAGCGCCACGATCTCCTCGTTGACGAGGCGGTACCCCAGCCGGTCCGCCACGAGGGGCCCGACCTCGGTCCCGCCCGAACCGTCCACCGCCGACAAACAGATCACCCGGAAGCTCATGGGGGCGACCCTATCCAGCGACCACAGCCGACGGCACACCAAAGCCAAGCGCGGGCACTCAGGACTGCGACTGCCACACCTGTGGGAACAGTTCGCAGGCCAGGCGGTCTCCCGCGGCGAGGTCGGGGAAGGGCTGATGGCCCATCAGCGGTTCGTTGTGGAAGGCGTGGCTGTCGTGCGGGTCCCACCGCACCGTGTCGTCGGCGTACATGGTCGTAACGGCTCGGCGGGGCACGCTTTCGGTCGCCGGCAGCGTCCCGTGGACCGTCCCCGGGTGATGCAGGATCACATCGCCCGGCTCCACCTCGCCCACGAGCCACTCGTAGTCGGCGTAGGCGGTGTCGAAGTCGGGCAGCGGGAGGAACCGCTCGCTGGTGTCGTACTGGGCGGCAACGGCGTTCTGCTCGTCGAAGCTGCGCGCACGGTAGGTCGGTCCCCGGTGCGAGCCGCGCAGATAGTGGACCGCACCGCTGCGAGCGGTCACCACGTCCAACGGCACCCACTGGCGGAAATAGTGATCCGGTTCGGTTGCCGGGGTGTACGGGGCGTCCTGGTGGAACGGGGTGGTTTTCCTGGCCCCGGCCTCGCGAGCGAAGATCTGGTCGAAGAACAGGGTCATCGTCTGCGCCCGGGGCAGGACCTGCCGGGCAAGTTCGATCATCGGTCCGCGCAGAGCCCAATCCCGGAATACCGGGTGGTAGCGCCAGGCGTAGGTCAGGGTGAAGAAGCGCGGCCCGCTCCCCGCGGCGAAGTCGACGCCGGGGGTCGCGGGATCGGCCATCAGATCCTGCGTAGCGCTGCGCAGCGCGTCGATCCACTCCAGCGGAACAACGCCTCGGACGATCGCCGCGCCGTCGCGCCAGTAGGACTCGATCTCGTCTTCGCGCAGGTCGCGCGTCAACGCGGCGGGCAGGGAGGTTTCCGGGGCATCCACGCCCCCATCGTGGCCTGCAGAGCACCCGCGAGTCTTCGTCCCCTGCGGACAGATACCGGCACCGGACTTGCGGAGCGGTCCGCAGGCGTCAGATCGGAACAGGGCCTGCCGACGGCGCCGCCTGCAGCAGGCCACGTTCGACGACGCGAGGCGGTCGATCATCGCCGCGGCGACGACGTCGTCGCCGAAGACCTCGCCCCAGCGGCCGAAGGCCTTGTTGCTGGTGACGATGAGGCTGGCGCGTTCGTAGCGGGCCGAGACGAGTTGGAAGAACAGGTTCGCGGCCTCGGGCTCGAACGGGATGCAGACCCTCGCCGATCGGCTCTTCGAGGACAAGGTCATCCCGCAGAAGGTCGACTTCTCGGTCCGGGAAGTACGACCCCGAGCGCAGTTTCGGGATCGCCACCTCGATCGTTCCCGCGCGGGTGTCGAAGCCCCGGCGCCGGTAGCCGTTGCGGGAGTTGACCCGCTGCTCGCTGCGCTCGCCGTAGTCCGCACCGCACATCGCCTCGGCCTCCGCGCCCATCAGCGCGGCGACGAACGCCGGGCCCCATCAGCGGCCAGCCGTGTCGTACACCACTCTGCGGGACACCACTTCGAGGGGCGCCGTCAACCGGTTGGGAAGCCGGGTACGCGATAGGCGGCGTATGCGGAGAGGTGAATCAGGTGGAAGCCTCCAACCGTGGCGACCGGCAGCAGGTAGAGCCCGAAACCACCGTCGATGACGAAGAAGTAGTCGATCTCGTCGGGGTCGTAGACGGTGCGCCCGCTGCGATTGGCGGACAGGTGGACCTTCCAGGTGTCGCCAACCCGCACCGTCGTGGTCTTGACCTGAACTCGAGCAAGCTGGTCGTCCATGGCGACCAGCAGGTCGTATCGACTCGGTTCGAGCGGCCAGGACACGGCGTGTCCCTGGAGCGTGAACCACGAGGCGGCCAACAGCGGGGCACTGCGGCCGAGATACTCCAGCTCCGCGATCGGTCGGGGCGTGCCCTGCGTGGCGGGCCTTCCGAGTGCACCCAGATGCGCGGCGTCGAGCCCCAAACGGGCGGCATGACCCTTGAGAAGGGTCGTGCTCGACCCACCTGCCAGGCCAAGTGCCGATTGGACCTGCTTCCACGAACGCGACGTTGAGATCGCGTGGGCCAACTGCGCCTCTGTCCACCGGCGTTGCCCCGTGAAGTGGCTGTAGTCGAGACCGGTCTCGACGGCCCGCCGGCGCGCCCGGCGAAGGGCACCCGCCGAGCTCTCCGGCAACCCGAGGTCGCGAAGTACTCCGCGCCAGGAATGCGCAGCGGCGACCGCGGCTGCCAACTGGCCGTCGTCATAGGTGCGGGACACCCCTCGAACGTATCGAGGGGCACCGACACTCTTGCTCGATCTGTCGGGCTGGCCGGATTCGAACCGACGACCTTCGCACCCCCAGCGCGACGCTCTACCAAGCTGAGCCACAGCCCGTCGCCCGGCGAACCGAGCAGTGAGACCCTATCGCACGTGGGTCGGGGGTCGCGTTCGGATTGAGGCGCGCGCCGTGGCTGCGCGCCGTAGCGTGGGCGACGTGGATCCTGGTCGAACCGGGCAGCGTTCGCAGACTCCCCCGCGCCGAGCGGATTCCGTTCGGCCCGCCGCGCCCGGAACTGCTCAGCGCTTGCGCTTCTCCCTGACCTTCACCGAGATGTCGATCGGGGTGCCGACAAAACCGAACTCCTCGCGCAGGCGGCGTTCGACGAACCGGCGGTAGCCGGCCTCGAGGAAGCCCGACGCGAACAGCACGAAGCGCGGGGGGCGGGTGGCGGCCTGGGTGCAGAACAGGATGCGCGGCTGCTTGCCGCCGCGGACCGGGTGCGGGTTCGCGGCCACCAGAGCGCCGACGAACGCGTTGAGCTTGCCGGTGGGGACGCGCTGGTCCCACGAGGCGAGCGAGGTCTCCAGCGCCGGGACGAGCTTCTCTACGGCGCGGCCGGTGCGGGCGGAGATGTTGACCCGCAGCGCCCACGGGACGCGGACGAACTCCTGCTCGATCTCGCGCTCGAGGTAGTAGCGGCGCTCCTCGTCGAGCAGGTCCCACTTGTTGTAGACGAGCACCAGGGCACGGCCGGCGTCGACGACCATCGACACGATGCGGGTGTCCTGCTCGGTGATCCCCTCCTGTGCATCGATCAACACGACCGCGACCTCGCACGCGTCCAGTGCGGCGGCGGTGCGCAGGCTCGCGAAGTACTCGTGACCGGTCGCGGTGTAGACCTTGCGGCGAATGCCGGCGGTGTCGACGAACCGCCACGGCTTGCCGCCGAGTTCGACGAGCTCGTCCACGGGGTCGACGGTCGTGCCGGCGACGGCGTCCACGACCACGCGGTTGCTGCCGGCGAGCTTGTTCAGCAGCGAGGACTTGCCGACGTTCGGCTTGCCCACCAGTGCAACCCGGCGCGGGCCGCCGGTGGGCCGTGCGGCGACCTCCTCGGGTTCGGGCAGCGCATCGAGCACCGCGTCCAGCAGGTCGCCGGACCCGCGGCCGTGCAGCGCGGAGACGGGGTAGGGCTCCCCCAGCCCGAGCGACCACAGCATCGCCGCGTCGGCCTCGGTGGACGGGCCGTCGACCTTGTTCGCCGCGAGCACGACGGGCTTGCGCGACGCGCGCAGGATCCGCACGACGGCCTCGTCGTGGTCGGTCGCGCCGACGGTCGCGTCGACGACGAACACGACGACGTCCGCCGCGGAGACGGCCAGCTCGGCCTGGGCGGTGATCGAGGCGCGCAGGCCCTCGCCGTCCGGGTCCCAGCCGCCGGTGTCCACGACGGTGAAGTGCCGCCCGAGCCATTCGGCGTCGTAGGCGACGCGGTCTCGGGTGACGCCGGGCTTGTCCTCGGTGACCGCCTCGCGGCGCCCGATGACGCGGTTCACCAGCGTCGACTTGCCGACGTTCGGCCGCCCCACGATCGCCACCACCGGCAGCACCAGCGAGGTGGTCTCGGTCAACTCGTCGCCGGCGTAGTTGGGGACGTCCTCGCCCTCCCAGTTTTCGTCTGGGGAGAGGGCGTCCTCGACGAAGGGTTCGGCGTCCGAGCCGAACTCGTCGGCTTCCGTTTCCGGGCTGGCGTTCACCCCGGAAGGTTACCCGCAGTTAGCGGGCGACCCCGTCCACGGCGGCGGCCTGCACGCGGCGGACCTGCTCGAGGACTGCCGCGATGACCTGCTCCAGGTTCAGGGCGGTGGCGTCGAGCTCGATCGCGTCGGCGGCCTGCAGCAGCGGCGCGACTTTGCGGCTGGAGTCCAGTCGGTCGCGGCGAGCGAGCTCGGCCTGAGTCGCTTCGACGGAGACGTCCTGCGTGCCGGCGGCGGCGAACTCGGCGCTGCGCCGATTCGCTCGGGCCTCGGCGGAGGCGGTCAGGAAGATCTTCACCGGGGCGTCCGGCGCGACGACGGTGCCGATGTCCCGGCCTTCGACGACGATGCCGCCGTCGTCCGCACAGCACCGGGCGATGATCGCCTGCTGCATCGCGACCAGGCGGGCCCGGACGGCTGGGACGGCGCTGACAATGCCGACCGCCGCGGTGACCTCGGGCGTGCGGATCGGGCCGGAGACGTCGTGACCGTCGACGGTGATGCCCGGCGCGTTTGGGTCGGTGTCGCTGAACAGCACGGGCTTGCCCGCGAGCGCGGCGACGGCCTCGGGGTCGGCGAGGTCCACGCCGTTCTCGAGCATCCACCAGGTCATGGCGCGGTACTGGGCGCCGGTGTCGAGGTACCGCACGCCGAGGTCCTGCGCGACGCCGCGCGAAGCGCTGGACTTGCCGGACCCGGACGGCCCGTCCATGGCGATCACCAGGGCGGACTCGGGCGAGACGGACGGCTCCACGCGCGGCACTCCTGACCTCACCGACGGACCGCGGTGCCGGCCAGTCGCCCCATTTTACCGGCGATTGAGGCGAGCGGAGCGCAAGTGCGAGGAACGAGTGCTTGCGTTTCCGAGCCGATTGAGACCGGTTGACGAGCGTAGCGAGGAACAGCGGCTACCAGTGCACCGCCCACGCCCGCGAACGCAATTCCGCGACCAAAAGCTCGGCGACGGCGGGCCGCACCGCGAGCTCGACGAGGCCCACCGGCTGTCCCGGCGAGTGCTCGATCCGCATGTCCTCGAGGTTGACGTTCGCGGCGCCGACGTCGTGCAGCAGGCGGGCGAGTTCGCCCGGCTTGTCCGGCACCAGCACGGGCACCGCGGCCAGCGGCTGCGCGGGCTCGCCGTGCTTGCCCGGCAGGGCCGCGCGCCCCGCGTTGCCGGCCCGCAGGGCGGCGGCGATCGCGTCGGCGGCCCCCGGCTCGGCCTCGACGGCACGTAGCGCGGCGACGACGACCTCGAGATCCGCCGCGAACGCGGCCAACACCTCGGCCACGGCACTCGCGTTGCCGGTCAGAATCTCCACCCACAGTGCCGGGTCCGAGGCAGCGATCCGCGTGGTGTCGCGGATGCCCTGACCGGCCAGCCCGGTCGCCACCGGGTCCGCGCCGACCAACCGGGCGGCCACGAGGCTCGAGACGACCTGCGGCGCGTGGGAGACGAGTGCGACGGCCCGGTCGTGCGTCTCCGGGTCCACGACCACCGGCAGTGCGTCGCACAGTTCGACGACCGCCCGCACCGCCGCCACCGCCCCCGCAGAGCTGACCTCCGAGGGCGTGAGCACCCAGGGCCGGCCGGCGAACAGGTCGATGCGCGCGGCGCCCGGCCCGGACTTCTCGCGCCCCGCGAGCGGGTGCCCGCCCACGAAACTCGTCGGGTCAGCCAGGGCCTCCACGTCGCGCTGCACGGCGCCCTTGATGCTCGCCAGATCCGTCCAGACGCGCGCGACGCCGGCGGCCTGGAAGTGCGCCAGCACGCGGCCCACCGCCGCGGGCGGCACCGCGAGGATCCCTACGTCCGCCGGCGCCTCCGCACCGGTGTGCACGGATCCCCCACCCAGCGCCGCGGCGAGCGACGCCGTCTCCGCGTCCCGATCCCTCAGGTAGACCTCGACGCCGCGGGCCCGCAGCGCCAGCGCCACGGAGGTCCCCATGAGGCCGGTGCCGACGACCAGCGCACTGCGAAGTTCCATCAGGCCTCCTTCGTCGGCCAGATGAACGCCCGCCCGCACATTGGTGAGCTCGCAAGCTCGCTCACTACTGGGCGATGTCCTTGCGCAGGGCCGTGGCGCCCCGCAGGTACACGTGCTGGATCTCCGCCTTGGACCGCTCGCTCTCTGCGTGCGCCAGGACCCGGATGACCCGTGGCATGGCACCGGCGATGTCGAGCTCCAGCGCGCACAGCAGCGGGACGTCGGTGATGCCCAGATCGCGCGCGCCGACCGCCGGGAACTCGCTGTGCAGGTCCGGCGTGGCCGTGAACACGATGCTGATCAGATCGTCGACCGCCAGGGCGTTGCGCTCGAGGATCGCCGAGACGAGCTCGGCCACCGAGGTCAGCATGTGCTCCCGCTCGTCGGCGTCCAGCTGCACCGCACCACGGATCGCCCGTACCGCCACGCCTCGCTCCTCCTGCTCGTTGCCGGTCGCCCAGCCTATTTCTTGCGGGCGCCCGATTCCGAAGAGGAGTACAGCGCCGAGATCTCGTGGCTGGTCAGGTGCCGCAGCCGGCCGGGAATGAGGTTTCCCGTGCCCAGCGGACCGATGTCGGTACGGATCAGGCGGCTGACCGGGTGCCCGACGGCCTCGAGCAGGCGGCGCACGATGTGCGTGCGGCCCTCGTGCAGGGTGACCTCGACCATCGCGCGGCCGTGGGCGGTGTCGAGCACCCGAAAGTAGTCGACCTTGACCGGGCCGTCTTCCAGCTCGATCCCCCTGCGGAGCGTGCGGTGCAGGTCCTTGGCGACGGGGCCCGGAACCTCGGCCACGTAGACCTTTTTGACCCCGAAGGACGGGTGGGTGAGCCGGTGCGCGAGGTCGCCGTCGTTGGTGAGGATCAGCAGACCTTCGGTGTCGACGTCGAGCCGACCGACGTGGAACAGACGCTGGCTGAAGTCGGTGAGGAAGTCCCCGATGCACGGGCGGCCCTCGGGGTCGCTCATCGTGCTGACGACGCCCAGCGGCTTGTTGAAGACCAGGTACACGCTGTCGGTCTTGGTCGCCACCCGCGCGCCGTCCACGCGGATCTCCGCGCGGTCCGGGTCCACCCGCATCCCCTGCTCGCGCACGCGCTTGCCGTCGACCTCGACCCGCCCGGCCTCGATGAGCTCCTCGCAGGCGCGGCGGGACCCGAGCCCGGCCGCGGCGAGCACCTTCTGCAGGCGAATCAGTTCGCCCGGCTCCCGGTCGTAGGAGTCGGGTTCGTCGTAATCGCTCATCGGGGTGTGGGGATCTCTATGTCGTCGAGGACGTCCATTCCGGGGAGGAACGGCGCCAGTTCGGGCAGCTCGTCCAGGCTGTCGATGCCGAGACGGTCCAAGAAGTATCCCGTGGTTCGGTAGTAGTTCGCGCCGCTGCCCTCCTCGGTGCCCGCCTCCTCCACCAGACCGCGCGTCAGCAGCGTCCGCATCACGCCGTCCACGTTCACGCCGCGCACGGCCGCGACGCGCGAGCGCGTGACCGGCTGCCGGTACGCGACCACGGCCAAGGTCTCCAGCGCCGCCTGCGTGAGCTTGGCCTGCTGCCCGTCGCGCACGAACCGCTCGACGACGTCCGCACAGATCGGCGATGTCCAAAAGCGCCACCCGCCGCCGGCCTCGCGCAGCTCGAACCCGCGGCCCGCCTCGCGGTACTCCGCCGCGAGTTCGTGCAAGACCGCGCTCACCTCCGCCGACGTGCACTGGCACGCGGTCGCGAGCTCGATCTCGGTCACCGGGGAGTCCACGACCATCAGCACGGCCTCGACGCTGCGGCGCAGCCACGCCACCGGGACCTTCGGCGCCTCCTCGGCAGACTCGTCGACGACTTCCTCGGCCGATTGCTCTGCGTCGAGCGAGGTGAGTGCCTCGAAAAACTTGCCGGTGTCACTCACTCTCGGACTCCCCCACGTCGTCAGGCACGTCGCCCTCGTCGAACTCGTCGCTCGCGGCGACGGCGCCCTCGGCCGAGCCGGTCCAACGGACGTGCAGTTCGCCGAAGGGGCTCTCCTGGTCGAAGGTCACGTCGGTCTGCCGGAAAAGCTCGAGCAGGCCGAGGAATCGAGCCACGACCGTGAGCGTGTCCGGAGCGTCGGCGATCAGCGCACGGAACGTCGCAGACCCGGACGCGCGCAGCCGATCCACCAGCACGGCAACCTGCTCGCGAACGCTCACGGCAGGGGCGTGCAGGTGCGCGACGGACACCGTCGGCTCCGGCCGGGGCGTCATCGCCTTGACCGCGAGCGCGGCGAACTGCTCGGGGCCGAGCCCGATCAGCACCTCCGGCAGCAGCTGCGCGAAGGGCTCCTCCATCTCCACCGAGCGCGGATAGCGCCGTCCGGCGTTCGCCATGCGGTCGGCGAAGACGGCGGCGACCTGCTTGTACGCGCGGTACTGCAGCAGCCGGGCGAAGAGGAGGTCGCGCGCCTCGAGCAGCGCGAGGTCCTCTTCGTCGTCCACCTCGCCGGAGGGCAGCAGCCGCGCGCACTTGAGGTCGAGCAGGGTGGCGGCGACGACGAGGAATTCGCTGGCGACGTCCAGATCCCAGTCGTCGCCGTAGTTGCGGATGTAGGCGATGAAGTCGTCGGTGACCGTCGCCAGCGCGATCTCGGTGATGTCGAGCTTGTGCTTGGCGATCAGGCCCAGGAGCAGGTCGAACGGGCCCTCGAAGACGGGTAGGTGAACGTGGAAGGCGCCCCTGCGAGCAGCCGGTTCGGCCTCTACCTGAGCGACGTCCACCAGCGCAGTATCGCTCAGCTGCGCGTACCCAAGCGCGCCAAGACCTCGCGGGCGAGCTGGCGGTAGGCCGCGGCGCCGGGCGAGGACGAGGCGTAGGAGGTAATCGGCTCGCCGGCCACGGTGGTCTCCGGGAAGCGGACGGTCCGGCCGATCACGGTGTGGAACACCGCGTCCCCGAACGCCTCGACCACGCGGGACATGACCTCTCGACCGTGCACGGTCCGGGAGTCGTACATGGTGGCGAGGATGCCCTCGAGCCGCAGCTGCGGGTTGAGCCGCTCCTGCACCTTGGCGATGGTGTCGGCGAGCAGCGCGACGCCGCGCAGCGCAAAGTACTCGCACTCCAGCGGCACGATCACCGCGTGCGCCGCAGTCAGCGCGTTCACCGTCAGCAGGCCGAGCGAGGGCTGGCAGTCGACGATGATCACGTCGTACTCGTGGTAGATCGGCAGCAGCGCGCGCATGAGGCACTGCTCGCGGCCGACCTCGGTGACGAGCTGGACCTCGGCGGCGGACAGGTCGATGTTGCAGGGCAGCAGGTCCAGGCCGTCGACGTTGGTCTTCAGGCGGACGTCGTCGACGCGCACGTTCCGGTCGAGCAGCAGGTTGTAGAGCGTCAGGTCCAGCTCGTGGGGGTTGACGCCCAGGCCCACCGACAGCGCGCCCTGCGGGTCGAAGTCGACGAGCAGCACGCGCCGGCCGAGCTCGGCGATCGCGGCGCCCAGGTTGATGGTCGAGGTGGTCTTGCCGACCCCGCCCTTCTGGTTGCACATCGCGATGATCGTGGCCGGGCCGTGCCGGTCCAGCGGCGGCGGCTCGGGGAAGGTCGGCAGCGGACGCCCGGTCGGTCCCATCGCCGCCGCGACGGGCTCGGCCGGGGCCTCGACGATCTGATCCGGCGTCAGGTCCGATGCCGGGACGACCGCGCGCGCCGTGGGGGTCCAGCGGTCCTGGGGCACGGACACCGTCACCGGCGGCAGCGGAGCGCTGTGAAATCGGGAGAGGGGTTCGTCGCTGCGGGCGTTGGCGCCGTGGGTGGAGCCGGCGGGTGCGTAGCCGTAGCTCGACTCGTGCATCGCGAGGCCTTCCCTGGGGTCCGGGACCGCGGCGGCAGCCGCCTCCGCAGGGTCAGATTCGCGCACGCGATCCGCGACACCCGGCTCATTGGACGGCGTGTCGCCGGCGGTTCCGGATCACACGGACCAGGCCTGTTTCCCCTGTGAAACAAGGAAACTACTGAGACTCAAGTGCTCTCCGAGGCCGCGGGGCGCGAGCCACGCGAGCTCGCGGATGGGTGGTCGCGTAGACCTCTTGGAGGTGCTCGACGGTGACCAGCGTGTAGACCTGCGTGGTCGCCACGGACGCGTGGCCGAGAAGCTCCTGGACTACCCGCACGTCCGCGCCGCCCTCGAGCAGGTGGGTCGCGAAGGAGTGCCGCAGCGTGTGCGGGGAGACCTCGACCGTCAGGCCGGCGCCCGTTCCCGCTCCGCGCAGCGCCGTCCACGCGCTCTGCCGGGACAGGCGGCCGCCGCGTGCGTTCAGGAACAGCGCCGGAGTTCCGCCGCCCGCCTGCGCCAGCAGCACTCGCCCGCCCGCGAGGTACCCGGTCAGCGCCGCGTGCGCGCATCCGCCGAGCGGAACCATGCGCTGCTTGTCGCCCTTGCCGGTCAGCAGCACGGAGCGGTTGTCCAGATCGACGTCGTCCACGTCCAGACCCACGGCCTCGGAGATGCGCGCGCCCGTGCCGTACAGCAGCTCGAGCAGCGCGACGTCGCGCGCGGCGAGGTCGCGGCGCTCGGCGCGGTCGGCGGCCGCGATCATCGCGGCGACGTCCGCCACCGGGATGGCCTTCGGCAGCCGCTTCGGTGCGCGCGGCGGGCGCACCGGCCGCGCCGGGTCGGCGGAGGTGAGGCCCTCGCGCAGCGCGAAGCGGTGGAAGCCGCGCACCGCGATCACCGCGCGCGCCGCCGAGGACGCCGCCAGCGGTGCGTGTTCGTCGTCGCCGGCCCGCAGCCGCACCAGGAAGTCCGCGACGTCGTGCTGCGAGATCTCGGCGACGTCGTCCACACCCCGATCGTTCAGGACGGCCAGGTAGCGGGACAGGTCCCGGCGGTAGGACAGCAGCGTGTTCGCCGCGAGGCCTCGCTCGACGGCGAGGTGGTCGAGATACCCGCGCAGCGCCCCGGCGATTTCGACTTCGGCCACGCCCGCAACCTAAGGCTCCGTCGCCGCCCCAGCCGGGACCGCCGCGCCGTCAGGCGAGCAGCGACGCCAGCGGCACGAACGGTAGGTCGTGGGCCTCCGCCACCGGGGCGCAGACGATGGAACCGCCGTGGGTGTTGAGGCCGAGCGCCAACGCCGGATCGTTCCCTAGCGCGTCGCGCCAGCCGCGGTCGGCGATCGCCAATGCATACGGCAGCGTCACGTTGGCCAGAGCGAATGTGGACGTGTGCGGAACTGCGCCCGGCATGTTGGTCACGCAGTAGAACAGCGAGCCGTGCGCGGTGTAGGTGGGCTCGGCGTGAGTGGTGGGCCGGGAGTCCTCGAAGCAGCCGCCCTGGTCGATGGCGATGTCCACCAGCACCGTGCCTGGCTTCATCCGGGAGACCAGGTCGCTGGACACCAGCTTCGGTGCCACCGCGCCGGGCACCAGGACCGCGCCGACCACCAGGTCCGCGTCGAGCACGGCGGCCTCGATCTCGTAGGCGTTCGAGGCGACGGTCTGCACGTGGCCCTGGTAGATCCGGTCCGCCTCGCGCAGCTTGGCGATGTTGCGGTCCAGGAGCAGTACCTCGGCGTGCATGCCCACCGCGATCGCCGCCGCGTTCATGCCGGAAACGCCCGCGCCGATGATCACCACCTTGGCCGCGTACACACCGGAGACGCCGCCCATGAGCACGCCGCGGCCACCGCCGGCGCGCATCAGGTGGTAGGCCCCGGCCAGCGGGGCGAGGCGGCCCGCGACCTCGCTCATGGGGTAGAGCAGCGGCAGCGAGCCGTCGGCCAACTGCACGGTCTCGTAGGCGATCGCAGTGGTGCCCGCGGCCAGCAGCGCCTGCGTGCACTCGCGCGAGGCGGCCAGGTGCAGGTACGTGAACAGCACCTGATCGGCGCGCAGGAGCCCGTACTCCTCGGCGACCGGCTCCTTGACCTTCAGGATCAGCTCGGCGCCGCCCCAGACGTCGGCGGCCGTGGGCAGGATTTTCGCGCCCGCGGCGAGGTAGTCCGCATCCGAGATCGACGAGCCCACGCCGGCCGCTTGCTCGATCACGACCTCGTGACCGTGCCGCACGAGTTCGTGCACGCCGGGCGGGGTGATGGCCACCCGGTACTCGTGGTTCTTCAGCTCGCGCGGTACGCCAACCCTCATGGCGCGATGCTACGAGCGAGCAGGCCCGCGTAGCGCCGGATGCACCGGCGCCTCGCGGGCCGCTTTTCGTGCGGGTCAGTCGCTGCAGCTGCTCGAACTGCCACTGTCGCGGCCGGAGTACCCGTAGCGGTAGCCGTAGCCGCTGCGGCGAGAACGACGCCAACGGCGCCGCGGCCGCCACTGGGTGGTCGGAACCTCGTAGAGACTGAAGCGATGACGATGGGCCATGGCGAATGCTTCCTTAACCGATCGTTTCCCGAGCGGGCACCCGGGAGGGGTATGGGGAGGCTTCCACCGAAGATCGAGTTCAAACCCCGGGCGACTCCGGGAGGTGCCGATCCAGCGTCGCGACGATCTGCGCGAGCGAGGGCCGCTGCTCCGGGTCGTAGGCACAGCAGGCGTCGACGAGATCGCCGATTTCGTCGGGGAGCTTGCGCGGGCGCCAGCCACCGGGCGGCGCGGCGAGGGGTCCGTAGTCCTCCCGGTACTCGGGGCAGTCGGGCGGGAACGGGTCGCGATCCGAGAGCGCCTCGAGCAGGATCACCCCGAGCCCCCATACGTCGGTGGCCGCGGTGACCTTCTCCTTGTTCGCCTGCTCCGGGGACAGGTAGCCCTGCGTGCCGTGACGGCGTTCGCCGACGCCGGGCGGGCGCGCGCCGGAGAGGTCGATGACCTTGACGACGGCGCCTTCGGCGATGATGTTGGCCGGCTTCAGATCGCAGTGCAGGATGCCGGTGCCGTGCAGATACCAGAGCGCCGAGGCAATCTGACGCCCCATCACCACGACGTCCCGAATGGGCAGACGGCCCTCCTCGCGGAACAGTTCGCGCAGTGTCGGCCCGGTCAGCACCTCGAGGATCAGCGCGGGCTGCGGAGTCTCGTGGACCTCGTACAGCTTGATGAGGTGCGGGTGGTTCAGTCCCGTCAAGTGGCCGCCCTCGCGCAGGATGCGCTCGCCGCCCTCGGGGCCGAGGCTGGCCTTCGCGGTCTTCACCACGACCGCGCAGCTGCGCGCCTCGCTCCAGGCCTGATAGACCTCGAACCGGTTGCTGGCGGCGACGAGGCGCTGCATGCGGTACCCCGGCAGCGCCAGATCGAGATGCTCGGCCTTCCCCTGGTCGGGCACGCGGTCGATGTCGTCCCCGGACGCGGCTGCGCGGCCCCGCGGACCCGGGGGGGCGGCCACGGGCCCGCGGGGGGAAATAAGCAGGCGCGCCACCACCGAGGA
>JBQTKD010000088.1:0-16380 GCA_052386455.1 Sporichthyaceae bacterium
CCATCGCCAGGTCGGCGACGGCGAAGCTGGTGACCTCGGCGCGGCCCGCGTAGTAGCGGCGGATGGTGGCGACGTCCACCTTGCCCGTGGTGTCGGCCGACAGCTGCGTGCAGGCCGCCGCAAGTTCGCGAAGGCCGCCGCCCACCGAGTCCAGCAGCGCGCGGGCGGCGTCGTCGGCAATCTGGCGGCCCGCCTCGCGGAATTCCGCCTTGACGAACTGGATCTTCTCCCCGGCCTGCTTCACCTGAGCGCAGTCCACGACCACGGCGCCGGCCTTGCGAGCCTTGTCCACCAGCGCCTTGCCCTTGGCCCCGCCCGCGTGCACGAGCACCAGCGACATGTCCTGAGCCGGGTTCGCGACGAGGTCCTCGACCTCGCCCAGCACCGGCCCGCTCAGATCGGCTGCGTCGCGCACCACGACCAGCTTGCGGGTGGCGAACAGCGACGGCGCAACGAGCGCCGCCAGATCGCCCGCCGACAGCTCGGCGGCGCTGGTGCGGTGGACGTCCGCGTCGGCCTCCACGGCCCGCACCATGCGCACGATTCGAGCCACCGCACGGTCGGCCAGCAGGTCCTCGGGGCCGAGAACCAGGGTCAGCGCGGGGAGATCGGACATCGGCGCCACCCTTTCACAGCCCTCCGTCAGTTCGGAGCGGGACAGGAGCGGTCGCCGGCCACGACCTCCATCCGGAAGTTGGGCACGTCCCGCAGGTCCGGGACGACGATGTCCCGGACGGCGGCCCGGACCTCGCGCAGCCGGACGGTCTGGGACTCGAGGCCGAACCGGTCCCGGCGCCCACCGAGGTCCACGCGGCCCGTGAGGACGTCGGCGGCGTTCTCGTTGAGCTGCACCTCGCCGCCGGCGGCGATGTCGGCACGCACGTCGAGGACGTCGAGGATCAGGCGGTTCGCCACGATCTCGTGGGTGGCGCTGTTCCCGTCGCCGCCGGAGATCAGCAACGTGAACGGCTTGCCCAGCAGTTGCACTCGGTGGGCCAGGCAGAGCCCGTCGATGCGCCCCGCCGCGATTCCGATCCGCGCACCGGGGGTGTTCTTCGAACCCACGGGCACGTCGACCACGGCCACCCCGAAGCCCTCGCCGGTCACGCCCCCGGCCACGAGCTCCGTGGAGCCGGACTGGGCCACGAGGGACACCGCGAGCGCTCCCTTCGCCATCGCCAGGCCGAGCGCTGCGACCACCGCGAGGGTCGGCGCCAGCACCGCGCCCACCACTCGCCACCGCGTCCCGTACTCGGGCGTCATCGGGCCGTCACGGTCACCCGGCCGGTGGGCAGGCGCAGGCCGAACTCGCCGGGCTTCGCCTTGGCTCGCAGGGCGTAGACGTCGATGTCGAGGTCCTCGCCGCGGATCTCTCGGGGCAGCTTGGCGCCCTGACGGATGAGGGCCGCGAGCACCGAGAACAGCGGGCGCACGTCGGTGCAGGAGCCGCCGCCGGTGGGTAGCACTCCCACCGGAAGGCAGACGCGCAGGCTCCGCAGGACGCCCCAGAGTTCGACGGTGCCACCCGCGCCGCCGATGCCCGCCGTGCTCGATTCGAGGATCGTGAGCGCGGCGCCCGCGTGGTTCTGACGCAGGCTCAGCCTGTCGAGTTCGATGCCCGCAAAGCGGAGGAACACCGTTCCGTTCGCAGTCGCGCTGCCCGAGGGCGAGCGGCCCCCGCCCGCCAGGTCGATGGGCGAGTTCTCGACGATCGCCGCCAGGTCGAGGATCCGCACGTCCGGTGCGCGGACCCGAACGGGCTCCGCTCCGGGGACGAAGCCGGCCGGCGTGGTGGCCGCCGGCGTTCGCCCCAACGCCGGGGTGGCGGTGGCGAAGGCGAGCGCTCCGACCAGCACGATCGGCATCCAGTGACGGGCCGTCACGTACGAGCCCGCTTCGGTCCCCAGGCCAGGGTCATCGCGCCGCCGAGCATGCCGAACGCCATGCCGACGAAGAAGCCGCCGAGGTTGGACACCACCAGCGACGTCACGGCGAGCACGATGCCGACGACGCCGATCACGTACCGCTGGCTGGGCGCACCCCACGCCGCCAGGCCGCACGCGATCATCCCGCCCCCGGCAAGCCAGCCGCCCACTCCGGTGAGGCCACCGGCCACGACGAGGGACGCGGACACCATGGACAGCCGCAGCACGAGCCAGCCACCGACGATCAGCCACAGCCCGCCCCAGAAGGGCCTGGTGCGTCGGAAGGCCCGGAAGGTACGACGGGCCGCGACGGCCCCGTCGGGCAGCGTGGTCAGCATCCGCCCACGTCCCCGGGTCGCACTTTGATGCCCAACTCGGGCAGGGTCAGCGCACCGGCCACCTGGGCCTGGTACGCCGAGGCCTTCACCTTCTCCAGGACGACGGTCCCGCGCGTGACGTCCAGGCCGAACCCACCGGGGGCTCCGCCCAACGACGTGCCGCCCACCGTGACCGTCTCGGCCGCGGCGCCGAGCACGGCACCCTTGAGCGTGGCCGGAGTGGCGGAGAGTTCGGTGACGTCGAAGAAGAGCTTCTCCCCCGTCGCCGGGGCGCCCTTCGCGCCGATCGAGATCGTGTACGGCAGGCCCAGCAGGGACTGCTTGACGAGGATGCACAGCCCGGTCAGCCTGGCGCTGGACAGTGCCGCGTGCAGGACGCCCGGCCGGTCCGAGGACTGGCTCGGGTTCGCGGCGGCGAGCACGGCGCCGAGGCCGTCGCCCTCGAGCCGGTCGACGCCCAGGGTGAAGCGTTGGTTGGCCACGTTGAAGTTCGCCGCGAGCGCGCCCTGGGCGATCGCCACGCCCAGCACGGCGGCGCCGGCGGCGGGCGGCACCAGGGCCGCGGTGCCCAGCGCCCAACGCGTGCCGTGCGGAGGACCTTGCTCGGCCGCCTCGAGCATGCGTGCATGGCGGGCGGCCACCTCTGCGTGCCACCTACGCATCGGCAACTCCCTTTGCTCGGAATCGGTCCAGGTCGGGCACCCAGCCCACGGCCATCGATCCCCCGAGCACGCCGAGCAGCATCCCGACGGCGAAGCCGCCGAGGTTGGAGAGCACGAACGACGCGAGCGCCGCGGCCACCGCGACGATGCCTGCGACGATCCGCTGCGAGGGCAGCGCCAGGATCACCGCGCCCATGAGCAGGAGCAACAGCGCGCAGGCCAGGCCCGCGGCCGCGCTGGCGCCCGCGCGAATCAGCGTGTCCGTCGGGCCGAGCGGCAGGATCGCCAACTCCACCCCGGCGACGAGCACCAGCAGGCCCGCCCAAAACGGCCGGGTGCGGCGGAAGCGACCGAAGGCGCTCACCAGCACTCCCCGTTCGCGATCCCGCGGCCGCGGTTGACCGTGGCGGTCAGGCCGCGCAGGTTCACCGAGCCGGAGATCACCGCGCCCTGCGCGTCGGCCCGGAGCCCGTCGAGGGTGCCGGGCCCCGCGGCCGAGACGCCGAAGACGCCCGCGGCCACGAGGTCCTCTGCGCCGGGTCCGATCAGAATGGGTTCCTTCTTGCCGGGCGTGAGCCTGGCCTCGCCCACCTGAATTCCGGCCGCGTCCAGGGTCATCTGACGGGCCGTCGTCTTCCCCGACGTGTGCAGGCGGACCGTCCAGGTGCCCGTCGCGGGGAAGGACAGCACCAGCGAGATGCACAGGCCCTTGGTCAGCACGGCCTCGGGCAGGCCGGCGATCATCACGCCCCGGGTCTCGCCGCCGTTCTTCATCTCGACGGTCGACGGGTACAGCCGCAGCCCCTGCGGGACCTGCACCGGCCCGCCGTTGGAGCTGAGCTTCATGTCCTGGCCGGACACGACGAGGTTCAGCGGAATGGGACCGTGCAGCGTGGCGACGATCAGCCCGACCGCAACGCCCAACGCCGGCACGGCGACCACCGCGGTGCGCCGCCAGCGCGTCCCACCGCGCGGCAGGGCCTCGTCCACGGCCTCACCCCCAGCGGGTAGCGACGGTGCGCCTCGTCGCGCACCGGCCCCTACGATCCCCTAAAGCCCGACACCCAGGAAGAGGCGGCTGGTGCGACGCCGGCGCATGGTGATCGCCGTTGGCGCCCTCGCGGCCGCCACGGCCGTCCTCGCCCTCGCAGTCACGGTGCTGGCCGTACCGGTGCGTGGGGCGAGCATGGAGCCGACGCTTCGCTCGGGCGACCGGGTGCTGCTCCGCCCATTCGGCGGCTCGGCCGATCGACTGTCGATCGTCGTCGGGCGGTTCGCCGAGCGCGGGCCCGAGGTCGTGAAGCGGGTGGTGGCGGTGGGCGGAGATCGGGTCGAGATCCGGACCGACGGAACGGTGCGCGTGCAGCCGGGCGGGAACGGCCCGTGGTTCGTGGTCGAGAACCTGCGGGGCGAGCCGGGCGCGGAGTGCTGCACGGCCGAGGGCCGGACCGGCGCGGGCCCCGCCCGCGTGCCCGAAGGGGCGGTGTTCCTGCTCGGGGACAACCTCGCCGCCAGTGCCGACTCCCGCACCGAGGGCTGGGCGAGTTCGCGGTGGATTCGGGGCGAGGTGTGGGTGCGGGCGTACCCCGTCGGCCGATGGGGACGTCCCGGCGGCACGCCGCGACTGGTACCCGCGAACTGACGCTCCGTCTGGACAAGTCCGGCGGGCCGGCCCACGATTCGCAGGTAGCGCCCGGGGGCGTTCGGAGGATGTGCGGTGCACGAAGGCGTGTACGCGAGCAGCGGTGGCCTGGTCGACTGGCGGGAACTGACCGGGCAGTCACAGTTCGTCATCGACGTGGTCAGCATCCCGATATTCAGCGCGATCGCCGGGGTGATCACCAACTGGACCGGCGTCATCATGCTGTTCGCACCCTTGCGGTTCCGGGGCTTTCACTGCCCCGGCGTGAAGACGGTCTTCCCGTTTCTTCCCCGCCGGCTGCAGGTCCTGCCGATCTTCGCGCCGGGCGGGACGCTCGGCTTTCAGGGCTTCATCCCCGCTCGCGCCGAGCGCATGGCCAGCATCTGCGTGGACAAGGGCCTGTCCCGGCTCGGCAGCATCCGGGACTTCCTCACCGAACTCTCGCCCTCGGCCATCGCCGAGCAGCTCGCACTCGTCGCGCGGCCCGAGGTGCGGAGCATGGTCGACGAGATCATGGAGCGCGAGCACCCGGATCTGTGGGCGCAGCTCCCGGCCCAGTTGCGCGAGGTCGTCTACCACCGGGTCGAGCAGCGGCTGCCGGTGATCGCCCAGCACGCGATGGACGCGATCGAGGAGAACATCGACGACCTCATCGACATCAAGCTGATGGTCGTCGGCCGGCTGCGCGAAGAGCCCCGGATTCTCCGGGACATCATCTACAACCTCGGCGCCAAGGAACTCCGGTTCATGACGGTGATCGGGTTTTGGCTCGGGCTGCCGCTGGGCCTCGCACTCGCGCTGTTCCTGCACTGGGGAACCGATTTTCCGGTGATCTCGGCCGTGCCGCACTGGATCTGGGTCGTCGGCGGTGCCGCGGTGATCGGCGTGATCGTGAACATCGTCGCGATCAAGATGGTGTTCGAACCCGCCAATCCGGCCCCCCGCTACCGGTATCTCTGGAAGCAGGCCAAGTTCGCGCAGCGGCAGCACGAGGCCGCGGCGAGCTTCGGCTGGTCGCTGGCGCACGAGGTCATCACGATGCCGAACATCGTCAACGAACTGGTGAACGGGCCGCGCTCGGACAAGACCCGCGTGCTCATCTCGTCGGTGATGGTGCACGAGGTCGACAAGATCGTCGGTCCCACCCGTTCGCTGATCCGCGCCGCCGTGGGCGGCCGGGAGTTCGAGGCGATCCGCGCGAGCACCACCGGGGCCGCGCTGGCCGTTGCTCCACGCCTGATCGAGAACGTCGAGTTCACGAATCGGCAGGCGGACAAGATCGACGAGTTCTGCACCGAGAAGCTCCGGGAGCTGCCACCCGAGGAGTTCATGGAGATGCTGTATTCGGCCGTCGAGCAGGACGCCTGGCTGCTCTACGTCCACGGCGGTTTCCTGGGGCTGTTCGTCGGTGCACTCCACCTGGGAATCTTCGGAGCGTGATGGACGACGACGCCGTGTCCGGACCCGTGGTGAACGGGCACCGCCGGCTGCCGCTGCGGGCGGAGCTGCTGCGGCTGGACACCGTCGAGTACAGGGGACTGGCCGGGATCGCTCGGTTTGCCGTCGGTACCGGCGCGCGGATCGCCGGCGGCGTGGTGCGCGCCGGCGTGGACACCTCGTTGAGCGTGGTGCGCGAGGTCGGGTCCGGGGTGCCGCCCACCGAGATCGTGGAACGGCGCCTCGACGCGGTGCGCCGCACCGTCGTGCACGCGCTGGGGCTGCCGGACGCGCAGCCGATCGTCGGTCACGTCGTCTCGCGCACGGACCACGATCCCTCGCCCCAACAACTGCGCGAGCAGGGCGACGCGCTGCTGCGCCAGATCGGGGACCCGACCAAACGGCCGCACAACGAGCACCCGGCGTTCTCCCGCATCCTGCACGAGCTGATGCCCGACGAGGCGCGCATCGTCCGCTTCATGGCGCTGGCCGGTCCGCAGCCCGCGATCGACGTGCGGACCCGCACTCCGCTCGGCGTGGGCTCGGAACTGATCGCCTGCGGGATCAACCTGATCGCCGAGATGTCCGGCTGCACCCATCCCGACCACAACGCCGAGTACCTGGCCAACCTGGACCGCCTCGGCATGATCGCGTTCTCCAACGAGCAGGTCGACGATCCACGGCGGTACTCGTTCGTCGAGGCGCAGCCGGTGGCCTCGGCCGCGATGGCGCAGGCCAAGCGAACGGTGACGGTCTACCGCAGCGTGCGGATCACCGAGTTCGGCCTGCAGTTCGCCAACGCGTGCTTCACTCTCGACGGTTACGACGCCGGTGGCTGGACGAAGGACGTGCGGTGATTCCCAAGGCGCTGTTGAGGCATCCGCTCGGAGCGAGTGTCGGCATGGTGCTCGTCGGCGTCATCGCCGCCGGGGTGCTGGCCGAGCGAAAGAGGCAGCCCATCCCGGCACCCGAAGCCGAACCGGAGCCCGAACCGCTCCCGCCCGTTGGCCGGGCAGGGCTGTTCGCGCGCCTGGCCTCGGCCTACGAGAAGCGGCGGCCGCCAAAGACTTACCGTCGGTAAGTTTCTCGCTACGGTCCGAGCGCCGCGCGTCACCGCCGCGCGACGGCGCGGAGGCGGTCGCCGACGCCGACGACGGCGAGGTCTCCGGACT
Source organism: Sporichthyaceae bacterium (assembly GCA_052386455.1). GTDB lineage: Bacteria > Actinomycetota > Actinomycetes > Sporichthyales > Sporichthyaceae > JBQTKD01. Next base: position 7,177 of record JBQTKD010000088.1, read on the forward strand.
CGTCGGTGCGGAGATGGGTGATGCCGGCGGCGTGGAACGCCTGCAGGACCAACGGTCCGGGATGGCCGTAGTCGTTGTCTGCGCCGACCGACGTGACGGCCAAGCGGGCGCCGAGGCTGCGCAGGAAGGCGAAGTCCTGCCGAGAGCTACCGTGATGAGGGGTCTTGACGACGTCCACTCGGAGGTCGGGTTCGGCGCGGTGCAGGGCGGCTTGGGCGGCCGGTTCGATGTCGCCCGAGAGCAGGATTCGCAGCCCCGTAGGCGTTTCGGCGAGCAGCACGACACTTGCGTTGTTGGCTGGGCTACCTTCGCGCAGCACGATCCGAGGCCAGAGCACCCGCCACCGCAGCGCGCCCACGGCTCGCTGCTCGCCGGGAACCGCGACTGTGAGCCGGGCGCCCGCGGCCGCGGCCTGGTGTGCGACGGCGGCGGCTGCGGCCGGCGGGTCGGCGAGCGGAGAGACCCCGACCTCCAGGACTCGACGCCCGCGCAGCACGCCGGACAGTCCGCCGACGTGGTCGGCGTGAAAGTGCGTCAGAAGGAGGTACGAAATCTGACGCACCCCCAGGCGGCGCAGGCAGCGGTCCACGAGTTCCGGGTCCGGCCCGGTATCGACGACGACGGCGGTACCCGGCTCGACACTCAGGACGAGTCCGTCGCCCTGGCCGACGTCGCAGGCCACCAGTTCCCAGTTCGGGGGCGGCCAGTGCAGCGCCCGGAGCGGACCGGGCAGCGGAACGTCCGGCCGGACTACCAGGCAGCCGGTGAGGACGAGCGCCAAAACGAGCAGCGCGCGTCCCGCCCTCGTCGCCGAATCGGAAACCCGGGGCGGCGCCGACTCTTCAGCGGCGTCAGATCGCTCCCTGGTAGGCGGCCCTTCGCGTAGGTGGCGGCGCAGCAACGGGCCGAAGAGGACGACCGCTGCGGTCGCACACCCGAGCGCGACGGCGCCGGGGATGCCGTTGGGCCAGTCAAGCGAGGGGCCGGGCAGTTCGGCTGCGGTGCGGGCGACCTGGACGATCCACCAGGCGGACAGGCCCGCTGGTTGGGCCAGCAGTCCGGCCGACGCAGGGCTGACCGATTGAACTGCTGCCGCGATGAGCCCGAAGCACATCGCCGGCGCGACGGCGGGCAGGGCGAGGAGGTTCGCGGGAATCGCAACCAGAGACACGTTTCCCGCCAGCAGGACGATCAGGGGCGCACAGGCGACCTGGGCGGCGGTGGGGACGGCGAGGATCGCCGCGACGGGGCGAGGCACGTGTGGGGACCACGACTCGGTCCAGCGTGGAGCGAGGGTGAGCAGGCCCGCGGTGGCTGCGGCGGACAGGGCGAAGCCGTAGGAGCGCGCCAGCCACGGGTCGGCGAGCAGGAGCACGACGACCGAGGCGAGCAGGGCGGGCGCCGCCCGCCGCGGCCGGCCCAGGCCGAGGGCGAGTACGGCGACCAGTCCCATCACCGCGGCCCGCAGCAGGCTGGGCTCGGGGCCGACCACGGCGGCGAACCCCAGGATGGTGACGACCCCGAGCGGTGGCAGCAGCACTCGACGCATCCCGACCCAGCGGGCGGCACCGAGCACCACCGCGATCAGAATCATCACGTTGCTGCCGGAGACGGCCACGAGGTGCGCTAGACCGGCGACCTTGAAGTCCTCCGCCAACTCCGGATCGGTGCCGGAGGTGTCGCCGAGAACCAGGCCCGGCAGCAGACCGCGTTGCGGTTCGCCGAGGCCCGCGACGGCGTCGTGCATGTTGGTCCGGGCCCGCGCGGCGGCACGTGCGCCCCAAGGGGGTTCGGTGAGCACCGCGGGCGGATCGTCGGTCCAGAGCATCGCCGAGGTCGGCGTTCGCGGCTGGGCGGGGCCGAAGCGGCCCGTCGCGGCGACCTGCTGCCCCGGCAGGACCGTTCGCCAGGCGAGGTCGGGGCTGCGCAGCACAACGGGTGCGTGCACCTGCGACGTCTTCCCGCGACCGACTACCGTGCGCACCTCGACGGGTACCGCCACGAACTCGCGTGCGGCGCCGGGCCGGGTCGTCCTGCTGCGCTGAATCGTCGGGTAGCCGCGGACCTTCGCCTCGACGCGAACCGTCGCGTGCTGGGCCGCTAGCTCCGGCACCGGCCCGGACTCGACGGCCCCGGCGCGCGCCGCCGACGCGATCCCGGCCGCTCCCGCGCAGGCGAGGACCGCGGCCACCGTCGCGGCCAGGCTCGTCCGAATCCCACGCCCGGCTTCGCCGCGATCGCGCCAGGCCCGGCCGAAGAGCGCAGCGGCCGCAGGCAGCGCCAGCAACGGCACGATCCAGCGCGCGCCGCCCGACAGCGCGGGAGTCAGCCAGGCGACCGTCCACGCCGCGGCCGCGGCCGGCAGCAGCCGCAGATCCAGCGGTTCACGCTGCTGCAGCGCTTCGGCGGATGCCGGCGCCGGGGTCGCCGACGATGCGTCAGACACGGACTCTGGAACGGATCTCGGCCAGCTTCGCGGCGCCGATGCCGTTGACTTCGCGCAACTCGTCCACCGAGGTGAAGCGCCCGTGGGTGGTCCGGTACGCCACGATCCGATCCGCCAGGACCGGGCCGATGCCGGGCAGAGTGTCGAGTTCGGCCGCGGTGGCGCGGTTGAGATCGAGCACGGCCGGCGCCGGAGCCGGCACGGGCTTGGCCGACGGCTTCCCCCACGGCGGCACGGCAGGCGAGGACGTGCTCGGCGTAGCCGCGGCGGCCGCCGGGGCCGTCCCCGCCACGTTCGGTGCGGCCGGCCCGGGACAGTCCGGGCCGAGAACGATCTGCTCGCCGTCGGTCAGCGGCGCGGCGAGGTTCAGCGACCGCGTACTGGCCCCGTCCTTGGGGCCGCCCGCGGCGTTGAGGGCGTCGCGGACGCGAGCGCCGCTCGGCAGGTTCACGGTCCCGGGCCGGCGCACGCGGCCCTGCACGTCGACGACGATCCCCCGGTCCGCCGGCGCGACCGCGCTCGGCGTGGGACTCGGCGTCGCCGCCAGGGCGGCTCCGACGAACGAGCGCTGCTCCGGAGCCACCGGCGCGACCACGACGGCGGCCGGCACCGGCCCGACCTCCGCGGAGTGTGGCCGGGCGCGCCAGAGCAGGAAGAATCCAAAGGCCGCGCTCAGCGAGGCAACGAGCAGGACGACCAGCGCCGCCCGTGCGTCGATGCCCCGCTCCGGAAAGGCGGCTCGCGCCGGGACGAGGTTGGCCAGGCGGGCCCGCAGGCCTGCAGTGCGAAGAGGAAGAGTCACGGCGGGGACGCTAGAAACCCGGCGCCCCTCCGTCAGCCCTCACTTGCGAATCTGTGGAAAACCCGCCCCTACCGTCCCCTGTGGACAAACTCCGTTCCCCGCCGCCGCGAACCCCCGAACGCCAACCCCTGGGATCCCGCTTCACTCGCCAGAGTGCCGCTTCACTCGCCCCCACAGGCCGCGCACGACGTGTGAAGCGGTACGGCAACGAGTGAAGCGGGGGACGTGAGGCGGGGCTCGGCGAGAGCAGAGGCCGAAGGGACGGGGTTAGGGGGTGGGGCCCAGCGCGACGATGGCGAGGGTGCCGGGGCCTACGTGCGCACCGATCGCGGGGCCGAGTTCGGCGACCTCGACGGCCTGGCCGGTGCGGGACTGCAGGGTGAGGGCGAGTTCCTGCGCGCGGTCGGAGGCGCCGAGGTGTTGAACGGCCACGGCAACGGGGGCCGGGACCCGACCGAGCGTCAGGTCGACGAGGCGGTCCAAGGCCTTGGCGGCGGTGCGGACCTTGTCCACCGGAACGATGCGACCGGCCTCGATGCCGAGGATGGGCTTGATGGACAGCGCCGAGCCGAAGACGGCCTGGGCCGCACCGATCCGCCCGCCGCGGCGGAGGTGCTCGAGGGTGTCGACGTAGAACAGCACCGTCGAGGCGGCGACGCAGGCGCGGGCCGCGGCGGCCACCCGGTCGGGACCGGCCCGGCGGACGGCCACCGCCGCCCGGACGGCGAAGCCAAGGCCGAGACCCACCGAACCGGAGTCGATCACGTGCACGGGAAGCGCGCAGTCGGCGGCGGCGGTCCGGGCGGCGGCGCACGTGCCGGACAGCGCGTCGGACAGGTGGATCGAGACGATCGCGTCGGCGCCGGTGGCGGCCAGGTCGTCGTAGGCGGCGCGCAGGGCGAGGGGACTCGGCTGCGACGTCGAGACGACGATCCCCGACCGCAGCGCCGCGACCAGCCGATCGGGCGTCAGATGGGTCTCGGGCATCTCGTGCCCGCCTACGGCGACTCGCAGGGGCACGACCGCAACGTCCAGCAACCCCGCCTCGGCGGCAGGGATTGCGCTGGCGGAATCGGTGACGATTCCGAGGGTCACGCGGCCTCGTTCCTCGGCCACGCGACGCGGGACGCTGCCTTCATCGGTTCGCTCGCAAGCTCGCTCACTGTGGCCAGTTCGGCTTGCGCTTCTCGAAGAACGACGCCATTCCCTCGCGCGCCTCGGGCTCTTGCGACGAGGCGGCCATCACCTCGACGGCGATCTCGTACGCGTCGGCCTCCGGCCGGTCCAACTGGGCGTAGAGGGTGCGCTTGCCGCGCCCCTTCGCCGCCCGGCTGCCGCGGGTACAGCGCGCCAGCAGCGCGTCGACGTGGGCGTCGAGTTCGGCGTCGGGAACTGCGTAGTTGATCAGTCCCCACTCCGCCGCGGTTGCAGCGTCGATCGGGTCGCCGGAGAACGCCAGCTCCATGAGTCGCTTCCGGCCGATGCTCCGTGCGACCGGGACGGCGGGGGTGTGGCAGAACCAGCCGCCCTTGCCGCCCGGCAGGCAGAAGCCGGCGGATTCGGCCGCAACGGCGAGGTCGCACGACGCGACGAGCTGGCAGCCCGCCGCCGTCGCCAGCGCGTGCACCCGCGCGATCACCACCTGGGAGACCGACTGCATCGTCTGCATGAGCGCCGTACAGGTCAGCAGCAGCTGACGGTTGCCCGCGTTGTCCCGCTCGAAGACGTCGGCGAAGTCGTGCCCCGCACAGAACACCGGACCGTTGCCGGACAACACGATCCCCGTCGCGTCGGTGTCCCCCGCCGCCCGAAACGCGTGGGTCAGTTCGAGCAGGTGCTCCTCCGACAGCGCGTTGCGACGCTCCGGGCGGTTCATCGTGATGCGAACGGTGTCGCCGTCGCGCTTGACCTCGATGAAGCGGTAGGAGTCCATCGGAGAACCGCCAATCAGCCCGGAACGATGTTGACCAGCTTCGGAGCTCGCACCACCACCGTACGCACCGGCCGTCCGTCCAGCGACGCCTGGACCTTCTCCGACGCGAGCGCCAACTCCTGCAGGACCGCGTCGGCGATGTCCGCGGGCACCTCGATCTTGTCGCGGACCTTGCCGGCCACCTGCAGGATGCAGGTCACGGTGTCCTCGACCAACAGGGCCGGATCCGCGACGGGGAACGGCGCGTAGGTCAGCGACTCGGAGTGGCCCAACAGCGCCCACAGCTCCTCGGCCAGGTGCGGTGCCAGCGGCGCCAGCATCAACACCATCGGCTCGGCGGCCGAGCGAGGGATCGCGCCGGTGTCGGCCACGACCTTGGTCAAGTGGTTGTTCGCCTCGATCAGCTTCGCGATCGCCGTGTTGTAGCGCAGGTTCTCCAGGTCGCGGGTGACGCCGTCGACGGCCTTCGCCACCACGCGCGCGGTCGCGTCGTCCATCGCAGCGTCGCTCACCCGCGGCTTGCCGGTGTCCTCGTCGACGACGTTGCGCCACAGCCGCTGCAGGAAGCGGAACGAGCCGATGACGGCGCGGGTGTCCCACGGCCGGGAGACGTCCATCGGGCCCATCGACATCTCGTAGATGCGCAGGGTGTCCGCGCCGTACTCCGCGCAGATCTCGTCGGGCGTGACGGAGTTCTTCAGGCCCTTGCCCATTTTCCCGTACTCGCGGTTGACCGGAGCGCCCTCGTACGTCCACCCGCCGTCGGCCTCGACGACGTCCGCGGCCGGGACGTACATGCCGCGCTCGTCGGTGTAGGCGTACGCCTGGATGTAGCCCTGGTTGAACAGGCGGCGGAACGGCTCGGACGAGGAGACGTGCCCCAGGTCGAACAGGACCTTGTGCCAGAACCTCGCGTACAGCAGGTGCAGCACCGCGTGCTCGACGCCGCCGACGTACAGGTCGACGCCGCCACAGTCCCCTTCGGTCCGCGGGCCCATCCAGTACTTCTCGACCTCGGGGTCGACGAAGCGTTCGCTGTTGGTCGGGTCCAGGTAGCGCAGCTCGTACCAACAGGACCCCGCCCACTGCGGCATGGTGTTGGTCTCGCGCCGGTACTGCTTGGGCCCGTCGCCCAGATCCAGCGTGACCGTCGTCCACTCCGTGGCGCGGCCCAGCGGAGACTCCGGGTTGGACTCGGCGTCGTTCATGTCGAACGTGCGCGGCGAGTAGTCCGCGATCTCCGGCAGCTCGACCGGCAGCATCGACTCGGGCAGTGCAACGACGCCGTGCTCGTCGTAGACGACGGGGAACGGCTCGCCCCAGTACCGCTGGCGGCTGAACAGCCAGTCCCGCAGCTTGTACTGCACGGTGGCCTCGCCGCAGCCCTTGAGCTCCAGCCACTCGATCATCGCTGCCTTGGCCTCGTCCTTGCCCAGGCCGTTCAGCGAGATCTCGTTGTTCGCGGAGTTGATCGACGGACCGTCGCCGGTCCACGCGCCGTCGGTCCAGTCCGCCGGGGGCTGGACCGTACGGATCACCGGCAGGTCGAACGCGGCGGCGAACGCCCAGTCCCGCTCGTCCTCGGCGGGCACGGCCATGATCGCGCCGGTGCCGTAGCCGGTCAGCACGTAGTCGGCGATGAAGACCGGGATCTCGGCGCCATTCACCGGGTTGATCGCCCGCGTCCCGGTGAAGACGCCGGTCTTCACCTTCGCGTCGGCCTGGCGCTCCACGTCGGACTTCGCCGCGGCCTGCGCACGGTAGGCCGCGACGGCCTCCGCGGGCGTCGCCGCGCCGCCGGTCCACGACGCCGGGGTGCCTTCGGGCCACGCGGCCGGCGTCAGGGACTCGACGAGCGGATGCTCGGGGGCCAGCACCATGTAGGTCGCGCCGAACAGGGTGTCCGGGCGCGTGGTGAAGACGACGATCGGCTCGTCGACGCCGGAGACGGCGAAGGAGACGCGCGCGCCGGTCGAGCGGCCGATCCAGTTGCGCTGCATCAGCTTGATGGCCTCGGACCAGTCCAGGCCGTCCAGGTCGTCGATCAGGCGGTCCGCGTACGCGGTGATGCGCATCATCCACTGGCGCAGGTTGCGCTTGAAGACCGGGAAGTTGCCGCGTTCGCTGCGCCCGTCCGCGGTGACCTCTTCGTTCGCCAGCACCGTGCCCAGACCCGGACACCAGTTCACCGGCGCGTCCGACAGGAACGCCAGGCGGTGCTCGTCGATCAGCGCACGCCGCTGACCCTCCGTCAGATCGTTCCAGGCAGTGCCGTCCGGCGTCGACCGCGACCCGTCTTCGAACGCGGCGACCAACTCCGCGATCGGGCGAGCCCGATCCAGAGCCGTGTCGTACCAGGAGTTGAACACCTGCAGGAAGATCCACTGGGTCCAGCGGTAGAACTCGACGTCCGTCGTGGACACCGACCGCCGGGGGTCGTGCGCCAGACCCAGCGCGCGCAGCTGGCGGCGCATGTTCGCGACGTTCGCCTCGGTCGTGACCCGCGGGTGCTGCCCGGTCTGCACGGCGTACTGCTCGGCGGGCAGACCGAAGGCGTCGTAGCCCAGGGCGTGCAGAACGTTGTGCCCGGTCATGCGCTTGAACCGGCCGAACACGTCGGTACCGATGTACCCCAGCGGGTGCCCGACGTGCAGGCCCGCGCCCGACGGGTACGGGAACATGTCCAGCACGTACAGCTTCTCGCGCGCGAGAGCCGACGGGTCGCCGAGCGGACCGGACGGGTTCGGGGCCGCGAACGTGGCCTCACGCTCCCAGCGGTCCTGCCACTCCCGCTCGATCCGATTTGCCAGCTCCGCGGTGTAGCGGAAGGCGGGCCCCTCGTTCGATGTGGCCGACGACGTGCTGGTCTCGCTGGTCATGGTCCTCGTTCTCTCCCGGGCAACCCGTGCAGCGTATCGGCGCGGTCAGCGCACGAAGTCGACGCGGACCACGGCCGGGGACTTGCCGTCCGCGCGCAACGCCTTGGCCGCGCCGTGTGCCCCGCGCAGGGGCAGCGGGAGGTGGGGCGGATCGACGAGGGTCGCCGCGGCGACGGTGGGTTGCCGGCGCAGCCATCTGCGCAGCGCGCGGGTGTCCACGCCCCAGGGCATGGGCGGCACCCGGTACCCGCCGGGCTGATGCAGTCGGCCACGCAGGCTCGCCCGACTGAACCACGGCGGCACCGTGTCGAAGGCCATGACCCCACCGGGAAAGCGTGCGGCACAGGCGAGGATCAGCGCGCGGACCTCCGCGGGCGGCAGGTACATCAGCAGCCCCTGGGCGATCACGACCACGCGCTCGGCGGGGCCCACCTCGTCGAACCAGGCGGTGTCGAGAGCGGAGCCCGCGAACAGCCGCCGGCGCGGCGGGTCGGCGGGTAGCAGCGCCTCGCGGACCGCAGCGGTCTCGGGCAGTTCGACGGTCAACCAGCGCACGCGCCCGTTGTCCATCCGCCAGAACTGCGTTTCCAGCCCTTCGCCGAGCACCACCACGGCCGCATCGGGATCCTCGCGCAGCACGGAACCGACGATGCGGTCGAAGGCCATCGCGCGCGAACCGATGAGCCGGCCAAACGCCGGCAGGCCAACGCCGAATCGCCCGGCGAAGTCGAAGTCGAGGGTCTCGAGGACCTCGATCGCCTTCGGGTCGTGCAGCCGAGTGCCCGGCCGCGCCGCCTCGCGGGCGCGGGCGTGCAGGGTCCACAGGGTCGTTTCGGGAACGCCGTCGAGCTCGGGGCGCATGAGGGAGTCGACCTAGCGCCGAACGAAGATGTCGCCCTCGCGGTTGCCGTCCCCAGCCACGAGGTTGTCGGCATCCGAGGCGAACGCGGTGCGGGTCCCGTCGGCGCAGATGGCCGGCGCGTAGCTCAGCCCGGAGCCTTCGAGTCCAGTGTGGGTCACGCTGATCCGAATGGTCTTCTGCGTCAGCAGATCTCGCACGAAGACGTCGCGCTGGTCGTTGCGGTCGTCGGGCACCAGGTTGTCGGCGTAGGACACGAACACCACGTACCGGCCGTCGCCGCTG
>JBQTKD010000089.1:0-12005 GCA_052386455.1 Sporichthyaceae bacterium
GCGCCCTGGGCAACCGCTGGCTCGAAATCCTGTGGCACTGCCTGGTCAAAGGCATGCACTACGACGAAGCGACCCACGTCGCCAACCGAAACCGCGCCCTCGGGCGAGCCGCCTAAGGGGGTGGTTGACAGAGGGTGTCTCATGGGGCCATCCCGCGGTTGTCGACGCCTCCGGAACAAGGCGCCGTAGCCGAGGAGAAAAAGACCTCACACGACCGACACACGAGGACATCTGACGCAGTATCGGCAGCCGCCGTGCGCGCAGGTCAGAACGGTGGGATGTCCGGGGGCGTGTAGGTGAGCAGGGTGGAGTCCTGCCAGTGCCTGCCGAGGCCGTCGTGGTCTCCGTCGGGTTCGGGAAACCCAGGTTCGCTTCGAGGTGCGGCGTCTTCCGCGGGGTCGGGGAGTTGGCGCCAGACGGGGCGGTCGGGGACGTCGTAGGTGTGGCCGAGGCGGCTGGTCCAGCGGTGGCCGTGTTCGGTGCGGGCGAGTGTCCAGCCGCCTTCGTGTTTGCCGCGGTGGTCGTGGCGGCACAGGGGGGCGCTGTTCTCGCTTGTGGTCTTGCCGCCTTTGGCGTGGTCGTGGCGGTGGTCGAGGTCGGAGCGGCGTGCCGGTGCGCGGCAGCCGACGCCGATGCACCTGCCGTGCGCGATCTGGACCTCGCGGCGCAGGCGGGCTCCGGCGAAGCGCCGGTCGGGATCCTCGGCCTCCGGTGGCGGGGGTGGTTCGGCGGCGCGTTTCGCGATGTCGAGCAGGACCGGCCGCCAGGTTTCCCAGACGTCCTCGTCGAGGAAGTCCGGGATGTCGCCTGCTGCTGCGGCTTTCAGGCATGCTTCGAGGAGTCCGGCGTGGACGTGCAGGTTCACGACCGAGTCGCAGTGCGCCGACCGGGCCGCGAATCCGGCCGGGCGGGCCGGGGTCAGGCCGGTGCCGACGAGGTGGTCGGTCGAGTCGAGCAGGATCCAGCGCCACTGCGCCGCGCCGAGCCGGGAGAGTACGTCGACGGCGTGCGCGGCGTGCAGCGGTCCGTGTCCGGCGAGGTCGGCAGGCTGCAGGTCCAGGCCGAGCGCGGTGTAGAGCAGCAGGCCCAGTTCGATCCCGTCCAGGGGCTTCCCGGCCGGCGTCGTGCGGGCCGGAAGGCTCGCGTCCACGGCGCCCGACTGCGGGTCGCTCGCGCCGGGGGCCACGTCGGGGCGGGTGGCACGGAGCGCGGCGAGGATGTCGGCGTCGTCCAGGCCGGCCCAGGTGCCCTCGGTCGTGCACAGGAAGATCTCCGCGCGCAGGTGGTCTATCGGGCGGGGGTCCCCGTCTCGCTTGGCGGTCTTGGCGAGTGTGTCGATGCGTGCGGCGGCGGCCGCGACCCGTTCCGGGGGCAGTTGGTGGCCCGCGAGGTCGGAGGTTCCGTCGGGGTTGCGCGAGGCCACGACCCGCCGTTGGCGCACCGCCGTGTCGTACTCGGCGCTCTTGGCGTGCGGGTCCAGCGCCATCGCCAACGTGGTGGCGTGTTCGGCGAGCTGTCCGGTCGTCTGCCGCTGCCCGGACAGGGAGGCGAGTGGCAGGCAGGTCGCGAGCACGGAGGCGCGGGTGGACTCGGACAGGTTCACGGTCAGCGTGTGCAGCAGCCGAGCGCGGGCGAGGTCGAGTTCTCCGGCGAGCATCGCCGCCCCGATCTCCGGGGCATCGACCGTGGCGCCGATCGCGTCGGCGACCAAACCGTCCGCGGTGCGGCGGGTGAGGCCGAGGGCGGCCTTGACCTCCTTGCTGGACCACTCGTCAGGCCCGCCGCGCTCCCCGTGCCGGCCGCCGTCGGACCCGCACCGGGCCACGTGCGACACGGCGAGCAGGAGCCGGCCCTGTTCGTGCGCGACCTGCCGGTACTGCGCCTGCACGAACGCGACCGCGTCGTGCCCACACAGGTCGCCCGGATCCAGAGCCCCGAGCACCGCCCCGAGCTCGCGGCCGGGCGTCAGCGAGGCGAGGTGATCGCCGAGCCGAATCGGGCCAAAGTCCATACTGCATTCTAGACTGAAAAGGCCATCGAATAGAACAAACGTTCGACAAAGTCGAACGGTCGAGGGGTGTGATGTGTCATGTCGCAGGACATCGGTGACGTTTCTGCCTCAGGACATCGGTGACACCTTCACTCGGCCGATCGTCGGGAGGAGCGGACCGCGACCGAGTGCGGGCGAGCACCGCCCGCGCTGGACCCGCCAGACCGCCCGGCACCGCGCTTCTGGTGACCACCGACCACCGCGCCCACGGAATTCGAACCGCGCCGACCCGGCCCGCAGGGCGCCCTCCGGGCGCCCGAGGACCGGAAGCGACGCGGAGCCTGCGCCGACAGTCCACCGCAACCGCCGACGCAAGCACTCATCGCAACCACGCACCCGGCCCGCCCGTCCGCCGCGACCACCCGCCGGAGAACACGGCGAGCAACGAGCGCATCGGCGTGCACGAACACTCCCGATAGTGCAATTGGGGTACGCAAATCGGCCTCGAGTCGTACCCGGCCTGCACTATCGGCGAAATCCGAGGCCCGGGTGGCGCAGCGCTAGGGGCTCGGTTCCTCGACCGGGGCCATGTCCACCGACACCTTCATGGTGCTCTTCGTGCTCTCGGTGAAGATGACCCCGCGCAGTGGGGGGACGTCGCCGTAGTCGCGGCCGATCGCCGCGACCACGTAGGAATCGTCGACGAACTTGTGATTCGTCGGGTCGATGTCGATCCATCCGACGCCCGGCGCGAACACCGAGACCCAGGCGTGCGAGGCGTCCGCGCCGACGAGGCGGGGGCGGCCGGGCGGGGGGCGGGTCTCGAGGTAGCCGCTCACGTAGCGGGCCGCGAGGCCCACCGCGCGCAGCGCCGCGACGCCGAGGTGCGCGAAGTCCTGGCACACACCCTGACGGCGGGTCAGGACCTCGGTGACCGTGGTGGTCACGTCCGTCGAGCCGGACACGTACGCGAATTTCGAGAGCAGATCCAGGAGGTGGACGAGAACCTCGTCCAGGCTGCGGCCGGCCGGCAGCAGGTCCTTGGCGAACTCCTCGACGGCCGCGGCCCGTCCGATCATGGGCGATGGCAACACGAAGGGGCGTGCGTCCAGCAAGTCTTCGCTGCGCTGCGTCCGGTCGGCCAGCAGATCGCGGACCTCCTTGGCCCGCAGCGTGCGCAGCGCCTCGTGATCGGGCCCCGGTCGGTCGACCGACAGCAGGCAGCGGGACGTGACGACGAGGTCCCGATGCGGCTCGCGCACCGAGAAGTAGGTGGACCGGTTGCCGAAGAAGTCGGTGTGCTCGGTGAGCTCGGCCGGCGTCGGGTCGACCTCCAGGGCCGCGGCCAGCCGGCGCTGCCCGTTCCCGTGACGGGGAATCAGATGCGCGCGTCCGTAGCTGGTGAAGACGTCGTCGTCGTAGTGGTACTCCGTCCGATGCGTCAGCTGGTACTTCACCAGGCCTCCGCGGGAGCCATGGTGCCCTGCAGGCTGCGCTGCGGCACGGGCTGGACGAAGAAGATGCGCTCGACGTCCAGCGCCATGCCGATCAGATCGGCCTCCACGCCGGCGAGGAACGAGCGCAGATCCACCCGTTCGCCGTCCGCGCCAGGAGTGGTCAGCGCGAGGGTGTCCACCGTGCGGACGCGGTCGCGCAGCCCCGTCAGGCTTTCGCGCAGTGCGCCCATCCGGTCGGAGTCGGCGGGAATCCGCTCCAGGGACTCGCCGATGCGGTCGAGCTGGTAGGCGACCGCGCGCGGGTTCTCGCGGTCCGCGAGCAGCAGGTCCAGGACGGTGGACGAACCGGCGCGGGTGGTGTACCGGCGGCGGTAGGTGATGATGCTCTCCGCCGCGATCAGCACCGACTCGAGCACGAGACTGTCCGTCGCGGCGCTGCGCTGGGCCCGCAGCGCGGAGCCGAGCAGCGTCGTCACGTGCAGGGCGCGCTCCACGCGGCGGCCGATCTCGCAGAAGCGCCAGCCGACGTCGCGGACCAGGCTCTCCGACATCAGGCCGGACAGGGCGAGCATGCCCTCCAGCACGCGCGCGAGCACGTCCGGCGTACCCGCCGGCAGCCGGGTGCGGTTGGTGGCCTCCCCCGCCAGACGCTGCAGTTCGCGCTCCAGGCCGCCGAGCACGAGCCAGGTGTCGGTGGACAGCTGCTCGCGGACGTCGCCCGACAGGTCGGTGAGGCGACGCACGGCGTAGGCCAGGGTGCCCGGGCGATCCGCGTCGAGCAGCAGCGAGACGAGCTCGCCCCCACGGCCGGCGATCCACGTTTCGGTTTCGATGTCCAGGAAGCCCGGGGCGGTGGCGGTGACCTCGGTCAGCGCACGCAGCAGGACCGCCAACGCCGAGGCGCCGGCCTGCTCGGGGGAGTGGTGGAAGTCCATCCAGCGGTCGCCGACCGCGCGGAGCAATCGGGCCGTGCCCTCGGCTCGTTCGGCATACCGGCCGAGCCAGAACATGTCCTCGATGACGCGGGGCGAGTCGGTCATCGGCAGCAGCTGCGACGGCGTCGCCTCGCGCACCCACGGAGCGATGGCGGGCGCTCCACGGGTGTTGCGGATCCAGACGTCCTTCGACGTCGGAGCAACCTGACGTTCCGTCAGACCGTTGTGGGGTGCGTGCACCTGGCCCAGGCCGCCGGTCATCGCCTGGTACGAGCTGCCCGAGGCGACCGCGAACGTGCGCAGGGTCAGCAGCTGGGGACGGAGGTCGTCGTTCACGACGCTCGGTGCCGTCGAACAGGCGAGGGGCTCCTGGCCGACCCAGGCGTACGGCTCGGCCTCGATGCGGGCGCGCAGGGCCTCGAGCTCGTCCTTCGACAGCTCCCAGCCGTCGACGTGGGTGCGGCCGATGCCCCGCGAGAGCGGCTTCACGACCAGCTCGGACAGGCGAGGGAGGACCTGACGGATGCCGTCGGGATCGCCGCACCAGTAGGTGGGGACCGACTTCAGGCGCAGCGGCTCGTCGAGCAGGAGCTGGCACAGACCGGGCAGGAACGGCATGAGCGCCGGGTTCTCCACGACGCCGGCGCCGAGGCCGTTGACCACGGCGACGTTCCCGAGCCGCGCGGCCTCGACCAGGCCGGGGACGCCGAGTTCGGAGTCCGGGCGCAGGTCCAGCGGGTCGCAGAACCAGCTGTCGACGCGGCGCAGGATCACGTCGACCTGCTCGCGGCGACCGAGGGTCTGGCGCCAGACGCGGCCCTCGGAGACCTGCAGATCGGAACCGCGGACCAGCGGGTAGCCGAGCAGCGAGGACAGGTACGCCTGCTCGAACGCGGTCTCGCTGTGCGTGCCGGGGGTGAGCAGGACGGCGCGCGGCGCTTCGGCCGTGGGCGGCGCGACCTGCTCCAGCCCGACGCGCATGGCGTGGAAGAACGGGCCGAGGCGGTGGATCTCCGACTCGCGGTGCAGGGCCGGCAGCACGCGGGACACGACCCGGCGGTTCGCCATGGCGTATCCGGCGCCGGACGGCGCCTGCACCCGGTCGGCGACCACGCACCAGGCACCCTCGCGGCTGCGCCCGAGGTCGGCCGAGGCGAGGAACAGCTGCCGCTTCGCCGAGACGATGCCGTCCCACGCGCGCAGAAAGCCCGGATGGGCGTGCACGATTTCGGTGGGCAGCAGGCCCGCGCGAATCGACTCGCGCGGCCCGTACAGGTCGGCGAGGAGGCGGTCGAGCAGTTCGGCGCGCTGGATCAGGCCGGGCTCGAGGACGGACCACTCGACCTCGTCGACGAAGACCGGGATGGGGTCCAGACCCCAGGTCTGCTCCTCTTCGGCGCCCAGCGGCAGGTAGGTGACGCCGTCCTCGACGAGCAGCCGCCGCGCCTCCGCGGCGGCGGCGGCCAGCCCCTCCGGGCCGAGCTGTTCGGCGATATCGGACAGCTCGCGCCAGCCGCGGCGCACGCGGCCGTGGAAGCCGACCATCTCGTCCCAGCAGGCGCGCTGCTTGGCACGGCGAGCCGCGTAGGCGTGCACCATGCCGGACGCCCCACCGGTACGAGCCCCATTGCTCGTCGGCAGTCTGTCGGTCACCGTCGAGCGAACCTTCTCAGGTCCAGCGTCCGCGGGAACTCCTCGACGTGTGCCGCCGCGGCCGCGACGGGGGAGGTGACCGGGGACGGGTGCATGGACGAAGCCTGCCAGACGGCTGGATCCACCGGCCCGGACGTGTGCCCGTCGGCGCTGAAACGGGCCGTGCGCCGGCTCTCCGCCTCCGCGCTGTTGACCGGGAACGTGTCCCACGCTCGACCGCCGGCGTGGAACACGCGGTACGTGCAGCCGCCGAGCGAGCGCTTGTTCCAGGTGTCGATCACGTCGAAGGTCAGCGGCGCGTGCACGTCGATCGACGGGTGCAGCGCCGACGGCGGCGCCCACGCCTTGTAGCGAACGCCCGCCACGAGCGCCTCGCCGCGCGTGGCGGCCAGCGGCAGCGGGATCCCGTTGACCGTGACGACGTGGCGGCCGGGCACGGCTCCGGTCACCTTGACCTGGAGCCGTTCGACGGAGGAGTCGACGTAGCGGGAGGTGCCGTGCACGCTGGTTTCCTCGCCGAGCACGTGCCACGGCTCGATGGCGGCGCGCAGCTCGAGGGAAACTCCGCCGACCGTCGTACTCCCCAGTTGGGGGAAGCGGAACTCGACGAACGGGTCCAGCCAGTCGGGCGAGAAGTTCAGCCCGTGTGCCCGGAGGTCGTCGACGACGTCGCCGACGTCGGCCAGGGCGTACTCGGGCAGCAGGAACGAGTCGTGCAGGCGCGTGCCCCAGCGGACCAGCCGGCCGGTGTAGGGCTCGTCCCAGAAGCGGGAGACGAGCGACCGGACGAGCAGCGCCGTCACCAGCGACATCTCCGGGTGCGGCGCCATCTCGAACCCGCGCAGTTCGAGCAGGCCGAGACGGCCGCGATCGGAGTCCGGGCTGAACAGCTTGTCGATGCAGAACTCGCTGCGGTGGGTGTTGCCGGTGACGTCGGTCAGCAGGTGCCGCAGCGCGCGGTCCACGTGCCAGGGGCGCGGCCCCTCCGGCGTGGCCGCCTGGGCGGCGAGTTCGGCGAAGGCGACCTCGAGTTCGTAGAGGTTCTCCGCGCGGCCCTCGTCCACGCGCGGCGCCTGACTGGTCGGGCCGATGAAGCGGCCGGAGAACAGGTAGGACAGGCCGGGGTGGTGCTGCCAGTAGGTCAGCATGCTGACCAGCAGGTCCGGGCGGCGCAGCAGCGGGGAGTCCGCCGGGGTGGTGCCGCCCAGGGTCAGGTGCCCGCCACCGCCGGTGCCGGTGTGCGTGCCGTCGATGCCGAAGGTCTCGGTGACCAGGCCGACCTCGGTGGCCAACTTGTGCAGGGTGCGGGTCAGCTCGGACAGCCCGTCCCAGTCCTTCGTCGGCTGCACGTTGACCTCGACGACGCCGGGGTCCGGGGTGACGGTCAACGCCCGCATGCGGTCGTCGCCGGCGGGCGGGTAGCCCTCGAGCACGACGGGCGTGCCGACGGCGGCGGCCGCCTTGGCGACCACGTCGAGCAGGACCACGAAGTGGTCGGCGGTGGGCAGCGGCGGGAGGAACACGTGCACGTGTCCGTTGCGCTCCTCGACGCACAGCGCGGTACGCGGCGCGCCGTCTCGATGCGCGTACGGGGGGATCGGGTCGCTCCAGTCCGGCAGGTGGTCCGGCAGCGGAAGGGGCCGTGCCTGCTCGAAGCGCGACGGGTCCATCATCACCGGCGGCGGGGTCCAGCCCAGGGAGTCCAGCGGCAGGCGCAGACCGGCGGGCGAGGTGCCGGGGCGCAGGTACAGCTCGCTGCGCCGGGTCTTCCAGACGCCGGTGATCCACCCCGTGCCGTCGGCGGCCCGGCCGAGCGGAATCGCCCACGCCTGGGGCAGTCCGCGCTGGGCGTCGAGAGCGGCGACGATCGCATCGCGCCGGTCGGCGTCGGCCGGCCACACGTCGTTCTCCGGCGTGGCCGGGGGCGGACCGAAGGGAAGGCGGGCCTCCGTGGCCAACTGCTCGAGCGGGTCCTCGTAGAGCGGGCGGATGCAGGAGTTCTCGATGCCGAGCCGGTGGCCGAGTTCGGAGATCAGGTCCCCGACGATCGCCGCGGCGGCGTCGGACTTCGGCTCGACGAGGGCGGCGCTCCACGGGTCGTCGAGCAGCTCCGCGGACGGCCACAGCGCGACGTCGTCCCCGCGCCAGAGCAGCCGGATCTCCCACCGGGGCAGGGGTTCTCCGGGATACCACTTGCCCTGGGAGTACATGACGGCGCCGTCGGCCGCGTAGTGCTCCTTGAGCAGCGCGGCGAGCGCGTTGGCCTTGGCCCGCTTCTGCGGACCGTCCGCGTCGGTGCGCCACTCCGCGGCTTCCTTGTCCTCCGCAGACACGAACGTGGGCTCGCCGCCCATGGTGAGGCGGACGTCCCCGGCGAGGAGACGACGGTCCACCTCGTGACCGAGGGCGTCGATGCTCTCCCGCTGGTCGGCGGAGTACGGCCGCGAGACGCGGGCGTCCTCGTGGATCCGCCGCACGATGTTGGCGAACTCCAGCGTGGCCTTCGTCGGGCCGGTGGTGCCGGCGATCGGGGCCGCGAACTCCGGCCGCGGGCTCCCGACGAGCGGGATGTGACCCTCTCCGGCGAGCAGGCCGGAGGTGGGGTCCAGCCCGATCCAACCGGCGCCGGGCACGTACACCTCGGTCCACGCGTGCAGGTCGGTGAAGTCCTGGGTGAGGGTGCCCGGGTTCTCGTCGGGAACGAGCTGGATCAGGTAGCCGGAGACGAAGCGCGCGGCGAGGCCGAGCTCCCGCAGGATCGAGACCAGCAGCCAGGCGCTGTCGCGACAGGATCCGACGCCGAGTTCGAGGGTGGTGTCGGGGGACTGGACGCCCGGCTCCATCCGCAGCGAGTAGGCGACGTCCAGGGCCAGCCGCCGGTTGATCTCGACGAGGAAGTCGTTGATCGCGGTGCCCTTGGCCGCGTCGGGGTCGAACTCGTCGAGCCAGTGCCGCAGCCGCGGTCCCGGGCCCGAGCCGGGCGCGCTGCCCGGCTCGTCGATCGGGCGCAGGTACGGGCCGAGGTCTTCGGTGTTGCCGAGGGAGTAGTCGAAGGGCCAGTGCTGGGCGTGGTCCTCGACGAAGAAGTCGAACGGGTTGAGCGAGGTCATCTCCGCGACGAGGTCCACGACGATCGACAGTTCGGTGGCCGGTTTGTTGAACACCAGCCGCGCGGCGTAGTTGCCGTAGACGTCCTGCTGCCAGTTCACGAAGTGCTCGGCGGGCTCGACGCGCAGCGAGTACCCGGTGATGGGGGTGCGGCAGTGTGGCGCCGGGCGCAGGCGCACCAGGTGCGGTCCGATCTCGGTGAGACGGTCGAACGTGTAGACGGTGCGGTGCTCGATGGCGACGCGGATGGCCACGGTTCCTCGCAGGTTCGGCGCTGACTACTCGGGTGCAGACTTTCGCAGGATCGCCACACGGGAGTTACCGGCGTGTTTCCGGGTACCGCGCGAGCAATTCTGCGTGGTGCGGGGACCAATTGCCGCATGTGCACCCGTCGGAGGTCTGGCCCGGGCGATGATCGTGCCGCTCGTGATCGACTTGGGGCGTCGAGCCGAAGGACGTGGGGGATGAGCCGAGCGTCGGTGCGAGGTGGCCGCCGGTGCGTGCTGGCGGCGTGTGTGGTGCTGGTGGCAGGCTGCGGTTCGCAGGATTCGGCCGCCGGTCCGCCCGCGCCGGCCGTGCCCACCGTCACGCCCAGCGCGACGACGGTGGGGGCGTCCTCGCCCACGCCGAAGTCGTTCCGGCTGACCACGTTCCGGATGCCGTCGGGCAACATCGGCTGTGCGATCGACGCCGCCGGCGTGACCTGCGGGGTGCAGAACGCGAGCTGGACGCCGCCGCCGCGGCCGACGACGGACTGCGAGGGGGACTGGGGGCAGACGATCGCCGTCGACCCGTTGCGGGCGCGGTTCGTGTGCGCGAGCGACACCCCGCTGGACCCGGAGTCCCCGGTACTGGCCTACGGTTCCGAGAACCGGGTGAACGGGTACGTGTGCACCTCGAGCAGGCAGGAGTTGCGCTGCGAGCACGCGGGAAGCGGTCACGGCTTCACGGTCTCGCGGTCCGCCTACACGGTCTTCTGAGGGATGCTCGGGGGATGACGCACTCGCCGCCGGAGGACGAGGCCGACGCCACGTCCATGGACTCGCTCGTCGTGTTCACCGACGACTCGCCGGACGTCGCGGACGGGGACCAGGACGCGGTGGACCAGGAGCCGCTGACCGAGGCCGAGGCGGCTGCGTTGGTCGCGGCCTCGATCGACGAGGATGCGCTGTGACCCCGCCGCTGCGCCCGGTGCCGACGGTGAAGTACCCGGGCACCGCGGAGGCGCTGATCGCCGTTGCGTCGAGTCAGATCGGATATCGGGAGTCCGGGGACAACGACAACGCGTTCGGTGAGTGGTACGGCATGAACCGGGTGCCGTGGTGCGCGCAGTTCGTGTCCTGGGCCGCGGCGACGTCCGGCTGCGGCAAGGCGATCCCGAAGCACGCCTACACCCCGGCGGGCGCCCAGTGGTTCCGGAAGCGGAACCGGTGGGGGAGCAAGCCCAGGGTCGGGGCGATCGCGTACTTCTACAACGCCGGCCTCGGGCGCATCGCCCACGTGGGCATCGTGATCGCGGTCGACGCGGACGGGTCGTTCCTCTCGGTGGAGGGCAACACCAACAGCGGCGGTTCCCGGCAGGGGATCGGGGTGTTCAAGCTGCGGCGCGCGGGCACGCGCGGCGGCGGGTTCGGGTACCCGGACTACCTGGTGAGCTCGGACGTGCGGGAGAAGGCGAAGGACCGGCCGGTACGGCTGGTCTCCGTGATGCGCAAGGCCCGCGAGCTCGGAATCTACGACGGCCGGGTCGGGTCCGCGCTGCGGTCCGAGGGGTACTCCGCGGACGTCGCGGGCTACAAGCGCTGGCAGCACGAACTCGGGTTCCGGGGCGTGGACGCGGACGGCATCGCGGGCGAGGAGTCGCTGGCGAAGCTCGGCGCCAGGTACGGCTGGAAGGTCGACGCGAGCGGGGCGTAGCTTGGGCGGCGCCGAATCCGACCGTCCGCCCGACGGTCGCGCGGCCTCCCGGAAGGCTCGCTCCCATGTCCGTCGAGGTTCAGGGTTCCAAGCTCGTCGCCGTCGCCGACCTACCCACGTCCGGCGTCGTCGTGGTCACCGGCACCACGCACGGCCCGTTGGCCGTGGGGTTGAGCAACGGCGAGCCGTTCGCGGTGTCCAACCGCTGCCGGCACCTGTTCGCCTCCCTTGGGGACGGCGCGGTGTCGAAGGACGGCGAGCTCGTCTGCCCGTGGCACGGGGCGCGCTTCGACGTCTCCAGCGGCGCCATGACCCTCGGCCCGCAGGGCGCGTTCAAGCCCCTCGCGAAGCCGGTGAAGTTCTCGCTCGGCGCCATCAAGCTCAAGCGCGTCCCGGTCGAACTGCGCGACGGCGCCATCCACCTCGCCCCGCGCCGCCCGGAGGGTTAGGCTGCTCGGCGCGACGAGCCGGCCGGGCGGTCGCGGCGCCTTCGGGCGTCGAGGAAAGTCCGGGCTCCACAGGGCAGGGTGGTGGGTAACTCCCACCCGGGGCGACCCGCGGGACAGTGCCACAGAGAACAAACCGCCGCCGGTTCGCCGGCGGTAAGGGTGAAACGGTGGTGTAAGAGACCACCAGCGCCCGGGGCGACCCGGGCGGCTAGGTAAACCCCACCCGGAGCAAGGCCAAGATCGGCGGGCTTGCCCGCCGTGTGTGAGCGATCGAGGGCTGCCCGCCCGAGCTCGCAGGTAGGCCGCACCGAGGTCGACGGCAACGTCGGCCCCAGATGGATGGCCGCCGCCCGAGCCTCGTGCTCGGGTACAGAACCCGGCTTACAGGCCGGCTCGTCGCCGCCGGTGTCCCAGATCCAGGGAATCTACACAGAATTGTGTATACTTTGTCGCATGAGCCTCGCTGAAGCCGAGCCGATGCCCATCGCCGAGGCAA
>JBQTKD010000090.1:0-20430 GCA_052386455.1 Sporichthyaceae bacterium
CCTACGAGTGGCCTCGTAGGGCGCGAAACGGTACAGAGGATGCGTGTTCAGCCGGCGCGGCGGGCCGTCGGATCCAGGCGCGGGGACAGTGCGCCGAGCGGGACTTCGAGTTCGCTGGGTGCATCGCGTAGGTCGACGAGCCGAAGTTGGTCGAAGACGAGTGCGCCCGCACCCGCGGGCCACATGATCAGCCAGAGCCACACGCCGAGGGCCTCGCCGACGTAGACGGCCCGGTCGCCCGAGTCGATGCTCCACAGCGCGGTCGGGTGACCGCCGACGTGGATGCGTGCCTGCGGGCCGGTCGTCGTGGCGATCCGCTCGCCGGGGTCCGGGCCGGGCAGGCCGGCCCAGCTCGCGCCGAGGCCCACACCGGGCTCTTCGGCAACGACCATCAACTCCGAGAAGCCACCCAGCGGATTCGGTCCGCCGAGGGCGACCAGCGAGGCCCGGGCGCCGCTGCGCTCGTCTCCGGCCCAGGTGAAGCCGGAGGCCAGCCACCCGGTCGGCAGCGGCCACGGCAGCCAGAACGGGACCCGCGCGCCCTTCATCGCCGCGGCCACGCGGTCGTGCGTGGGCAGAACGCTCGGGTGGAGCGGTTCGACGTCTCCGTCCGCGTCGCACCGCCAGGCGTTCGACCAGATCCCCGGCGCTCGGACCAGCCCGCCGCAGCGCGCGCACGTGGGATGACCGGTCACGTCAACCTCCCGAGGGGCCGTGTCGTCCCCCGACGCTCCTCCACCCCACCGGGGGAGTCAAGGGGAACTGAGAAGCTGGGAGCGTGATGGGGACACGGGTGCCGTGCGTGGGCGCGGTGGTTCACGACGATGCGCACCGGTTGCTGGTGATCCGCCGGGCCAACCCGCCCGGCGCCGGGCTCTGGTCCATCCCGGGCGGCCGGGTAGAGCCCGGCGAGAGCGACGTCGAAGCCGTGGATCGGGAGGTTCTCGAGGAGACGGGGCTGCGGGTGATGGTGGGGATGTTCGTCGGCAGCGTGGTGCTGCCCGGCCTCGACGGGGTGCAGTACGACGTGCGGGACTACGCGTGCGCGGTCGTCGGCGGCCGGCTGCAGGCCGGCTGCGACGCCAGCGACGCGCGCTGGGTCGACCGCGAAGAGCTGTTCGCGCTCGACACCACACCGCAGCTCGTCGACACCCTGGAGCGCTGGGGCGTGCTGCCCACATGAGCAACGAGTTCGTTCCGCGCAGCTGGCGCAACCGCGGCCGGATGCCCGAGGGCAAGACCGAACGCCTCGCAGCACACGCCGAAAATCTGGGCCTGCCCAACCCGGAGGCCGCGGCCGCGTGGGCACCCGAGGTGCTCGACATCGGCTTCGGGTACGGCGAATCCCTCGCCGCACTCGCCACCGCACACCCCGATCGGCGCATCCTCGGCGTCGAGGTCCACAAGCCCGGTCAGCTGCGCGCCATGGACCGCCTCGTCGAGGCGGGTGCGGACAACGTACGGATCCTCGCCGCCGACATCGTCGCGCTGCTGCCGGTTCTCGAGCCGGCCTCGCTCCAGCTGGTGCAGGGGTTCCACCCGGACCCCTGGCCGAAGCGCCGCCACGCTGCCCGCCGCCTCTTCGGCCCCGTGGTGCTCGGCAGACTCTGCGAAGTCCTCGCCCCCGGAGGCCTGTTCCACCTCGTCGTGGACGACGACACCTATGCCGCAGCCGCCGCCGAGTGCGCCGCGGCGCTTCCACTGCGCACCGTGCCCGCCCCGCCGGTCCCCGAGACCAAGTACGGCCGGCGTGCCATCGCGGCCGGGCGCACCGTGCACTCGCTGGCCTGGCAGCGAATCTGACGTAACGTCAGATTCGAGTCCAGGCAGCGGTCATCGGCGGGACGAACATCGTGGCGTGGGCCGCGGAAAGCTCCGCAGTCAGCCGGGCCTCCAGCGTGTCGATGTCGACGTCTGCGGCGGTGGCCGTTCCCGTCTGCTCCAGCAACGGCAGCACCCCACGAATGACGTTGGACCAGAACCACACCGGAGCGTCGGCCGCCGTCCAGGTACCGAGCCAGGCGCGTAGCGTCGGAGTGGGCAGGCCGGCCGCGTGGAAGAACTCCGGAAAGCGGGGACCCATCTGCTGTTCGGCCCCCACCGCGTCGATCATCCCCCGCACCCACGCGGTCACCAGGTCCCACAGCGGAGTCCCCGGAATCGCATACGGGTAGTACATGTCCGGCTCGAAGAACCACAGCACGGTGCCCGGAGGTGCCTCGGCGCACGCCCGCAGGACCTCCATCCGCTCCGGCGTCCACATGAGGATGAGCCGCCCGACGATCGCGTCGACCCTCGGCCGATCCGCGAGAATCTTGCCCAGCGACGCCACGTCGGCCTCGAGGACCGTCACGTTGTCCAGGCCCTCGGCCGCGATCCGCCGGCGTGCCAACTCCACCGAGGCCGGGTTGCGTTCCAGCCCCAGCACCGATCCGCCGGGCCCGACCAGACGCGCCGCGAGCATCGCCATGTCCCCGGCGCCGGTGCCGAGTTCGACGACGTGCATCCCCGGCGCCAGCCCGGCGGAGGTCAGTGTCTCCGCCGAGAACGCCTCGAGCAGCCGCGACTGCGCAATCAGCCGCCGCTCCTCCTCGACGCGATCCGAGTCCAGGGCATAGGTGCCGATCTCGTCGCTCATGGAACTCGCCTCTCGCGCGGCAGTCGCGGTGATCTCTGCGTTTCTATCCGATCGCCTCGATCTCGACGGACGTGGGTACGCACTCGGCCGCCGACGCGTTGGTGGAGCGGAGCTACGGCCTGCCCCGCAAGTGATATGAACGCGCGCATGATCCCTTGGCGACGGATCGCGCTCGGCGTTGGGCTGAGCGTGATCGCGGTGTGGGCAGTGGTCTCCGTTCGGACGGTTCTGGAGCAGCGGGAGCTCGGCCAGGGCGCCGCAAACCCGACAGACGATCCGCAGTCGATCGCGCTCAGCCGGTCGATGTTGGACGGGCTGGTGTTGCCTTCGGACATCGTGCGAGACCCCTACGGGACCGCCTGCGCCTGTACGAGACCGACCTGTGCGTCTCCGGCGCGCGCTACAGCCCGGAGAGTCTCGGCGATGCCGTGGGCGCGGCTCTGGAGAAGGCCGGGGCGCGCAGTCGGGACGAGGACTGCGCCTACGAGGCGTCCAGGCTCGGAGTCGACTGTCGCTCGCTCTACTCCTACGGAGGCGTGGACATCGTGGTGCTGGCGGGCGACGCGTCCGGATTGACGCAGCGCGCCGTTCCCACGTTCCTTTCCGCTCGGATCGTCACCATCGAGGGACCGGAGGCACGGCAGCTCCCGCTCGGCGATTGGCCCACTCTCGGTCTTGTCCCCGAAGGCTGGGCGGCCGTGCCATGTATCGCCTCGATCGAAGACGGGTGCCTGAAGTACGAAGGCGAAATCGCAGGAGACCTGACGATGGATCAGGCTGCGGACGCGCTGCGCACCACCTGGGCGACTCACGGCTACCGCATCGACGACGACCGCTGCGACGGCTTCCTCGACCAGGCAGGCGGAACCACGCCAGGATGCAGCTTCGCCCTCGTGCGCTATCGCGAAACCGGCGGCCGCGCTCGCCTGCAGGTTCTGGCACGGCTTGTCCCCGGTCCCACCGGCGGCTACGTGGCGTCGTTCGCCACTCTCGTCCAGGGCGCGCCCGCGACCCCGGCACCTGGCACTCCAACTTTGTAGAACTATTGCTCGACAAACACTCATACTTCGAACATTGGTTCGATAATTAGCCCATGTTGTTTGTGCGCCCCGACCTCCCCGCGACCGACGCCTGCGCCCTCGATCCCGAGGTGGCGTGGGAGGCGCGCAAGGGCGAGCTGATCGAGCAGGATGCGGAGTTGGCGCGGGAAATCGCGCGGCTGCAGGGCGCGCAGGTCGCGGTGCGGGCAGCGCTGATGTGGGAGGGCGCGGTGCACGCCGGGCCGGCCGACACCGCGCTCGACCACGAGCTGCGCTCGCTGCGCGCCGACCTCGCGTTGCGGCTGCGCTCATCGGAGGACTTCTGCGCTGCCCGCCTGGACGAGGCCTCGGATCTGTTCACCCGCCTCCCCCGGACCCTGGCCGCGCTGCAGGCCGGAGACATCGACCTCTACAAGGCCGGGATCGTACGAGACCAGACCATGAACCTGACCGTCGAGCAGTGCCACCAGATCGAGCGCGGCCTGGTGCCCCGCGCCGCGCACCTGAACCCGGCCGGGCTGCGCCGCGCCACTCGCCGCGCCGTGGAGCGCATGGACAAGGACGCGACCACCAAGCGCGCCAAGGCCGCCGAGAAGGAGCGCGGGGTGTGGCTGCGCGAGGCCGGCGACGGCATGTACGACCTGCACGCCCACCTGCCGGCGGTCGAGGCGATCTCGATCTACGGCGTCGTCGACACCCTCGCCCACGCCACCAAGAAGTGTCTGGAAGCCGGGGACGAGCGGAGCATCGCCAACCTCCGCGCCGACGCCCTGTACGACCTGGTCGTCCGTCCGAACGGCGAGCAGCGCGTCGGGTACGAGATCGGCGTCGTCGTCCCCGCGGGCACCCTGCTCGGGCTCGACGACGCGGACGGGTATCTGCCCGGCCACGGCCCCATCCCGGCCGCGCTGTGCCGCGAGCTCGCCGCCGACAACGCGTGGCGGCGCATCCTCACCGACCCGACGACCGGTCACGTCCTCGACCTCAGCGCCTCGCGCTACGCCCCGTCGGACCGCCTCGCCGCCTTCGTCCGCACCCGGGACCAGCACTGCCGCTGGCCTGGCTGCCGCGGCCGCATCGACCACTCCGAGATCGACCACACCGTCGAGTTCGCCATCGGCGGCCAGACCATCCGGATCAACCTCAGCCTTTTGTGCCGCCGACACCATCGGATCAAGCACCTCGAGGGCTGGGACCTGATCCAGCACACCGACGGGTCCGGAACCCTCACCTTCCTCACCCCGACCGGGCAGATGTTCCGCACCCGCCCACCAGACCCGTTCACCGGCGAAGACCCCGACCCCGAAGACCTCACCCCGCGCCGGGCGGCGATACCCGACGTCCCGCCCTTCTGAAACGCCTGCGTCAGGCGCTTTCGAACAGGCTTTGCCGAGCGGCTATGACCATTGGTAGATGCTGCCCGCCCAGGTAGCGTCCAGGCTCTCAACCGTGACGAGCCGGGAGAGTCGTGCCGTGACGAACCTGTCGGAGTTCCGCGACCGGGCGAACGTCGCCGCACACGCGCTGCGCCCGGCCGACATCGGTCCGACCTCGCTGCCCACCGGCACGGTGACCTTCCTGCTCACCGACATCGAAGGCTCGACGCCCCGCTGGGACCTCGACCCCACCGCCATGGCCCCGGCCGTCGCCCGGCACTTGGAGATTCTGGACGCGGCCGTGCTCGGCCACGCGGGAGTCCGCCCGATGGAGCAAGGCGAAGGGGACAGCATGGTCGCGGCGTTCGCGCGCGCGTCCGACGCCGTCGCTGCGGCGCTGGCCGCGCAGTTCGCGCTGACGGAGGAGGACTGGCCCGCCGGGGCCGAGATTCGAGTCCGCATGGCCCTGCACACCGGCGAGGCCCAGCTGCGCGACGGGCTGTACTACGTCGGACCGAGCATCATCCGCTGCGCCCGGCTGCGGGCCCTGGCCGACGGCGGGCAGGTGCTCGCCTCCCACGCAACCGCACTCCTGCTGCGCGACGACCTGCCGCCCGAGGCCGGTCTGCTGCCACTGGGCGCACATCAACTCAAGGGGCTGCGCGAGCCCGAGCGGATCTTCGCCCTCACCCACCCGCGGCTGCCAGCGGCAGCTACCCGACTTTCCGGCGCCGTGGCGAATCTGCCGGCCCAGCTCACCAGCTTCGTGGGACGAGCGACCGAACTGGGCGAGATCGCCGCCGCGCTCGAGGAGCATCGGCTGGTGACGCTGGTCGGGCCCGGCGGGTGCGGCAAGACCCGGCTGGCCGCCGAGGCCGCCCGCGCCGCGGCACCCCAGCAACCCGATGGCGTCTACTGGGTCGATCTGGCCACCGTCGCCGATCCCGAGCGCGTGCCCGAGGCGGTACTCGACGCCCTCGGCGTCTACGCCAAGGCCACCGTCCCCACCGTCCGCATCGTCGAGTACCTGGCCGGCCGCCGGGTGCTGCTCGTCCTCGACAACTGCGAACACGTCCGACTCGGAGCCGCCACGCTGGCGCAGGCGCTGTTGACCGGCTGCCCGGACACCACCATCGCGGCCACCAGCCGCGAACCGCTCCAGCTCGGGGCCGAGGCCGTATGGCAGGTGCAGCCGATGTCGCTGCCGCCGCATCCGGACGTTGCTCCGCCCGCCGTGCTGCGGAATTCCGAGGCCGTCGCGCTGTTCCTGGAGCGGGCCGCCACGTCCGCGCCTGCGCTGACCGTGGACGAGCCGCTGCTGCGCACGGCGGCGGCGATCTGCACGCGGCTGGACGGCATCCCGTTGGCGATCGAGCTCGCCGCCGCTCGACTGCGGTCGCTCGTGCCCGACCGCGTGCTGGCCGGCCTCGAGCACCGGTTCCGCCTCCTCGCCGGCGGCTCGCCTACTGTGCCCGCGCGGCAGCGGACGCTGAGTGGCTGCATCGAGTGGAGCTACGACCAGCTCGACGACCGGGAGCGAGTGCTGCTGGCGCGCCTCGCCGTGTTCGTGGGCCGGTTCTCCCTCGACGACGCGCTCGCCGTGGACGCGTCGCTGGACCCGGCCGGCGCAGGCGAAGCGGACCTCCTGCTGTCCGATCTGGTCGACTGCTCGCTGGTGCGCTTCGACGCACTCGCTACCGGCTGCTGGAGACGATCCGCGAGTTCGCGCAGCTGCGACTGGAAGACTCCGGCGAGGCGAACGCCGCGCGCACCGCACACCTACGCCGCCAACTCGACCTCGTGAACGCCGAGGCCCGCGAGTTGGAGTTCAGCCCGCAACTGGCAACGCTGGAGCGGCTCGAGGCGGCTCGGGACAACGTGCTGACTGCGGTGGACTTCGCACTGTCGGTCGGGGACCACGAGGCCGCGATGCGCCTGTGTGCCGACATGTCCCTCTTCTGGCAACTGCACGGGCGCCACGGCGAGTCGCTGGCGTGCGTGCGGCGAGTACTGGGGGCCACGCCCGCGGACACCTCCCCCGCGCGGGCACGCCTGCTCTGCGCGGCCGGGCAACTCGGCTTCTACACGATGAGCCAGCCCGAGGGATACGGCAGCGTCGAGACCACGGCCGCGATCGAGATGGCACGCGCCCTCGGCGACGACTTGGTACTGGGACGAGCGCTGGGCATGCAGGGCATGCTGGCGGTATTCGGCCCGCCGGAGGCGGCGTTTGCGGGACTGGCCGAGGCGCGGGCCGCCGCCGAGCGCGCCGGCGATCCGTACGGGCAGTCCGCCGCGAGTTTCTACGCCGCGTTCGGCTGGGTCTTCGGGCTGGACCGGCCCGACCTGGCAGCGCCACACCTGGACGCGCTGCGGGCCGACGCTGCAAGCCCCGTTTGGGAGGCGTGGGGCTGGTTCGTCGAGGGCATGGCCGCGTGGAAGGCCGGGCGGTTGTGGCGCGCGGTCGACCTGCTCGGTCGCGCCAACGAGTTGGGCTGGGCGGTGGGCGACCCGGTGCAGGAGTCCTGGTGCGCCTTCTGGTTGGCCGAGACCTACCTCTGCCTGGGCGAATGGGACGCCGCGGAGGACGTCATCGCCCGCAGCGAAGGCTGGATGGACCGGTCCTCGTGGGGCCGCTACGAGATGGTCGCTTCCCGACGCGTCGTCATGGGCCTGGCCCGGGGCGACTTCGCTGCCGCGGGCGCCGCCTTTCGGCTCGTCGAGGGGCCCTGCCGGACGATGGGCATGCCCATGATGACGCTGGAAATGGCGGTCGTGCAGGCGCGTCTGGCACTCGCGGACGAGGATCTGGCGACGGCCCACACCTGCCTGGCCGAGGCCACGGCGATCGGCGAGGTGATCGGCACCCCGTGGTACCTCGCCGTGCTCGCCGACCTCGCCGGGCGGATCGCCACCGCCGACGGCGACGAATCGGGCGCGGAGGACGCCTACCACCGCATGCTCGCGCTCTGCCTCGACCACGGCTTCCGGGGCCAGGCGGCCACGGCGCTGGAGGAACTGGCGCGCCTGGCCGCCACGACCGAGAGCCACACCGAGGCGGTTCGCCTGCTGGGGGCCGCCGAGGGCCTACGACACGCAACCGGGCAGGTGCGCGCCCGGCCGGACGAGCCGGCGTGGAGCGACACCCTGGCGACGTGCACCGCCGCGCTAGGGCCGGAGTTGGCGGCGTCGTTGCGATCGGCTGGCGAAGCGCTCGACCTCGCCGAGGCCGCCGCCTACGCCACGCGGGCCCGCACCGAACGCAAACGCCCGTCCTCCGGCTGGGCCGCGCTGACGCCGACCGAGCTGGCGGTCGTCGACCTCGTCGCGCAAGGTCTGACGAACCCTCAGATCGCCGAGCGCCTGTTCATCACCGCGGGCACGACGAAGGTCCACCTCACGCACGTCTACGCGAAGCTCGGGCTGTCCAACCGCACCCAGCTGGCAACCGCGGCCGTCGCCCGCGGGCGGCCCTCGGCCGGCTGACTCCCCGCTTACTCCCCGATCGCGTGCTACCCGATCGGTCGATCGACCCATACCTCATCGACCACACCGAGGAGAACCCATGCACGGACTCCGCAACCGATTCCGCGCGCTGACCGTCGCGGTGGTGCTCGGCCTGGGCGGCGTTGTGGGCACCGCCACGGCGACGGGAAACGCGGACGCCGCCGCGGCGGCTGCGCAGGTTGAACAGGACGCCTTTGCCACGCTCCGGGCCTACATAGCGGACTGGAACGCCCAGGACTACGACGCGATGGGCGACGCCTACACCGAAAACGCGATCGTGGTGCCGCCGAACCACGAACCCATAAAGGGGCGCGACGCCATCGACGCCTTCCACAAGGTTGCTCGTCCGCTGCTCGGAGAGGTTCAGATCGTCGGTGAGCCGGACTCGGTGGTCGAGAACGGCAACGTTACGTCGATCGTCGGCCAACTGCTTTTCGCCAACGGCGTCCGGGTCACCTTCTTGGGGCTGTTCGAGAAGCAGGGCGACGGTCGCTACAAGGCCACGCAGGACATGTTCGGGTTCCGCGGTCCGCTGAAGTGATCTGACCGCATGTCCCGTCGACTACACCGAGGAGAACCCATGAAGCAATCGCGTCGTATCCGCCTGCTCGCCCTTCCCACCGTAGGCGTCCTCCTGTTCGGGGCAGGCCAGCTGACTGGGCGGAGCGCCGCAGCAGGTCCCGTCGCGCCTCACGCGGCCAAGTCTTCGGCCGTGTCGGCCACGGCTGCGGGAGCGGCGGGCGCGAGCAAAGGGGTGACCGACCCGACCTTGCTGGCCCCGACCTTCATCGAGGCCTGGAACGCCCAACGATTCGACGAGATAGCGACCTACCTCACCGACGACATCGTGCACGTCCTGCCCAACCAGGAACCGGTGAAGGGTAAGGCCGCCGTGATGGACCTGTACCGCAACCTGCGCTCGATACTGGGCGAGCTCTCACCGGATCTGGATACCCACAGGGTCGTGCGCAGTAAGGACACCTTCTCCAGGGCGGTTTCGTTCAAGACGACGAGCGGACTGCGATTCACCGACGTCGAGGTCTACGTACGCGAGGCAGACGGCAACTGGCGGTTTGCCATGATCGAGACCGGCCTGCGCGACCCGTTGCCGTAGGTGACCGACCCGGGCCGTCCCCACCGCTCCCCGCCTCGAGCGAGACCCCTGGCCAAGTGTGGTTGGCCAGGTAGAGTTGGAGCATGACCGTGCAGGTGAACGTCGCCGAAGCCAAGACGCAGCTGTCGCAACTGCTCGCTCGGGCAGAGGCCGGCGAAGAGGTCGTCATCGCCCGCGCCGGCAAGCCCGTGGTTCGTCTGGCGCCCGTAGAGAAACCCCGTCGCGAGTTTGGGTTCATGCCGCACGTGAAGATCGCAGACGAGGATCTGTTTGCGCCCATGTCGGACGAGGAGTTGGCCCTGTGGGAGGGTCGGGGCGACGAGGAGTGGTGACCTCGCCGGTACTGCTGGACACTCACGTGCTGGTATGGCTCATCGCCTCGCCTCATCGGATCCGCAAGACCACAATGGCGCGGTTGAACGACATCGAAACCGCGATGTTCGTCTCCGCCGCAACCGCATTCGAGCTCTCGTCCAAGGCCCGCACCGGACGCTGGCCAGACGCGGCGCAGATCGTGGACAACTACTCCTCGGCGCTGCTTCGCGTTGGCGCACAGAAGCTGGACGTCACCTCCGATCACTCCCTCGCCGCCGGTGGTCTCGATTGGCAGCACGGCGATCCTTTCGACCGGCTCTTGGTCGCTCAGGCGCAGGCCGAAGGGCTGACGTTGGTCACCAAGGATCGCGTCATCCGCGCGTTCGGTGCCGTGCCGACGATGTGGTGACCTAACGTGGGGGCGCCCCGCCGTCGACGCGCTCCAAAAGGGTAACCATGGCCGCGCCCTCGCGGTCCCAGAGCACGCCGCCGGCGTTCTGGGCCAGGCCGATGCGGGCGCCGGGGACCTGGCGGGGGCCGCAGCGGTCGCGGAGTTGGTCGGCGAGTTCGGCGAGCTGCGCGCAGCCGGTGGCGCCGATGGGGTGGCCGCGGGAGAGCAGGCCACCGCTCGGGTTCACCGGGATGCGGCCGCCGGGGCCGGTCTCGCCGTCGCGGAGCAGTGCAATGGCGCCGCCCTCGGGGCACAGGCCGAGTTCCTCGAAGCAGAACAGCTCTGCGGGCGCGGCGGCGTCGTGGACCTCGACGACGTTGACGTCCGCGGGGTCGACGCCGGCCTGCGCGTAGGCCTTCGCGGAGGCGCGGGAGACCGGAGAGTCGAGGTCGGGGTCGCCGCTGACAAGGCAGCTGGCCGCGACGCGAACGCCGCGCTTCCCGATGCGGCGGGCAAACTCGTCGGAGACCACGACGAGTGCCGCGGCGCCGTCGCCGATCGGCGCGCACATGGCCAGGCGCAACGGCTCGGAGATCATGCGGCCGGCCATGACCTCCTCGACCGTGGTCGGGGTGCGGAACTGCGCGATGGGATTGTGCTGCGCGTACGCGCGGGACTTCACGACCACGCGGGCGAGGTCCTCGGCGGTGCCGCCGGCCTTGTCCAGGTAGGACGCCGCCTTGTGCGCGTAGTGGTCCATGAACACCGACGCCGACGGAACCGAGCCATCGGCCAGCGGGCGGCCGAGGGTGGTGGCGCCCACGAGGGCGAGCATGTCCGGGCGGCGCAGGGTGTCGGTGGCCGCCGCCAGCGCGCCGAAGACGCGCGGCTTCTCCGGAACGACCATGACCTCGACGCCCACCGCGAGCGCGACGTCCACCATCCCCGCCGCCACTGCGGTGACCGCGAGCATGAAGGCCGTGGAGCTCGACGCGCAGGCGTTCTCGACGTTGACGATCGGGACGCCGGACAGCCCGGAGCCGGCGAGGAACACCTGGCCGCGGATCATCTCCTGCCCGAGCAGCAGCCCGGCGGCGGCGTTGCCGACGAACACCTGCCCGACCTGACTCGGCGTCAGACCCGCGTCGGCCAGGGCCGCGGCAACCACGTCGCGGGCGAGACCGTCGGGGCCGTGGGGAGCCGGGCCGAAGGGGCTGGTGGCCGACCCGGCGATCCAGACGCTGTCCATGTGGCCCTCGCTAGATGCTCTGCCCGCTAAATGACCCGATCCATGCCGGCCCAGTACTCGGCCCGGATCTCCTTCTTCGCCACCTTGCCATACGTCGTCTTCTTCAGCGCATCGACCACGTCCACGCCCTTGGGCTTCTTGTAGCCGGCGAGCCGCTCGCCGCAGAACGCGATGACCTGCGCAGGGTCCAGCGTTTCCCCGGGCACGGGAACGACGA
This sequence comes from Sporichthyaceae bacterium, assembly GCA_052386455.1. Classification (GTDB taxonomy): domain Bacteria; phylum Actinomycetota; class Actinomycetes; order Sporichthyales; family Sporichthyaceae; genus JBQTKD01. The sequence goes on from JBQTKD010000090.1 coordinate 11,848, forward strand.
CGGCCCGGACGGCCTCGCCCCACTTCTCGTCCGGGACGCCGATGACGCAGGCCTCGCCGATGCCGGGGTGGGTGAGCAGCACGTCTTCGATCTCGTGCGGATAGACGTTCAGCCCGCCGGAGATGATCAGGTCCTTGAGCCGGTCCAGGATGAACAGATAGCCGCGCTCGTCGAGCATCCCGACGTCGCCGGTGTGCAGCCACCCGTTGCGCAGCGCTTCCGCGGTGGCCTCCGGGCGGTTCCAGTACCCGGCCATGACCATCGGGCCGCGCAGGCAGATCTCGCCGGCCTCGCCGGGCGGGAGCTCGTTGTCGTCGGGGTCCACGATCGCGATCTCGACGCCGACCCGGACCCGCCCGACCGAGCGCTCGCGGCCGTCTCCCTCGTGGATCGAGTGCTCGTCGCGCGAGAGCACCGTGCCGCACATGGGGATCTCGGTCTGGCCGAAGATCTGCACCAGTACGGGGCCGAGCGTCTTCAGCGCCCGCTTCTGGTCCTCGCGGTACATCGGCGCCCCGCCGTAGATGATCCACTCGAGGCTGGACAGATCGCGGGTGTGCACGTCGGGGTGGTCGACGACCATCTTGATCTGGGTGGGCACCATGAACAGGGCGGCGACCTTGTAGGTCTCGACCTGCTCGAGGAAGAGCGCGGTGTTGAAGCCCCACTTCTGATGGATGACCTGCGTGCAGGCCTTCATCGTGAACACCAGCGAGTTGTGCCCCGACCCGTGCGACATGGGCGCCGCGTGCATGCCCACGTGGTGCTGCTCCATGCGCTCCACGTCCGCGAGGGTCGTGAGGCACTGCGCGATCAGGCCGCCGTGGGTGAGCATCGCGCCCTTGGGCCGCCCGGTGGTGCCGGACGTGTAGGCGATCCACGCAAGGTCCTCGCCGCCCCGGCGGGCCGAGCGCAACGGATCGCTCGACTGAGCGGCGAGGAAGTCCTCGAGGTTCCCACCGTGGCAGAGCACCCGGCGGATGCCGGGCAGTCCGCCGCGGCGCACCTCCTCCACGGCGGGCAGCCCCTCGACGTCCGTGACCACCAGCACCGCGCCGCTGTCCTCGAGGTGCCAGGCGAGCTCGTCCGGGGTGAAGGTGGCGTTCAGCGGAACGACGACGCCGCCGGCCTTCCACACCCCGTAGAGGACCTCCATGAACTCCGGGCAGTTGCGCAGGTACAGCGCAACCCGCTCGCCGGGAGCCAGGCCATCGGCCAGCAGCCCCCTGGCCAGCGCGTCCGCGCGGGCGCAGGACTGCGCATACGTCCGGGACTCCCCCGCGAAGATGAACGCGGGGTGGTCCGGATAGCTGCGTGCAGCGTTGGTGAGCAGATCACCGGTGTTCACTGACGCTCCCTCAGACTGACGCCGTCTTGCGATAGACGTCCGCGTACGGCCGGGTCATGACCTTGATGCCGTTCTTGATGAAGAACCCGCGCACCGTGTTCTCGGTCTTGGTGCGCTGGGTCTCCGAAAGATCCGGCAGCGAGTTGATCCAGTCCTTCAAAGCCTTGAGCTGCCTGTTGCGTTCGGCCTTGCCTGTCGGGATCAGGTCCGTGCAGGTGGCGATCAGCGTGTCGGGGTCGATCCCGATGTGCTCGCAGAAGCCCTGCAGCACCGCGACCTTTTTCGCCGGGTCCTCCTTCACCGGCTGAAATCCTCTGCCGGGCGGGTCCGCCAGCCACTTCTTCACCGTGAGGTGATCGCCGAAGTCAGTCATCCAGGTCCTCCGGGTAGCCGTACATGCGGGCGAGGAACATCTGTTCTTCGCGCCGGCCCGGAGTCGGAGCGGGAGCCTGCAGCAGGCCTTCTCGCTCCATCTTCTCGACGACCTTCGGGTCGCGGACGAACGGAACGCCGGCCTTGCCCTCGAAGAAGGTCTCCTCGAAGGGCCGGCGCGGGCGCTGCCCGCCGGCCTTCTGGCCCTCGGCGGAGTACCCGACGAGCTGCACCCACACCGGGACCCAGCTGTCGGGGACGCCGAGGATCTCGCGGACCTTGGCCTGCGAGGACGGGCGACCGATCGTGTGCAGACAGGTGCCCAGGCCCTGGTTGACGGCGGCGAGGGTGGCGACCGCGCAGGCGCCGACGGTCTCGGAGTACGCCATGGCGGCCGAGGCCTCGTGTGGCAGGTCGTGCAGGATCTCGTGGATCGAGGCCATGCCGGCCGGAGTCTCCACGGCCCGCTCGATGGCGTCGATGATGCGCGTCTTGCTCCAGCCGTAGGCCGAAGGGAGCGCGCCGCACTCGATGAGCTCCTGGGTGTTGATCGCGAACTTGTCCGTGGTGGCGGAGTCGACGTCGGCGAAGATGTAGATCCACACCGGAGCCTGAACGTGCGCACCCTGCCAGTTGTCCGCCTTGAGCAGTTCTTCGCGGGTGTCGTCGTCGAGCTCGTCGCGCCAGACGACGATCGCGCGCCACGGCTGCAGGTTGCCGGGGCAGGTGGTCCAGCGGATGACCTCGAGGATCTCCTGGACCTTCTCGCGCTCCACCGGCTCGTACGTCTTGAACCACCGGACGCTTCGACGGCTGCCGACGGCTTCCAGGAACTCCATGACCGACCCTCTCCTCCGAAAGCGGCGCCCAGCCCCGTCGCCGCGGCCCGCAGCACCACTCTCGGCGGAGTTGGAGTCGGCGACAATGGACAGAAGTCCAAACGGCGATAGGTCGTTTTGGACTCGGTGACAATTCAGCCTCGACGATCTCGCTGGACGTACCAGTACTCCAGCGCCCACCAGACCTTGATGATCGTCTCGGTGTCGGTCAGGTCCACACCGGTGATCGCCTCGAACCGCTCCAGGCGGTACCGCAGCGTGTTCGTGTGGATGTTCAGCGCCTCCGCGGCGTCGGGCGCCGAGCGTTTGCGGTCCAGGAAGACCCGCACGGATTCGAGCAGGACCTCGGCCATCCGGCTGTCCGCGAGGACCTTCGCGACATACCGGTTGTAGAGCGCCTCGCCGAGTTCGCTCTCCTGGACGACTGCGATGCGGATGGACAGCGACTCGCTGTCCACCAGGCCGCGACGCCCGTACTTCACGGCGACGTTGAGCAGTCGCGTGGCCTCCGCCCAGGCGTGCGGGAGGTCGGCCACCTCGACCGGCCCGACGGTGGCCAGCACGACGCTGCCGTCGTCCGGCGGGGTCGGACGCTTGCGTGCCAGGCCCGCGAGGTCGGCGTCGACCGGGCCGACGATCGGCGCGAACCGGTCGTCGGCGCAGCTGCGCTCCAGGTGCCGCGAGAGCGTGAGCGAATCCCCGGCGTGAAACGTGCCATCGCTCGCTCGCAGGCTCGCGAGATGCCTGGCTCGGAAGACCCAGTACCGGTGGTCCGCGTGCAGGCCGTGGGCCGACCCGACGTGCAGCATCTCCGAGGCGAGCAGGTTGCCGGACAGGACCTGCTGGAGGAAGTCGAGGCGTTGGCGCTCCTCGCGGCGGGCCACCTCGAGTTCGATGTCGTGCCGGGCGGAGGTCAGCCGATCGGACAGCCGGTCGGTCATCGCCCACAGGCGTTGCGTGCCGGCGAGGATCACGTCGAACGGGACGCCCTCGGCCGAGGCACGGGCGAAGAAGGCATCGCGCACCACCGCCACCACCGCGCGGTACGCCTTCGCCACGTCCTCGGCCGGGACGCCCTGCAGCGCGCGGTACTGCGCGGACTGCATCTCGCTCTCGCTGATCTCGGCTGGGAGTTCGTCCTGCCCCTCCAACGTCTCCGCAACCCGGATCACGTTGCGCCGCGACGAGCGCAGCAGTTCCTCGTCCGGGATGCGGGCGTAGGAGGGGAACGACTTTCGGACGACGGCCACCTGCGCGACGGCCAGTTCTTCGACCGAGTCGCGCAGCCACTCCGCGATGCTTGCGAGTGGGGCCCGTTCCACAACCGTCATTGCATCAGTGCGTGTTCGCTTCGCTCAACGCAGCTCCCTCGCCTCGGGAGAGCCCAAGCACTCGTTCCTCGCACTTGCCTCTCCTCTCGGCTCAGTCGTGCGTGAAGATCACGTGCTGGTCTGGGTCGGGCTGCCAGCCGTTGGGCGTCCCGTCCGGGTTGGACTTCGTGTTGGAGTTCTCGTACTTGTACATGAACTCCCGGCCCTGTCCGAGGTCGCGCTTCCAGCTGTTGCCGTGCCGCTCGGTGGCCACGTACTGGAACTTCTGGTCCAGCGACGCGTCGGACTTCCACACCGTGCCGTTGCCGAGGGTGGCCATGAGCTTCTCGCGGGTCAGGTTCGGACCGACCTCGGTGGCCGCCTGGGCGAAGATGTTGATGCCCACGTACCCGGCCTGCACGATGTGGTGCACGTTGCCCATGTTGGTGCGGGCGTACTTCGCCATCACGGCCATCAGCTCGGTGCCCCAGAAGCGGTACGTGGTGTTGGTCCAGTACCGGCCCGCCGGCCAGTTGCCGTAGAGGGAGCCGACGATCTCCGAGCCCATGTGGTTGCCGGAGATTCCGCGGGGCGGGTAGTAGCCCTGCTGTGCCGATTCGACGAGGAACTTCGTGATGGTGGCGGGGTTGATGACGTAGTGGATGATGTGCTCCGGCGCCGCCGCGCGCATCGCGAGCACCTGGCCGGACATCGAGGCCTCGGAGATCGAGACGTCGGCCTTCTTGACGAGCTTGCTGCCGCCGGCGTCCATGATTTTCTTGACCTCGTTGCACGCCAACTGCATCTCCGGCGACGTGAGGCAGATCAGCCCGTAGGTCTTCGGCTTGACCACGTTGTTCGCCCAGTTCGCCCCGGCCATCGCCTCGTGGATCATCGACATGTGGGTGGGGAACATGTACGGGTCCTGCCACTCGGTCTGGCTGTAGGCCCACGCGCCGACGTAGGGCAGCCGATACTGCGCCAGGTCGTCGTGGATCGAGGCCGTCGCCCAGTCGATGCCGGTGACCAGCGAGAAGACTTTGTCCTGCGAGACGAGCTTTTTGATACAGGCCTTCGCGCGCGAGACCTCGCCGGGGCCGTCGTCGCAGTCGACGATGGCCAGGCGCCGGCCGAGCACGCCGCCCCGGTCGTTGATGGCGGCCGCCGTGGCCATGTTGCCCCGTGCCTGAGGAGCCGTCAGAACGTTGCCCAGCGCCATGCCGTGCATGTTGATCGAGCCGAGTGTGATCAGGTCCTTGGTGATCCCGCGGTCGGTGGCGCCGCCCTTCTGTTCGTAGATCGTCTGGTCGGCGGACGCCGCCTTCGGTGCGGCGGCGGGCTTCGTCGCCGCGGCGGGCTTCTTGGCGGCGGCGGGCTTCGTCGCCGCGGCCGCAGGCTTCGCCGCGACGGCGGCGCTCGCGGCCGGCGCGGCGGGCTTCGCGGCAGGTGCCGGTGCGGCCTCCGCGTCCCTGGCGGGCGCCTGCGCCGGAGCAGGTTCGGCGGCGGGCGCCGCCGGTTCTACGGCCTGTGCCACCGCCGAGTCGTCGCCGTCGGATCCGCAGGCCGCCAACAGCAGCCCGAGCGAGGTGATGATCGGAAGCGCCTTGGCGATCGCGCCCATGCGTCTCGTCATTGAGATTGGCCCCTTCTCCCTGAGGCCTTCATGCTCGACCGCGCCGCACGCGAAAACCATGGACGGATCGCCGAATCCAGGGGCCCCCGTTTGTGTGGGCCGACAACGCGGTTACGCCCAGGTGATCACGGCGCTGTGTGGATGCGCGATGCCCAGCAGCTCCACGCCGGCTCCCGGCCAGGTCTGCAGCCGCAGCACGAACTCCACGCCTTCGCGGGCGTTGCGGCCGCGCGGCTCGAGCGAGAGCCGGGCCAGTGGGGCCTGCGCGGTCGCCTTGTCGCCCAAGGCGGCGAAGCCGGCGTTCACGGCCGTGCGCTCGCCTTCGGAGACGTACTGCCAGAACAGCGAGTGCCAGACGACCGTCACCGATCCCTGCGCCGGCTGCAACTGCCCCAGCGTCGACGCCGCGCGCTGCCGGCGGATGTAGACGGGATGGGCGAGAGCCAAGTCGATGGCGGCACGCAACCGCGCGAGCCGGCCGATCTGATCGGGCCAGACGAACGCCGTCAGCCGGCGCCGGCCCTCCGGCGTCGCGACGTCGACCGGGTCGCGGTCCACGCCGGACCGGGAGACGACGTTCAGCGGGGCGATCCGCGGCCGGTTGCCGGCCCACGCCACCGGCAGCCGCACCGGCGAGTCGCTCGGGCCGAGCCGGCTTCCGTCGGCCAGTTCGAACCGGACGAGGTCTGGGCGCAGGTTGAGGCCCGCGCTCGCGCCGAGCTCCAGGAGCCGCACCGGCAGGTTGAAGCGTCCCGCAAGGACCAGCAGCCCGCCGGCCAACGCCGCACACCGGTTGATCTCGTTGGTCTGCGGCGCCTGGGCGAGCCCTGCGCGCACGTCGGGCATCCGATGCACCAGCACGTCGCGGAACGCCGCCCATGCCGCGGCGGCGTCGAACGGCTCGGCGTCCCGGCCGCGCACGCTCGGGTAGAAGCGGGCCAGATCCGGCGCCTCCCCGGCGAGCGCGAACCCGTGCACCGTGCCGAGCAGTCGCAGCGCCGCCCCGGCCCGGACCGGGTCGCCGACGAAGCCCTCGAACGCGGCGGCCGTGGGCCCGCCGGCCTGGTAGTCCAGCACGGCGTGCGCGAGCAGGCCGGCGTAGATCGGCGAGCCCAGCTCGTGGCACGCGGCGACGTGCCGGCGCAGATGGGCCAGCACCTCCAGCGGCGCCGGCGCGACCAACTCCTCGATGGGCACCCCGAAACGGTACAAGCGACTGAGGCGAGCGAAACGCGGGCCAGCGAGGAACGAGCGGCCCAGCGTTTCCGAGCCGATGGAGCTTGTTGGAGCGAAGCGGAAGTGAGGTGTTCGCTCGGCCTCGCGGGCGGATGTCCGATTCGCCGCGTATACCCGTTTGGCGCAGTTGGCTGGTGAGCCCTTCCCCGCGCGGGTCAGGCTGACGCTCGTCCACTCGGGCCGCAGGACTGGCCCGCCGGCCGTGCGGCCCGGGTGGAGGGCTTGGCAGACGCCACAGGGGGGGGCCACACATGAGCACGTCCGAAACCGACGTCGCAGTAGCCGAGGTCGTCAAGGCCGAGATAAAGGTCGCCGAGCGGCTGCTGCCGCGTCCGCGCCGCCACTCGGAGGACGACGCGGCACACGAGTTCGACGAGGTCGATCTCGCCGAGGAGGAGCACGTCCTCATCGCCACCGAGTACTTCGACACCCAGAGCACGGTCGCCGAAGACGACGTTGAAGCCGACGTCGAAGCCGACACCGCCCCGGTCGCGGAGGCGGAAGCCGTTGCGACCGAGGAGGTCGAGCCCATCGGTGCCCGGTCCGCGGCGCTGCGGGCCCGCAAGGCGGCCGCCGAGGCGCAGCGCACGCAGCGGCTGGCTCCGGTCAATCGCCGCCACGGCGTGCTGGGCCTGGCCATGCTCCTGGTGCTCGCCTACCAGGTCGTCCCGGCCCTGGTGCCGGGCGGACACGTGGGCGTCAACCTCTTCCTGGCCGCCATGGCGTGGGGTCTGTGGAGCTCGCGCCGGGTCGCGCCGCTGCAGGCGAAGGGCGGCCGCCGCCGCGCCGAGCTCGTCAGCGAGGGACACGGCGGCCGGCGCCGCAACCTGCTCGGTTGGACCGGCGTCGTGCTCCTGGCGATCGCCTGCTGGGCACCGGATCCGACCAACGTCGCCGACAGGTTCTCCCCGCTCGCCATCGTGGCCGCGGTGCTGCTGCTGATCGGGATCACCGCCGAGCCGCCCGGGTTCGTGGCCCGTGCCGCCGCCACGGCGCCGCTGCGCATGCTCGGGCGCCTCACGTTCCCGCTGCTCGGCTACCTCGTCGCTCTCCTCGGCGTCCTGCCGGCGATCCTGAACTGGGAGCCGAACGCCTTCTTCCGCGGTCTCGGCGTGACTCTCTCCGCAGGCGCCGCCTACCTGACGATGCGTCACTACCAGCGCGGTCAGAGCGCCGCGATCGAACGGGCCAAGCACCGCAACCCGTACGTGGTCGGCGCCATCGCCTCGCTCGCGGCGCTCGGCCTGGCCTTCACCGCCCCCGGCCAGACCGACGCGAAGCCTGCGAAGTTCCAGGCCGCGGTGGAGAGTTCGCCGCTGCCCGCCACCACCCCGGCATTGCCGTTCGCGGACCGCTGCTGGGCCATCGCCCCGACCTACGTGCAGGCGACCTGCTCCTACGGCGCCGACGACGCGAAGGTCACCGTTGCCCTCACCGGCGACCAGAGCGCAGCGTCCTGGCTGCCCGCCCTGCAGGGCCTGGCACTGGCGAAGGGCTGGCAGGTCACGTCCTATCTCGCCTCGAACTGCTCCCCGGCCGTCGGCTCCACCGACGCCGCCTGCACCGCCTGGATCGACGGCGTCGCCAAGTCGGTCGAGAACGGCGGCTACGACCTGATCGTCGTCTCCGGCGGCACCGGCGAGGCCGGCGGCACCTTCGGCGAGAAGCTTCGCCGCGAGGGCCTCACCGTGATCGGCATGCCGGAACTGCTCGCCCCCCAAGCCAACTAACGACCCCGCCAGAAGGGGGGCAGGCCCAGCAGGGGGCGGCCCCCAACGAAGTTGTTGACCAAGGCCGCGGGCGGGGCGGAATTGTGGGTGCGGTCCAATCCGCCGGAGCGGCCCT
>JBQTKD010000091.1:0-13032 GCA_052386455.1 Sporichthyaceae bacterium
GCGCGCGCCGGCCGCCGGGGGCGTGTGGGGCGGGCGCGGGGCGGGGGGGGGGCGGGCGGTGGGGGCTGTGGGGCCGGCGCCGGCGGGGTGGGGTGCGGGGGGGGGGGCGGCCGCCCCGCCCCGCCCGCCCCCCCCCCACGACGTGCGAACTAGCTGACTGCGTACTGCAGCGGGACGGTGACGTTCTTGCAGTTGTCCTGGTTGCCGGAGCCGTCGCCGGGGACGGTGTCGGCGCGGTTGGTCATCTGGATGGACGCGGAGTAGACGGTCCCGGTCTGGTCGCCGGCCGGGATATTGGCGTTGATCTGGGCGGGCTGGGTGATGACGAAGTCCGCGGCGGTGCAGGCGGGCTTGCTGGTGTCGGCCTGTGCGGACCACGCCGGGCCGCTTGCGTTCGCGACGGTGATGACGACGGCGGAGACCTGCTGCGGGAAGGTCGCGGTGTTGTTGAGGTGGAAGGAGATGGGCTTGCTGACGGACGGGGCGAGCAGGGACGGCGCCGGGGTGTCCTGAACCGCGTTGACAGCGGCGGAGGTGGTGGTGGTAGCCGAGCCGGTGCCGGTGCCGGTGGTGGTCCAGTACGCGTAGGCGCCCGAGGCGCCGAGGGCGATGACGGCGGTGGTGGCGACGACGGCGGCGATCTTCTTCTTGGTGATCTGCATTGCGGTGTTCCCCCTGAGTGAGTGTTCGAGTCTGTGTGTGCTGCCTGGCGGGTCGGGCGCTTCGTGTCCCCGGCGCCTTGCTGACCCGCCGGGCGCCTGTAGAGAACTCTGGGGGGTTTCCCAGCGGCGCGAATCGGACGATCGTTTGGGTCTGGATCATCCGAACGGATGGGGTTATTCCGGACGTGGCAGACTCGGCGATCGTGGACGAGGGCGCGATCGCGAAGCTGGTGGAGCACTGCCGGGCGACGCTCGGTCCAAGCGACGGGTGGGCGGCGGTGGCCGGCTATCCGGACAGCGTGGCGCTGGCCGTGCTGGACTCCTTCTGGTCCCCTGACGGCACGTCAGATCGAGAGACGGCGGAGCAGGTACTCGCGGTCTACCGGGAGATGCGCGAGGCCGAGTGGGGCGACGCGGAGACCGACGGCGCCAACGAGCTGATCGTGCAGTTCGACGTGGTCGGCGGGCCGGCCTACTTCGCCGAGCAGCTGAAGAAGGCGGCCCCGGAGGCCTCGAGCCGCAAGGCGATCCTCAGCGCGGCGGGTTCGCTGGAGGCGTGCGAGCTGCTGCGCAGCGCGGACCTGGGCAGCGCCGCGGAACTGCGCGGGGCGAAGCCGGACGCGCTGCGCGGCGTCGAGCGGCCGTGGAAGCGCATCGCGGGACAGCGCAGCGGCGAATCGTTCAACCGGGTGCTGCTCCTGACCGGCTGTCCCGTGGTGAACCCCGATCGGCCGCTGCTCGCCTTCGCGAGTGCGGCCCTGGGAACCGTGGTGGAGCCGGCGGACGCTGCAGCGGCGTACGCTGCGGCCGCCGAAGAACTCGGGACGCCGGTGCAGGTCCTCGCGACGCTGATCCGCAGGTCAGTGGGGCATGTTGACGAAGCGTGAGTAGTGGCCCTGGAAGGCGACGGGAAGCGTCGCCGTGGGGCCGTTGCGGTGCTTCGCGACGATCAGGTCCGCCTCGCCCGCCCGCTCGGACTCCCGCTCGTACATGTCCTCGCGGTGCAGCAGGATCACGATGTCTGCGTCCTGCTCGATCGAGCCGGATTCGCGGAGGTCGGACATCATCGGCTTCTTGTCCGTGCGCTGCTCCGGGCCACGGTTGAGCTGGGACAGCGCGATAACGGGTACCTCGAGTTCCTTCGCCAACAGCTTCATGGACCGGGAGAACTCCGAGACCTCCTGCTGGCGGGACTCCACCCGCTTGCCCGAGGTCATCAGCTGCAGGTAGTCCACGATCACGAGCTGCAGGTTGTGCCGCTGCTTGAGACGCCGGGCCTTCGCGCGGATCTCCATCATCGTCAGGTTCGCCGAGTCGTCGATGTAGAGCGGAGCCGAGGAGACCTCGCCCATCCGCCGTGCCAGGCGCGTCCAGTCCTGATCGGTGAGCTGGCCGGTGCGAATGTTCTGCAGGGAGACGCCGGCCTCGGCCGACAGCAGACGCATCGTGATCTCGTTCCGCCCCATTTCGAGGGAGAAGATCACCGCGGTCCGGCCGTGCTTGATCGAGGCCGAGCGGGCGAAGTCCAGCGCGAGCGTCGAGTTGTGCGTGGGGATCATCGCGCGGCCGGCGAGGTACAGGTGGTCGGCCGCTTCGACCTGCACGCAGCGAACCGGGACCGAGGCGACGGGACGGACCTCGACGATCGTCCGGCGCCCCGGCCGCTGCGATCCCCGGACGAGCCGACGGTGCAGCGCGGCCTTGTGCCTGGCCCGGAAAACCTCGCCGTGGGCGCGCAGCGCCACGGTGTATTCCGGCGCCGGATGTACGTCTCGGCGGCTGACCCGCTGGGTGAGCGTGGCGGTGTGCCCGAGGGACACCACCAGTTCGTGGACGTCCGCGGCGAGCCCGGCGTGCCGAGTGCGGAAGTGCACCGCACCGTTGGGCATGACCGTGCCGTCCGCGTCCAGGAGGCCGGCGAGCAGGGCCCGGCGCTGGGGGACGGCGCCACGCAGGAGCTCGCGGGGGATGCGGCCGGGCGCGACCGGGAGCGGCGGAGCGGGCGGCCCAAGCGGGCCGGCTCCGACCGGCACGCGCTCGGCAACGGTCTGCACGGGACCGAGATCTGCCGCCACGTGGCGCACCCCGAGCCGGACGCCGAGCACGTACGGCGGGAGATTGGTGTGCACGACCGGCAGCTGCAGCGCCCTGGTGTTCAGGACCGAGTGGTTGGGCCGCCCGCCGACCCGGGTGCGGACCGAGGCGGCCAACTCGGCCGTGGTGCGAGCGCCGTGCAGCCGGCTGCGGCCGGCGTCCCGCTGCTCGGTGACCCACAGGTGGGCGGCGTCCGCAACGATGCTCGACCCGTCCGAGAAGACGACCTCGAAGCACGGCCGGCCCGTCATGACCTCGGTGGCGGCGACGACGCGGGTCGGCCGCCCGTCAGCGCCGAGCAGCTCGTCCCCGGCCGCCACCTCGCCCATCGTGGTCCAGCCGGTGGGCGTGGCCAGCGGAGTGTCCAGAGCCAGTGCCTTGCCCACGGCCGGGCGGGCCGCGACGATCACCATCTGCCCGGGCTGCAGCCCGTTCGTCAGTTCGTCCAGTTGCTCGAAGCCGGTCGGGACACCGGTCATGCCGCCGGCACGGTTCCCGATCGACTCGATCTCGTCGAGCGTGCCCTCCATGATCGCCGAGAGCGGCTGGTAGTCCTCGCTTGCCCGCCGGTCGCTCACGCCGTAGATCTCGGCCTGGGCGTTGTCGACGATGTCGTCGACCTCGCCGTCGCCCGCGTACGCCATCTGCGTGATGCGGGTGCCGGCCTCCACCAGGCGGCGCAGCACGGCACGCTCGGCGACGATGCGGGCGTAGTACCCGGCGTTCGCCGCCGTGGGCACGCAGTGGATGAGCGTGGCCAGGTACGGGGCGCCGCCGACGCGCCCGATCTCGCCGCGCTTGGTGAGCTCGGCCGACACCGTGACCGCGTCCGCAGGCTCGCCGCGGCCGTACAGGTCCAGGATCGCGTCGTACACCAGCTGGTGCGCCGGCCGGTAGAAGTCCACGCCGCGCACGGTCTCGACGACGTCTGCGATGGCGTCCTTGCTCATCATCATGCCGCCGAGCACGCTCTGCTCCGCGTTGATGTCCTGCGGGGGAAGGCGCTCGAACTCGCCGGGGCCGAAGGCGCTCGAGGGAACCGGCAGCTCGGCAATGCTCACGGCTTCACCACCCCCATAGCCCATGTCTGCTGGCCCATGTCTACCGCTCGCCACCGACAGAACCGGGGTGTGGCGCCCGGTCTCGTTCAGCAGAGACGCTTGGGCCCACCGGTCCCCGCGCCCGGCGTGAGCTCGCCGGTGGTTGACACTGCGCCGCGTGCGGCCCGGTGCGCGCTGCCGGTCGTGCTGCCTCGGACTCGAGGAGGTGGGTGCCAAGGACGCTAGGCACTTGCAACAGCGCGCGTCCAATCGCCGGTCCACCGGCCTTGTGGATCGCTCGTGGACGCTGCGGCCGCCACCTGCGGCAACGCATCCACACAGTGTGGACAACGCTGTGGATTGTCCGGTGGGCTGCGCACGGCCACCGCGCTGACCTGTGCCGTGTTCGGAAAACCCTCGTGGACAAGAGAAACGGGCGAAAATGCCCGAAACTCGCTCTGTCGACACGCCGAACCCCGGATCGATGTCCGCAATGTGAGACGGGGCAGCGAGACGGGCTCGTGCGCAAAAAACGACGAAGGCCGCGTCCCGGGACTGGACGCGGCCTTCGTCGTTTGGGCAGAGCCCCGTCTGACGAAAAGTCAGGCAGCGACGACGTTCACCGTCACGGTGGCGGCCACGTCCGCGTGCAGCCGGACGCTCACGGTGTGGGCGCCCACGGCCTTGATCGGCGACAGGATCTCCACGCGGCGGGGGTCCACGGCGGGCCCGCCCGCGGCACCGACCGCGGCCACGACCTGGGCGACGGTGACCGCTCCGAAGAGCCGACCGCCCTCGCCGGCACGGGCCTTGATGACGACCTTGAGCGCGCCGAGCTGCTGCCCGACGGACTTGGCCTGCTCGACGGTCGCGATCTCGCGAGCGGCACGCGCCCGGCGGATGCTGGCGACCTGCTTCTCGCCGCCCTTGGTCCACTGCAGCGCGTAGCCGCGGGGGACGAGGTAGTTCCGGCCGTAGCCGTCCTTGACCTCGACGACGTCGCCGGCCGAACCGAGGCCGGTGATCTCCTGGGTGAGAATCAGCTTCATCCTCAGTACTCCTAACGGCTCGTGCTGGTGTACGGCAGCAGAGCCATCTCGCGGCTGTTCTTCACGGCCACGGCGATGTCGCGCTGGTGCTGGGTGCAGTTCCCGGTGACCCGACGGGCGCGGATCTTGCCGCGGTCGGAGATGAACCGACGCAGCAGGTGAGTGTCCTTGTAGTCGATGTGTCCGACCTTTTCCTTGCAGAACTGGCAAACCTTCTTCTTGGGCTTGCGGACCGGTGGCTTGGCCATCGTGGTGCTCCTCGGGTTTCCAGAGCCCCGCCGTTCGGGCGGGAATGGTCATCGGTTGTTGGGTGTGAGCTAGAAGGGCGGTTCTTCGGCGTATCCGCCGCCGCGCTGTCCGCCGCCGCCCGAGGGCGAGGCCGTGGACCACGGGTCCTCCGGCGGGGTGCTGGGCCGTCCGCCGCCCCCGCCGCCGAAACCGCCGCCGCCGCCACCACCGCCGGAGTTGCGCGTGAGCTTGGCGGTGGCGTACCGCAGGCTCGGGCCGATCTCCTCGACCTCCACCTCGTACACGGTGCGCTTCTCGCCTTCCTTCGTCTCGTACGAGCGCTGCTTCAGGCGGCCGGACACGATCACCCGGGTGCCCTTCGTCAGCGACTCCGCGACGTGTTCCGCGAGCTGCCGCCAGACGTTGCAGGAGAGGAAGAGGCTTTCGCCGTCCTTCCACTCGTTGCTCGCCCGGTCGAAGGCCCGTGGGGTGGAGGCGATGCGGAAGTTGGCCACGGCCGCCCCGCTGGGGGTGAACCGCAGTTCCGGGTCGTCGACCAGGTTCCCGATCAAAGTGATCGTGGTGTCGCCGGCCATGGAGCCCTCCTTCGATCGTGGCTGTCTTCCGCTGGTGGGGGTGGCGAGGACTAGCGCATGTCCGGGCGCATGACCTTGGTGCGCAGGACGGACTCGTTCAGGTTGAGCTGACGGTCCAGCTCCGCGACGACCGCGGGCTCCGCGGCGAGGTCGATCACCGCGTAGAAGCCGTCCGGCTTCTTGCGGATCTCGTACGCGAGACGACGCTTGCCCCACACGTCGACCTTGTCGACGGTGCCGCCGCCAGTGCGCACGACGGTGAGGAACTGCTCGAGGGAAGGTGCGATGGTGCGCTCGTCGAGATCCGGATCGAGGATCACCATCAGTTCGTACCGACGCATAGCTGCGCAGGCCTCCTCTGGACTGGTCGGTCACGCCCGTTGCGTGACAGGAGGGTGAGAGGTGCAGATGTCGTCGGATGCACTGCGTGCCCCGACGAACTGTCCCACCCTACCGGCCGGCCGCGCCGGAACCGAAATCGTCGTCGCGGCAGAGTGTGTCTGAGGGGTCCGACAGTTTTCGGCGGGGAGAATCTCGACGATGCGAATCGCGGTCCTCCTGGCTCGGCACCCCGGCGGCAAGCCGAGCCCGATCTTCGACGAGATGCTCGCCCTGCTGCGCCGGGGCGGGCACGAGGTGGACGCCGTCTACCCCGACGAAGATGTCTTCCCGCTGGAGGAACTCGCGCCGCGGCACGACCGGTACGTGCTGAAGTGCCGTTCGGAGATGGGCCTGAGCCTCGCCGCGGCGCTGCACGCCCAAGGCGCCCGGATCGTGAACTCCTACCCGACCTCGGCGCTGTGCCGGGACAAGGTCGCCACCACCCGGGTGCTGCAGGCCGCGGGCATCCCCGTGCCGCAGACCTGGGCCACGGCCTGCCGGCCGGCGCTGGAACCGCTGCTCGCGGGCGGTCCGCTGATCGTCAAGCCGCTGGCCGGCTCGAAGGGACGCGGCGTGGTCGTGGTCGAGGATTCGGCCGGCCTGGCCGGCCTGACGGACGACGGTCCGGCGGTCGTCCAGCGTTTCCACCCGCCCGACGGGCTCGACCGCAAGCTGTACTGCATCGGTGGCCAGGTATTCGGAGTGCTCCGGACCTGGCCCGCCCGCACCCCCGAAGAGAAGTTCGGCCGGTCCTTCGACGTCGACGCCGAACTCCGCGACATCGTCCTGGCCAGTGGCACCGCGTTGGGCATCGACCTGTTCGGCCTCGACGTCGTGGTCAGCCAGGGACGACCGGTCGTGGTGGACCTGTCCGCCTTCCCCGGATTCAAGGGCGTCCCCGATGCGGCGGCGCGTCTCGCCGAGTACGTCGCGTTAGCCGCTGATTAACCTCACTAGTCAACTCGGGACAAAGCCGGCACCTTGGGCACTTCGGTCCTTAAGGTTGCGTGCTGCGGGGGTAGCCACGGGGTGAACGGACGACATACATGGCCAGCCCTACCGCCGGAGCACACGTGCTCGTCGTCGCCGAGGCTCGCTACGCCGCCCAGCTCCAGCCCAGCGGCCTCGTCGAGGCGCTGATTCGCCGCGGCGTTCCCGTCCGGTACCGGCTGCTCGGGTCGGCCGAGGAGGCACCGGCCGAGGACCTCGACTGGGCCCACGTCGTCGTCGGCCGCGGCCGCAGTGCCGACCTGCTCGCCTTCCTCGAACTCGCCGCCGCGCACGGCCGGCCGGTCGTCGACGGCGCCGAGGCCGTCCGTTCCGTCCACGACAAGGCGCGCCTGTCGCAGGCCCTGCTCGGTGCCGGTGTCCCCACACCGGCCACCTGGTTCGGTTCCGTCGTCGACCTCGCCGAGCGTGTCCCGGCCGAGGCCTTCCCGCTAATCCTCAAGCCGGTGTTCGGCGACAACGCCCGCGGCCTGCAGGTCGTCGAGACCGCGGAGGCCCTGCGCGGCACGGCCTGGCCGGAGGATCCCGCGCTGGCCCAGTCCTACCTGCCATCGGACGGCGCGGACCTGAAGGTCTACGTGATCGGCGAGGAGATGGCGGCGATCCGCAAGCCGTCGCCCTTCACGCCGGGCGCCGCATTCGCGGCGCACGGGGTGCCGCTCACTGCGGAGCTCGCCGATCTCGCCCGCCGGTGCGGCGAGCTGTTCGGCCTCTCCGTGTTCGGCGTCGACTGCCTACCCACCCCCGACGGCCCCGTGGTCGTCGAGGTCAACGACTTCCCGAACTTCACCGGGGTCCCCGGCGCCGACGACCTGCTCGCGTCCCACTGCCTCGCCGCCGCCGGCGGGCCGGTGCTCGCCTGCGCGGCGAAGGGGAGCGTCCGTTGAGGATTGCGTTCCTGTGCCGCAGGCCCACCAGTGCCGAGGCGCTGACCGCTCAGGTGGCGGCGCTGCTCGCCGAGTGGGGCGCCGCCGTCGACCTGATCCACCCCGATTCCGGACCCGTCGACGTGACGACCGTCCGCCGGGAGCACGATCTGTACGTGCTGCGGACGGTCAACGAGGCGACGTTGGGCTACGCCGGTGCGCTCGACGCCCTCGGCGCGACCACCGTCAACACCTTTCCGGTGTCCCGCCTGTGCAGAGACCGGGCGCGGGTTGCCGGCCTGCTGACGCGAGCGGGCGTGCCGGTCGCGGCGCCTGCTCCCGACGCGGCGTCTCTGCTGAAGCTGTACTGCATCGGCGGGCAACTGTTCGGCGTCAGGCGCGAGGCAGCGCCCCTCACCGTCGAACAGAAGCACGGGCAGCCGTTCACCGTCGACTCCGAGCTGCGTTCCATTGCCCTGGGCGTCGGACGGGCCATCGGCGCCGACCTGTACGGCGTGGACGTCGTGATCGACGCCGGCCGGCCCGCCGTCGTGCGGGTCAACCCGTTCCCCGGCTTCAAGGGCGTGCCCCAGGCGGCGCTGCGGGTTGCCGACTACATCTACGCCACCGCCGCCGCCACCGCGGCCCTGCAGGTCGCGCCGTGAGGGCGGTCGTCGTCGGCCCCGGACGCATCGGGTGCGGATTCGCCGGGCATCTGCTGCACCGGTCCGGTTTCGAGGTCTCCTTCGTGGGCCGGCGCCCGACGATCGACCGGCTGCGCACCGCGGGGCGATACGTGGTCCGGCTGACCGACGGGCACACCTGGCAGGAGGAGACGGTCCCCTGCCACAAGGCCGTCGGCCTGAAGAAGGAAGCGGCGACCGGCAAGCTGATCGGCAAGGCGGACGTGGTGTGCGTGGCCGTCGGGGTGGAGGCGCTCGCCGCCATCGCCCCGGTACTCGCCCGCGGCCTGGCCCGCAATCCCCGTCCCGTGAACGTGATCGCGTGCGAGAACGCCGAGGACGCCGGAGACCGGCTCCGGGCGGCCGTTGCGGCGCTGCTCGGCGAGGCCGAAACGGCCCGGCACGGCTTCAGCGGCGCCGTCGTCGGCCGCGTCGTCGCGCACCGCCTGCACGGGCCGGACCTCCACACCCCGATCGAGCTCGTCGGCGAGCCGAGCGGGGAGTTCGTCGTGGACGCGAACGCCCTGCGCGATCCGCTTCCGAACGTCGAGGGGATGCACGCCCGCACCGACTTCGTCGCGGCCTTCCGCAGCAAGCTGTACGGGTACAGCGCCGGCCACGCCACCGCGGCCTACCTCGGACACCTCAAGGGCTACCGCTACCTGCACGCGGCCATCCGGGACCCGGAGGTCGCCGCCGGCACGCTCGCGGCCATGCGCGAGGGGCAGGACGCGCTGCGCGCCGCGTACGGCCCGAGCTTCGCCGGGACCGAGGCCGACCTCGACGCGATCATGGCCCGGTTCGGCAACGCCGCCCTCGCGGACACCGTCGCCCGGATCGGCCGGGACACCCGCCGCAAGCTCGCCCCGACCGACCGGCTCGTCGGCGCCGCTCGCGTCCTCGAGGGCACCGGCGCCCCTGCGCACGCGCTGGCCACCGCCGCCGCAGCGGCACTGTGCTTCGGCTGCGCCGAGCACCCGCCGCTGGCCCGCCCGTGCCCCGGCGACGTCCCGCAGGCGACGCTCGAGCGCGTCGGCGCGCTGCTCGCGGCCGTCTGCCAGCTTCCGGCCGGCGACGACCTCGCGCGGCGGATCCAGGACCAGTGGAGCGCCCTGGCCGGCGGCGGCGAAGACGGAAACCTGCTGCTCTCCCTGCAGGACCCGGTGTGGTCCTGGACCTCCGGCTCGTGGGCGCGGGCGTCGTGAGAATCGCGTTCCTGCTCACCCGGCGGATCCCCGACGAGCCCAGCCCCGTCGTCCAGGCGGCCACCGAGCGGCTCGAGGCGCGCGGTCACCGCGTTACGGGCTGGATTCCCGAGGACGTGCTGCACCGCGCCGACGCTTTCGTGCCCGAGGCGGACCTGTACGTGCTGAAGTCCCACACCGAGCTTGCGCTGAGCCTCGCCGGCGTGCTGCACGACCAGGGCGTACCGATCGCCAACCCGTACCCGGCCTGCCTGCGCGCCCAGGACAAGATCACCGCGTCGCAGCGGCTGCGCGAGGCCGGCGTTCCGACTCCGGAAACGTGGATCACCGGGAACCTGGAGCTGGCCGCCGATCTGCTGGCCGACGGACCGCTGATCGTGAAGCCGCACCGCGGCCACCGCGGCGCCGACGTGCACGTGGTGCACCGCCCCTCCGAACTCGCCGCGCTGCCCGTGCCGAAAACTCCGGTCGTGGTGCAGCGTTGGGTGTCCGGTCCGGGGCAGGACCTGAAGGTGTACGTCGCCGGTGACCAGGTGTACGCCGTCCGCAAGCCGTTCAGCGCGGACTCCTTCACCCGCCCCGGCGTCTCGGTGCCGGTGTCCCGCGAGGTGCACGACCTCGCGCAGCGCGTCCGGTTCGCCTTCGGGCTGGAACTGTTCGGCGTGGACGTCATCGAAAGTCCGGACGGCCCGGTGGTCGTGGACGTGAACTACTTCCCCGGGTACAAGGGCTGCGGGGACGTGGGCGAAGAAGTGGCCGACATCCTGCACGCCGCAGCACACGCCGCACTGACATCGGTGCCGTGAGCACCCGAACTCGCCACCTGACCTCGCCGCTCGGCACGGTGGTGCTCGAGGCGTTCGCGTCCCGGCTCTCCTTCGGAATCGTCGGCTTCGCGCTGCCGCTCTACGCCCACCACCTCGGCATGTCCTTCGCCGCGATCGGCGTGCTGCTGTCCACCAACCTAGCGGTGGCGGTGATCCTCAAACCGGCCATGGGCGTGGTCGTCGACCGAGTCGGAGTCCGCCACGCCTACGTCGGCGCGGTGGCGATGCGCACGCTGGCGCTGCTGCTGCTGCTGGTCGCGGCCACTCCCGCGCACCTGTTCGCGGTACGCGGGCTGCACGGCGCCGCGGCCGCGCTGCGCGACCCCGCCGCGGCCTCGGTGCTCGCCGGCCTCGGCGGCAAGCAGAGCGTCGCGCGGCGCTTCGCCTGGTACCAGACGGCCAAGACCGTCGCCGGATCGCTCGGCCGGTTCGCCGGCGGCGTGCTGATCACCGTGCTCGCCGGGTACCGCGGAGCATTCGCCGTCGCGGCGGTGCTGTCGCTGCTGCCGCTGATCCTGGTGCTGTGGCGATTGACCGGCGCGGCGCTCGCGCCGCTGACGGTGCCGCCGTCGTTCGTCGCCCCCGCGCAGGCCGGGCCCGCCTGGCGCCGCGTGGGCCCGTTCGCGATCCTCGGATTCCTCGTGGCGGGCACCGCGAACCTGATGACGAACCTGCTGCCGGTGCTGGCCGTCGAGTACGCCGGCCTGAACGAGGCCGCGGCGGGCGGGATCTACCTCGTCACCGCGGTGGTCAGCCTGTCCGGCCCGTTCTGGGGCTGGCTCGCCGACCGTGGCGGGCAGCGCTGGGTGCTGGGCATGCGGGCGATCGGCAACATCGTGTCCTCGGTGATCTGGCTGGTGTCCCCGACCTACGCGGGGCTGGTCGCGGGCAAGGCCGCGGACGACGTCGGCAAGGCGGCGTTCCGTCCGGCGTGGGGTGCCGCGATGGCCGAGGTGGCCGCGGACGATCCCCGCCGACGAGCCGCGACGTTGGCCCAACTCTCGGCGGCCGAGGACCTCGGCGAGATGTCCGGGCCGGTCGTTGCCGGCCTGATCTGGTCGCTGTGGGGCATCCCCACCCTGCTCGTCGTCCGCATCGGGCTGGCCGTGTTCACCGAGGGCTACGCGCTCTCGCTGCACCGACGCACCCGGGCCGTCGAGGTGCCCGTGGCGGTACCGGAGCCGCAGCACACCCGTTAGTCGGGACAGCCCCCGCGGCCACTGGCGCGCAGCTCGGCCTCGTGGGGTTCGATGCGTTCGGGTTTCCCGTCGAGGCCGACGACCCAGTCGTGCCCGGAAATGTCGACGCCGTTTTCGCTGTCGCGGATGAAGCCGGCGCCAAAACCGATCGTGTCCGGGATGACGAAGCGTTCGTTGATCGCGGCCCAGTCCTCGTCTGTGATCATCCGGGTCAGCGCGCAGTCCTTGCCGCCGGGGCGGGGTCCGACACCCCATTCGTAGTCGGGGCGGAGGATGAGGTGGCCGCGTTCCTCGACGAGGAAGCGGATCAGGGGTTTCAGGTGATGCCAGCCGGGCCACTTTTGGTACTCGCCGGAGATGACCTCGCGGTCGTCCTTGAAGATGCTCACTCGGGTCCTTCCTCGGTTCGGTCGACGGCCGCCGCAGTGCCGACGACTGCGGCGTCGCGGGCGGTTTCGGCAGTGCTGCGTACCCCGCCCTCGACGTGCCCGGCGACTCGTTCCCGTTCGGGGTCGAGGGGCCGGTGTGCGGGCAGGGTCTGGTCGAGGTGGGTGAAGCGCGGATCCTCCACGTTCGCCACCCGGGTGTCCGGATCGAACACGTGCGGGTCCAGTTCTACGAGTCGCCCTGAGGCCACGCCAGCGTCGAGGTCGATCCAGGCCAGGGTGCCCCTGCCGGGTCCGAGGTTCGGATTGGCCAGCGCGGTGGCGGTGGCCCCGTCGAGGTCCCCGTCGACCACCTCGAAGAGCTTGAGCCTGCCGCGGTGGCGGGGCTGTTCGACGCCGTCGGCATCCCAGCCTCGTTCGGGGGCGGTCTGCAAGCTCTCGTGGAAGCGGGCGGCGTCGGCTTCTGGAGCGTCGGTTGTGCCGATTCCGTCGTCGCGGACCCAGATCTTGGTCCCAGCGGGGAAGGTTCGGGTGACCCACTGGTCGGCTTGCTGCAACGGCGAGTCCAGTTGAATCGCCGTGGCTCTGCCGGAGGGCGTGCTCAGGTCGACGCGGTGATCGAGCAGGCGTTGCCGGTATGCCGCATCAGGGAGTTTGTCGACGGCTTCGCCGCGGGTACGCCGCCATTCAAGGGTGTCGCGGGCGGCGTTCAGCCTGCCGGTGGCCGTTGCGGCCTTGGCGGTACCGGCCGCGCCGACGGTCGCGGCCAGGGCGACGAGGTCCGGGAGTAGTCGCCCTGCGGCGCGGG
>JBQTKD010000092.1:0-11626 GCA_052386455.1 Sporichthyaceae bacterium
CCGCAAACCCCCGACGCCGCCGGAACTTCCCACGGCGGCCTGGATCAACAAGCCGCCCCAGAGCGAGGAGGAAACTCAGTAATAGCGACCCGAAGGTGCCTCAAACAGGTTGACAGGTTCCGCCAGCTCACCGGCGAGGTCGACCTGTTACAGAAGGAGATCAGCGAACTCGTGGCGGACCAGGCGCCAGCCCTTGTGCCGATCCCGGGCTGCGGTGCGCTGACCGCAGCAAAGATTCTCGTCGAGACGGCAGGCGTCGATCGCTCCCGATCGAGGCACGCACACGCCCGTCACAACGGAACCGCACCGCTCCCTGTCTGGTCGTCGGACCTGCACAACCGTGCACTACCTGTCGCTGCACGACGGAGGAGCAAGTGACAGTCCCATCGGAGAAAGAACGCTCAGGGTTCTGCCTGTCTGGTCTTTGCGCGGGTCGCGCGACCTCATGCGGGGTGCGGGATCTTGAACGGCGAGATCGGGCCTGCGTCCACCACGTGGGTAGTCCCCGAGACGTACCGCGCCTCGTCGGACGCGAGGTACAGGACCGCGTTCGCGAGGTCGATGGCCTCGAGCCATCGGACTGGGAGCGCGTTCATGGCCAGGGTGACCGCGCTGAGGTCCTCCTCGGAGGGGCTCTCCAGGTGGGGCGGAAGATGGCCTTGAAGACATCGTTGTTCACCATCGGAGTGTTCGCGAAACCGGGGTGCAGCGAGTTGACCCGAATGTTGTGCGGCGCGGCCTCGATGGCCAGGGCCCGCATCAGGCCGGTGACGCCGTGCTTGGCGGCGACGTAGTGCGAGAGGCCGTTGAACCCGATCAGTCCGGTGATCGAGCTGGTCAGGATGATCGACCGGCCGCCGCGCTCGATCAGTGCCGGGGTCGTTGCCGTGGTGGTTTTCCAGACGCCCATCAGGTTGACGTCGAGCATCTCCTGGACGGTCTCCTCGGGTAGTTCCCAAGACGGGCCCAAGGTGGCGATGCCGGCGTTCGCGACGACGATGTCGATGCCGCCGAACTCCGCGACCGCCTCTTCGACCGTGGCCTTCATGCCGACGAGGTCGCGGACGTCGACCTGGCGGGCCAGCACTCGGCGGTCCTGCTCCTCGACGAGCTTGACGGTCTCGGCCAAGTCGTCGGGCGTTGCGGGCATCGGACGGGCCGGTTCGCGGCAAGCGCCGCGTCGAGCCCCGCGCCGGGCTGGCGCCGCTGCGCCGAGGCCGAAGACCCTGGACGTCGAACCGACGCTGCACCAGGGCAGCGGCTCGGGGAAGGTCGTGCTGTCGGGCAAAGGCAGGGGAACCGAATCCAGGGTTCGCGGATTCGCCGCGCCTGGGTTCACCGAGGAGACCGGGACGCTGCTGACCACGCCCGCGGGTGGTTCGGCCGACCCCGTCGCGCTCGCTCGCGCTCCAGAGATCGCGACGCGCCTGGCGCTGCCGCAGCCGATGCGCCAGCGCACCTCGCGCCGTGGACCAGGGGAGCTGAGCAGCGTTCCGTGGCGCGGTTCCGGCGACGAGATCGACCTGGACGCCACGATGGAAACCTTCGTTGCGAACCCGTACCCACAGGACGAGGACCTCGTCGTTCGCGAGTACCTGCGCCATCGCCGGGCCGTCGTGGTGCTCATCGACGTCTCCGGCTCAATGCGCAGGGAGCGCGTCCGCACCGCCGCGGCCACCGTCGGCGCGCTCGCCGGCGAGTTCGCCCACGATCGCTGTCCGTGGTGGCCTCCGGCTCGGACGCGACGCTGCTGGTCTCACCCGGCGAACGGGTCGAGCCAGTGCACCTGCTGGACGTGCTGCTGTCCATCCCGGCCAAGGGACTGACGAACGTCGAGTTCCCGTTGCAGATCGCGCGCGACCAGCTCGCTCGCAGCGCGCTGCGCGAGCACCGGGTACTCCTGCTGTCCGACTGCGTCCGCAACGCCGGCCCAGACCCACGGGGACTGTGACCCAGCTTCCGCGCCTCGACGTCCTCGTGGACACCTCGGGGGAGCACGACCTGGACCTGGCACGCGACCTCGCCTGAATGGGACGGGGTCGCGTGGCCGCCGTAGCGCACCACCGTCAGGTGGCTCCGGCGCTAAGTCGCTTCTTCACGAACTGACGGTGCGTCAGGCGGCTTGCCGCCAGGCGTCGCGACGGCCGCGAGGCTGGCGGCGCGGGTCCTTGCCTACAAGCGGTGCGCGACTCGCCGGCCCCCTTGACCGGGCTAGCCGGTTGAGGGGCGAGAGCGGAGCAGGCACCGAGTCTGGCGTACGTGAGTGTTCCCCACGGGGAACAAGCCGCGCGTCCAGCTGAGTCCGCCCAAGTCCACCTGCGGACGGTAGTCTTTCGCTGGCCAGCAAAAACGAAAGAACCGCAGGTAAGCGGCTTGGTGGCAAGGGGTTCAAGTCCCCCCTCGCGCACGCGAAGTAAGCCCCTGACCTGCACCAACAGGTCGGGGGCTTTCTCGTCCAAGATCGTTGGGGAGCTTTCTGGGGAGCACCCCTCGGCGGGCCGTCGACCGGAGGGCTCCTCGCGGCCGTAGACGGCGACGCGGACCCTGGCTCGCCGCAGGCGGTGTGGCGCAACAGGTAGTTGGAGCCGTCGCCCGCGGACAGCCCAGGCAGCGACATCGCCGACTCGCGCCGGGCCGCGCAACCACCGTCCATGCCCTGCATGTGCGCGCAAGGCGGCGCGAGATCGACGCGAAGCAGCACTCGCGCAAGACGAGTAAGCGTTGGTGATCTTGAAGCCGCTGGTACGCGTCTGCGAATGCCGCGGTCGATGCGGGTCGCCGGTGGTGCAGGTCTGGTGTTGCTTGTGCTGATGAGCCGTCAGAGCCCATCCCTGTCGATGGTTCGCCGTGATGTTCGGCCCGTGTCCGGCGGCGTCCGCGGTCTCCGTTGGATGCGTGGGGCCGTGGTCATGCGTTCTGCCAAAGGGGGAGGAGCGCATGCTCACCTCGACCTGGATACGAGCAAATCGTTTGGCGGCCGCCGGTCGTCTTCCGTAGCGTCGACGGCCGGGTCGTCCTGACATGGGAGGGCATCATGAACGACACGAGCGACAGCGAGCAGTCGCAGGACGCCCCTGACGGCCAGTGGTGGTTCGAGTGCGACCGGGGCTGGGCGCCGCTGATCGCCGAGCTGGAAGCGAAGCTGAGGGACCTCTCGCCGGACTACACGACCAGCCAGGTCAAGGAGAAGTTCGGTGGCCTGCGCTACTACGCCGATGCCGGCGACGTCGACGAGGCGACCGACAAGCAGTTCCGCGGCCTGATCCGCGAGGCCGAGGCGCGGTCCTACGGGGTCTGCGAACGCTGCGGCGCGCCGGGTCGGCTCTCGCGGCGCGGCACGTACGGCTGGGTCAAGACGCTCTGCTCCACGTGTGCCTGGACGTTCGGCATGCAACCTGTCGGCAGCGGCGATGGCGAAGGCGACTGAGCGGAGCGCCAGGCGTGGGAGGCAGCCGCTACACCGGGGGGTGTAGACGGCCTGGTGTCAGCCGCCCTGGGTGGCTCAGAGCGCTTCGGATCGTCGGCGGTTCCCGCCGGCCGAGAATCGGGTCGTTTTTCGGGGAAGACTGCAGCTCAGTGGATCGATGGCCCGTCCGGAACGGGCTTGTCCCGCTGGTATTTTTCGCCAGACCCTAGGCAAGGTACTTGGGTACTAGGTACCCTGAGGCTCCGAAGGAGGTGGCCGATCATGGCCGGATTGACGCCGATCAAGGTCGGTGCCGAAACCGACGAGCTGATCTCGCACGCCGCCCACTTCCTGGGCGCGACGAAGAAGTCCGTGGTCGATCAGGCCGTTCGCGAGTACGTCGAACGCCACCGGGCCGAGATCGAGTCGGGCGTTCGCGACGCCCTGATGAAGCTCGACGGGTCGAAGACTTCGCTGCTGTCCGCGATGACCGGCATGTCGGCCGAACGCCTCGCGGAACTCGGCGGCGTCGCCGAGGACTGACTCGCCGTCGGGCCACAGCGACCTTGTCCGGCCTACTGGCGCGAACCGACGCCGATGTCGGTGCTCGTCGCTAGGGTGCGTAGCCGTGTCGCCCATCGAGCCGGGTAGCGGTGTACGACCGACCCGCCGATCCATAGCCGATCTGGGGATCGGCGTACCGAGCCTGGCGTCCCCGCTCGACGACATCGACCACGTCGCCGTCGTGAAGGCCCAGCGGCTCCCGGAACTGCACGCCGCCGGTGGCGCCGAGCGGATCGCGGCGTTGGATGACCGGGTCTGGTTCAAGGTCAAGACCGAGGCGTGGCGGGCGGTCTGCTGCCGGCTGGACCTGGCCGACGCCAGAATCCAACCGGGGTTGGGCAGCTGGTGGTTGGGCGCCGCCGGAACCCGGCGGGCGGACAGCTCCCAGGACGACTTCTACGAGCAGCTCGCCACGGAATGCCGGACGCGTAGGCACGCCGAGAATCAAGAGGGCGCCGGCCACCGCACCGACACAGCGACCGGGCACCTTCTCCCCGGTGAGTGGGATCGCGACCGCCTCTACGCCGAACTGGCCGAGCACGTACGCGGTGGCGTTCAGCGTCTGGTCCGCCGGATGGCGGCGGAATCGCTGCGCACCGGCAAGGTGATCGGCTTCGACTTCCAGGGCTGGCAGGCGCGGGTTCTCATCAGGGCCGACAACGGCCACGAGGCCTACGTCGCGATCTCCGCTCTCGGGCTCGTCGACTCCACGATGTTCGTCCTCCTGCTCACCAGCATCCCCGGCGTTGCGTCCGAGGACTGGATGCCGGAACCGAGTGGCATCGCCGGGATTGCCCCCGAGGAGGGCGAGATCCTGTGGTCCGCGGCAATGCCGACGGCGACTGCCGAACGACTGCTGTCCGAGTTCGAGGCGGACGAACCGGCGTAGGCGCCCTTGCCCGCCGCCTGACCACCTCAGGTCTGCGCGTTTCCGTTGGGGGTGATCGAGATGGCCAAGACCGAGGCGGTCAAACGCGCCCGAGACCGCGGCCGCAGCTGGAACCGGATCGCCGTTGCCCTCGGTGTCTCGCGGCAGGCCGCCCGGCAACGGTTCGCGCACCTGGAGCGAGTCGCCCGAACGGCGCGGTGGCGCTTCGCATCAGCCGGGGCGTCTGCGGCGGCGTTGTCGGAGCGTCCACGACGGTTTGGTCCGGCGCTTGAAATGACGTGTCGTCAGTTCTGTTCCTCTAGCCGTCTTGCACCGCGCAGAGCAGAGCCTTGCTCCCCATGGGGAGCAGAACGGGCGTCCCTGCGAGTCCGGGAAAGTCCGCCTGCGTTCGGTAGGATCGGGCTGGCCAGCGGGAACGTCGAACCTGCAGGTCAGAGGCTTGTCGGTGAGGGGTTCAAGTCCCCCCTCGCGCACGCGGAAAACGGCCCCTGACCTGCGGCAACGCAGTTCGGGGGCCGTTTGCGTCTTCCGAAATTGCTCCCCACATGCTCCCCGTGGAGAGCAACATGCGAGCGCCAAGGCTGCTGACCTGCGGCGATTCGTTGGGGGCATGGGGGCACAGGTCCCCCACGCCCCCAACCGGCACGCGGAACCGCCGGACGGCAGGGGCGTCCTTCAAACGCATTGCCGACGAAAACGTCTACAGATAAAATTTCCTGCATACGAAATCAGTCATCAGGAGGTTGGGGTAGGTGGAGACCCTGACGCCCCATCAGGCGGCCGCCAGCGGCATGTCCGCCAGTGGCCTCTACCGTGCCGCGCGCCAGGGGCGCTTCGACAGGATCGCCCGCGGGATCTACCGCGACGCCGCGGCGCCCGCGGCCGACTGGGGTTGGATCGAGGCCGCGGCCCGGCGGGCCGATGCCACCGTCTGCCTGATCTCGGCACTCGCGCACTACGACTTGACCGACGACATCCCGAACGCTCTCGACATCGCCATCCCGCGCGGTTCCCGCATACCTGCGGGCAATCCCGCGCTCGCGTGGCACCTGTTCGACCGCCGGACCTTCGATCTGGGTCGCACCGAGATCGAGATTCCGGGTTCGACGACGACCATCGGCATCTACTCGCCAGAACGCTGCATCGCGGACGTATTCCGGCTGCGCGGGGACGTGGGGTACGAGACCGGTCGCGATGCGCTGCGCGTTTGGCTCCGCCGCGGCGGTCAGCCTGGGCGGCTCATGGAGATCGCCTCGCAGCTCCCACGCACCTCCGGTCCGCTTCGGACTGCGCTGGAGATACTCGCGTGAACCGCGGCGAGCAGGTCGTCGAAGCCATTGCAGCGGTCGAGGTGGAGGACGGCGTCGAGTTCGACCTGAGCACCCTCGAGGTCCGGGTGATATGGGAGGACGCCGAATACCCGGGCCGCCGTGTCCGCCGGGTGGTCTCGACCACTGGCAGGGCGAGCCGCGGCGGCCAGGGCCGCAGCGGGTTGGCTAGGATTGTGCATCAACTCACCCGGTCCCTCGTGGGCCGGGTTTTCCTTTGTCCAGCTCGGCGACGACTCGTATCCGGCTCAAGGGCTTTCGCGGCCACTAATCGATACCATTGCTGTTATGGCGTGGGGTAGCATCGAGCTGGAGCCCGAGGTCAGCGATTGGCTCGACTCGCTCACGACCGAAGACTTCCAGCACGTCCGCTTCTACGTGGAGTTGTTGCGGGACAAGGGCGTTGCGCTCTCCGAGCCCTACTCCCGCCAGCTCGACGGGAAGCTTCGGGAGCTGCGGTTTCACCTTCAGCGGCGTCAGGTGCGGATCACGTACTGGATCGCGCCGGGGCGGCGGATCATCCTGCTCACGGTGTTCGGCAAGACCCGCCCGCGGGAGGCGCGGGAAGTCGAGCGAGCGCGTCGGGCGATGAGGACCTGTCAGGACCGGGAGCACACGGTAGGAGACGGACACGATGGCTGAGACCTGGGACGAGATGGTCGCCCGCCGCAGCGCGGAGCCCGGCGCAGCTTCGGCCTACGAGGCTGCGCGGTTGGCCTACGAGCTGGGCGAACAGGTCCGCAAGCAGCGGGAGAAGCGTGGCTGGTCCCAGCAGGACCTCGCCGCCGCGGCCGGGATGCGGCAGCCTGCGGTCGCCCGGTTCGAGGCCGGTGGGACTATCCCGAAGGTCGACACCTTGCAGCGCCTGTTGACCGCGCTCGACGGCAAGATCACCATCAGCTTCCCCCGTTCGGCTGCGAAGACGCCGTCGAACGCGGCCACTCGCCGCTCGCCGCGGGTTCCAGTGAAAGCGCCCGCGGCACCGGCCCGCACGGTCGCGAAGCGTGGCACCCGAGCCAGCGCCTGACTCAGCCGGACTGAACGCTCAGCGATCCGGCCGGTGCTCGCCGGGCCGACATCCCGAGCGCTCTCTACGTCGCCATCCCGAGCGGTCGCGACGTCGACGGCGCGGACGACGGCGGGCAGCTGGCGCAGCAACACGACGGACGGGCCCGACGCGGCCGTCGTCGCCAGCAACCGTCCGAAGTCGCCGCGGTCGGCCGTGACGAGGACCCGATCCTCCAGGTGCGCTCGCGCCGGCACGTCGGCGTCGCTCGCGCCGGCGAGGCCGAGGTCCCGTACGTGCAGGGCGTCGTGGCCCGCTTCGCCTACCAGTGGACAGATCGACGGCGAGAGGTTTTCGTCGATCAGCAGCCTCACGCCGGTGGACGCAGAGGGTAGTAGTGCTCGGCCAGTGCTGCGGCCGCGTAGTTCAACGCTGCCGGGATGTCCTCCCCTGCAGGTCCGGGTGCTCCGCGAGGATTTCCTCCCGAGACATGCCGCCGGCGACCATCCGTAGCACGGTCACGACCGGGAAGCGCAGGCCGCGGATACAGGGTTGTCCGTCCATGACGTCCGGGTCGATGGTGATCCGTTCATCGGTCATGGCAGGACGCTAGTTCAGCTCAGGCCACTCGACACCGGTGCACGTTCGCGTCGATCAGGTTCGCCTGTAGGGGCGCGGCGATCGGCAGGATGTCGACCTCGATCGACAGGTGCCAAGGATCGACTGCGAGCCCACTACGAACACTGCCGGAACTGACTGTCCATCAGGGCGATTCCCGGCGCTGCCCTACAGATCGAGGACGACCTTGTCGCCCTTGGCTCGGGAGACGCAGAGGGCCATGCACGTGTGGGCCGCTCGGACCTCGGGCTTCAGGACCGCGTCGCGGTGCTCGACCTCGCCTTCGAGGACGGGAACGATGCAGGTGCCGCACACGCCCTGCGAGCAGGAGAACGGCACGGCGATGTCGTTCGCGGCGAGTACGTCGAGGATCTGCAGGTGGGGCGGCACCGTCAGCGTGGTGCCGCGACGGGCCAGCACGACGTCGAACGGCCGGTCGTGGGTGCGGTCCACCTCCAGCGCGGTGAACGATTCCCTGTGGACGGTGTCCAGCGGCCACGCCAAATCCAGCGCACGGCCGACGATCCAGTCCATGAATCCCGCGGGGCCGCAGACGTACATCTCGTGCCCGGTGTCCCAGGGGCCGAGGTCGCGTTCCGGGTCCAGTCCGGTGCGGCCGGGTGTCACGTCCACGTGGACGTGGACGGACTCCGCGAAGGGCAGTGCGCCGAGCTCGTCGCGGAAGGGGACGGCATCGGCGTTCTGCGCGCAGACGTGCAGATCGAACGGGACACCGGCCGTCCAGAGGTAGTGGGCCATCGACAACAGCGGGGTGACGCCGATGCCGCCGGCCACCAGCACGCACCGCTTTGCGCTGGCGAGTTCGAAGTTGTTGCGCGGCTCGCCGATCGTCACGATCGTTCCCGGCGTGAAGGTGTCGTGCACCTCCATCGACCCGCCGCGTCCGTCCGCCTCGGGCTTGACCGCGATCTGGTAGCGCCCCGAGCCCGGCGCGTTGCACAGCGAGTACTGACGGATCCGCCCGCTCGGCAGATGGACGTCGATGTGCGATCCGGGGGTGAAGTCCGGCAGGTCCCCGTCGACGCCTTCCAGGACGAAGGTCGCGATGCCCGCGCCGCCGACGACGCGAGCGTCGACGACGCGTGCCGGCAGCCGGTTGTCGTAGGTGGCCGGCGAGAGCACGAGATCTCGGGGTCCACGGAAGAAGCCACGCTCGGGAATGCCCGCGGTGCGCAGGACGGAGTCCGACAGCTCCCAGATCCGGTGGTAGCGGTGCAGTGGGATGTGCGGGAGGGCGTGGTGGATGCAGTGGTCGGTCTGGCCGAGCATGTACACCTTCCCCAGCCCGTTCGCGCGCACCCGGACGGTGCTCTGGAACGGCGACTCCTGCCAGTTGGACTCGGCCGGGTGCTGGATGTGCGCGAAGGCGTAGACGAGCACGGCGAGCCCGATCTTCTGCGGGATCAGCCACAGGAGCACGAAGTCCCACCGCCAGGGAGAGGCGAGGAAGGCGATGTGCGTCCCGAGGTAGATCGACACCGTGGCGACGAACATGGCGCGCTCGCGGCGGGGCCGGCGATGCCAGAGCTTGCGGATGTACCAGACCGTCCAGATCTCGACCGGACCGATCAGCACGAGCGGAAGGATCGCCTTGGGCGCCTTGACGAGGAGATCGTCGGGGTCGCGCTCGGGGTCGCCCACCCAGCGGTGGTGCTCCATGTGCAGGATTCGGTACACCGTGGTGCAGAGCCCCGGCACCATCAGCTGGATCGAGATCGTGCCGACGATGTTGTTCAGGCGCGCGTTGCGCGACACCGACCCGTGCACGGCGTCGTGCTCGGGGGAGAAGGACACCCAGACCGCGAACTGACTGAGCAGCAGCATCGCCCAGAGGGGGATGCCGCCGGCCAGGTAGGACCAGGTCGACGCGACGAACACCGAGTAGGCCAGGACGACCAGGCCGATGTGCGGCCACGAGATCAGCGGCACCCGGGCGATGGCCGGATAGCGGGGATCCTCGACGACGCGGGAGAGCACCTGGCGGACGGACGGATTCGCGGTGATGGTCACGCGGCAAGTCTGCGGCGAGCGCGGGGGTCCGCCACCGGAGCGCGCTCCGAAATCGATGCCCTCCGGCTTGGAGATTCCTCTAAGCCTGCGGGTCGAGTTCGTCGGCGCTCTCGCGGCCGGCGAGGGCCGCGCTCTCCAGCGCCCACCAGACCTCGAACGCGGTCCCCGGCTCGCGCAGGCTCGCTTCGGTCAACTCCTCGAAGCGACCGATGCGGTACCGCAGGGTGTTGGCGTGTACGAACAGCTTCTCCGCGGTGCGCTCGACGTGCATCCCGCAGGCGAGGTAGGTGCGCACCGTCGCGGCGAGTTCCGCGGTGGACCCGCTGGCCTCCAGCGGAGCGAGATAGCGAGCGCGCAGGGTTTCCCCGACGTCGCGGTCGGCGAGAACGGCCGGACGCACGCCCAGCGAACGCAGGTCCCGGGCACCGACCAAGCCGAAGGCGGTGGCGGTGGCAAGCGCTCGTCCCGCGATGCGGAAGGAGTGCTCCAGGCTGTCCAGGCGCCCCGGCGGTCCAACGCCGACGATCCCGGGCTGGTCGGACGCAGGCGCCGAGCGGAGAAAACCCGCGATCTCGCCCTCGACGAGCGTGGACAGGCCACGGCGGTACGGGTAGGCGTCCAGGAAACCGAGCGATCGCTCCAGATCCCGCGTCGACGTGCCGGCGGTGGGTCGTGCCCGCACCGTCACGTAGGACAGGTCGGGGTCGAGACCGTACGCCTGTGCCTTGATGCGTACGTCGGTCGGCGAAACGGATCCGAGCAGCACATCGCGCACGAACTGCATGCTCTGTGCCTGCGCGTGCCGCAACGCCTCGAGTTCGGCCGCTCGGTGCCCTCCTGCGAGTCGCACCATCGCGGCATCGGACCAGACCAGCACCGACTCTGCGAAGTCGAGAAGTTCTTCCGGGCCGACCCCGAGCTGCCCGCCGAGCTCGCGCGCCCGTTCGAGGATGACGAACACCCCCAGTCGCCAGGCGCGCAACACGTCCTCGAGCGGCACTCCCTGCCCCGCTCGAGCTTCGCCCACTCGGCCGAACTCGTCGAACAGGCCGTCGTCCATCGGCACTCGGCCGGCGCGCGCCAGCTGCACGAGACCCGAAATCTCTCCCCACACGACCGGATCGAGGGATTCGGCCGACAGACGCGCGTAGGCGGGGAGTTGGTTCTGCATCTGGCCCCGCACCCGCGCCGTGAGCACGTCGCGATCCGCGAGCAGGGCGTCGAACAACGCGTCCCACGTCGCCCGCGCCGGCATCGGCTGCATCGCCTCCACGCCTCCAGCGTATTGCGGGACGCGCAGCAGCCCCGGCACTCGGCCGGGGCTGCTGAACGGCTACGCGAGCCCCGGCTCTACTTCCACGTGTAGATGACGCCCTGGTCCGGGTCGAGGATCCAGCCGTTGGGGGTGCCGTCCGGGTTCGCGACCGTGTTGTTGGTCTCCATCTTGTAGATGAACTCGCGGCCCTGGCCGTACTGCTTGTTCCAGTTGTTTCCGTAGCGCTCCGAATTGATGTACTGGAAGCGCTGGTCCAGCGACGCGTCCGACTGCCACACGGTGCCGTTGCCCAACGTGGACATCAGTCGCTCGCGGGTCAGGTTCGGGCCGGTCGCCTTGGCGGCCTGGGCGAAGATGTTGATGCCCGCGTAGCCGGCCTGGACGATGTGGTGGTTCATGCCGCGGTTGCCGCGGGCGTACTTGTTCATGGTGGACATGAACTCCGGGCCCCACAGCCGGTAGGTGGTGTTGGTCCAGTACCGGCCGGCCGGGTGCTTGCCGAACAGGC